>JBBAXA010000009.1:88767-97263 GCA_040396935.1 Pirellula sp.
TCCCGATGAGCTTACTGCGCAATACGCAGCGCGCTCGCGATGCAATACTGCCGGCTATGCAATACTGCCGCAAAGTCGTAATGCACTCTCGATATCTGCCGAGGTTTCAAACGGTGCATTCGAATTCTCTGCATTGGCGATCAAACGACAAATGGAAAATAATTGCCGAATGTTATCATCGAGATTACATAAAACCACCCGCTCAATCCCCGTGATTCTTCTTACAGCGAGGAACGCCAGGAAACCGATACTACCTATGAATTGAACCCGACTCATGTCGATGATGGCAAACTTACACGACTCCTCACTAAAAACCTGAATCAATTCATCCTTGATTTTCTCGACAAGCTGTTGATCGCGCAGTTTTTCTTCGAGTATCGTCACCACAATGCTGGAGCCGTGGGTTGTGTAGTCAATGTAATGAAAGTTGGCCATGGTCTAGGTAACGAGAGTCTTTGAATAGGGCGTTCTGTATCATATCGAGCTTGTTCGAAAGTTTCACTGGTACTGGCTCTCCGAGGGAAACAATCTTTTGTTTTCGGCTACCCGTCGCTTTCCATCCATCGCGGGCTGTTGGATTTTGAATGGAGTGGGAACACGCTCGCACGGATCTATCCCGTTGGATCCCAGCATGAAAGAGAACCGTCTGATTTCGCAGGGAACCGAGATCCTTCCGATCCAAGATCGAACTTCCCTCCATAGCCTCCATAACGAAACAGCTGCATCGGAAATTCGAGATACCACTTGGATTCCTAATATGGCTGCTTCCTTGGTCTTGTTGAACGCACTGGACAATACGTCGAGGAACTCAGGAAACCTGCTAGCACCGATCGAGAGAAATTCAAACCGCTTTAGACGCGTCCGTGTACAGTCGCTCCCTTAACTGCTCGGGCGAGATTTCTCCCTCCCAAAAACTAATCGCCATCGCTGCTACTCCGTTTCCAATAAAGTTAGTAATGGCGCGGCATTCGCTCATGAATCGATCGATGCCGACCAGCAAAGCTAAAGATTCGATTGGAATGGATGGCACCACCTGAAGGGTTGCTGCGAGGGTGACAAAACCAGCCCCGGTCACTCCACTCGCTCCCTTGGAAGTGAGCATAGCGATCAACAACAGCTTGATCTGCGCCATCAAGTCGAGCGGTGTATTGGTGGCCTGAGCTAAAAAGATTGCGGCCATGGACATATAGATGTTGGTGCCATCTAGATTGAAACTATAACCTGTGGGGACAACCAAACCGACCGTCGACTTTGAACATCCCAATCGCTGCATCTTATCGATCAATCCAGGCAGCGCTGTTTCCGATGAACTCGTGCCGAGTACCAACAGCAGCTCATCCTTGATATAGAACAAATATCGGACGATCGACACACCGCAGAACCAGGTGATCAGTCCCAATACTACGAATACAAACACTCCAGAGGTCAAATAGAAACCTGCCATCAGAGCGAGAAGCTTGTTAAGAGACCCTAATCCGTGCGCCCCAACCGTATAGCCCATCGCTCCAAATGCACCGATAGGAGCAGCTTTGACAACGATTTGCATCACCGCAAAAAACAATCGGCCCGCCTCCTCGATCCCGTGAAGGATCGGTCCGCCACGCTCCCCCATGGCGGCGATCGCAAAAGCGATGAGTAGGGATACAAATAAAACCTGCAGCAAATCGCCGGTGACAAAAGCGCTCAGAATCGTCGATGGAATGATATTGAGTACAAACTCGACCAGGCTCAGTGAATGCGCTTTTTCTGTAAAGGACTGCGCCTTGTTCTGGTCGGTCTCGTCGGCGTGGTAGCTACTCCCTTCAGGAGTGATTCCAACCCCGGGTTGCAACATATTGACGACGATTAAACCAATGACAAGCGCGATCGTTGAAACGATTTCGAAATAGATCAGCGACTTGATTCCAACCCGACCCAGCTTTCGTAAATCGCCCACCGAAGCAACACCGTGGACAACGGTACAGAATACGATCGGTGCGATCATCATCTTGATCAGCTTAATGAAACCATCACCTAATGGCTTGAGCTGCTTCGCTCCCTCCGGGAAAAAAGAGCCGGCCAGGATACCGAGTACTACAGCGAGCAGAACTTGGATATACAGAATTCGGTACCAAGGTGTTTTGGCTGCAGCTATCAAACGTATCACTCTTGATTGGAGTAGGCCAAAAGTTTTATCCAAAATATCACGAAGATCACTCAGCGAGCTGGTGGATCGTATTGTGGATTGTACCCACGACTGACAAATTCGTACTGGATCGAAATTCGTATCGAATCTCCATGCACCAAGTCGGGGCGATTTCCGGCAATTCAATCAATACCGACTTGTTATCATCCGCTAATCGAACCCCTGCGACCTTCAGCTCCTTTTCGTCAAAATGCTTGGATCCGTAGTTCGCGGTACGTTTCAGCGACCATGTTTTTACATGTACCTTCTGCGGCAGAACCGATTCCGGTGTCAGCGGCTCGCTAAACGACAGAGAGATTCCCTGTTTGGTTGCATGCAACTTCAAAGGCAGATGAAAAGGTTCCCCCGTTGCTCGAATGCGATAGAGTCCACCAGGATGCTGAGCGCTACCCGCCCAGGCGAACATACCACAAACGATCAACTGACCATCGCTGGGATCGAATCGCCCACGCATTACACCTGTTGGGAAGTTGGGGATAGGTAGCTCAATCATCCCTCCCTGCATCTGATCGTTCAGTTTCTCGTGAGGAACGAGATAGGCTTTTCCATAGCCGTAGGACAGATTGAGAAGAGATCCCCGCAAGGCTCCCCAGCGAGAGCTATCAACCCAAAGCAATTCGCCAGGGGAGCGATCAAAAGCATTCGTAATCCAGCACAGTGGCTTTTCCATCCTATCATCGGATGGATCGGTGATCTCCGTATAGCCGAATAAATTGCCATAGAAGCGAGGCTTGCCACCAGGGTTTGCTTTCACCCAGTTGATACGGTTTTTAGGATTCCAGTGTCCCTCCTGATCTGTGACGACAAAGGAGCCATCCGGATTTAAGCAAACCCCATTTGCCGCTCGAAAACCATGTGCCACAATTTCGGTTGATAAACCATCCGCACTTACTTTGAGCAAGGTCCCATGGTGCGGAACAATCGCCTTCAATGCATGTCGTGCCGATTTTGCATAATAAAAATTCCCGAATTCATCGGTTTGTAAACCCATCGCAAACTCATGAAAATGCTCCGTAACCTGATGATCGTTGTTGAGACATTCATAAAAATCGATCTCTTCGTCTCCATTCAAATCATGCAAGACAACCAACTGGTCACGGCAGGTTAGGTGAATCCTGTTGTTATGGATTTTAAGCCCCAAAGGCTGAAATAAACCGGTTGCTATTCTTCGCCAACTCAATCGCTCTCGCTCGGTAACAGGATCTTTCTCGCGCAATCGTTCGATCATCCAAACGTCACCATCCCAACTGCAGACAACGATCCGACCATCTGGCAGAAAATCCAATCCCGTAAAACGCATCTGGGCTAACCAGGGATTATTCTCGGGGGCAGCTAAAGTATCGATTGCGAATGGACCAGATGAATGAGATCGTACAACCTCAGTGACTAATTTCTGCGGCCATCGAGAAGGAGCTCCCACTGCTTGTTTAGTAATACCAGGTCGCAGGATAGCTTCATGACGGAAGCGGTCGAACGAGTACGCCTTGAAACCCGTCTTGGTTCCGACGGTTGTTAAAGACTCCTCGTTGGCGATCGCTAGACAGACGTCCAGTTCCATCGGTTCGCTACCTGGCTGGATCGCCAATCTTAGCTGGTTCTCCTGGACGAGCCACTCGATTCCAGGAGGGGTCTGGATCGTTCCGAACAAGAGTGTTTTTCCATCCGAAGGGGTATCGGCAATCTGCAAAATCAGCTCATGATCGCGGGCACCGATTCGGATCCGCCGCGCGAACACCGGGGCGTGCACTCCCTCTTGTGCCTCGAACATCCATGGGGATTCGAGTACGCTCGCTTTGCCAATCGAATAGGAAAAAACAATTCCATTCTCACCATGATAAATCCCTCGAAACTTTCCCCACTGTTTTGGAAGCGGACCATAATGTCGACCGTCTCGTCCCGTAATACGTTGGTCGTCGGAAAAACTTCGAGTCGCTGGCTCCCCCCATCCCGGCCCAATCGCATTGGCGAACTGAACCCTGCCTGTGATCGTTGGATGAACCTGGTGCTCACCATTGAACTGAATGCCCCGCCAATTGATAAATCTCTCGTTCGAATCATCCGCGGTCCATCCCGCAGCCATACGCAACGTATCGGACTCGAATACCATCCACTGCGAACCTCGCGCGATACCGCCAGGTCCCGGATCGAGCCGTACCGCGATCCCCTTATAGGCGATATTCAGTCGATCCCCGGGTATCGAGTACGTATGTGTTAGCGTATTGCCATAGTCCATCGAACTCCACGGTTGTATTTTGCTGGGGGGAGGACCTAATTCGTCTCCTGCAGGAAGATCTTTCAGATACTCCTCGTCGATCGATTTCCATTGAGATGGATTTCTGTCCTTGAGGTATCTCTCTCGTATGAAATGGATGACATCGTACTTCTGTTGAGGTACCATCCAGGGTTGCGGTGTCATCTGGCCGAAACCATAGGTCAAGGTCTTGTACATCGCATAAGGATCGCTCCCGTTTTTGAACTTTCCTTCAGCGAAGCGCAGCGATGTCGGCAGCGAACCAACTTGCTCTAACGTACCATGGCAATTTGCACATACGCGGTTATAGATAGACTCCCCGCGTTTTATCGATTCCTCGTTCCAACTGCGGATCATCCCTGCATGGTCTATTCGAGATTCATAGGAAGGGACCGATAACAAGAGAAGATTGGGAGACGGCTGGAGTTCCTTCGCTCTCTTGATTCCACCATCACGAATTTCAATCAGGTATAAAATGAGATCGAGAAACTGTTGTTTGGTCGACAAGGCCTGAAGCTGCGCTTTGGGCATCATGGATTCCGCGTTCTGTTTCAACGACTCGATCTCTTCAGCCGGCAATCGGCGTGTTTCTCCTGAGCTTACATCCCTGATCGTGATAGCCTCCTGGCTCTTTGCGAGGAGAATACCTGATTGGACCGATCCATCCTTGTTCAGTATGGTGACCGATTCGAACCCCTTGCGAATCCGCCGCGAAGGGAAAAGAATCGATTCGACGATTTCGCTATCGGAAGGAGCATCTACGGAACTCGTCAATTCAGGACCGATCGAAGTAACCTCTGTCATCCCTGAATGGTGGCATTTCGAACATGCCATCGTTGGCTGATAGAAGACGATGGCGCCGCGAGATGCATCCCCTCGCTCTCGCGCCTCGCGAACGAGTTGCTCCGGCGATTCCTTCGCTAGAAGGCTCTCGAGCGATGACTGAGCCAGGAGCTCCCCATGCACAGCCGCAAGAATCATTACGGAAAGAACGAAGCGTAAAGTAGGATGAATGCTTATCGACATTCCAGGACTTTATGATGGGTTGTAAGGATCGAAACAGGATACCAGTATCGTATCGCCGGAAGAGGAAACCGTCTCGGGATCATCTAGTCACACATGATGCTTGCTTGTCTGCGGATTCCGCAATGAAGTTCGAAGAAAATCTTTATTCTTCGGTGTACAGGAGGAACATCGGTCAAACGCATGTGGCCATATCCATTGGTGCGATCGCGAGAGCTGTCCTCTTTTGAACTGCCAAAGCATCTATTCTACTCAGATGATCCAATCGTTGGCTTCGAACATGACTGTTTGAAAGAACGAGTTGCCAAGAAAGGGAAAGATAACCAACAAACTACCCACAAAAGGCTCGCTCGCTAGAAAGAGCTTGCGAATCAGATCGTGCATGCCTGGTTCCCACCCGTCTTTTCGCCAGCAGCATCCCTAGAGTGAAGAATCCCTGAGGAAATCTGCTCGAAAAGGCCGCGGTGAACGAACGAGCTGCTCATCGAGAAAACGGCACCGGAAGTCCAGAACTCTACTTGACTCAAAAGGATTTCGCTATTCCTCGCATGCTTGAACACATCGGACAATCCCTGGAGCCATGCAGTGATTTTCAACCTAAAGTCCGATGCGTTCGTCGCTGTACGATGGCTCAAACGCACCCGCGAGCAAACTAACCAAGGGTTAACCACATCTACCGACTTTCTTCATAAACGAGCTGAGAATATTTAGAAGTGAATAGCAAGCGATGAAGAGTTCGCGAAGCTTGACTCGAGGCTCTAGGCATTTCAACTTCGCTTCCTAAAACCACCGCATCGTTACTTGAACTTCGTTCCTTGAGTCGTTTTTGGAGATGAACCATGCGAAGGAAATGTTTGGCTTGGTGGCCGAAAGCTCGTGGCTTTACGCTGGTGGAATTGCTCGTAGTCATTGCCATCATTGGTATTTTAGTCGGTCTGTTGCTCCCTGCGGTGCAAGCGGCGCGAGAGGCTGCCCGAAGGATGCAGTGCTCGAACAATTTGAAGCAGATCGGCTTAGCCTTCCTCAATCATGAGTCTGCTTATAAGTTTCTACCCCAAGGCCCCTACGACGGTGATCCATCCCTGCCTGGGATGGTCTACAACGAACCGATTGGTCAATATGAAAGTGGAACTACCTGCTGCAATGCGGCGCATCCGAATGGATGGAGTCACTGGTTTAAGATCCTACCGTTTATCGAACAGCAGCCTGTTTACAATTTGGCTCGATTCGATCTCCCACCCATTCATTCGGGTCGTCCTACTAACTACAACGGTGAGGACTCGGTCGCGCGGGCTCTAATTCCCTCCTACTACTGCCCCTCTCGACGCGGTCCAACCGGCTATGGTGCTGCTGCACTGGGACGCTGCGATTACGCTGGCTCGGCTGGTTTCTATCAAGGTGAGGTTCACGAGAACCAAGGGGACATTCCAGCCCCGCCACTCGGAATGAGCCCAAGACGCAACGAAAGAACCCCTGAAAACTTTGGAAACACCGGAGGAAGGAGAGGTTACATCGTGTGGTCCGCCCAGGGTGCGAAGCGGCGCATGGGTGATGTGACGGACGGAACATCGAACAGCATTATGGCGGCGGAGAAAGCTCTTCCTCCTTCGCGACACGGAGCGGATGGAGGGGATAACGAACGATGGAACAACGCCGGTTGGGACGAATGTGTAATTCGCTACCACTTTCCCCCACGCTCGGATCTGGACGCCCGCAACTGCCCTCCTCTCAACCGCGATGGCTCAAATGCATGGCGTCGCTATTTTGGTTCGAGCCACGCCGCTGGCCTGAATGCCGTCTACGGTGATGGTTCGGTCAGGTTCTCGCCGTTCAACGTAGACCCTATCACCTGGATGTATCTCACCGTCATCGATGATGGGCAGGTTGTGAATAACGCCGATTGACCATCGATTTGCTATCCACAGGTGGGACGCAGTGTCTCACCTGTTTCTCCCATTCAAAGAAACTCCGATGAGAAATTTCTATCTACCAAGAATCCTACTTGTTGCGTTCATGACCATTTCGATCGTGGGTTGCGGCGGGTCGAACGAAGCCATCATCCCTAAGGACGCTCTTACCGAGGAGCAAAAGGCTGCGATCAAAGCAGATGACCAACGTATTGCTGACGAGGAAAGCCAGGGTTCGAATAAATCCAAATCGAAAAAGAAGTAGACGATCTCCTCCGACCGAAAGGATCATCTGATGCGAGCCTATGCAATTTCGTTTCTGGCGATAGGGTTGTGCCATTCCGCCGGCTGCAGCGATCCAACAGGAAAGGAGTATGGCAGATCCAATTCAGCAGTCGCCAAGACACAACCCAGGATCGATCCTGCGGAGGATTCCGCTGTTGCAGTCCCGCATCCCGAGTATACCAACTGGAGTCAATTCCCAGAGGGAACCCGGTTGATACGGCAGAAGGTTGTCGAAAATCCAAATGGTGCGATCACGGAAACCACCACGCTCAAGCTGGTCGAGAAACGTGAAGCAGCGGTAGTGATCGAGACCCAAGTCACCGTTGTACGCGACTCGGTTGAACTGAAAAACGAGCCAAATCAAGTGTCATTCCCCTCTACGTTTCGACTCCCCAGTGGATTCACACGAGAGCAGTTTGAAATCCCTTCCCAGAAAGCCAAATTTCAAGAAGAAGTCTCGGTCACTATCGGAGATCGGTCTTACCCCTGCAAACTGTATTCTTGGACCGAATCGAACGAAGCGGGTCCCATGCCCGTCAAAGTATGGTTTAGTGATCGCGTGCCGGGTCGGCTCGTCAAGCAGGAGAGCTTCATAGAAAGTAGCAAAACGCGGAGCGTCGAGGAGGTTCAATCCATCGAAATTCCAAAGCCGACACAGTAGTTTCCTGAGGCCCAAACTGTGCCGACACTATGGTTTCATTGAGGCCCGAACGGTGCCAGCGAGATGGTTTCTTGAGGCCCAAACTGTGCCGACACTATGGTTTCTTGAGGCCCGAACGGTGCCAGCGAGATGGTTTCATGAGGCCCGAATGGGCCGACACAGTGGATGCCGGGGCGACGCAGTC
>JBBAXA010000009.1:97363-108738 GCA_040396935.1 Pirellula sp.
TGAGGCCCGAATGGGCCGACACAGTGGATGCCGGGGCGACGCAGTCCCCCGGTTGTCGAGATGACCGCTGCAGGACCGAAGATCGATGGAGGTTCCGTATCCTTTCCTCAAAGCCTCATGAATTTCTGAAAAACCTTTTATTGACATATCGCGATATTACGATATATTTATGTATCGAGGTTTTTCACCATGTCCAAATCCACTACCGTTTCGAACAGCAAGCGTCAGAAGCGACTGACTCCAGAAGCGTTCGCACAAGCCGCAGAGTGCTTGAAGGTGTTAGCCCATCCACACAGACTCCAGATGATTCATATGCTCCTGGAAAGCCAGTATGCCGTGGGGGAACTTGCGGACGCATGCTCTGTACCGAGCAATGTTGCCTCAGAGCATCTGAGATTGATGCAGCGCTGCGGCTTTCTCGAAAGCGTCCGCGAGTCTCGAAATGTCTACTACCGCATCAGCGAGCCGCATCTCGAGAACATCATGCGGTGCATTCAGGATCGATTTGGTACATGATCGTCCGTTTTCGTGACTTAGAAGGAGAAAATCATGAGTAGCGTAGCAACCATAACCCCCAAGCAGTTGAGCGACTTGCTTCGAACGAACCCTACGGTCCATGTGATCGACGTGAGAACCCCTGTCGAATATCAGGAAGTTCATTTGACATCCGCTCGTAACTTACCACTTGATCTACTCAAAGTGGATGAATTGCCGACCGATAACCATCCGATCGTTTTTGTGTGCAAATCAGGGACTCGAGGGCGGATGGCTTGCGAGAAAATGCTCGCCACGCGACCGAATGTGATGAACTTGGAGGGTGGAACTCAAGCCGCTGTTGAAGCAGGACTTTCCGTCATTCGCGGTAAAAAGGCTGTATCCCTAGAGCGTCAAGTTCGCATTGCCGCTGGCTCATTGGTTCTTCTCGGAGTTCTCCTGAGTTGGCTTCATCCGTATTTCATCGGACTCTCCGCGTTTGTCGGGGCAGGACTCGTCTTCGCAGGGATTACTGACACCTGCGGGATGGGTATGTTGCTTGCCAAGATGCCTTGGAATCAAGTACGGTCATCTTCCAGTGGTGCGACGTGTGCAACTCCATAAGAGTAGCGTATTAGGTTCCGTATTCAGACCGGCCAAGCTTTCGATCTATTGCCCAACCGAGTTTGTTGTCTTGACTGAAATACTTTCCTCCTTCTAGGCAATAGTTGAGCTCACGAACGACAAGTTCGCGGACATCCCGCGTTGAGTTTCGAAGACGAAAGTTCCAGTCGTCCCGACAGACAGTTCGGCTGCGAGGAACCGGCAGACACACCGACGCCTGAACTACCCTGTATTCCTGTATTCGCTCATAGAAAAAAGAACATGAAGATCGTCATCGTAGGAGGAGTTGCTGGCGGCGCATCGGCTGCCGCGAGGGCTCGTCGTCTTTCAGAGAATGCGGAGATTGTTTTGCTGGAGCGTGGCAAATATGTCTCCTTTGCAAATTGCGGCTTGCCCTACTATGTGGGGGATGAGATCCAAAAACGGGAGAAGTTAATCGTCACCTCGCCACAGCGTCTTCGAGAGCGACTGCGAATCGATGTTCGCGTTTGTAGCAAAGTTGTCAGGATCGATCGACCAAACCGGAAAATCCACGTTGTCTTATCCGATACAGGGGAATCTTACACCGAGAGTTATGACAGATTGATCCTCTCGCCTGGCGCTTCTCCTATCAGGCCCGAATTACCCGGGCGGGATTTACCCAATGTTTTGACCCTCCGGACTTTGGAAGATGTCGATCGTATTCGCGCTTTAGTGGACCGTGGTATGAGAAGCGCTATCGTGGTCGGTGCAGGTTTTATCGGATTGGAAATGGTCGAGAATCTTGTTCGCCGAGGCGTGAAAACCACCCTCGTTCAATTGCAGAATCAAGTGCTCAGCGCAATGGATCGAGAGATGACGGCCCCCCTCGAAAGTCAGATCTTAAAACACGGCGTCGATTTGCGTTTAGGTCAAACCCTCCGATCCATCGAGCCCTCGGACCAAGCGTTATTGTCTGCGGAGTTGACAACCGGTGAGCGGATCCAGTCGGAAATGATTCTGCTGGGGATCGGAGTGCGACCGGAAAATCAACTAGCGATCGATTCAGGATTATCGATTGGTGAGCGAGGTGGAATCGTCACCAATTCCTTCATGCAGACATCCGATCCAGATATCTATGCCGTAGGAGATGCCGTAGAGGTCGAGGATTTCGTGATGAAGTCCCGTGCTCAAATCGCGTTGGCTGGCCCTGCCAATCGACAGGGAAGAATTGCTGCAGATCACATTTTCGGTCGTGCAATGTCTTATCGAGGAACCCAAGGAACGGCCATCGTTCGTATTTTTGATTCCGTTGCTGCCACGACCGGTGCATCCGAGCGCACGCTCAAGAAAAGCAATGTGAAGTATCAGAAAATCTATATCCATCCAGCCAGCCATGCCAGCTACTATCCGGGTGCCTCGGGGATGAGTATCAAGCTTCTTTTTGAGGAACCGTCGGGGAGGATACTCGGAGCGCAGATCGTTGGAGGAGAAGGGGTCGACAAGCGGATCGATGTGGTCGCCATGGCCATTCAAGGAGGTATGACGGTATTCGATCTGGAAGAGGCCGAGCTAGCCTATGCACCCCAATTCGGTTCCGCCAAGGATCCAATCAACATGGCAGGATTTGTCGCGGCGGGAGTTCTGCGTGGCGATCACCCCGTGATCCACGCGGATCAGCTAATCGACAATACCATTGCCTGCATTCTCGATGTTCGAACTGAAGAAGAATACACTTCAGGGAGCATTCCTGGAGCTCGAAATATACCGATTGATACACTTCGATCGCGGTTAGATGAACTTCCAAACGATCGGCAGATCATCACCTATTGCCAGGTCGGCCAACGAGGCTATTTGGCGACTCGAATTCTCTCTCAAAAAGGTTTTCAGGTACGCAATTTATCGGGTGGTTTTTCAACCTATCGATTGTTTCATCCAGCCGTCATTCCGCTGGGATAAACGACTCCAGCGAAGGCTGCGTGCAGCACTATCTGCTGCGTTACGCCTGATCTTGAGCTAAACGATGCTGGGTTTCGATTTCGGCCAGCTCGGATTCGATGGATTCAAGTTGGGACTGATACTTTGCACGACGCTCTTCATTCTCATGCTGCATCTGTACTAGTTTCAACTTGAGCTCTTCTACATCATCGGTCCCCCACATGGCCTTGGCTTGCGTTCGAAGCTTCTCCAGCTCTGCCAATGTGAGTCGATGACGCGTATCTGCTTCAATTTTTTTATGATTCAGCTCATCGTACTTGGATTGCAATTGCTCGATCGAGAGTGGAGAACCGGCTGGGGATACTGACGCCGAAGTATTTGATTTGGACATGGAAAGCCTCGCTAAGTCTCTTTACAGGTGACCACTTCTTTTGCGAGTTGCATAATTTCATGAGCAATCGCGGGTTCAAATCGTTTTACATTTTCTTCCAAAAAAACCAATAGTCCCGCTCCGGAAAACGTCTTTCTCGATTGCAGCTGTGCCAGACCTGTTACAAATCGACTCTGCGATTCGTCGACCGATTCCTGGGGATCTTCCAGCTCGAAAAATACATCGCTCGATGGCTCATGAGGTACCTCCACATAATGAAACCATTCCCCATCGGATGTAATGTCCATTCGCAAGACCGACGGGATATGCCCGCGAATCACATCAGCGCGAGAACGCCTTGAGATATTCCCCGGGTTGATCCATGTAGTCTGCCCCTTCGTGACGAACGTGGGTGAACGACGGTGCACATGCCCGTTGATCACAAATGGAATACCATCGATCTCGAATAGGTTTGTGACAGCGGCTTGCTCGGCTGTTGGGAACGAGAGGTCATGATGGGTTAACCAAATCACCAGGCGATCCTGGGAATAAAAGGCCATCGAGCTGTTTGGAGTTGGCCACTGCGTTGGGATATCCTGGCGATAATTGGATCCGCCGAGAATAACGCAGCGTCCCTCGATCTCCGTCGACCAAACTCTGGTTCGATCGAGAAGAAAAACCGCACCCGCTTTGGCTAACAGCATCAAGCTGTCGTTTTCATCCAATAAGGGATTAGCACAATCATGATTGCCGTAGATTGTCGGGATAGGGTCTCCGAGCATCATGTCGAGCAATCGAGCCATCAGCCAATTGGGATTATCACGAGGCTTATCGAATAAATCACCCAACAGGACCGGCTGGAGCTCATGCGTTCGAGCATATTCGAGACACCAATGGAACTTGCGCAGGATCGTCTCCGGATAGTCATCTTTTCGAAACCCTGGGGTCCGACCCTCAATATGCGGATCACCTATGAACAATAGACCTGAAACCTTACGAGAGGATCGAAAACACTCTATTTCCTCCAATTGGCTCATTGTTGGAGGTCCTTGGTTGATGCATGTACTTCATGCCGTCGAGAGCGCAACATTTCCGCCGTAAGCCGAGATCCACATGTTGGACAAGTCGGATCGGATGTCAGGAATTGCTCGATCGATAGCTCGAGACTCTTGAATTCTTTTTCCAAATGGGTCAAACAAACATCCAGATGATGCAAGCTCTCTTCATGCAACTGTATCGAAGTCATCAGCAATTGAAGAGATTCCACCTCCTCTAAGTTTGGTAATGCTGGAGTACTCTTTAAACAATTTAATTTTCGTTGCTCGAGATCCGCTTGAGTTACTTGTAATTGCAGTTCCGACAGGACCTTTTTCAAGTCGACTACCGGTATTTCGGCGGTCGGAGCTGCAAGCGAATTGAGGACCTGGGAAACGCAATGGGAGTCCTTCACCGTTGAAATAGATTCCTGCAACTTCTTGGTCGCTGACTCCAATTCGGTCATTTCAAGAATGACTGGCGGACCGGTCAGCCGTGACAATGTCGAGGAAATGCTGGACCAATGCTTCGCAGCATCCACCGTATTTAGGCTTTCGCTTACCCAGCTTTCGAGATCCCGTACATCATAGAAGCTGGGAACTGCAATCAATTTCCCCAAGCAACGGCATTGGTTCGCGGTATAACTCCGGCTCTCATCACAACTCTCGAGTTGATCGAGTATCCAGACGAGAGACTCTGTTGGATGAAAGCTCGGAAGCTCTGTCATCCCGGCGAGGGCTCGTATCTGCTTCTTTTCCAGGTCGCTATCCAACTGTTGGATTCGCCAATCCGAGAGATAACTTAGTAGCTTTGAAATCTCCGTTTCAAGGTGGATGAGCTGCTGTCGCTCTGCATCCAGCCTTTCCCATTTCCGACCTAACTCTTCGGCAGGTGACAGAGCCGTTAAAATCCTCTCCAGCTGAACCTCTTCCTCCTCGATGATTTTCAGTTCGACGGCAATGTCTGATTTCTTCTTTTGATGCAACCGCTGCATAGCTAGCAATTGCTCGGCATCCGAGGTCGTGGAGAAGAATTGAGCGACGTGGCTGGGAGGGTGGTGGATTAGAAAAATGGGGGACTTTTGGTCGCCAAAGTGCGGTTCAAAATCTTTCCCCTCGAATTCGACCGCCGCCAATCGGAGTGTTTCGTCTAGTTCGGGGGGCGTCCCGCCGCGTCCCAGGCGATCCTTGAGTTGTCCGTCGATGAGGTAACTCGGGGACTTCCGTTTGATCCATTGGATGGAATGTCCCTCCGAGGTCTCGACGAGAACGGAGCTTTCTTTGGATTCGTGACGCTGAACGAAGGACGAATTCGAGTTACGAGCGAGGATCTTGAGTGCAAGGGCTACGGTGCTTTTTCCGATGTTGTTGGGACCGACTAAAACGTTGACTCCGTCACAGAGTTCTAGCTCTGTGTCTTCATGAGCCATAAAGTTTTTCAGAGCGATTTTTCGGATCATTGCTATCGGGCTTAGATCGTAGGCGAAACCTGCCGGAAATAGAGAAAGTTTTCGTATTGTAACGATTGAATCGAAGACGCCCAACGACAGGCCTTAGAGAGGTGAATAAATCTAGGTTTTTCGAAAGCTTCTGAATCTGCGCGTCGTCCGTTCCGATGCTACGATTGCGAGTCCGTGTGATAGGAAGAGGCATTTACGTCTCGACGTATCGGCCGCTTGTGTTCCCTCACGAAGGTTTCAGGGAGTAAGCGGGCTTCGGATGAAATGGAATTCCCTCGTTTCAACAAAGCCTGCTAAGGCGACTCTAATTAGTTCCAGCCCATCAAACTTTGTGGGTGAAATTTACCAATCCATCGGGAGATATATATAGATGTCACGTATCAATACCAACGTAAGCTCGCTTACCGCTCAAAGCCGACTCAATCGAACGAATATGGACCTCCAGACTTCGTTGACACGATTGAGCACCGGTTTGCGAATCAATACGGGCAAAGACGATCCAGCTGGTTTGATCGCCAGCGAAGCACTTCGCAGCGATATCACCAGTATCAACAAAGCGCTCTCCAACACACAACGGGCCAATCAAATCATTGCGACTGCTGACTCGGCTCTCGGTCAGGTCAGCTCGTTGCTCAACGACGTTCGAGGCCTCGTCACAGAAGCCGCCAACAACGGTGCGTTGAGTGACAGCGAAATCGCTGCTAACCAGCTTCAAGTGGATTCCTCCCTCGAAGCGATCAACCGGATCTCCCAAACGACGACGTTCCAAGGTCGCCGTTTACTAGATGGCAGTCTCGACTTCTTGACAACCCAAGGGTCGAACTTTAACAAGTTGTCCGACCTGCAAATCAACCAGGCTAATCTTGGTACGACTGGGTCCGTTGCTGTCAACGTCAATGTCACTTCGGCAGCGACGAAGGCTACGATGACGCTGGATATCCCAACGAAGGTCGAAAGCGCCAACGCATCGGCCGACTTGGCCTTTTCCAACGCGGCAGTGCAAGCCACCGGTACGATTAATTTCGGCGCTTCCTCGCTTTCAATTTCAGCGGATGCTGGTGGTCTGGCGGATGGTGCTGAGGGTAATGCGTTCAGCGCGATCACGATCACTTATGGAGTTTCTGCAGGTAACGTTGGAGCTGTATACGATGCTGCAACCAACACGTTAGCGATCAGTGTACAGGAGGCATCGGGAACTGCGACTACCACCAACATTCAAGCCGCGATCAATGCGGGAAGCGACTTCACCGCATCCGGCGGTGGGTCGACCACCGTTACAGCGACCACCGGTACTGCGACCATGGCGAATGGGCGCGATGCTGGTACCTCGACTTTACAAGTAACAGCGGACGACGCTGGTACTACAGCCAACGGCGTAACCGTTACTCTCACGGAAGACAACTCGATTACCAATAACTCGGTATCGGCATCGATCGTCGGTGGGAACATCGACGTGAGGGTTCGTGGCACCGTTACGAAGGCCGCCATCGCCTCGGCGATCAATGATCTGGACGGCTACAGTGCTTCCATCACAGCATCTTCGGGCGATACAAACTATATCCAATCTCTGGATTCCCCTCCATCTGTTGGCACTCTCGGAGGCGGTCAGACAGCGAGCGGTGGCTTGGCTCAAGATGTCGTGATGCAGCTTTCCGGAGCCAGCGGAGCTGAGGTTGTCAGCCTCAAAGCTGGTGCTTCGATAGCAAACTTTGCTGCAGCGATCAACTTGGTCAAGGATTCGACAGGTGTCGAGGCAACTGTTTCTGGAAATAGCCTTGAATTGACTTCGCAAACGTACGGTTCATCTTCCTTTGTCAATTTGCAAGTGGTCAGTGAAGGAGTTGGTGGGACGGTTACCGCAGAATTGGGTGGAGCATCCAAGAACCGCGTCGTCGGTACCGATATTGTTGCAACGATCAATGGTGTTGCGGCCAAGGCTAACGGCAATGTGCTGTCGATGAATTCGTCGGTACTTTCGTTCAGCGCGAGTATGGAAGCTGGATTTACAGGGACTTCCACGTTCAACATCACCGGCGGAGGAACCCAATTCCAGCTCGGTCCAACTATCAATGGCAGCCAGCAAGCTCGATTGGGGATCAGCTCGATGAGCACGTCCGCACTCGGAGGTACGTCAGGTAAGCTTTATCAGCTAGGCTCCGGCGAGGCTTTCAGCTTGAAAACGGACGCCGCGGGCGCAGCCAAAGTGGTGAACCAAGTCATCGAAAAAGTGGCTAGTCTCCGCGGACGACTCGGTGCGTTCCAACGAACGACGCTGGACAGCAACTCGGTCTCTCTCAACGATACGCTTTCCAATCTGAACGAAGCACAAAGCTCGATTCGAGACGCAGACTTTGCTAAGGAATCAGCAAACCTGACTCGAGCTCAGATCCTAGTACAATCGGGAACGAGCGTTTTGGGAATTGCAAACCAAAGTGCACAGTCCGTTCTCGCACTGCTCCGATAGTTGTTGGAGCCGAGGAAAACACTCTAAGGCGTGCCTATTCGGCACGCCTTTCTTTTTGATAGCGTTTATCGTTTTCGAGCGAGAATCGATAATTTGTAAGTACAGCCATTCTTTCCGAAAGCATCCCTAGTCGGTCCGCCTACGAATTGCCGATACAACCATCAGCCTTGGGTGGAAAAAGTTTTATCAGCATTAAGGACTTGAGTCGATTCGTATGGCATAGTTTCTATTATGGGAAGAATCCAATCCAGCGTCGGTCTCGCAACCGGGATCGATATCCAAAAGACGGTTGACCAGTTGATGAGCGTCTCCGCGAGACCTCGTGATCAACTGCAGACTCGCATCAAGGGACTACAAGCCCAACAAATCGCGCTCAATGAGCTGACCGCCTTGGTTATCGGAGCGCAGCTACAAACGGATCGGATCGGAAACGCGAGCAACCTGTCCGCTACGGCCGTTAGCTCTTCCCGCACGAGCGTTCTGAATGCCACAAGCTCAGGCTCACCGACTGTAGGGAACTACTCGGTGCAGGTTTTGCAAACCGCACAAACCGCTTCCGCTGCGAGCAGCCCGATAGCTAGCGAATCCGAACTTTTACAAGCGGGCGAGTTCGTTGTTCGTACGGGAGGATTTGTCGATGGAAGCGCGAATCTAGACGATCTTCGCGGAGGTGCAGGGATCTCGCGCGGACTGGTGCGCATTACCGATCGGAGCGGACAGTCGAAAGACGTGGATCTCCGTTTCGCTTCGACCCTCGAGGACGTCATGCGCTCGATCAATAACTCGGGTCTCCGTGTCAATGCTCGAATCAATGGAGATCGAATCGTATTGAGCGATTTGACTGGCCAAACCGCATCCAATCTCATGGTGGAAGAGGTCTTTGGTGGTAGAACCGCTTCGGATTTAGGACTTGGAGGTATCAATGTGGCTTCCAGTAGTGCGACCGGTGGGGATGTCGCTTTCTTATCCAACGCATCCAGGCTCAGCACGCTACGGGATAATAGAGGCATCTCGTTTTCGTCCGGCAAAGACATGACCGTCTCGCTCAAAGATGGGAGTTCGATCGATCTGGATGTGAATAGTAGTAGAGATCCGACGACGCTAGGACAACTCGTTGCGAACATCAATGCCATTAGTCCATCAAAACTCGAGGCAAAGATTAACTCGTCGGGAGATGGGTTGGAATTGGTTGACAAGACATCCGGATCAGGGACGTTCGCTGCTACCGGGAAATTAGCTGATCAGTTGGGCTTTACAGGAACCGCGGAGGTTTCCGGCAGTATTTTGGGGGCCCGAATTCAATCAACCCTCAGTGGCCCGTTGCTCTCATCACTTCGTGGGGGGAATGGAATTGGCGTTCCGAGCAGCGTATCGATCACGAATCGGTCCGGGGTGACCACCAGCGTCAATCTCGCCGGCGCGACTTCTCTTCGGGATGTCATCGATCGAATCAATGCATCCAACACGGGAGTTACCGCATCCCTCAATCGTTCACGGACAGGACTTTTGATTCAGGATGTAACCGGTGCAACGACCAGCAATTTGATCATTGCAGATTCGGATGCCAATGGTACAGCTACAAAATTAGGAATCGCGACGAACTCCGATCTTTCGAGCATCGATTCCACACCACTCGGTTTCCAATTCGTCAGCGAAACCACATCCCTAAGTCGTTTGAATCAAGGACGAGGGGTACGTTTAGGTAACTTTGTGATAACCAATTCGCAAGGGCTTAAGAAAACGATTGTTTTGAATAGCAATACCAAAACCGTTGGCGATGTTCTGAACTCGATCAATAACAATACGATCGGCATCCAGGCTCGTCTGAACGAGGATGGGGACGGGATTTTGATCACGGACACGACATCGGGAACATCGGATTTCACGATTGTCGATGACCAAGGAGGTAATGCTGCCTTGGACTTGGGGATTCGCGGTACAGGTGTCCAGAAGTCAGGTCCAGCTCGCAGGGAAATTCAGGGGAGTCAAACGTTTCGACTGTCCATTGCTGCTACCGACTCGATGAGCGATGTCGTCAAGAAGATAAATGATTCGAATGGGCCTTTGGCCGCATCGCTGCTGACCTCAGGACCGTCGAACGTGCGGATGCTCTTCACCTCTCGCTCGAGTGGTGACAACGGCCGATTCTATGCTGACGGAGAATCGGTGGGTCTGAATATCAATTCGACAGGTACGGGACGAGATGCAATTGTCTCTGTCGGTGGGAGTTCGGAAACTGCAGGAACACTAGTACGATCCTCCAGCAACACGGTTCAAAATGCGATCAGCGGTGTTTCTCTCACGGTCCAAAGCGTTTCAACGGACCCCGTCGAAGTGGTCGTCTCCTCGAACAATTCAACCCTGGAAAAAAACCTTCAACTCTTTGTCGACCAGTTCAATAAGATCCGCGACAAAGTCACCAAGGAAACCGCCTTCGATGCGAGCAACAAAACATCTGGCCTCCTGTTAGGAAACCCAGAGGTTCTCAGGACCGAACAGGCACTCGCCCGATTGGTATCGCAGAGATCCTTTGCATCGGGACAAGTTCAATCGTTGGATCAGTTGGGTGTCAGCCTCAATGACAAGGGGAAACTGGAATTCGATAAAGAGAAATTCTCCAAGATCATGGCTTCCAATCCTGATGGCGTGAAATCCTTTCTTACCAAGGAAAGTACAGGTTTCGGCGCTCGTGCCAAAGTCGTGATCGATTCTTTAGTCGGTGTCAATAACAGCGCCCTGGTGAATCGTAACAACACCTGGACTCGCCAGATCGATGCCCTTAATGATCGTGTGAATTCGATGACGGCCCGACTGGATAAGGAAAGGGAGCGATTGCTCCTGCAGTTCTTCCGAATGGAAGAGAGCATCACCCGAATCAGGAATAACGCTTCGGGACTTGGAGAGATTCAATACCTATCGCGTTGAGCAGGATCTCGATAGACGAGCACACTAGCCGAGTGAGAGAAATAGCCGCTGGCGCGAGTCGCGAATACCCTTAGGGACTTGGGCCTCTGGCTGCTGAGGCCCGAAGGGCCGATATAATGATTGCCGTG
>JBBAXA010000010.1:0-16950 GCA_040396935.1 Pirellula sp.
CGTCGGGCCTTGTGCGTTAAATCTGTTCGCGCATTGGTCCTCTCGAGGTACTGCAGCCCCACGCCCTTCGCTACGCTCAGGGTCGTGCCACCCGACCGCTCCGCTCACAATTAGACCGGGTAGTACGCAATGAAAGTGGAATTGCGCGAGCAACCCAGTGTCCTGGCCGATACGTACCCCACGCCCTTCGCTACGCTCAGGGTCGTGCCACCCGACAAAGGTTCAGGGTCGTGTCACCCAAGGTAACGGTAACAAAAGTGGAATTGCGCGAGCAATCTGGAGCCGTGGCAGATTGATCGCTGCCCCTGATCCAGACAGTAGGCAGCCCCCCATCTTACGACGAATTCCAGCCCAATCGATTATGAGTCTACCTGGGAGTTCTGTAAGGAATACCTGCTCCTGCAGCTCGGCCGGATGAAACCAATTCCATTGCTTCCTAGGAACCGGTCGGGCGGAATTTCCAACGGCTCGAACGATCGGTTAAAATACTCTAGTCGGTCGCTCACTCGATGTACTGTATACAAATAGACGATTCGAGGAGACATGAAACGAATATGCATGCTGTGTTGGGCTCGAACCTGACATAGCATTCCTGACTGCCGAGAATTCGATAAGGAATCGTTAGTCGATTATCTGGGATTATGATCTGATGGCCGATGGACTGATGCCACAACAAAACGATTTGCCGGTCACCATGGAGAGACATGGTCCGATCCCAGTATTGGTGTACACAGCTGCTATTTTTGTGGTTGTCGCATGGCTAGCCTTTGCGAGCGTGACTCTTCTTGACGGCAATCTCGGGGCGATTGGTTTCTTCGCGATTGTCCTAGGATGCTTGGGCGCATTTGAATTAGGCATTGCAGTTTTTACCACTCAATTGATTTGGCTTTTAAGTGACGATGATGCGGATGCGCGTGCTATGCCATTCCTGGCTTCGTTTGTTCTCGTCTCGCAATCGATGCTACTGATGCCTATGTCCATCTTGATCACGATTTGGATGGTTCCCTTGCTGGTCGGATCCTTGGTTGCAGTTGGCTGGTATTTTCAAAGAGCGACTTGCCTCAGGATAGGTACATTCCAAGCTCCTATGTCTCAATCGCCGTTGAGTTTGGGTAGTCTCGTTTTGCTTCCATTTTGGCTCGTCTGCTTGGGTATTTGCGGTGCGACACCGCTCCTCTGGTTTGGTACCTCGCTGCCAACCAATGATTTGGTGGTTTACAGCGCTTCGGTCTTACTCCTAATGGCCGGCTTACCTCTCGGGCTAACGTATTCCTCGCTCGCTCTGAAGAGGCAGGCGAGCAAAACTACGGTTGCGACCCTGAGCTTGGCATTTTTTCTCGTGCTTCTTTGCCTCATCGCTGAATGGCTGATTTTTTATAGGCTGATGATTGTACCCGCCACAATTTTGGGATCAGGCTTTTTCCTCGTAGGTCAGCAAATGGCAATGAATAATTTCGAATCGATGGGTATGCAGGTCCGGCGTGTCGCAGTGAACCGAGCCTCGATCTCCAGTCGCGAAGAGCCCTTGGAAGAGATTTGGTAGCACCCCGCACCATCGGCAGTTGGTAGAGCACCTGGGAGCATGCTCGGAAGGCCCTAGCCAGTCCCTCGTTTTGAAGCTGCCGATCCAAGTTCAAATCGTGTCCTTCGGATCGATTGGGTAGGCGACCTGAATCGAAACTCGAATATCCGTGTCGAAAGTATCCCTATTGTTTCAGACGAAGCATCAGCGATTTAGCTACAAGAGGTCAAAGATATTGATGGTGCCCCAGTTCTGCCAGTTGTTTGACAACTTCACGTACGCGTTCCTCCTCAGACTTCGGAGCAACCAAAGTCGCATCCGTGGTATGAACGACGATCGTCTCTTTCATACCGATGGTTACGATAAGATGATCGGCTTCGCTCCGAATGATCATGTTTTCGGAATCGATTGCAACGAAAGGACCATCGACAGCATTCCCTTTCCCATCGGGCTTGATCAGCCGGGCGATCGCTTGCCAGCTTCCAACGTCGTCCCAACTGAATGGTGCTTCTAAAACCGCAACATTCGAATGGCGCTCCATCACCGCAAAATCGATTGATTTCCCTTTGATCTTCTCAAAGTGCTCGACAAAGTTGGATTGGAAACGGGACGTGCCTATCCCTTTCGCAATATTCTGAAGGTGTTGATACATCTCCGGTTCAAACGTTTCGAGGGCACTGAGAATCGTTGACGCTTTCCATAAAAAGATTCCACTGTTCCAGTAGAAAGAACCGGCATCCATATACTCCTCTGCCGTTTGACGATCTGGTTTCTCTCGAAACCTTTCGACTTGAAAAGCAGCAATTCCTGGCTCGACTTGAAGCGGCGTACCTCGTTGGATGTACCCGAAGGACTCTGCTGGGTAGGTGGGACGAATTCCAAAGGTAACGATGCGACTAGGATCCTGCTCGATGAGCTTCACACCAGCCCTAATGGCCCGGTGGAATTCCGACCTCGGTTCGATGACGTGATCCGATGGCATGACTACCATGATCCCATCCTTATCGGCAGCCTGAAC
Organism: Pirellula sp.; assembly: GCA_040396935.1. Taxonomy (GTDB): domain Bacteria; phylum Planctomycetota; class Planctomycetia; order Pirellulales; family Pirellulaceae; genus JBKCUI01. The sequence goes on from JBBAXA010000010.1 coordinate 2,541, forward strand.
CAACGATGCTGCTACACCGATGCAGGGTGCAGTGTCTCGCTTAAAAGGTTCTCCGATGATGTGCTCGATCGGAAGATCCGGTAGCTGAGATGTCACAGCATCGACCAGTTGTTGATTGGTCAGTACGAGAACGTGCTCGCTCGACACCAAACCTTGCAAACGGTCAAACGTCGTTTGCAGCATGGTACGGGCTCCACCCATTTTCAAAAGCTGTTTCGGTTTTACTTGGCGACTGGCTGGCCAAAATCGCGTACCCGAGCCACCAGCCATAATAACAGCATGCAACATGAAGCTATACTCGTTTCTATTCTCTTAATATCAATTCGATGCCTACGCAAAGTAGGTGTCACTTTGGATATTTACCGGCGATTTGACTTTTGATTTTACATCCTCTGAGTCCCAAGCCCAGAGTGGATTAATCTCAACGAGACACGAAGCCGAAATTTCTGCACCCGCAGCAACCAACCAACGCTTGAATCGGTCACTGATCGCTGTACGAGCATGAAAAGGTGTGTCGGTTAATGCCCCATCCGCATTCTTCACGGGCGCAAAAACCTCCGACGCATCCCCCTCGACGACGATCGCCTTTTCCGCCTGTGGCAATAAATCGAATACAAACCTTTCGAATTTGATGGCGTTCGGCTCGGCGGGGCGAATGGTCTCGCCGGTACGGTTGACAAACGGAACAGTCTTCAAAGCTCTATGGAAGGGCAACCTGCTGGTATCCTGGCTAGCCGTTTCCAGAAATCGACGATCGATGACGTGAACCGCAATGTTTCCCGCCCATAGAGCTAAGGAACCATCGGAGTTTTTTTGCTCGGCGATATCGTTCGGCAAGTCGCTGTACTCAATGATTTGAGTCCGACCATCGATCGAAACGACATTCCCCACTTTTTCCTTTGCAAATCGCTTCTGAACGACTTGAGTCGTCATTTGCGACTGCGACTCCAGGTGGTAACCAACGAGCGCTGGATCGCACGCAGTCACGAGAGGATTGTCTACTTGAGCATAAAAAAATTGCTCAATTCCTCGGCGTTTGCATTCATCGAGCAAGCCGTTGACTTTCAGAGCGCGCACGATCCCACCGTGCCCGTCCGGGCTCATGGCAATATGCCCCTGAGACTCCAATAGCACCCTACCATCCTGCGCATCGATCGCAGGCATCGTTCCCTGTTGAAAGATCCAGACGAGCTCTCGATCCATCCCCAGGTAGTCGTGATTGGCGAAGTACTTGCGAGTCTCTGCGTCGGTCGCTGGACTCGTCATGATGAGCAAGGGGATATCAACTTCAAATTTTTTCATCGCACCTCTAAGAGAATCCACATGCATCGCAAAGAGGGTCCGATTGGAGACTGGACCGATTCGGAACATACCCTTGGGTGATGCGAACCCCAAGCGAGTTCCCTGTCCGCCAGCGACCAGAATCATTGCAACTTGCCCTTGGCGAATCGCATCTGAACCTCGTTGCCTGGCTGAAGACAGAGATGCCGATTGTTCCTGCAATCGTATCGCTTGCGGAGGCTTGGCTCGACGAGCGAGCCCTCCCCAGTCGACCCTTTGGTCTGCCTCATTGGACAAAGTGCGAATCGATTGAAAATCGATCGACTCAATCTCTGAGGCGAATTCCTGCTTTTCGCCTTCAGATAGATTCGACCAATGATCCAACAAATGCTGTTGGCCAAACGCTTCAAGCTTGCAAGACAACTTAGAATGGAGATCATCCATGATTCATCCAGCCTTTTAAATTGGAAGCAGACGTTGAGTAAAACTCGACCTCGAATCGATTCCCCTTAGCATCCCATGGAATCCAGACGGGCTGGGACTTTCCGAAAAGAAAAGGCCGCGTTGCCATTCCTTCTCAGCATGCAACTCGCTCACCATACGTGCGAACGAGCTTTATCGAAAACCGAACCAGCCACGCCCATCCTTATCCTTCAATCGAAAGCCTCGGCTATTTCACGTCGACGAGTTCGAGTTCAAATACAAGTGCTTCGTTCGGACCGATCGCTCCTCCCGGTCCCCCTTGTTCTCCATAACCCAACTCCGGTGGGATGGTCACTAGCCATTTGTCCCCTACCTTCATTCTCTGTAACGCTTCTGCAAAACCTCGTACGACCTGCGCCACACCGAACTCTGCTGGTCGTTTTCCAGAAGTCGTATCAAATACCTTTCCATCGATTGTTTTGCCTTCGTAATTTACAACCACGGTGCTAGCCACCGTAGGCTGCTTGCCAGTTCCCGAAGAGATTACCTTGTACTGCAATCCTGAGCTCGTGGTTTGAACACCGTCCTTTTTCTTATTTTCCTCGAGGTATTTTTTGGCTCGGTCGAGGTTCGTTTTTGCAAGCTCCAGGATTCTCTTCTGAACGAGCGAATTCAACGTGGCAATCACGGCATCGGCCTGCGGATCGCTTAAACGCGGATTCTTTTTCGCGAGGGCATCTAGAAATCCGGCCACCAATTCCTTCGAGTCGATGTCCTGTTCATTGATGCGACCCGCCAACCCTCGCCCGAAGTCGAAACCCAGGAAGTAGCCGATGTCCGCCTTGGATGCATTGGCCTGGGGGCTGCCAGCGATGACCGGGGCCGGGGACTGTGTCTTTACCGGTTCTTGGGACTGCACCGAAGCCCCTGGGGTAAAAAACGCCAAGGAAAGACAAAAGGCCGAAAATTTCCGAGACATAAAACGGTATTCCTAAGGCTAAATCAATCTTGAAACGAACTAGGGCGGGACCCGCATTTTGGCTACAATCTGCCAGTGGGAGAGACTACCCAACAATTTATCTGGATCCCAGGTCACTTTGTGTGAAGTTGGTAGGCATTTCCAAACATTTCCCACCTTAAATCTTCGGAGGAACCGATCGTTGAAAGCCCTATTGCTTCAGGAATACAAGAAACTCGCGGTGGTGGATTTACCGGAGCCTTCGATTGGCGAGAACGAGTTGTTGGTCAAAGTCCGGGCCTGTGGCATCTGCGGTAGCGACATACATGGATTCGATGGTAGCTCGGGTCGACGCATCCCGCCTTTGGTCATGGGTCACGAAGCCGCCGGAACGGTTCAAGCCTTGGGGGGTGCAGTCACAGGCTTTTCGGTGGGCGATCGCGTGACGTTCGATTCCACGGTGTCGTGCGGAAAGTGCCGTTTCTGCCGTGCTGGATCGATCAATCTTTGTGAGAATCGTCAGGTTTTGGGGGTATCCTGCGGCGAATTCCGACGCCAAGGAGCTTTCGCGCAGTACGTCGCGGTTCCTCAAAATATTGTTTACAAGATCCCCGACTCTCTACCCTTTGAACACGCAGCCATGATCGAGGCTGTCTCGATCGCGGTGCATGCCACCAATCGAACGCCTCGTCATCTCGGCGGCTCAGTCGTTGTAGTCGGTGCCGGGATGATCGGCCTCTTGTGCATTCAGACCTTGAAGCTGGCTGGTTATGCCAAGGTCATTGCTGTCGACTTGGAGGATCAGAAACTGGCTTTGGCCGAGCGTCTGGGGGCAACGCATACGATCAATGCCAAGACGAGGGACCCCGTCTCAGCCGTCATGGAGATCACCGATGGGCTTGGAGCCGACGCCAGCATGGAAGTAGTGGGGGCGAAAGCACCCGTATCAACTTGTTTTCAAGTGGTTCGTCGAGGGGGATCGGTCACGCTGGTTGGGAACCTAACACCGATTGTCGATCTGCCGTTGCAAACCGTGGTCACCCGAGAGCTTTCGGTCTACGGATCCTGCGCCTCGAACGGAGAAATCCCTCAGTGCATCGAGTTGTTGAGTTCGGGTGCGATCCAGGTGGAACCGCTGATCACCGCAACCACGGATTTGGAAAAGACCCCAGAATGGTTTGATCGTCTGTATGCAGGCGAAAAAGGTGCTATGAAGGTGATCGTTCGCCCGAACGGGTAATGGTGAGCCCTCGACGGGTGGTTACAATATTCATCAATTCCGACCGAGTTCGGGCTTTTCTAATCCGCTATTTCTCTCTGGGGTTCCGATTATATCCACCCTCACCAGCAATGAATCGTTCCAGACCGAATGGAAAAGGCTGGCCGAACTCGTAGACCGAGGTCTCGAGGATCGCCTGAACGGTCTCTCAACCCATTGTCCGGATCGCCTGAGAGGGGCGATGAAGTACTCGCTTCTAGGGGCGGGAAAACGATTGCGGCCAGTCTTGTGCTTGATGGCCTGCGAAGCGTTGGGGGGAGACCGAAGCCAAGCCTTGCACTCGGCAATGGCCTTGGAAATGGTCCATTGTTATTCATTGATCCATGACGATCTGCCCGCCATGGATGACGATGATTTGCGTCGCGGGATGCCCACATGCCACATCCAATTCGACGAGGCGACGGCGATCCTGGCCGGGGACGCCTTGCAAGCGTTCGCTTTCGAAACTCTTATCCAGTCTCCATGGCCGGCAGAGTCCATCGCGAACGGCTGTCTTCTTCTGGCACAAGCAGCCGGGGCCGAGGGAATGGTCGCCGGTCAAATGGACGATCTATGGGCTGAGAAAACTGGAGGAGATGCCAAGCTGTTGGAATCGATCCATGCCAGAAAAACGGGGGCTATACTACGTGCCTCTGTGTTGCTGGGGGCTTTGGCTGCAGACGCAACTCCGGACGAGATGGAAACGATGAGGGAATTTGGAAATGCAATAGGAATTGCATTCCAAATCGCAGACGACTTACTAGACGTGGAAAGCACTTCAGAGAAAACTGGGAAGAGGACTGGAAAAGACCAGGAGCGTGGAAAACTAACTTACCCCAGTATCTATGGAGTTGGCACGAGCCGCGAAATGGCAAGAAGCTATGTAACGAAAGCGGTTCAATTGTTGAGTGATTACGGCATCAAAGCCGATTCGCTCCGACAATTGGCGCAGTACATCATTGACAGGAAGCACTAGAACCCATGCACGAATTGCTCTCAAAACTTGAGTCGGCACAAGACCTCCATCGGATGAGTCTGGAACAACTCGAGCAAATGGCGTCTGAGATTCGGGATGTACTTTGCAACCTCTTAGCGACGAGAACGGCACACTTTGCCTCGAATCTGGGCGTCGTGGAACTTTGCCTGGCATTGCATAGCGTATTTGATTTCCGGAAGGATCGGCTTATTTGGGATACTGGCCATCAAATCTATCCACACAAGTTGATCACAGGTCGGTACCACGAGTTTCAGACCATTCGCACCAAGGGTGGTTTGATGGGATACCCCAACCCGGCAGAAAGCGAATACGACCTTTTCATGACAGGGCATGCGGGATGTTCTGTGTCGACAGCGCTCGGACTCAAGAGCGGCGATGATCTGCAACACCAAGTGGACAGGAAGAGTATCGCCGTCATCGGTGACGGTGCCTTCCCTTCCGGCATTGTCTTCGAAGCGATGAACAATGCAGGGGAACTCAATTCAGACCTGATTGTCATTTTGAATGACAACAAGATGTCGATTTGCCCGAGAGTTGGTGCGGTCGCGAATTACCTCGATCGGCTCAGAACCAATCCTTTCTACACCGGCCTCAAGAGTGAAGTCGTTAAGGTGTTAAACCGATTGCCGTTGTTCGGTGATCCGGCGGAACGCTTCCTTGCCCAAATCAAGGAAGGAGTAAAAGCCGGTATGGTCGGTGGCATGCTCTTTGAGGAATTCGGTTTCAAGTACATCGGTCCGATTGATGGCCATGACATCCATCTATTGCGCAAGTACCTGGAAATGATCAAGGACCAGAAAGGCCCTACCCTTTTGCATGTGGTGACCGAGAAAGGGAGGGGCTACAAACCTGCCGAAAAGGACCCCGTTTATTTCCATACCCCTCCTGCCTTTGAGGACGAGGACGGATCCCCCAAGATTTCCAACGCGAGCGAGAAGCCCGCTTTCACGAATTACGCTCGCGACGCAATCCTCAGCCAGATGAGGAAGAATCCCAAAGTCACAGTCATGACCGCAGCGATGTGCCAGGGAAATAAATTAGAACCGGTTCGAGACGCCTTTCCGGATCGATTTTTCGATGTGGGAATTTGCGAGTCCCACGCTGTCGCCTTCGCTGCGGGCCAAGCGAAAGTTGGCTTGCGACCTATCGTCGCGATCTACTCCACGTTTTTGCAGCGATCCTACGATCAAATCTTCCAGGAAGTCGCGTTACAGAATTTACCTGTCACGATGATGCTCGATCGGGCAGGACTCACCGGCCCCGACGGACCGACACACCACGGTGTTTTCGATATTGGCTACATGCGCGTGTTTCCAAATATTGTCATGATGGCACCTGGGGATGCGTCGGAGGTGGAACCAATGCTCGAGTTCGCATTACAAATGGATGGTCCATGTTCGATTCGGTATCCGAAGACAGCCGCTCCCACTTTTGAAAGAAAAGAGCAGCCTATCAAGCTCGGAAAGTCAGAGGTAATCCATTGGGGTACGGATGGAGCATTGATCGCTTGTGGTGCAACACTTCAGCAATGCATGAGCGCAGCCGAGATACTGCGCAGCGAAGGAATGGATGTATCCGTGATCAATGCCCGGTTCATCAAGCCGCTGGACGTTGACATGCTGCGGCAGGTCTTTGAGGAATGCCGTTTTGTTGTGACGGTTGAGGAAGGAGCTTTGATGGCCGGTTTTGGATCCGCGGTACTCGAGTGCGCCTGTTCTCATGGGTTGGACACTCGACTTCTTAGAACACTAGGAATCCCAGACCGATTTATCGAGCACGGTGAACGAGGAGAGTTGCTCGGGGATTTGGGATTGGATCCGAAAGGCATTGCAAACGCCTGCCGAGCCTTGAGTGAGCGTTACTCGGATGCGAGTCACGCTGGAGTTCGATTGAGCTAATGCCCTTACCACTCGCACGCTGGAATTCGGAAGGCCGAGCCAGGCCGCGCGTCGTCGTGCTCGCTGCGCCCAACAGGCCCAGAGTTGACTCAGAGCTCCCACGAGTTCTCGAATGTATTTCGCAACACGCCGACGTGGTCGCGGTGGACAAAGAGTTCAGCCACGATTTCGAAAACTGCCCGTCCGATTTGGTCGTTGTCTTAGGTGGAGACGGTTCTATCCTACAGTCAGCAAGGCAAATGCAAGATTTGCAGAGACCTGTACTCGGGGTGAATTTAGGCAAGCTGGGTTTCCTGGCCGCCATACAACCTAACCAGTTCTTCAGCGTTTGGCCCGCCATCGCCAGAGGAGACTTTTCCGTCACTCAGCATCTCATGCTACGTGCGGAGGTTTATCGTGGCGATACCCTCCTCCATTCCATTATTGGACTGAACGAAGCCAGCGTCTTGGGAGGTCCACCCTACTCGATGATGTACATCGATTTGTATATCGACGATGTCCTAGCGACGACTTATGCATGCGACGGCCTTATCATCAGCACACCGATCGGCTCTACGGCGCATAATCTCTCAGCCGGTGGACCGATATTGCGACGCAATCTGCAAGCTTTCGTGATTTGTCCCATCAGTCCCCATACCCTCACGATGCGACCGGTCGTTGATACGGCCGATCGCGTCTTCAAGCTGATGCTTCGGGTGAACCATCCGACAGCTAGCCTCGTGGTCGATGGTCGAGTGATTTGCCATCTCGAAAGCGACTTGAAAGTTCGTATCGCGCGAGCAAGTTCTTCCTTTCAGTTAATCAGTGTACCAGGTCACGATGATTATCAGGCCCTGCGAGATAAGCTCGGCTGGAGCGGCAAACCCAGGCTTGCGGAGTAGCGATTGTCCGATTCATCTGCTGCGGAGAAAACAGAATGGGTCGCAGTGGAGCAAGACCTCGTGCTCGCGCTCGGTCGCGCAGCGACACTGCAAGTAATCGGAAGTGAAGTAGCAATCCGGTATCCTGGTCGATTGGTACCACGCCCTTCGCGTTGCTCAGGGTCGTGCCACCCACGCGTTACTCTCAGGGTCGTGCCACCCATGTGTTACTCTCAGGGTCGTGCCACCCATGCGTTACTCTCAGGGTCGTGCCACCCACGCGTTACTCTCAGGGACGTGCCAACAATACGTCGCTCAGGGGGCGCATGCCAACAAGATGTTGCGAAGGGGCGTGCAACCCAACGCTGTGAAACCTCATACACCTGTATTTGTTGGATGGCAGGGTGTGGCACGCTCAGAGCCTTGCGATGGGCGTGCTGGTGCATGAGTCAGAGGCGTTTGGTGACGACCAAAAGCATCGTGGCCAGGAGGATACTGCGATGAAAACGAAGCTGCATCGGATTGTCGCGATGCTGACTCGCTTGGCGATCAAATTTGATGGTGTCGCTGATCTAAGCACAGAGTATGATGCTAAAATCGGTCACAATAAAGATCATGGCTGCGCTGAGCAAGAATCCCAGACCGAAGCAAAGCTCGGAACCATGGGATGCAACGGAGCGGCGGTGGTGAGGTTTATCGTGAGATCATTGCCAACGACCGCCGCCTGTGGATCCCGACGGCTCGCAGTGCGGTAAGCCTCAGAATATCCCCAACGTTTCTTGCAGCAGCCTGAGCGATCGGGGTTGTAAACCCTCTGGCGGGAATGATCCCACGAGACTTCCGTCGCTTGTAGAGTCAACTGGGAATCGGCGAGCCAACGGCGGGTAGTTACGGACTAGTTGATGGGTTCGGAGCGGGACATGCTGTTGACGACAAGACTGTCCGAGGTGACTCGAATGGAGAAATGGATCGGAAATGACTACATCGACCTTGGTCGAGCGCGTCGACTTCAATAATCCCCAGCATGGTGAGGATTTAATCGAACTGCTCGATGAGTATGCGAGGGATCCTGCTGGGGGTGGTGTTGCGTTGAGTGAATGGACGCGAGCCAATCTTTTCTTCGAACTCAGTAAACGCGAAGGCTGTCATGCATTTATCGCGTATCAACAAAAACAACCTGTCGGCCTGCTGATCAGCTTCGAGGGCTTCTCGACCTTCGCATGCAAACCACTGCTCAATCTGCACGACCTTGTTGTCTCCGAGCCCTATCGAGGACTTGGTATCTCTAAACGACTGATGGAAAAAGCGGAATCCACTGCCCGGGAGCGAGGATGTTGTAAACTGACCCTCGAGGTGCTTTCCAATAATTCAATCGCTCTCTCCGCATACAAGAAATTTGGATTCGAACAATACACGCTCTCAGAAGAGTTTGGTTGCGCTCAGTTCTGGCAGAAGAAGCTTGTATAAATGTCGACAGAAAAATCAGAAGCAATCGTCATTCGCTCGGTGGCATGGAGCGAAACCAGCCTGATCGTCACGTTATTCACGCGAAGCTTTGGCAAGGTATCCGCCGTCGCCAAAGGGGCGAGAAGGCTCAAAAGCCCATTTGAGACATCTCTTGATTTGCTAGCCAAATCCGAAACCGTATTCATTTTGAAGTCATCGGAAACGTTGGATATTTTGACCGAATCAAAATTGATCCGACGATTTCGCTCGGGTCAAAGGTCCTTACTCGCTTGGAATTGCGGCTTCTATTTGGCGGAACTCGTGTTTTCTCTAACAGAAAACCATCTGGCTATGCCTCAGGTTTTTGATGCGCTCGATCTTTCTCTCGAGAAGCTAGACGAAATGGGAGAACCAGCGAAAATCGTTTTGTCTTTTGAAATGGAATTCCTTCGTGAGCTTGGGCATTTACCATCGTTTGAACTTTGCGCAGGGTGTGGAAATTCGGTACAGTCCGGTCGGAACCGACGGTATTTGTTCGGCATCGAGGCGGGAGGTTTATTGTGCGACCGGTGTTTGGCGGGACAACGCCATGTACTAACGATTCATGAACCGACCGTGTTGTGTTTACGTGAAGTTGCTTCAGGAACAACTCGTGCTGATGATTGGCAGATACAAGGATCGGTTCGCGGAGAAGTTCGATTTGTGATGGAAAGATTCATCTCCTATCTGGCGGATCGCCAGCTGCGATTGATGGAGTTTCTAGAGGAACTGAAACGTTGAACAATCAACCATTTGCGACAGACTTCAGGACGGAGACACACCATACCTCTCGTCGAAGCTATTCGGAATACTTACGCCCGGTTGCTTTCCTTTGCTGGCCTTGCTTTTTCGTACTCTCGGGCTGTGCGACTCTCGGACTGACCAAGAAGGATGACGAGTATGATCTAGCCAAGCGTGCGATCGAAAGCTACGAGGATGCCGAAGGGAACTTCATCCGACCGGAGGGGATTCGAGCCGACAAACAGCGGGGAAGTGATTTACCGAAGTTTCTTCAAAAGATACCGGGGATCGGCCCTCGTCCGAAAGACATCGAAAAAGCCAGATCCCTCTACTCCGAAGCCGTTCAGTTGTTTGACGAAGCGAAAACCTTGGAGGGAGACGAACGCGTCGCAAAGTTCCATATCGCAGGTAAGAAGTTCGACGAGGCAGGCAAGTACTGGGTCAGTAGTTATCTCGAGCAAGATGCTTACATGATGGCGGGTGAAAGCTATTTTTTTGCAGAGGAGTACCCGCGAGCCGAAGATCGTTTCGTGAAGCTACTCAAGGAATATCCACGAACGAGGTACCAAGATCGAGTCGACAAACGCCGCATGGAGATCGGGGACTACTGGTTGCAGTTTCCGGATCGATTCTATAACGTCAATTTCACAGATCGTCGCAAGCCATGGAACGATACCGCCAAACATGGCGAACGAGTTCTTGAGAAAATGAGATTGGACAGCCCGACTGGCCGTTTGGCGGACGATGTGACGATGAGGCTAGCCAACAATGCATTCAAAAACGAAAAGTGGGCGGAAGCGGTCGAGTTGTACAAAGACTTGATTACCACCTACCCTGATTCTGCCCACCAGTTCGAAGCCCATCTGCTAGGAATCAAATCCGCACTCCAATCCTACCGCGGTTCAGAATACGGTCAGGAACCTCTCGAGCAGGCGGAAAAGTTCTTGAAACAAATCAAGCAGTTTCCTGAGGAGGCACGCCGTGAAAAAGAGCAGATCGATTCGCTCTACACCGAATTGATCAATCGCAAGGCCGAACGCCTCTACTCTCAAGCAACCTACCGATACAACAAAGGCGAGGCCCGATCTGCTCGCATCAAATGCAATGAGCTGTTGAAAGATTATGAGAACACTGCATTTGCAGACCCCGCGCGCGAGCTTCTGGCCAAAATGCAGGAGTTACCTGACGAGCCAACGCAACCTCTCGCCTATATGGAAAAGTGGTTTCCATCCAACGATAAAACAGCGAGTCTCGTGAAGCCCCCTCCCACGCATGCGCTCGATTCACACAAGCAAGATGAGGTTTCCAGAACCGCTACGCAGGAATTTTTGAAGACGCCCTCCACTCAAGGCTCTTTGGGACCGCGATGAGCCCTCCTAATTCCGTCTCCGATTTCACCACAATAGTCCCGTGGAAATCCGATTTGACTCGCCGAAGATTTGTAGTTCTCGAGTCCGTACTCCTCGTTTTCTGTTGCCTACTGGTTTTAGGCTGCGCGAATTATCGAATCGGAACACGAACGATTTACCGTAATGATGTACGAACAGTGCATCTTCCTATTATCAAATCGGATTCGTTTCGCCCTGAACTAGGAGTCATGCTCACGGAAGCGCTTCAAAAAGAGATAGAGCGACGAACTCCGTACAAACTGGGAGATCTCGCCAACGCCGATTCCATCATGACCTGTCGACTGACTGGCGATAGCAAGCGTGTCGTTAGCGAAACCGCTACCGATGAGCCTCGGCTCCTACAAAACGTGATCGCGGTCGAGGTCAGCTGGGTCGATCGCAGAAATGTCCCTTTGATGGAAACGCGATTCCTACCCGCTGGCGAAACAACTTTCTATTTTTCCGACAACACCGATTTCGTTCCCGAAGCCGGACAGTCGATGGCGACCGCGAATCTTAGGATCATCGAGCGTTTGGCAAATCATATCGTCGATCAGATGGAAGCTCGATGGTGATCCATGCGTGCTGTGCTCCAACGGGTATCCGAAGCATCTGTCACCGTAAATGGCAAAATCGTCGGCAGCATTGGTCAGGGTTGGCTCGTGCTGCTCGGGGTCGCCAAAGGGGATTGCGAAAGCCAAGCATTATGGCTGGCAGAAAAATGCGTTCACTTACGCGGTTTCAATGATGAATCAGAGAAGATGAACCTTTCGGTTTTAGACACCCACGGCAGCATTCTCATCGTCAGTCAATTCACACTCTTAGGAGATTGCCGAAAGGGAAGACGACCCGGATTTGACGAAGCAGCTCCCCCCGAACGCGCGAATGAACTCTACGAGTGCTTTTGCAACGAAATCGAAAGACTCGGTCCAACAATCCAACGAGGCGTGTTCCGAGCCGACATGAAGGTTCGATTAGTCAACGATGGACCAGTGACATTTATCATTGACCGCTAAAAGCAGGAAAGGACTTAGTTCATGCCCCCTCGCTTCCAACGGTTTGGATCCAGAAAATGAAATTGGAATCTCCATGGTGATCGACTGCGCAGCGAAAGCTAATCGCTGTCGATCCGCGAGTCCGACGAGGTGAACGAGGCATGAGTCAGAAACAGCCGCTCGAAACCCGGCTCTGAGTCGCTCGACTCGGGCTGTTCCTCTTCTTCGTATTCATCATCGCTGCGATCGCTTGGTCCCCCGGGTGGATTACGGATCCTTAGGGACATTCCTCGGGTCGACCCCATAGACACCGTCCAATTCCCCGAGGTCCATCGATGGCCTGGATCGTGAAGGCTGGTCTTCTGCATACCATGTATTTTTACTGAAGGATAATTGCTCTAAGCTCGCTCCGCTCCCTACATTGATCTCGGTCTGGATATCGGATCTTCGAAAAACAATGACGTTTCGTCTTAAAGAAACAGACTGACTACCGGAGAAACCCCACTCTCGATTTTCTTGTAAGCTACGAAAAATCCATCTGGTAGGGAACAGAATTGTATTCTCTTCGAACACGGCATTCCTTACCCCAACAAATGCTACTGGGCACAGACTTCCCTCGATCCTATTGTTTCGCGCTGTGATTTCAGAGGCTTCCCATAACGCCCCCTGTGGACGAAAGAAAGGCTTGCCCGTCGAGCCACCTAGATTGAGTGCTCTTTGCCCCGCATCTTTGAATCGACAGTGATCGATTTGGATTCGCTGAGATCCACCTTTGGTTTGTATGGCTGCCGTAGCAGAGAAACCTTGCTTGCCTGTAAATTCGCACTCGCTAATTCGTCCATCGCGACATCCCACACAATCGATCCCTTGCCCGCCCCAACCCGATAGCCGGCACTGCTTGATCTGAAAATCTTTTAATCCGGAGCATTTGATCGCATCATGATTCCCTTCTGGTCCTATATCCTCGATTCGCAGTTTCTCGAGACGGACTCCCGCGCACATCTCTCTTTCCACACCTCCCTCGTCGATATTGATACCATTACCCGTTTGTCCACGGAGATTTAAGGACCGAACAGTCAGATTACGACAACCTGAGAAATGGAATGCGTACGCGCCTCCTTGAATCCACGGAGGCCGAGTGGAGTCTGCAGCCTCGATCGTCAAATCTGAGATATCCCGTACTTCATAGCCGCCGCGATATTCCCCAGGAGCCATTCTCACTGTTGAACCGTTTTGAATATTTTTCAGAACGGTTCTCAGTTCATCCTCGTTCTTTACCAAGTGGACGCCATCCAAGTTGGCGCCATACGCACATAGGTAAAGCACTTGAAACAAAATCGTACTGACCATCGGAGAATTCAAAACGTTTAGGGAATTTATCAACGTCCGCACTGCGAATCGATCCATCATCCGGTATCGATGTGTTAAGAGCAACCGCCCCTCGAGACGCTTCTATCGCGTGGAAAAGGGGTGACAATCCTTGACACAACCGACAAAACTAGCTCGAAGGGTCCCACGTTCCCCTCCAATCCAAGGATTTACCCGCATTTTGCGTGAACGGCACATGGAATGAGCCTACTACCTTGACTCTGGTGGGCAGTGTCATCCTCAAGCGACCATCGATAAAATGCATCGCAGAGTTGATTCGGCGGCAACCGAGATATCGCAAAACGAGGACCTGGCTGCCAGAGGAGAAAGTGAGCGGCGTCGCGCAGTGGCCGGCAACAAACCAGCATCTTGCGCTTTACGGCTAACTCTTTGTCTGCAAGTCCTGTTTTTCAAATCGCTGCGAGCGATCCAGAAAGGTCATCCGAGAAGTATAGACGCATCCCGCTTTCCGCCGTCTCTTTCGATTCCACCGGGAGACATGCAAACCGCTCGAAAGAACGGATCGCTCTCACCAAATCACGTGACAAAGACAAGCGGGCTAATCCTGGGGCGTTTGACCTAATTTTTCCCCGGATCGATAGTCGGTTGTGAGGTTGCGACTGGACTACTCTGTCCTTTGGGTGTGTGCAACGCAGAATCCAAATCGATTTCCCGTCCGAGGCTTTCATGTTCGAATGCCCGCTGCAAGTACTGCACCGCCTCATCGATCGTATCGGCCTGCATAAGAAGCAGGTCCC
>JBBAXA010000010.1:17050-101791 GCA_040396935.1 Pirellula sp.
TGCAAGTACTGCACCGCCTCATCGATCGTATCGGCCTGCATAAGAAGCAGGTCCCCTTTGCGGATCAGCTTCAATGCTCGATCCACAGCATTTGGCCAACCGGCTACTTCATGAATCTCTTTCACACGTTTTCCGGTATCCATGCCCTGCTTGAAGAGCGACATGATTTCGCCGGGTTGCCGACCGCGCAGGTACTGATCTTCGTACAGGATAATACGGTCAAAATACTCGGCGAGAATTTGCCCCTGACGAACCATATCCTCATCTCGACGATCACCAGCTGCGGAATAGATCACGGTTCGATTGGAGTGTGGGAATTGCTGTAACGATTCAGCAATCGCCATGAGCGACGAGGAATTGTGACCGTAGTCCACGATGACCGTTGCACCATGCATTTCGACAAGATTAAAGCGACCGGGGACTTTATCCATATGAGCAGAGAAAGACTCCAACCCTGTTCGAATTTGCTCGCAGGGCATTCCCAATCCCCAGCAAGCAGCTGCAGCTGCAAGTACGTTTTCTACCTGGAACGTGATGCGTCCATTGTGGGTTAATGGGATCCTATCCAGGGCCAGCAGAGGAAAGTCTGTATTCCCTTCGGCCAGGATAATCGAATTGTCCCGTACGAACGCAGCTCGCCCACCTTTCGCTCGATGGTCGGTCAAAACAGCATCGTTTCCGTCGATTGCAAAGAAGATAACCTTCCCCTTGCAACGTTCCGCCATCTCAGCGGTCATGGGGTCATTGGCCTTCAGAACACCATACCCTTCTTTTCCAACGGCCTCGATGATACATCGCTTGACTTTGGCAAGCTGCTCGATGGTTTCGATGTCGGAGAGGCCGAGATGATCACCTTCTCCGATGTTCGTCACGATACCGACATCGCAATAATCGAATCCGAGCCCCTCGCGAAGAATACCGCCTCTAGCGGTTTCGAGGACTGCCGCCTCGACCGCTGGATTCATGAGCACCGAGCGGGCACTTTGCGGACCGCTGCAGTCACCCGAATCGATCCGCCGTCCAGCGATATATATTCCATCCGTACAGGTCATTCCAACTTTCTTACCGCTACACGAAACGATATGGGCTACCAGCCGAGTGGTCGTTGTTTTTCCGTTGACACCCGTCACACTCACGATTGGAATTCGACCGTTGTCCTGCTCGGGAAACAGCATATTGATAATGGCTTCACCAACGGGTCGAGGCGAACCAGACGATGGTTCGATGTGCATCCTCAATCCCGGTCCTGCATTGACCTCGACGACAACACCTCGTTGCCCCTGCAACGGCTGCGTAATGTCTTGAGCGACAACATCCACGCCGGCGATATCCAGACCGATGACTCGTGCAGCCTCGACACATTGCCTGGCTATGTCGGGATGCACAATATCAGTTACATCGGCTGCCGTTCCTCCAGTGCTCAGATTCGCATTTCGTCGTATCAGAACTTTCTTTCCCAAAGGCGGGATCGTGTCGGGCGTCATCCCTTGCTCGAGCAAAACACCTAGCGCTACCGAATCGATTTTGATTTTGCTGAGAACCGTGCTGTGACCATCACTCCGTCTCGGATCCTGATTCACAACGTCGATCAGTTTCTGAACGGTACTTTGTCCATCACCTAGCACGTGGGCTGGCTCCCGACGAGCAGCGGCAATCATCTTTCCGCCGATGACGAGAATTCGGTAGTCATCTCCTGGCGCATGTCTTTCACAAACAATCGAACGCCCCTCCTCTCGGGCTGCGAGGTAAGCCGCTTCGACTTGCTCCTTGGTTTGTAGATTGGTCGCAACACCACGACCATGATTACCGTATTGCGGCTTGATGACCACTGGAACTCCAATGTCTTCCGCGGCTTCCCAAGCGTCCTCGGCGCTCTCGACAGGGCGACCTTCAGGAGTTGGTACTCCAATAGTTTTCAGGAGCATACGAGTCAAGTCCTTGTCCTGTGCGATCGACTCCGCGATGGCGCTCGTTGTGTCAGCTTCCGCCGTACATATACGGCGTTGATGCACGCCGTAACCGAGCTGTACCAAACTCCCTTCATTGAGTCTGCGCCATGGAATACCACGGGCCTTGGCGGCATCGACAATCGCTTTCGTACTTGGGCCCAAGCAGACATCGTAGCCATATTCTTTCAATTTCTCGATCTCGCCCTCGACACCAAAGGGACGGTCGTGCACGGCGGCCATCAACAACTCAAAGGCCTTGTCCAGGCAAAGAAGTCCCAGCTTTTCCTCGCGATACGCAATCGCGACCTTGTACACCCCCTCCTTACTCGTCTCGCGAGCTCGGCCAAATCCAACGGGCGTCCCCGCAAGCGTTTGAAGCTCGAGTGTGATATGCTCGAGAATATGAGCCATATAAGTTCCGCGGCGCAAGCGAACAAAAAACCCGCCACGTTCCCCAACGCTACATCGATGCTCGACCATCGTTGGCAGCCATGCCATCAGTCGCTCGTTGAACCCCGGAATCATTTCCGAGGAAGTATCTTTCAGCTCTTCGAGGTCTACCCAAGCCTCCAGCACTGGTGAGTTGGACCAGATGTTGGGGCCTCGGAGTTTATTAACCTTCAGAATCTGCATGACTTCCTCTTGTAAACTTAACCCTTTGGAGAGAATTGCTGAGAGTTCCTATTGTGGATCATGCGACCCGAATATGATACGGCCGGGATCACGAAATGATACCAATCCAAAATAAGGATGTCTGATCCACCAGGATCGCTACCCTCGCGGTAGATTCACGGATGCAAAAGACGCGCCAACCCCTCCTGTGGACGGTATTCGGTCTGAAAAGTACCGAAAAAACCGTAAAACTCGATAGATTCGTCAAAATTCAGACAATGTGTCGTGCCATCATTCCGAAGGCGCGTCTGTCTTCAATATGATCGAGAGCAAACCATGTTTCGCGTACGAGAAGTGACTCTTGAGGACCTGGATGCTTTGTGGGATCTGATTTGCCAATCGACCGCGGGGATGACATCGCTTCAGATCGACAAAGAGACCTTGCAGGATCGGCTCGAGCGTTCGGTATTCGCCTTCAGCCGCAGTACCGAAAAACCAGAGGGTGCACCTTACGTTTTTGTTATGGAAGACCAACGAACAGGAACCCTTGTGGGCACCTCTTCCATTTTCTCCAAAACGGGTGGCTACCAACCTCTTTACGCGTATCGCATCGAAACCGAAAGGGTATTTTGCGATCTTCTGCAGATGGAATCGCTAGTTCACTCCTTGCATTTGTTCAAGGAACACGATGGTCCTACGGAGATCGGTAGTTTGTTCCTGCTGCCAACCTACCGGGGCCAAGGGTGCGGTAAGCTGCTCAGTATGAGTCGCTTTCTTTACATGTCCAACCATCCCAAGCGGTTTGCGGAAACCACGATCGCTGAGATGCGGGGATATCTTGACGCGAATGGCGTTTCGCCCTTTTGGGAAGCGATCGGCGCCCACTTCTTCAAAACCGATTTTCCGAGAGCGGATTCCCTATCGATGATCGACAAAAAATTCATTGAGGAACTCATGCCAAAGTATCCAATCTACCTAGAACTTTTACCTCGTGATGCGATCGAGGCGATGGGCGCCGTCCATGTGCAAACGCGTCCGGCGCTTGCGATGCTGGAGGCACAAGGTTTTCGAAGGAACGATTTGGTCGATATTTTCGATGGAGGCCCTATGATCACTTGCGAAACAAAAAAGATCGCCGCGATCTCTCGATCGACGCAAGCATCTTGGGTTCACGATCCTGAACAACAACTGACAACCGAAGCCTTAGTCGCACGAAGGAGTCGCCCATTTCTTTCGATCCAGACATCCGTGCATCTGATTTCGCAAGCGGAATCGACGAGCGTTGCTCTCGATGCGGCCGCGATCACGGATCTCGATCTACGTGGATCGGATCAAGTGACTGTACTTCCGCTTTGACCAAGGAGTACTGACACATCCGACGGAGGACAACCGAAGCCTCTTGATTCCAAAAGCATTGCGTTTGATGAAAGAGATATCGTCAATCGTTGGTTCAATTCCTCCTCATGCCCCCCAATGACGATCAATATGCCTGCAGCTACGTTTCGATTCCTAAGAACTCTTTATTTTGCGCGTTTTGTCGACTCCTACCGCTGGCTTCTTGTGAGTTCCAGCGACCTTTGACTGGCCTTCTTTAGTTTGACCCTGGGTGTAGGTCGCCATGAAGGCAAAAGGTGCATCGGCGTTCTTTTTGTTCTCCGCCAGATGGAACGTTACGCGGCCTATTAGATTCCAATTTGCATCGAGTGATTTGAGGAATCCCGTCAGGCCATCATTGTGTCTCTTCGCTTCGACTCGAGTGTATGCATCGATTTCGTGCCATAACTCCTGCAAGTGCTGCGGGGACAAATACTCCAAGCCTGGCATGGGTGGAGCGAGCTGTAACCAATCGTCCAGCGCCGTCCCATCAGGTGGTATCACGGGGGACCACTGGTCGGAAGTCGAGGAGTATTCGCGACAGAGCGAGGCGAAATAACTGCGTGCATAGTTGCGCCAGAAACCGAATTCCGCGGGCCACTCCGCGATACACGATTGCCAACGACTGGCTGATAAGGTCGCGAGTCCACTCGCGACCGATGCCTGGAACTCAGCGAGGATCTCCGGCGCGACATGGATCGATTGGATCGGCGAGCTCAACTCGCTCGCCACAGCGATTAGCCCTATACGTCCCTTCGGTGATACGGCGATCCGATGTAACAACTGGAAATTCCTTCTTCACTGGAGTCCTGACGCAGTTCAGCCCATGGTCTACCGTTTCTGAGATCCACTTGCGAGAAGAATTGTACTCAACTCGAAGCGAACGATTCGTGTCTCGGAGGTCGGCAGTAGGGTGAATGGTCGTCGGTTGGTCGGTTTGTGTCAGCCCATTCCTCGCTAGACCTTTTGCAAACCTGGACATGATCGTCGGCAAATGGAGGGCCCCAAATCGCGTGGTAGGGAAACCTTACATCAGCAGATACTTCATTTTTACTGATTTCGCGATCGTGTTTCCCGCGTGGAGTGAAAGGTTGCCGAGTCCATACGATCTGCGATGGATGGGTTCTCCTGGGTCCAGCCCCATTCGAAATCGATCCCAAAGTTTTTCGATGCAACTCGATAAGCCAACCCAAGATAAATTGTGCGACGAGACAAATGGTGCCAGCGTGCGAATGGGTTGGTTCAGCGAGCAGTTTTCGGAGCCGATTTGTAGGGAACCCCTCGGATGCGATCCTGGTTGAGTCGACGTGAAAAGCGATATCGTGTTACCAATACTCACTCCGACTCGATATTCGTTGCTCCATTTGCTGACGCAACCCGTGCATAGCTGCGATAGAGGCTATTGACCTGTTGACTATAGTCACGAAGAACCAACCAAAATGAAATGAGAGAGTCCAATGCCAGTTCCATCGTTCCGTGTGCTACTCCAAAAAGAACAACTTGTTTTTTCCTCAGCCCATTTTATCACTTTTGCAGGTGATATCTGCGAATGCCTGCACGGACATAATTACGGAGTGCGAGGTGAAGTGCAGGGAGAATTAGATGAAAACCGCTACGTGATCGACTTTATCGCATTCCGAGACACCTTAGCGAAAATCGTAAAACAGTTAGACCATCATGTTCTGCTCCCGACCAATCATTCGATGATCAAGGTTCGATGCGAAGGCGATGAAGTGATCGTCCATTTCGGGAAAAAACGCTGGGTCTTCCCGCGAGAAGACTGCATGCTGCTGCCAATCATCAACACAACCGCCGAGGAGATTGCATGGTGGATTGGCTGCGAGCTTCGGCGGGAGCTGTATCCAACGATTGGCGACCGACTGGAATGGCTGGAGATCGGCGTCGACGAAAACAATGGGCAATGGGGCTATTGCAACTTGCCGTGGACACTGTCGGCATAATACGGTCTTTGCCGAATTCTTTTTCGAGTGAGCATTGCAACCCAATGAAATTCGGCGCGGATAGTTTTTCCCTCAAGTGCAATAAGAGCCTTCATCGCGAATGGTTCTTTAATAATGATCGCACGGTCAGCTGAATGATCTCGACGGCCCGTGTTACCTCCTCATTCGTTGTTTCACAAGAGATGCTAAAACGCACTCCCCCTTTGACGATTTCCGGAGCGAGTCCCATCGCGTTGAGGACATGGGACGGCTGACTCGAGCCACTGGCGCACGCCGAACCGGTACTACATGCAATTCCTCGCATATCCAAAGCGAGCTGCAGAGCTTGACGATCCACGCCTGGAAAAGAAATGCTGAGGGTGTGAGGCAATCTCGCAGATTCCTTGCCAATCACTACGGCCTGGGGGATCTTTTCGCAAATTCCAATCTCTAAATCATCTCGCAAGCTGCGCATGTAGTCTGACCTCGCGCCTACATCTGAGACGAGTTCTGCTGCGAAAGCGAAAGCATCGCACAAAAGAGGAGGCTCCGTGCCTGGCCTGAGAGCCGATTGCTGAAAACCACCGAAGAGTTGAGGTTGAAGCGTTATTCCATGACGGATCACCAACGCCCCGACACCGATAGGTCCATGGATCTTATGAGCGGTAATCGTCAAGGCATCCACGTTCAAATCCTGAAAACTCAAGCTGTGTTTCCCGAGTACCTGGACGGCATCGGTGTGCAAGAGTACTCCTCGTTGTCGGCAGAGTTCGGCAGCCTCCTGGACAGGCTGCAGGACACCCGTTTCATTATTCGCTGCCATCATCGAAACCAGATCGATGGGCTGACTCTCGGATCCCGCGAGTACTGCTCGAAGGTGATCCAGGCAGACCACACCATCCTTATTGGCCTTCAAAAAAACAACATTCCTTCCTCGCTGCCTCAGGTAGTCGGCGGCAATCAGAACGCTGGGGTGTTCGATGGATGAGACGCAAAGGCTCCCCGACGAGCTTCGAAGGAGCCCGAAGAGAGCGAGATTGTTTGCCTCCGTACCCCCACTGGTAAACAATAACTGGTCGGAGGACATCCCTTGAACGCGAGCACCGACAGATTGCATCAGCTTTTCTCGAGCGTCCTCGACGATTTGGCGAGCGACACGCCCCGCGGAATGCTGGCTGCTGGGATTTGCGAATCGTTGCTGTGCCATCTCGAACATTCGTACCGCGACACGCGCGTCGAGGAGGCTTGTCGCGTTATTATCTAGATAAATCATGATCAGATATCGATAGCGAATTCCCGTCCGTTGGCAAGTCGCGTTATCTAGCACTCCCCGACCTCTGGACTACTAAATCTAGAAATGGGACGACTCCGCCGGCTAAAGCGATAAAATGAGGACCCGCGAGCGGGCTCCACCCGAGCGGGCCTTTGGCATCCTCAACATCCAAAATATGTCAACCCAACAAAAACGCATCCGCAAAGACGATGGCTCCCGACCTCCCAAATCCGATGGGTCGAGTATGCTCGATCGATCTCCGCCATTCGACTTGTCTGCGGAAGCCTGCGTGCTAGGTTGCCTGATTCTCAATCCCGACGTGGCGAACGATTTGACGCTGATCCTGCGCACGGACGATTTTTACGACGATGCCAACCGGAAAATCTACAGCGCGATCATCAGCATGTTTGACTCGGGGCGCAAGTTCGACGTGACCCTGTTGGTAGCCGAACTGAAGACTCGCGGCGAGTTTGAATTGGTCGGAGGAGCGGCCTACATCGCCAAATTGGCCAACAGCGTGCCAAATGCGGCACATGCGATCTACTATGCAGAGATTGTACGAGCCAAAGCCACCCTGCGACGATTGATCGATGCATCCACGTCGATTCTTTCGGATGCCTACGATGAGACCATGGATGTCAAGGAACTCGTCTCCCAGGCAGAGCAACGTATTTTCCAGATTCAGGATGAGCGTAATGCGAACTCGGCTGCCCAGGTCGGAGAAGTCCTGAAAACGGCGATGAATCGGATCGATTTAAGGATGCAGGGGCACCAGTTGACGACCGGTGTCCTCACGCACTTCACTGACTTCGATTCCATGACCGGTGGGCTTCACGACGGAGAATTGATTATCCTGGCGGCTCGACCTAGTATGGGTAAAACAGCGTTGGCGATGAATATTGCCGAAAACGTCGCCATGAAAGACAAAGCCCCCGTGCTCTTTGTCAGTTTGGAAATGAATGCCGTCGAGCTGGTCGATCGATTGCTTTGCTCGGTCGCAAAAGTCAACGGAGCTAGGCTACGCGTCGGGACGATTTCACAGGATGATCAAAAACGTTTGATTTCGCATGCGGCCAAGATCGCGATATCTCCCCTTTATATCGACGATGCACCTAGTCGAACCGTCAGCGAAGTAGCCGCTGTCGCCCGCCGCATCACCCAACAAGAATTGAGGAAACCAAATGGTAAAAAGCTCGGACTGATCGTCATCGATTATCTCCAATTGCTCGAGCCAGATAACGCGAAAGATCCTCGACAGGAGCAGGTTGCGAAGATAGCTCGCCGCTTGAAGATGCTCGCTCGGGAACAAAAGGTCCCAATCCTTTGCCTGTCGCAGCTAAATCGCCAAGCGGAGGATACCAAAGACCACAAACCCAAGCTGAGTCATTTGCGAGAGTCGGGAGCGATCGAACAAGACGCCGACGTTGTCATGTTCGTACACCGCGAAGGCTACTATCACCGTGGGGAAGATCGCGATCAATTCGAGGGAATGGCAGAAATCATCATCGCCAAGCAACGCAATGGCCCCGTTGGAGAGGTCGAACTCGTTTGGGAACGGGAATACACACGATTCCTCAATAAGGCTCCTGAACGTCACGAGGAATTCAATAGCTTTGGTGGGGATTTTTCGACCCCAGGGGGGTACTGAAAATCGATGAGCACGTTGCCGATCGGCTTCACCCGATTTACTCTCTCGAAAACGAAGGCCTCTAGACAGGTCTTCGTTGTGAATGGTTACGATACGAGAAAAGGATTCTTTGTTTGCATTGATGCAGATGCCCCACTGGGAGAATGATTTGAGTCCCGATGGGGATCGGGCGAGGCAATCGACTTTTGCCAGGCGATAAAACAAACCCTCGATTTGAAAAGCCGAAACGGGGTAGATGACAAAATCGATCCAGAGTGAGCTCGTGGTGTGGAACGCGATATCACCTAGTTCTGCTTATCCTCGATCGCTGCGAACAACGAATTTCTCGGCGGAAGGCAAAGTAACGTCATCAAGTTGCACGGTCGACTAAAGAAACTTGGAGATCGGTCCCCCACGAGCCGCCATCGCATCTACTTTCGCAGTTGTCTCTGGATCCTCTATCAACGGCGGAGCATGGTGTGGTTTGACTCGAGCATCGATGACCAGGGGCCCACGACACCCCCAATGTTTATTCTCTGTGTACGCATGGACTCCATCGATATCGGTAGCGGGGTTGCTTCGAGTGAAGGTGGTCCACACAAAGTTATTCACCGAACGGCTTGAAAAATCGGAATCGTCAACAATCACGATGAGTGCGTGTCCATGATCCCTATCGGTTGCCGGATAGCTCCGATCGAGGTAAGTACAAAATTCTCGGAGGGAAACAGCCTTTGGTATTTCAACTAACAAAACCCCAGGAAACATCATTCGAACCGATTGCGCCTCTGCTGGGAGTCGAATGTCGGATGAAACGCTGCGAGCGAGAGTCGTCCGCGGAGCCCCGCTTGCCGCGACGATGACTTTAGAACCTTGATTCAAACCCTCTCCACTGTAGTCCAACGTATCGATTGTCGTCTTCGTTTGAAAATGAAGGTCGCGAGTCCAATCGACCCTCTCCAGAAGATGCCGAAGGAAGGCTTCGCAATCGTGAATGTCCAACGTCGGATCATCAGAGCGATTCACAATCAATAGATATTTGGCCAAAGACAACTGCCCTTGTCCCAAGATCGCGTGGGCCTGGGTCAACAACTCCTGCGGACGGTCTGGTTTCCGGTACGGAGTGTATCGTTCGCTTCCTATCGCCAGGAGCAAAGGGTGAACGCCTGCCGCATCCACCGCATGGACTGCGTGAACACCGGGAAGAACCGTCGGAATGATCGCGCCGGTCAGCTCGTGGATTAGCTCCCCAAACGTCGTGTCTTCTTGGGGAGGGCGTCCCACCACCGTGAAAGGCCAAATCGCATCTCTACGGTGCGAGACATGCTCGACGTTCAAGTACGGGAAATCATGAACCCTGGCATAATATCCTAAGTGGTCACCAAACGGTCCCTCCGCTTTGGTCTTTTTCGGATCGACGGTTCCGTGGATGACGAAGTCAGCATCCGCGTAGAGCGGCATCCCCGTGTTTGAGGTAATCATCGGGATCCGGTAACCCGCGAGCGCTCCCGCGAATGTCAACTCGCTCAGCCCCTCAGGCAGCGGCATGACCGCAGACAATGTCATGGCGGGCGCTCCACCAACGCTGATGGCGACTCGGAAGGATTCCCCCCGTTCTATTGCTTCCCGATGATGCACTCCGATCCCTCGATGGATTTGATAGTGGAGTCCAATCTCTCGATCGGTTTCGTAGTGATTGCCAGATAGCTGGATCCGATACATTCCCAGGTTGGCTTTGGTCAGACTGCGATCGTTTCCAAAACTGAGGACTTGTGGAAGAGTGATGAATGCTCCACCGTCGTCAGGCCATGATTTGAGTTGCGGGAGTTCCGAAATCCGAGAAGGGGTATCCAAACACGGACCTGTTCTTACGGATTTCGGGAGCATGGACCAAGCGGTCCATGGGGCTGATCGATAACGCCATGGATTCTTGAGCAGAGCAGAGGGATCGATTTTCAGTTCAATTGCGCGCCGCACTCGGTCAATCGTATGACGGAATAAGAATCTAGCCTGATCGAGAGATCCGAACAGATTGCTCACCATTGGGAACCGACATCCGATCGGATTCGAAAAAAGAATGGCCGGCCCGCCTCGCAAATAAACACGTCGCTGGATCTCAGCCATTTCCAGGTTCGGAGATACAGGCTCAGTAATTTCGATCAGTCTGCCGTTTTTTTGTAGATCGAGGACAGCATCCCGAGTGCTACGATGACGCATAAGCAGGATTCATGGAGCGGAGGAACTGTCCTTTCGCATTGAGGATTATCCCCGTAAAATTCCCGGTTGTATGGGGAATACTGGAATGGAAGGAACGTTGTCTGTGGTCACTGGATCGAGAAGGTTTCTTTCATTCGTAAGAGATCCTCAATCCACTCTGATCATCCGAGGTAGACGACTGGTCAATAACAGGAATTATGGAAAAACGACTTTATAACTTCTCCCCTGGTCCAGCTGTGTTGCCACTCCCTGTTCTGGAAAGGATTCGGGATGAAATCCTTTGTCTGCCTGGGGCTGGGGCGTCCGTCATGGAGATCTCGCATCGGAGCAAGCAGTTCATTGCGATCCAGGAGGCAGCAAAGCAGCGTCTGATACGGTTATTGAATATCCCGTCCGACTATGATGTTTTGTTTCTTCAGGGAGGTGCTCGTCTGCAGTTTTCCATGGTCCCGATGAACCTACTACGCGGCCAAGCCGGTCCCGCCCAGTACGTTCTGACAGGGTCTTGGGGAAAATATGCGTTGGCCGAAG
Source organism: Pirellula sp. (assembly GCA_040396935.1). Taxonomy (GTDB): domain Bacteria; phylum Planctomycetota; class Planctomycetia; order Pirellulales; family Pirellulaceae; genus JBKCUI01. Next base: position 28,571 of record JBBAXA010000010.1, read on the forward strand.
CTACGAAGGAGGGGGCCACCGAAGTCGTCTTCGATGCGGCTGCGACCCAATACGATCGTCTGCCTTCAGCGGGCGAATTAAAACTCTCCTCCAAAGCCGCCTACGTTCACATCACTAGCAACGAGACGATCCAGGGGGTTCAATTTCAGTCAGATTTGCCTTCCCCAGCTCCTCTGGTTTGCGATTGCTCGTCTGATTTCCTCTACCGACCGTTGGATGTTTCTCGGTATGGTCTTATCTATGCCTGTGCACAGAAGAACGCGGGCCCTGCCGGCGTGACAGTGGTCATTCTTCGCCGCGATTTACTGGCGAGGTCCGCAGAGACTCTCCCAGGCTATCTCAATTACAGCAACCATTCCAAGGAGGATTCGATGTGGAACACGCCTCCGACTTTCGCGGTTTACGTTTTAGGCTTGGTTACGGAATGGCTCGAATCCACGGTAGGAGGATTGCGAGCGATGTACGATCGCAATCGGGAGAAAGCCCAACTCATCTACGACATCGTCGACAAGTATCCCGCGTTTTTCATAGGTCACGCACAAAAACCAGACCGTTCGTTGATGAACGTTACCTTCCGGTTTGAAGGAGAATCGATCGAGAAGGAATTTCTCAACGAAGCTCAAAAGCATGGGCTCGACTCTTTAAAGGGGCATCGCAGCGTTGGCGGGATTCGTGCGAGTATTTACAACGCAATGCCGATGGATGGGGCACAAGCTTTAGCCTCCTTCATGAACGACTTCGCCTCGAAAAAGGCCTAGTCGTGGGCCTTCCAATCTGAACCACCGAATATTTCAAACCTTCAAGCAATCACAATGACCTACCACATCCTGGTTCTGGACCCTATCGCTCAAGAGGGGTTCGATCTTCTCAATTCCGAATCGGAATTCAAATATGAAGTCCGCACCGGCTTGAAAGGTGAAGAACTCCGTCGATCGCTCAACGAGTTTGACGGAGCCATCGTTCGAAGCGGAGTGAAGATCACAGCCGAATCTCTCGAGGGGAATAAACGCTTGCGCGCGATCGTCCGCGCCGGGGTGGGGACGGATAATATCGACAAAAATGCTGCGACACGCCTCGGCATTGTCGTGATGAATACGCCAGCTGGGAATACGCTCAGCACTGCCGAACATACCTTCGCACTTATGCTCGCCCTGTCGCGGAGTGTCGCTCCCGCCTATCAAAGTCTTTTGGATCACAAGTGGGATCGTAAGAGTTTCATGGGGACCCAGCTCGCCGACAAAACGTTAGGGGTAATCGGCATGGGACGTATCGGTCAGGAGGTAGCCAAAAGAGGATTGGCCTTTGGTATGCGTGTGATCGCCTTCGATCCATTCCTGTCGGACGATCAAGCGTCCAAGATCGGCGTTGTCAAAGTCAACGCGGTCCCAGAAATGCTTCCCAAAGTCGACTACCTTACGGTTCACACTCCCTTAACCGATGAAACGAAATACCTGGTAAATCTCAACCAGTTGAATCTCCTAAAGAAGGGGATTCGACTGATCAATTGTGCGCGCGGTGGTATTTATGAAGAAGCTGCACTGGTAGAGGGATTGAAACGAGGCATTATCGCCGGCGTTGCACTCGATGTCTTTGAAGAAGAACCGTGCACGAATAGTCCTCTGTTCGGGATGCCAGGGGTCGTGTGCACTCCACACTTGGGAGCCAGTACGGAAGAAGCACAAACGCAGGTTGCTATCGAAGGGATACAACTGCTGATAAATTTCTTCAAAACCGGCGAAATCCGGCACGCGGTCAACGTGGCCTCACTGGACCCGAAGACACTCGAGTCGCTCAGAGGATATCTCGATGCTGCCTATCGATTGGGCTTGCTGATGGCGCAATGGCATGAGGGGAGCGTCAGCAGCTGCCAACTTCATTATCGCGGGGAAGTTGCAGACAAGGATACGAAGCTATTGAATTCCGCTTTTTGTGCCGGATTGCTGGAACGCGCAATGGCCGATGAAATCAACATCATCAACTCTGAAATGCTACTTCGCGAACGCGGGATCGAACTCACCGAGCATAGGAACCGCGAATTGGGCGCGTTCACATCCTCGATCACCGCAGAGGTGAATGGGAGCGGGCAACGCGTGAAGGCGGGGGTGACTGTATTTGGGAATAATATGCCCCGCTTGATCTCGATCAATGATTACCGACTCGAAGCGTATCTCGATGGACATATGCTTTTCTTCACTCACACCGACGTCCCAGGAATTATCGGACGGGTAGGAACTGTTTTCGGACAACATCAGGTCAATATCGGACAGATGTCCGTCGGGCGAGCTAGCCATCAACCGGGCGGACATGCGATCGGCGTTCTCAACCTCGACGGTCCGGTTCCCAAAGTGGCTCTCGAGCAACTCTTGGCGATTCAAGCCGTTGAAAAAGTGCAGATGATCGAACTTCCCGCATTAGGTGCCTTGCCAAGCTGGCTGCAATAACGAGCCACCCGTGCTGAACCTAGGTGCTCCGCGAGGCGACCTGCACCGAAACATCTCAGCCCCTTCAACACGGCAATTGCATTTCCCCTGCAGGCGCATTTATTAACGCCGGCAAATTCTTGCCTGCACGTCAGTCGATGCGTCGTGGGCCAAACATCGATTCCGTCGGGAGCGACCTAGCGTGGTGGCGGTCGCTCGCCGCAGCGAATGGCCACTCTCCTGGTGAAAAAGATCGATGGAGCCAAACCGACTAACCGAGAACCGGTTCGATCGACGCGGACATACTTCCGTTAGGGGACGAACTGTGTGGATCGCTACCGTACGCTTGAATCTGATCCCGTTTGAACTCAGCGACTTCCTTGTTCGTCGTATAGCAAATAGCGCGTCCCGATTTGTCTACTTCTTCGGCAATCTTGAGTGCCTGAATCGACGAATGGTGAAACAACTTTTGCATCATCTCGATGACATAGTCATACGTGTGCACGGGATCATCCCAAAGCACGACGTTGTATTGCCTCGGTCGCTTGGGTACAGGTTTTGGTTTCGACTCTCTGACGACAGGGTCTGCGACAGCGCTGTTGGAATCAGCCATGATGGTCTCAACATGTGACAACAAACATCAATTACCGCTCCGGCATGCATCGACATCAAATCCGATACCCCCGGAGCAACCAGCCCCTATTGTAAATCCATCACAACCAGTCCTGGCAAGCAGAATTGGATGGATTTGAAAAATTGCTGCATTCGAAATCCTCCAAATCCGTGAAACAATTGATACGACCCGCAATCCTTACCAAGCATAGTTGGCGGGATTCGCTTAGACAGTTGGTTCGGGAAATGGTTGCGCTGCGGTTCTCGATCAGATGATGACCAGATTGTCTCGATGCACTACTTCCTCGTAGGGGCATTGTCCGAGGATCTGCTGAATCCGATCGGAGTGGCAACCTCGGATTTTGCGAAGCTGATCCGAACTGTAGTTGACCAAACCGCGAGCGATTTCGGCCGATTGGTGCGACCTGATGGATACGACATCACCCTTGCCGAATTCGCCAAGAACTTCCTTGACTCCGATTGCCAGCAGGCTTTTCCCATTTTCCTTCATGGCTTTAGACGCTCCGTCATCGACGACGACACTACCGACCGGTTGCGCGGAGAACCCGATCCAGCGTTTCCGAGGGGTGAACGTTTTGGACTGCGGTAGAAAAAGGGTCCCGAGCTCCTCGCCTTTTGCCAACCGAACCAAAACATTGGGTTCCCTTCCCCAAGCAATTACCACCGGCTGACCGCTTTGGGTGAGGAATTTCGCCGTCGATATTTTACTGGCCATGCCCCCTTTGCTGATCCCCGTCTTGCGATCGCGTACCAGCTCCTCGATGGAATCGTCGATTCGATTCACACTGGGAATAACCTCAGCCGCGGAGTCTTTCGGATCCCGATCGTAAAGTCCACGCACGTCCGAAAGGATGACAAGAAAACTCCCCTCGAGCAATCCGGCGACCATTCCAGCCAGCCGATCGTTATCGCCGAAGGTCGTCTTCAGTTCGTCGACCGCGACCGTATCATTTTCATTGATGATCGGAATACAACCCAATTCCAGCAGTCGTCGCAACGTGTTGCGTACATTCAAGTAGGCAACTCGATCATCTAGCTCAGATGCCGTCAGGAGCACTTGTGCCGCTAACCTGCCTCGCTGTGCGAACGTTTGCTCGTAAACCTGAATGAGATGTGTTTGGCCGATGGCGGCGACCGCTTGCAATGTCGCTAGATCGCTGGGTCGGCCCGGCAGCCCCAATCGACCGACTCCGCTAGCCACTGCCCCACTTGAGACCAAGACAACTTTCTTCCCTGACTCTACGATTTGAACGAGTTGGCTTGCCAGGTTGGCAACCTGCTCGCGATCCAATCGACCATCCTCGCCAGTGAGGGATCGGGAACCGACCTTCACAACCCATATCTCCGATTCGTTTAGGACTTCTATTCGGTCGATCATGCTCACCAGTTTTGGGGAAGTGTCATCAGTGAAGAAAGGACTCCGAAGCCGATTCGTCAGGCATCCTCAAGAATCTAGCAACAGACCCGCCTCTCTGTCATGAGAGGATAAAGGAATTCTGAACGCCGCAAATGACAGCTTAAGGATCTGTGCCGTAAATTCAAAGACTGAAAAATCATTGAAAAACGTTAAATTAGGGCCTGTTTCCTGAGGCTGCTAAGGGTTTTGAACTAGCCACAAAACGTGAAATCGAAACAATGGGCTAAGTCGAAAAGGATGCAGTGGGAGTCAGGTTGTTGTCCCGAGGCAGGCTGCGTCTTTCTAGGATTCCTCGATTGGCGACATCGCTGAACGAGACGCATCTCTTATACCCTCTCCACCTGTAGTGAACACATTATGCAGAAAACACTTGTACTCCTAAAACCGGATTGCGTACAGCGAAGACTGATTGGAGAAGTTATTTCGCGATTCGAGCAAAAGGGTCTGAACATCATCGCGATGAAGATGCTTCGCGTGACTCCTGAGTTGTCGAAGCAACACTATGCCGAGCATGTCTCGAAGCCGTTCTACAAAAATTTAGAAGAATTTATTACCTCCGCTCCTATCGTGGCGATGGCCATCGAGGGGCTTGAAGCGATTCGGGTGGTTCGCGAAATGCTAGGAGCAACCAACGGCCTAAAGGCAGCGCCTGGAACCATTCGCGGGGATTATTCCAGCTCGCGACAAATGAATTTGGTCCACGCTTCGGATAGCGAAGAGTCTGCATCGCGTGAACTGTCGCTCTATTTCCAAACGTCCGAAATCTGCGGGTACACTCCGACGCTCGTGGGTAGCTTTCGCGCTGGCGATGAGGCGTAACCCCCTCCACGCTCGAGACATCAAAACACTTCGGGGATGGCTAGTGTCATCCCCAACTTTTTGGGTGGGTCCCAAGACCTGCTTTACCTTTGCCGATCAAAAGTCCTATGCGACGTACCGACATCCGTAACATTGTTATCATCGCTCACGTAGACCATGGCAAGACAACCATGGTGGATTGCCTGCTCCGGCAAAGTGGTCAGTTCCGTGAATCGCAATTGCAGGGGGAACGGATACTCGACAGCAATGATTTGGAACGAGAACGCGGAATCACCATCCTTTCCAAGAATATCGCGATTGAGTACAAGGGGGTGAAGATCAACCTCATCGACACGCCCGGTCACGCGGACTTTGGTGGGGAAGTGGAACGAGTGGTTCGAATGGCGGATGGTGCCCTCGTGCTCATGGATGCGGCAGAAGGCCCCATGCCGCAAACGCGATTCGTTCTCTCCAAAGCATTGGAAGTCGGCGTCAAGCCTATTGTTGTTATCAACAAAATCGACCGTCCTGATGCGAGGTGCGACCAAGTCGTTGAAGAGGCTCTGATGCTCCTCTGCGACCTGGGAGGGGAGCATTACATGGACCATTTCGATGTCATTTTCGCTTCGGGTCGCAGTGGTTATGCCACGCTGGACTGGCATCAACCCGGTGAGAATATGGTCCCGCTTCTCGACATGATCCTCGATAAGATCCCAGGACCGGATGTCGAACCTGACGCGCCGCTACAACTTCTGGTTACCAATCTCGATTGGTCAGACTATGTCGGCCGTATTGCCATCGGCCGTATCCAATCAGGCACCATTCGTAAAAATCAGCAAGTCGATATTGCCAAGGAAGACTCGGTCGTCGCATCGCAGGTCGCCAATCTCCAGGCTTTCGACAAATTGGGAAGGGTCGATATTCCAGAAGCCAAAGCGGGTGACATCGTCGCAGTGGTAGGTCTCGAGAATATCGAGATCGGCGATACGATCTGCAATCGAGGTGAGGTCAATCCGCTACCTCGATTGCAAGTGGACGAACCTACCCTGGAAATGATTTTTAGTATCAACAACTCACCTCTCGCTGGCCGAGATGGCAAGTATGTGACGACGCGACAACTCCGAGCTCGCTTGGAGAAAGAACTGGAAAGGAATGTCGCGTTACGCGTTCGGCCCGTCGAGGGTAGCGAAGCCTTTGCCGTACGAGGTCGAGGCGTGTTGCACCTATCGGTTCTCATCGAGACGATGCGACGCGAGGGATACGAGATGAGCATCAGTAAACCCCGCGTGGTCCTCAAGGAAATCAAGGGAGTGCTTTCGGAGCCCTACGAAGTACTAAACGTGGAGGTTCCCACGGATCGGATGGGCCCCGTCATGGAAATGGTTGGAAATCGACGCGGCAAGGTTGAAGAGATGACACCTCGTGGGGAGTATACGCTGCTCCGATTTTCCATCCCTGCGCGAGGACTGATCGGGCTGCGAACTCGCATGCTCAATGCGACTCAGGGTACGGCGATTATCCACCACCGGTTCTCCGGTTATCAACCTTTGGAGGCTGACCTTCCTCGCCGACAAAACGGCGTTCTCGTTTCGATGGTGCCGGGGCGTGCCATTCCTTACGCTCTATTCGCTTTGCAGGAACGCTCGGAACTTTTTGTTGCGCCTGGGGATGATGTCTACGAAGGGATGATTGTCGGCGAAAATGCAAGAGACAATGATTTAGTGGTCAATCCGACCAAGGAAAAGAAGCTGACCAATATTCGCGCGTCAGGCAGCGATGAGAACATTATTCTCAAGCCCCCTCGGCAATTGTTTCTAGAGGCAGCTTTGGAGTACATCGAGGATGACGAATTGGTAGAGGTCACCCCAAAAGTGATTCGACTTCGAAAGGTGCATCTCCGAGAAAGCGATCGTCGGAGGCAGGGGAAGTCAGCCGGAGAACTTGCGGTCAGCTGATCCGCACATCTTGCTTTGGGGGCTGCCTCGGGCTCAAACGGATTACTTCAGATGCGATTCTGATTTTTCGCTCTACGAAGCCTCATGATGGCATCGAGGCCAATCGGACGCACGATTCGATTCCCCCATCGCCTCGAGCCAAAAGACTATGGCGCGTTTTGAGAGGTTCGATCAGCCAGGCGTAGGAATTGACTCTGTTGGGTACCAAAAAAGACATGTGATTGCTTCGTCGATCGCGTTTCATGCCAGTACTTGCTATCGCTGCGAGAGCGGATTTTACTGACTTTACCCCGTACAGATCCGTACTCACCGAACATAGAGTCGCCATGCGTACGGAAAAACCAATCGGAGTTCCAAAACCAAGTTCGTCTGAACTCGGAAGACAGGGCTTACGGCTTGTCGATCGTTTGCTGGTTCACGATAGGGCGAAAGGGACTAGCTCCTAAACAGTGATCCTCCGCATCCACCCCTGCTGCGCGGCAGAATATCCGATTCCAATACGGATCATCCATCACCTTTTCGTCAAAGTCAGAACTGCGTATCAGTCGAATCTGACCGCTAGCAAACAGAACGTTTGCTGAATGGACAGCATGGGTGGACAAGTTACCACTCTCGAGATTCATGACTCCGAGCGCGTCACCCACGAGCGGGGTCATTCCACCATCGGAAATGCGAGGGGTTTGATAAACTCCATCGACGAACCGACCCAGGTTGTAGGCATAATTCCCGCCAATCGATTTCTGCCATGCCCGTTGCGAAGCGGGGTCCGATCGGAGGAACCCGGCCTCGGAAGGCATGGAACCGGTCAGCATTCCTGCACCATTCGAGGGGCACCACACCAGCCGTGGGGAACTGAGCAACTGAGCATCATTCAATTTCAGAGCATAGACTCCAGCGAACGAAAGAGGCCCCTCCAGCTCGATACTGGGGTACTGCCCCTTCGGATTCAATCCCGCGAATGATTGCAAAGAATCGTTCAATTCTCGTAAATTCTCGACGCATGCAAAACGTCGCGCCTCCTCACGCGTGTGCCAGATACTCGGCAGAAGAAGACAAAGGATGGTGATACCGGCAGCCACAACCACCAAACTATCGATCCAAGCATAGCGGGTTTGCCTGCTGGCGTATTCGTTTACCGAACTCATCGCCGCACTCTCACCCCCGTTGGTGATCTCTTCGGGGGTATTCGCGATCAACTCTAGGGTTCGAGCAACCAAATCACCGTTGGGCTCAAAGGCCTCGGGCAATCCCTGCTGAACCGGCTCGAGCAACGAACGAAGATCGCGAATCCGCTCCGTCAGACTCTCATCAGCGACAACCAATGCATCGATCTGACTTTGCATCTCATCTGGCAAAGCCATCAGGATGTACCCTAGCAAGGTCTCGTCGTCGACGAATTCTTTCTTTGGTTGCATCGAATTGTGGGGATCGAAGTTGTTTAAGTTGCAAACATCAAGATGCACTTAGAGGCAGACGATCGACCGTTTTCCCGCTCGACCGCAAGATTTGCGCCTCTCTTTACGGAAGGAACACTGGAATCAGTCGGCAATCCTGAGGAAACGACAGATTCGTAGCATGCTCCACGCTAACTCTTCTCTTCCATACGTAACCAAATGGAATTTAGTTTACGGATCGCAGTAAAAACACGACTCTTTACTGTTCCCAGAGGAATCTGCAGGATTTGTGCGATGTCCTGGTACTTTAAACCTTGGTAAAAGGCCAACTGGATGAGTTGCTGGGTTGGTTCATTCAATTGCTGAACAGCCTCGCGAACCCTAGCGGAAGTTTCCCGCGCCATCGCCAAAGCGTCCGGAGGGACATCCCCTCCTTCCAATCGGTGAATCAGGGGATCTTCTTTTTCCGAAGCCGCGGACGACTGATTCAAACTCCCAGCCTGATGCCGCTTGTTACGGCGCATGTAGTCGATCGCTTTGTTGCTCGCGATGGCGTAGAGCCAGGGTCGGAAGCGGCGCCCCTCCTCGTATTGATGAATACGCAGATGGACACTCAAAAACGTCGCTTGGAAAACGTCTTCCGCAGCCTGCACGCTCCCCAAGAAACGCCGTAGATAGGTGTACAATTCACGCTCGTACCGCCTCACAAGCTTCTCAAAGGTCGCTTGACAACGAGTCTCTAAGTATTTGCGGACGAGAATCTCATCGGAAACATCCAGCTCGGATACAGGATCCTGCTCGATGGAGAAGGGATCCTGCTCAATCCCGCATGCATCTTGTTCGATCAAGCCAAAGGGGGTGGCAGCGGATGAGGGTGCGGACGAGAACGGATCTGGGATCCCGCCAGCCAAGTCCCGGTTGCGGTCCTTTGCACTTCGTCTCATAACTGGCTCCTGACTCAGATAGAAAACACCGACGAACATTGTAGCCTCCGCCTTTCGGATTCGTCAAAGGAAAACCTCGGACCGCAGATGCCTGGCCGACGGCTGGATCTGACGCGGAAAACCCATTTTTCTGGATGCAGGCTGAGAAAACAGGATCCTTGAAGCGGTTTTCCGACGGCATCACCGAAAAAAATTCCCTGTTTTCATAACCGAACGGAAGAGCGGCTTGCAGACGTCCCGTCGCAGGATAATTTCTTTCAAACCGGGGACAGTTGTTTATGGAACTAACCTCTCGACATTCCAACGGATCGAAACAACAGAGTCCACTCGCTGGTCGACGAGGCCGAATACCGCTGACCGAAGGAGGACCAACCATTCATTTGTTGGGTAGTTAGCCAGTCCAGGCGATCGGAAAATCCAGGTCGCTTAAGTCGGTCCAGTCGAATCCTGCTGCGACCGTCGACCGAATTCCTACGTGAGGTCTAGTAGATTTCACACACGCCGATCCACAACCCATTTATTATCTACTTCCCCCGCCGATTCGCTGACTACTGCAAATTGAGGACTTGATGAAATCGACCCATCGCTACGAGTGGAGCTCCTTTGGCGATATCAACGCCTACTTTGGACTTTTGCTCGACAACCTCGCAGGACTCCTGCTCACGGTCAGTCTGTTAGTCGGTGCATTTGGGATGCCGGCAGATTTTGTCGTCGGATCCATGGTCCCAGGAACTGCGATTGGAGTCCTGGTAGGAGACCTACTCTATACTTGGCTCGCGTTTCGCCTCGCTTCGAGAACGATGTCACAGCAGGTGACAGCGATGCCTCTCGGGCTCGACACACCGAGTATTTTCGGTATCACGATTTTCGTGGTTGGTCCGGCTTTCCTAGGAGCCAAAGCGACTGGCATGCCCGACCAAGATGCTGCCAGATTTGCGTGGCATATTGGCATTTGTTCGATGATCTACTCGGGAATCTTCAAGGTTATTTGCTCTTTCTTGGGATCGAGTATTCGACGCATCATCCCTCGAGCAGGGCTCTTTGGTTCGCTGACTTCCATCGCGCTAGTCATCATCAGTTTCGTTCCTTTAATCGACATCATGCGGGAGCCCATCGCGGGTTTGGTCGCGTTGGCGATTGTTTTGACCTGCTTGATTGGTCAGGTTCGACTACCGTACCACATTCCAGGTACTGTCGCAGCGCTCGTCGTCGCGGGCTTGATCCATTGCCTGACAGCCGCTTTCCTGGGGCACAGCATCTTGGAAGGTCAGCCTCTCAACGTGGGATTCATGCCAACAGGTTGGCTCGATGTATTCCGCATGGATTGGTGGCAACAGATGGGAGTTGCAACGAATTACCTTCCTATCGTGATCCCGTTCGCGCTAGCGACTGTTGTCGGCGGGTTGGATTGTGCGGAATCGGCGAGTGCAGCCGGAGACCACTATTCGACATTTCAGATTCTGGGTGTCGAGGCTCTGGCAACCTTGGTTGCTGGATTCTGTGGTGGTGTCATCCAAACGACACCTTATATCGGTCATCCAGCCTACAAAGCCATGGGTGGAAAAGCAGCCTACACCCTTGCAACGGCTGTTACCGTAGGCATCGTGGGGATCATTGGAGGTTTTGAGTATTTTTACATGATTGTTCCAAAGTCGGCGGTCTTCCCCATCCTCATCTTCGTCGGTTTGGAGATTTCCGCCCAAAGCTTTATCGCTACACCCAAGCGCCACTACCCGGCACTCGTCTTCGCTTGTGTACCCGCACTCGCATTCCTAGCTTTCTTTTTTGTAGATCAGTTGATTGGTGGCATCGGTATTCAACTGTCAGGGGAGCCTCTCAGTCCCAGCATGCAATCATCCATGCGATCTATCCAAGACGCCGTCGCAGGAAATGAAACAGCCACGAAAGCATTCGATGGGTTGGTGGGCGCCTTGTCGTTGCGACCAGATCTACGCGACAATCTTCTAACGGTTTTGATGCTGAAAAATGGTTTTGTACTAACGAGCCTTGTCTGGGCTTCCATCCTCGCGATGGCGATCGATCGTCGGATGAAAGCAGCGGCATTCTTCTCCGGATTCGCTTGCCTATGTACGTTGTTTGGGTTCATTCACTGCCCGCTTCCCAATAACGCACTATTCCTGCCCATAGAAATCCCATCGATATCTTCCTCTTGGGTACTACCGAGCCATCTGCAATCGCGCGTTTTCTCGTTCGCCGTCGGCTATCTTGCCATCACTATTCTATTCCTCGCTTGGGGTAAATATCTTCAGAGTGTACCTGGGCAGGAACCCATCTTTGACAAGGACTAGCACAACGATCGGAGCGAGTCGATTCGAAGAGTGCATCATCATGGGAGATACGAAACCGTTTCCGAAATGCATGCGATTCATCGCTGCCTTTAGCCGTCATCCCGAATTGCTGGAATGGTGCTGGAGCCGAGTTGAAGCCAGCATCGCACCTATCCTGCTCAAAAGCCCAGCCTTTGCATTTCTTGAGTCCGAATACTATTCCAAAACAATGGGCTCGGATCTTTTGAAGCAATTTGCCGTTCTCGATCGAGGATACGACCCAGCTCAATTAGCAGCCGACAAACTCGAATCCAACCTCTGGGAATTGGAGGCACATCGAACGGGAAGCTTTCATGTAGTCCGGCCTCTCAACATCGATCCTGGTTATATGGGTTTGACGAAACTCGTCTTGGCATCGACCAAAAATCGCGAACATCGAATCTACCTCAGGGATGGGATTTATGCGGAGGTCACTCTCGCATTTCGCGACCAAACGTGGCAACCCATGCCATGGACGTATCCAGACTACCAGCGCAGAGACTTTGGACTATTTTTCGATGAAGCTAGAAAGCTACTGTTGCATTGACGGCCGTCCACAACGTAGGTCCGCCAATCACTAGTCCCCCGTATGCCCAGATCGTTTCAACGCACTTTGCTGGCTATTTCGACCTGCAGGTAGTTCTCTCCCTCGAACTCGTAGAACTTGGCCGAGATCAACCAGGATACTTTACGATCCTCACTTTTTTGAGAAGCAGCGATTCTCTGCAACCAAAGATTCTCAAGACATGTCCAAGACCGATTGGTCCCTTCCTCCACGAAGATAAAGCGATCCGCTGCCGCTCGGAACTTGCCGCGAACGTCCTTCAGTTGCGTCCCTTCCCTGAGCAATTCCTCTTTGCTGTTGCTGCCAGCCTTTTCTTCTTCTGAGTTGGTTTCACTGGCCCAGCCTGAACTCGACACTCCTCGCTCCGTCCCCCAATTGGCGAACCCAGCCAAGATCAATGCGAGTGCGATGACCCAAAATGCGGGCGATGACAGCAAATCCTTGATGACTTTCATAGGCGAGCCTTATTGACGCCTTGGGAGAACCATAGCGTGTAAAGACATGACACCTCCGACCGTGAGCAAAATAAAACCTACCCAATTGGGTGGCTTGACGCTTTTCTTCGGTGAGCTCACGTCCATATAGACATTTGCTGCAACGTTGTTATCTGCAATTTTCGAGTGCTGCGCGAACTTGTGGAGGGCTCGTGTGCTGCTCTCGTTTAAAACGAACGAATCCACAAGCCGAAACTGCAGTCCGAGCAGGAAAAGTATCACCCCAAACATGAAGTAGCGATTGCGATCAATGTCCATGAGAAATCAATTCCATAGAGAGCCAAACCAGACCGTGTTTGGATCGGATTCCTGGCGGATATGCGGTGAAGGTATCTTGCAAATTTCATTCTTTCGTCCTGGGTAAGCTGTAGGAATTTTTCCTCTTATTCGCACCGCCCCGGACGTACAGCACGCAGCGCATGTTTTACACCACGAAGACTTGCTAAAATCCTGGATGGCTTCCCCAAATTCCTCTTAACACGAAAACCATGTTCATCAACTGCCGAGTTTTTTTGCTCTCAGTTTCCTGGTGTTTGTCTCCCTTTGTTGTCTTTGGGCAGGATGTCGCCTGGCTACCAGAGATCCAAATAGATTCCATTCAGAACGCCTCCACCAAGCTCACACCTTTACCATTCCCAGCCATCCCTAATCGAGATGCCGCACTGCGCTCGCAAGCTCAGTTACTAAAAAAGTGGGCCGATTATATCGGAGTATTCCCACTCGCTACCGACAGGAAACCGCCGGTTTTAGAGCTGCTCGAACATGTCGACATCGACGACACGATTTATCGTGACAGAATTCGCTACGAGACCGAACCAGGCCAGAAAGTCGAAGCCTACGTGATGGGCCCCAGAAACAAAGCGATCTCACGCCCTGGCGTGGTTGTTTTTCATTCGACTGTTCAGCATTCCATCCTCCAGTGCGTCGGTTTGGCAGATCCAGGAAAAGGTATTGCTCCTTCGCCGGAAGAGCTGCGAAAAGCCTTTGGACTTTTCCTTGCAAAGATGGGATTTGTTACTCTTTCACCGAGAAATTATCTCTGGACGGATAATCTTCATTTGAATGCCTCCGCAGAAGCCTCAGCCTTCCTCCAACGAAACCCTGGTCGGCTGGGAATGTCGCGTATGCTTCTCGACGCGATTTTAGCCGTCGATCTCTTGATATCCCTCGAAGGTGTGGATCCGACGAGAATCGGTGCAATTGGCCATTCTCTCGGGGCGAAAGAAGTACTGTATTTGGCTGCATTCGATCCGAGAGTCAAGGCCTCCGTTAGTAGCGAAGGTGGGGTGGGAATTGCTCAAACCAACTGGGAGGCCCCCTGGTATTTAGGGCCGAGTTGTAAGGCCCCCTCTTTCACTATGGATCATCATGAATTACTCGCTTGCATCGCACCGCGTCCCTTCTTGCTTGTCGGGGGCAATGCATCCGACGGGATCGATAGCGTCCCTTTCATGAGAGAAGCCAATAAGTATTACAAAGCGATAGGCGGAACGAATCGACTCGGGCTACTGAATCATGCCAAAGGACACGCGGTTACCGAGGAGAGTCTCGAGAAATCACTCGAGTGGCTAACCGTCTATCTCGAAGCCAAAAAGTAAACCGCTCATCGACGTCCGGTTCTGAATTCGAGCTAAAAATTAAAAGAGAGCGATCAACTATTCCAGTAGACTGACTGCGATACCATGCCGGTAGACTGACTGCGATACCATGCCGGTAGACTGACTGCGATACGAAATTGCCGGCTGCTCGCAGTATGTAAACGAACCAATCTATGAGGAGTGCGGTCCTTGAGAATTCTCCTTAAGGGCGAAGGGCGAAAATGAAACGGGCAGGACACCGGACTGCTCGCGCGATGCCGCTACTGTTTTGCGGAAACTGCGGGGTCCATGCGCTACAGCTAACATTTCTAACGCCGCAGCGCGAGCTGCCCGCTCCGTTTTTACCTGCCGCCTACCCCGGGACCAAGACACTTTTGAAAATCGGACTTATCCCGAGAAACACAAGGAATAGATCGAAACCGTCAACGAGTAGATTGCCACGATCGAGATAGAAATCGTCGCAAGCCAAAGGCAGATGTCGAACAACGGAGTCGGCCGCAATCTCCTATCCAATTTTTTGTAACGAAAGAAAAGTGTCGCGAATGCCATCATCGGCAATGTAGCAGCCTGGGCGATACCACCGAGCTTGACCATCAGCTGAGGGTCCCGTTGAATGACGTAGAGCGCCAAAGCGACAGCGGGGAAAACCACGCAGAAGAATCGAATCCAACCGACCTTGATTTCCGGTACTGGATTTCTGATAGCCCCGACGATTGCCAGGAAGTCGACAAGCATTCGGCTATTCGCGGCACAGGCCAAGTAGAGCGTTTTGAAGAGAACGGCACCCGCGCCGATCAAGAACAGGGTTTGAGTCCAATCCCCAAACGGTCCTTTGTACATTTCCGACAAGGCCGAGATCATTTCAGAGCCTTTAGGAATCAGTCCTTGGGGATGGAGGACAGCAGCCCCCATTGCATAGAACGCGATCGTGGAAAGCGTGAAAACAACCATACTTACCCAGGCATCTAAATGCATGACTTTGATCCAGCCTTCGGCTCGTTGCGTCCAGGCATCCGAACCATCATTGGGTCCCACGAACTTACCGTACCCTTTTTCGATACACCAATAGGGATAGTAGAAGAGTTCAGTAGCACCCACCCCGGTAATCCCAAAGACAGCGAATGCGTCCGCCATTCCGTCGGGAGGCGTCTTAAACGTGAGCCCATCCAATAAATCGCTGATGCTGGGAGCATAATCTGTAAAGACGAGCAAACAAGCTGCCAACGCCGTCAACAACGTCACGGATACAACGAGGATGGTCGTGAACAGCTCAATGCGTCGATAGGATCCTCGGTAAATGAGAACGACGGTAGTGAGGCACGTAAGAATCGCCCAAATCACTTCCGGTCGAGATGTGAAATAGTCGCCAAGCGAGCGACTGAGTTGCTCGCTGAATTTAGGGAAAGCCATATTGAGTGCCTGACCTACGCCACCCACCATCCCTCCCAGTTGAAAAACCGTAAATAGCATCATCAGTATCCACCAAATCAAGAGCAGCATCCCAATCCAACGAATCGATGAGATATTTCTGAGGGCTTGAAGCGTCGGCTGACCTGACGATATGGCGTATCGGCCTAATTCGATCTGAACAAAAACCTTGATAACACAACTAAAAAGAACAAGCCAAAGGAATGTAAATCCATGCTTGGCTCCCATCGCGGTTGTCAGCAGTAATTCCCCCGAACCAACGATCGTACCTGCTAAGATGATCCCCGGACCAATCTGTCGCAGAGCTTCAGCGAGAGTCTTTGGCGGATCCTGAATACCGCTCGTTGTAATAAACTGATCTTGCTGGACAGAACTCATTCAATTGCTTCTAGCGGATGGAGGAAGAGGCTTCCTAAGTGTACCAAGCCAGGAAGGAAGCGATGGGTTCGCGATCGATGAAGTCGCCTAATTGACACAAATTCTCGCGATAGAGCCATGAGCTTCTTTTTCTATCCTTTTGCGTCAAAGGGACACACCCATTGGAGATGAAGCATCTACCCCTCGTCGACCACCTCGTTCCTCGCCGAATTCCGGCCAACCGTCTAGAAAACATCTGCTTCAAACGAAACACATCCGAAGGATCTCCTGGAATCAAGCGGCGAGGCAAACAGCCGTCTCATCGATTGACATGCCAAAGCATACCGGAATCCTCAAGCCATTTTCTGCTCCAGTTGCATGTGTCTTGCGGGAATGCCCCTCGCGACCTCACCGATCCCGCTTTCGCAGCGTTCACGCATGGTGTCCGTTAACTCGTCGCAATAAACCTGGCTCAATCCCAGAGCAATCAATGCGATCGAATACTCGATCGACGAGAATGAAACCTCGTGGAAAGCCATTTGAATCGCGTGGACAGCGGCGACGCAGAAAGAGACCACTGCCGAGCTTCTCGCATATGCGGTCGCCAATGGATGTCTCCAAATCGTCCAGCAGTTCCGGAGCATGGTGATCGATGCAAGACTGAACAGAAGAGCACCCATCAAGCCTAAATCGACCAGCAAACTGAGATACGAATTGTGATTGACATAACCACGAATGGATTCAAGACGTATGTTCGTTCGCCGATCATCCAGGTAGGGACGGTTGTAAACCTGGAATTGATTGAAACCAAAACCCGTCAGCGGACGATCCTTGATCATCTCCCAAGAGACGTACGCAAAAGCCCCACGCATCTTGGTACTCTCCAGGGTTTCTGCCTCACCATATTCTCGCTTGAATGCAACGAGATTCGGACCGATGATCAATGCTCCCATGGACCCGAAGACAACGAGGGATCCCAAGGCGATTGAACGTACTTTCCCTTGCAACAGGGTTGTCAACAAAATCACGGTCACTGCGGCAGCTCCCATCCAAATACTGCGAGTGTATGTGAGGAGTATTCCTAGCATGAGCAGTGGGGTCATCGTAACAGCAAGAAGCCAGGCCCACCTCTCTTTTGCAAAGATGAAAACAGGGAAAGCCCAGAGCAGAGCCAAACAAAAATTGAGGTACATCCCCAGTCGTACCGATTGAAGCATGGGACCTCGAGCTCGCCCAAAATGGATGCCCAATTTGGGATCGCCAATGAATGAGGGGAACACAAGAGACCATTGCTTGGTAATTTCCAGGAAAGCTGTGACGCTCAAGTAAAAACCAAAAGCCAAAGCGACAGCAATCGAGGTCCAAAGCGATTGCGGAGGGATGTTGGATTGTCGTATCAATACATAGAGGAAAACGGGTGCCAAGTAACCATTGATGAGATGCATGAGAGTCGCTGGTTGCCCGGGCATTTCCTGCCCCAAAGGGGTCGACAAGGTTCTCGCAACAAGCCAAATGAGAAATAGGAGAAGCCAGGTATCACTTCCTTTGAGAGAACGAAAATGAACATTCCCGTGAAAGAGATCGTAGAGAAACTGGATGGCCAAACAGCCCAGCCAAACTCGATCGACCGTCCATGAGAGTCCTGCGATATCAAGTTTTGCGTACTCGGGCGGAAATACGCTCGTGGCAACAATGAAAAAAACACATCCGGTCAAAATGCTGTGAAATCGAATGAGATAACAGCCCCAAACCAAAATGGCCAATCCCATGAATAAGGCCACAATTTCCACTGCTTGCTACCTTCCCAAAAAGTACCATCCAGCCACTCCCTGTGATTATCGCCCCTGAGCGTAGCGCGAGTTGCACTCTTGCAACGGCGGCAGCATAAACCGCACAGTACAACCGGAACAAACGGCGCAATCGATACCAGTCTTGCAAGTTCTCGTCCCAAACGATCCTTCCCGAAACGCACAATGCGAATCAGAAGGAACGTTTAAGGGTCTTTTGCCCAATTTGCCTGGAGTCATCTGATGCCTTCTTTTTCGCGAGAGATTGCTTTGTCACTTTATCGCTGGTCCACTATGAGTTTCCGTGTCAATCTTTCACGCGGATATGCCGCAGCAGGCACGTATCCGGCTGCGGTCCTCTTCTACCACCGAGTGGCAGACACCCATCCGAGTAGCTGGACAATTTCAACGACGAATTTTCTTCAGCAACTGGACTGGGTACAGCGGAATGCAACCTTTGCATCCCTGGATGATATTCGGACATCCCAACGCAACGGCCATCGCAGCACGGCTATGGTCGGCCTGACGTTTGATGACGGCTACGGCGAGAACTGCCTCAGGGCCATCCCCGAGATCGTCCAGCGCAGGATTCCATGCACCTATTTCGTTTCTACCCATTTTGTCGAGTCTGGAGAGCCTTTCCCCCACGATGTGCGAGCGGGTCAGCCACTTTTGCCCAATACGATCTCCGAAATCCAAAGCATGGCAAAGAATGGAATCACGATTGGAGCACACTCTCACACGCATACCGACCTGGGGCAGAATCTGTCTCAGCAGCAACTGAGAATAGAAATTGCCGACGTTCGCAAGAAATTACAGGATTGGACCCAACAGCCGATCAACTACTTCGCTTTCCCATATGGATTAAAGTCGAATATCTCACAAAAAGCGATCGACTGCATTTTCGAATCAGGTTACGAGTGCTTCGTCAGCGCCTCTGGCGGCCTCAACTGGCCCGGTGATGACGGAAAACATCTGCGCAGGATTCATGGCGATCCCGGAATGGCTGCCTTTGTGAACTGGCTAACTCTCGATCCTCGCAAACTGCGATTACCTTCACCGGTCGAGCATTTGAGAATCACCCCAGGCAATACGGGATACTCCAGTCCCCAGGACGGTAGCAACAATAAAAATTAAGGCGTGCCTCGGATGACTAAGCTTGTCGATCGGAGGATCGTTCCGCAAAAGATCGAATCCCAAGAGACTTCGGAATCTTTGGACCAGCGTCCGCTCCGTACCGCTTTCTGCTTGACCAGCATGCCCGTCGGTGGAGCTGAAACCCTGCTTGTGCAATTGGTGAGGAGTTTCAAACGAGAACTCATCCAGCCCTCCATCGTGTGCCTTAAGGAAAAGGGGATCCTGGGGGAAGCGATCGCATCGGAGGTTTCGGTCTCGAGCCATTGGATTCGTCACAAATGGGATGTCGGTGTCGCTCGACGATTAGCAAAGCATTTCCGATCTGAAAAGATCGATGCCGTCGTCACGGTAGGGGCCGGCGACAAAATGTTCTGGGGACGGATCGCTGCGAGAATGGCGGGAGTACCTGTCGTCTGCTGCGCGCTTCACTCCACAGGGTGGCCAGATGGAGTCGGACGACTCAATCGTTGTTTGACGATGATCACCGACGCATTCATCGGCGTGGCACCAGCCCACGGTCGATTCCTGGTCGATTTCGAGAAATTCCCGAAGTCGAAAGTGTTTGTAATTCCAAATGGAATTGATACCGACCGCTTCACGGCTTGCCCGATCACGCGTGATGAAGTGCGCTCCGAGCTCGGGATACCTTGGGATGCGCCCGTCTTAGGGATCGTAGCCGCGTTAAGACCCGAAAAGAACCATGCGCTGTTTGTCCAGATCGCGACGGCTCTCTCGGGGCGCATACCGGATGCTCGCTTCATCATTGTCGGGGATGGTCCTGAGCGTCCATCCATCGAACGACACATTCGAGATCTCGGCCTACAATCTCGAATCCATCTGTTAGGAAATCGGAAAGATATCCATCGCATTTTAACCAGCATGGACGTTTTTGCTCTCACAAGTTTGAATGAAGCGAATCCTGTTTCCATCCTTGAGGCTCTTTCCTGCGAGATTCCCGTCGTGGCATCCCGAGTTGGCTCGATTTCGGAATCGGTATTGGAGGGTATCACCGGGTTCACGATCGACCCCAGCGATTGCGATGGCTTTGTGAACCGAATCTATCAACTGCTTTGTGAACCATCCCTCGCAAAGAGGATCGGCGAACAGGGGAGAGAGCATGTCCTACGCCATGGCTCTCTTGGCAACATGGTCGCTGGATACGAACGCCTGATCCATCAAATCTATACCGACAAGCAACCGTATCGCCCGAGTCGATCACCTCAGCCTATTCCCGTCTGACTAGGGCCTTTCTACTGCTGAACCAGATAAAGCAGTCGAATCAATGCCAGGGAGAGGATCGTCGCTAAAAACCCTGAAAAACACCAATAGATCCAAGGTGTCCGAGCTACCGCGGGCGAGAAACCATCGACTTCTTCCAGCCAAGCTTTCGAACAATCAAAGCTCTTTTTCTCTCGATCGAACCAACAGCACGCAATCCTTTGGTCGCGGGCAAGAACGATCATTTGATCCCTTGGAACCAACTGCAACGCCGTAGCCCAACCGTCCGACTCGAGGGGCGAGGCTGAAACCACCGAGACCAATTCGACTTGCGACTTGATTGGGTAGCCTTTCTTTGCATCCAGTAAATGCGAGAACTCTTCGCCCCGGAACATCTTCTTGTTCCGATAGGTACCCGACGAACTGATCGATTGATTCCTCAGCCGGACTCGACCCGCGATACCACCGGACGGAGACTCCAAAGCAATCGTCCACGGCTGACCATTCCCGTCGCTTCCAGCCGCAGTCAACTCACCTCCTAGCTCCAAAAAAAAACTTTTTCGGTTCAGAGCAATCAACCGATCAGCGATCCGCTGCAATGCGAATCCCTCAACCAGAGCATTCAGATCCAGCTCCAATTCACCGACCTCTTTCCTTAATGCGGGGGGGGACAATCTCGCTGCGATCCGATTCATCCCAACAAGTCCCCTCACCTGCTCTATCTGGTCCTTGGAGGGTGGTTGCCATTGCGTCTGGATTTCGCCGAACCCCCACAATCGTGCCAGAGGACGGATCGTTGGATCGAAACCGCCACCGGTTTTTTTCCACAGATCTTCCGCACGAAGGAACAAAGTGAGTATCTCGTCAGATACATCCAACCACTCTGTCGATTTCGTCGCGTTCCAGCGACTCAATTCCGAATCCTCGCGATACAGCGAAAAGATCGATTCCATCCTCGCCAACTCCGAATGAATCATCTCCGCGAAACGTTCCTTATCAACCTCAGCGATCAAATCTGGCAAAAGGCAACGATACGACATCCCCATCGCTTCACCATGGATTCGACAAAGGGAGGGACCGGATGCAGTCGCAAGGTTGAAGCTGAACAAGATCAAGAGGAAACCTCCGAAGGATTCCATTCGCGATCTCCGAGAGGACCTAGAGCTTGTTACGAGCGGAGGTTCCGTTCGGAAGTAGCAAAAACAAAAAACCATTTCCCATTGCATCTGCGGGGACAAAGAAATGGAATTCAAAAGAAGGAGCCACGATTTCCGGCTACGAAGCATCGCGAACGAGGTCTTCTCACGCCTCTGGAATAACATTAGGAACGGATACCTGACTGCTTGGTCATTCGGTGCAACCATCGACGGAAAGCATTTTCAAAAAAGGCCGAGCATGCTGAGCACCACCGTTACCCAGCGATCCGAGGACACTGGGAATAAAGCATCGGAGTGGAAAGGATGAACGCGGACCAGGAAGAGATCTATCAAGTTTGCGGAGTGATCACCGGAGGTTGATTGTTGCGGGAATCGGAGGTGTCTGCATTGGCATTCCTCAGCTTCCTGCCAGTCCGACGGATGACTGCCGCTCCGACAAAAGCCGCAAAGAGAGGATGAGCCTTGGTGGGTTTGCTCTTGAATTCCGGGTGGAACTGAACCGCCAAGAAAAACGGATGCGAAGGAATCTCCAAAATCTCTACCAAACTACCATCCGGACTCAATCCTGAAAAACGCATACCGTGCGCTTCGAATTGGCTCCGATAGATGTTATTGAACTCATACCGATGCCTGTGTCGCTCTGAAATCGTTGGCTCCTGATAGGCCCGAAATGCCACCGAATCGGGATTCAAAGAACAAGGCTGTGCACCTAACCGCATCGTCCCTCCCATGTTTGTGACCTGCTTCTGTTCGTCCAGAAGACAGATCACTGGGTTTGGAGTGTCCTTGTCAAATTCGGTCGAATGGGCCCGGTCCAATCCTACGATACTTCGCCCGAATTCAATGGCGGCGCACTGCATCCCCAGACAGATCCCGAAGAAAGGTATTTCCCTTTCGCGTGCGTAGCGAATCGCTTGGACTTTCCCCTCGACCCCTCGTTCCCCAAACCCGCCGGGAATCAGTATGCCATCGTAACCGGCGAGGATACGCTCTGGACCCTCTTCCTCGATATCAGAACTTTGGATGCGTGCAATTCGGATTTGGGCGTGATGGTGAATTCCGGCATGATCGAGCGCTTCATAGATCGATTTATAGGCGTCTTTGTGCTCCGCGTATTTGCCTACGACCGCAATACTGATCTCATGCTTGGGATTTCGAAGAGCAAACATCAGGTTATCCCAAGCGTCCAATCGCAGAGGTTTGCCCGATAGATGAAAATGCTTGAGGACAAACTCATCGAGCTTGTGATCCCGAAGCGATAAGGGGACCTCATAGATCGAAAAATCCTTGTCCAGTTCTTCAATAACCGCATCGATATCGACATTGCAGAACAATGCTATTTTCTCCCGCTCTTCTCGCGAGATACTTTGTTCACAGCGGCAAATCAACATATCCGGCTGGATACCAATTTGCCGCAGCAGCCCAACAGAATGCTGCGTCGGCTTGGTCTTGATTTCCGCAGCCGCCTTGAGATAAGGCACCAGAGTTAGGTGGATGAAAAGGCAATTGTCTCGGCCGACATCTTGTCGAAACTGCCGGATGGCTTCGAGGAAGGGAAGCGATTCAATATCCCCGACGGTTCCTCCGATTTCAGTGATGACGATATCCGTCTCGTCGTCTGCCATCCTGTGGATCGCTTCCTTGATCTCGTTGGTAATATGAGGGATCACCTGAACGGTTTTACCCAAAAATTGCCCACGTCGCTCCTTCTCAATAACGCGAAGATAAATTTGACCAGTTGTATAGTTGGAATCTCTCGTCAGCTTGCCGCTGGTGAATCTCTCGTAGTGACCGAGATCCAGATCCGTCTCACTTCCATCGTCGAGAACGTAAACCTCGCCATGCTGGTAAGGACTCATCGTCCCCGGATCGACATTGATATACGGGTCCAGCTTTTGCATCCGAACACGCAGTCCGCGGGCCTCCAAAAGCATTCCGATCGACGCACTGGTAAGCCCTTTTCCGATCGAGCTTACGACACCACCCGTAACAAAAATATGTTTGGTCATCCTCGAGAAATCCGTCGAAGTTATTGGGGAGAGCGGATATGGGATTTTTCACGACGGACCCAAATCCTAACATCGATCTTCTTGCCTGACAAACGAATCATTTTTGGCCTGGGTACCGCTGGTTTGGGGTCGACGACAACCAGGGGTTTGCTTAGAATTTTGCCTTCCAAAACTTCGGAAGTTCCTCGGTTTTCCAGAGAATTAGCTCGGTTTGTGAATTATGTACGCGATTATTTGTGACGGTGGACGGCAATATAAGGTCGAAAAAGATCAATTCTTAGATATCGACTTCCGGGATACCGCCGAGACCGGGGACACGATTGAATTTGATCGGGTTTTGGCGATTAGTGGCGATTCGGGATTGAAGCTGGGTCAGCCTACGGTCAACGGTGCCAAGGTTACAGCTTCGGTCGTTGGCCTGGAAAAGGGTGACAAGGTCTTTATTCAGAAGTATCGACGCCGTAAGAACTTCGATGTCCGAACAGGCCATCGCCAGAAGTACACTCGAGTCAAGATCGATTCGATCGTCGGCTAGTCGAGAACGTTCCGGATGGAGGGTGGGTTCTTGGCATCTCCGATTCACCTTTTTCTGACCGGTTACAGAGGTTGTGGGAAATCGAGTACGGCTAGGGCTCTATCTTCCCTTCTCGAACTTCCTTGGGTCGACACGGACGATTTGGTAGAGGCCTCCGCGGGCGAGTCCATTTCAGACATTTTTCGCGATCGAGGGGAAGAGGCTTTCCGAGCTTTAGAGACCGCCGTCTTGTCCGATGTATGTGGCTATTCGGCTCGTCACATTGTGGCTTTGGGTGGTGGTGCAATCCTTCGGGAAGAGAACAGAAGGATGATTTCTAAATCCGGATGGGTTGCTTGGCTCAGGGCATCACCAGATGTCTTGGCCGGCCGTATCTCTAACGATACGACTAACTCAACGCGTCGGCCCGCGCTGAGCCGACTCGGGACACTGTCGGAGATTCGGAATATCCTCGAGGCCCGGATGCCGATTTACGAATCCATTTGCGATTGGGCGATCGACACGGAGAACCATAATCCCGATCAGATTGCCCAGGAAATCCGAGGAGCTTTCGAACATTGGCTAGTATCCCATGCGTAATCGATCTACCGCCTCATTGTTTTCACCGCGGATCGAACGTATGGTTTTAAGTGACATTATGCTCCGGGATCTTCGACCGAAAGGAAGATAGTAACGATGTGGTGGTTGCTGATCCTGATCGGCCTTTGTCTGGGACCTGCCGTCAATTTTGCGATCTACCAATTTGCTTATTTTCCTCGTTCGATCAGCCCTTGGCAGCGTCCCACGGAGGGAACGAATCGTTCCAAGTGGTCTCGAATCCCGATCATCGGTTGGTTGCTGAGAAGGAATGAAGCCAACATCTTTGGTAGGTTTTTCTGGGTTCGCCCTTTCCTGATCGAACTCGCTATCCCCGTGTTTTTGGTTTTTCTATTCCACCATGTGATAGCCGGGAATTTGTCACCGATCGGTTCTGTCCAACAGCCCTGGAGCACCTTGTTTGCAACGTTTGTAAACATTTCAGTTCTTGTCGTGTTATTGGTAGTCGCGACATTTATCGACTTTGACGAACGAACCATTCCCGATTTGGTGACCGTTCCGGGCACTTTGTTCGCGCTGGTGAGTTCCGTGGTTGTGCCGAGTTGGCGTCTTCGCGAGTTAGACCCTGCAGGGATGCTAACTGTCCCCGCTCCCAGTCGTGAGATTCATGGTTACTCCCCCTTTGAATGGCCGTTAGCGTTATGCCAGGGAGGAGACTGGGGGCTCATTTTTGGCTTGTTGGCTTGGTCCGGTTGGTGTTTTGGCCTTCTGAACCGGCAATGGATTACGCGAAGAGGGTGGGGGAAAGCGTGGGGCTATTTTTGGGCTATTTTGCGCCGTGACCCCTCGACGCTTTGGATTGGAGTGATGGCCTTGGCAGGATTTATTGCAATCGGTTTGATTTATAGTTTCGCGGGCGCCTTGGCTTGGGAATCATTCCTCTCTTCCTTGATGGGGATCGCATTAGGGGGTTCGCTGGTCTGGTCTTTTCGATTGGTGGCCGCCTTGGTGATGCGGAGAGAGGCGTTAGGATTTGGCGACGTTACCTTGATGGCTATGGTGGGTGCTTTCGTCGGTTGGCAGGATGTTTGGATCTCCTTTTTCGTATCCCCTTTCTTCGCCCTGGTCTTTGTAGTGGCGTTTTGGATTTTCACGCGTGACCCATCGACTCCCTTTGGACCTTACTTATCGATGGCAGTCATCTACACGGTTTGGAATTGGTCTCGTCTTTGGGACGTTGCCTCTCAGCTCATGCTGCCTCCGGAGCTGCTAGTCGCATTTTGGACTTTTTTGTTGATTGCACTGGCCGTCATGTTAGGCGTGATCGAATTTGTTAAGATGGGATTGGCTTCGCGATTCGACCGGTGAAAAGACGATTGGACTCTTTTCGAGCAGAGCGAACCTTGCAGTGAAGGATCGCCATCGTAGTTCCGTTGGAACACATGAAACGATGAAACACTCCCGTTACCGCGATCGAACTCGAAAGACAGGTTAACAGAGGCAGGCATGAATATCGCTCGAAGCGCAAGACGATGTTCGATCTATTTCGGGCTGTTCTCGATTACCGTCGCCATCCTCATCAGTGTAGCGCAGCAGTCTCCAAACCCGTCGATTTTGGTAGGTGTATCGGTCGTGGTCGGTTTTATTTATACCGACTGGCTGGGGTGGTTTTCGCTACATCGTTTTTTGGTTTACATCTTGATGATCGCTGGCGCCGCCATCGCTGTGGGACAATTCCTCGGCGATCTGGCGGGAAATCGATTGCTCGCGGTAGGAAATCTGTTGATCTATGTCCAATTGCCGCTGATCTTTCAAAGGAAATCCAAACGGGTCTTCGAACAATGGGGAGTCTTTCTACTTCTCGAATTGGTTGTTGCAGCACTCGTCAACAACAACGTACTCTACGGAATTATGATGCTGCCTATTCTCGGGCTTGGTTGTGCAGCCATGCTTTCGTTGGCTTATTACTCCTCACTCCTGCGTCATAACGAATCGCAGTCGGAGTCGATCGGTTTGCTTAACACTATCTTGCACTGGATAGGGCGTGACGGCGCCGCCTCAAAGGCCAAATCTGGAATCGCATTGGCCGCGATCGAAGAGGCGTCTCCGAAATCGTCCGAATTAAGGCCATCGTTTCTATTTGGTTGGAGGCATTGTGTATTGCCGATCGCACTGAGCGTTCTGCTTTTTTCGATAGGCTATTTCTACACCTTGCCTCGACTGAATGTGGGTGCCTATCAATCCGAGAACTGGATGTCCGCCTCGGTTGGGTTTTCTGAGCAGGTTTCATTGCGCTATCAAGGAGAGATCCGCCAAAATGAGACCCCTGTCTTTCGGATGCAAATGACCGAGGAGTCAACAGGGCGTGAATATCGCCCAAACAATCCGCCGTACATTCGCATGACCGTGCTCCATCGTTACATGGATGGGCCTGCTCGCGGGATATGGCAGAAAGGTGAATCTGCCGTCATTTTGGATCCTCGTTACTTTCGTACAGTGCCGAGCTCTGGAGAGATCCGTGACTCTCTTCAGGAATCTTCTGACCGAGTGATTGTTTCCGTCGTCGAAAAGAGCAACTTTGGCGAACCGGTGGCCGCGATCCCGCCTTTCGCCTATGACCCTCAACCACAAGGGCTTCACTTGGTTCGTCGGGATTGGCGTCTCGTGGACCCAATCGACGAAACCGTAGTCAAGCCATCGAAGCGTCGGTACAGTTTTAGATCCTACGCTTTTCGAAAAGGGGAAGAACGATCTTTGCTTCCCGAAACCTACGATGTGGTCGAGGAAGACGAGAACACGATCACCTACAAGCCGGGACGGTTGGTCAAGCGAGAAGAGCTCACGGAATTCCCCTCGTCGCTTAGTGTGATTTTACCTTTACGCGACGAGCTACTCTCTAAAACAGCCATTCAACCGACGGACCGGTTGTCCAAGGCGTTTTTCTTCGAGCAGTATCTATCGACGAATCCCGATTTTAGTTACTCCCTTCGAATCACTCCGCCAGTGAACGACCGGCTCGATCCCATCGCCGATTTTCTTTTGAACAAACGTAAAGGACATTGCGAGTACTTCGCTTCGGCATTCGCGATGTTACTGCGGTCGATGAACATTCCAACACGCATTGTGATCGGTTTTCGCCCGAGCGATTACAACGAACTGGGAGGTTACTTCCAGGTTCAGCAAAAGCATGCCCATGTCTGGGTCGAGGCTTTCTTCTCAAAGGAGGAGCTGCAAGAGCGAACGTTCCCCGAGCCGATCCCGGAATGGGTCACAAAAGGTATGTGGTTGCGTTTTGATCCAACCCCTGCTGGAGATGGTTCCAACGCACGCGGATCGTTTCGAGTTCCATCAGGACAGACATTCAGCGTGATGCAAGATCTGTGGTCCGAGATGATTCTCAACATGGACAAAACCAGGCAGAGCCGCATGCTTTCAATCTTCGCGGAGACGTCCGAGGAATCGTACGACGAATTTCTGGAACGGGCGATGAGCTTTTTTGCCCGATTGAGATCGAGTCGATTGATTGGGGATTTGATGTCACCGGAAAAATGGTTCAGCTGGCGAGCCGCTGCCATCATTTCAACCATTGGAATCGGCTTTGTATTTTTGCATCGAGCCATGCTGTGGCTCTTTCCCCATTGGACTCCGAAAATATCGCTGCGTCGCATCCAATCCAAACGCACCAACATCGATTTTTATGACCGAATCACTCGCTCTCTGAAAAAACTCGGAATGGAAAGGATTCCATCTCAAACCCCCCGCGAGTTTCTTGAAAAAAGCAAAGCGGCTCTCGATGAGAAGGGAATCGCCTTTGACGGAACTGCCATCGCGAACGCTTTTTACGATGTTCGTTACGGCGGCTGTCCCTTGACATCGGAGCAAAAAAAACAGATCGAAGCAGCAGCCATGCATCTCGAACAAACCAAAAATCGAAGGATCTAACCATGGCTGGGCTTGGGTCATTCGTCGATCCTTTGCCTAGACAAAATCAAAGCGAAACATGTTTCCTCGAAAGCAACCTGTATGAACACTGCCGTATGGACTTCCTTTTTCACCATCGCCTGTCTTTCGATTGCGAGCGTGAATGTGCAACCCTGTGTCTCGGCCGAAATCGGCATCATTTCGCCGATGGTTGCCCATAGTCTTCTGAAGACGGCAGCTGAAAAAGATCGCCCCATCGTGCTCGACACGCGAGGCGGCTATAAGGATTACTTTCGAGGCCATCTCCCTTTCGCGCACCATCTCAATTTCGACACACTTCGAGGAACCGAACTCGGGATCCCAGTTCAATACCTGCCAGACGATTTGACAAGATCGCTCTTAGTGCGCGCAGGTGTTCAAAAAAATCGTACACACATCCTCTATGCAACAGGCGACAAGCTCCCGAACGATGAGATACTCAGCACCAGTATGGTCGCGTATGTCCTGGAGAAATTTGGAGTGGAGGACATACGAATTGTCGATGGCGGGCTATCAAGTTGGGTTGCAGCAACGCTACCCACTACCCAGGAGTACTATGGCAATCCAACCGGAGAGTTACCTACGAACTCGAATTCAGGTATTGGGATAGACCTCACGGAGTTGATGCAACGAAAAGAGTTGCCTGGAGTTCTGTTAGTCGACGCTCGGCCTCGCAATGAGTATTTAGGCGAAGACGATGTGTGGCTTCGCAAAGGACACATTCCAGGAGCGATCAGTTTCCACTGGGCTCGCTTGATGGATTCCAGCAACACGCATCAATTCCGGTCTCTGGAGTCAAACCTCGCCGAGCTGAAAAACGCCGGTATCACCAGCGACAAGGAAATCATCGTGTACTGCGGTACCTCTCGCGAAGGGAGTTTACTCAGATTTTATCTGAGACACGTTGCCAAGTATCCGAACGTTCGGTTGTACGAAGGTTCCTGGAAGGAATACGCTTTCAAGAAGCAGTATCCAGCGGAAAGACAAGAGAACAAGGTTCGATAGCGTTTCATGCTGATTGCTGCATTGGTGTTAGCTGTTGGTTTCGTTGCTTTTACGAATGGTGCAAACGCGAACTTCAAAGGAGTTGCATCGCTCTACGGGAGCGGGACGACCACCCGCGAACAGGCTACGCTGCTCGGGACTGCAACCACATTCCTGGGTTCGATCGTTTCGTTTTGGCTGGCAGAGACCATGCTGAAATCGTTCAGCGGTCGAGGACTCGTACCGGACGAGGTGGCTCAGTCTCCTCTCTTCGTATCGAGTGTCGCCATGGGGACAGCGATTACCAGTTTCCTGGCGACTCGTTTGGGATTTCCCGTCTCGACGACCCATGCATTGATAGGTTCTTTGGCCGGATCGGGCTGGATGAGTGTCGGATCCGAACTGCACCTTCAAAGCCTCGTCAGACTGTTCATTTATCCGCTCCTGTTCAGTCCCTTTGTCGCATTTGCACTCGGGAGTGGGCTTTATGCTCTCCTTGTTTTATTGCGTTGCGAAGGATTTCATCGATCCAGATTCCTCGATTCGATTCATGTTTGCAGCGCGGGGGTCGCCAGTTTTGCGCGCGGACTCAACGACACCCCCAAAATGGTCGCTCTGTTGACATGCATTCCCAATCAATCCCTAGCGCTTCTGTTCTTTTTTGTTGCCACTCTTATCGCGCTCGGTGGATTGCTCGATTCCAAAAAGGTCGCTGAGACACTCGGACGTAAAGTAACAGACATGAATCCCGTCCAGGCTTTGGCCGGCAACATCATTACATCGATTTTGGTATCTACCGCGAGCCTCCATAGCTTTCCTGTGAGTACAACCCACGTGAGCGTTGGAGCCTTAGCTGGCATAGGAGCCTCAACGCGACAGGCAAAATGGCCGAAGATTCTGGAAATAGCCGTCGCATGGGTCAGTACAGTTCCCTGCGGTGCCTGTTTCGCAGCCATCGTCCACCTACTGCTTTCGCGAACCTTGGCCTACTAGCAAATCCGGCTACAGGACGAGCACCTCGATCGGAAAAACTTTAGTCTTACCCATGGTTGACCACGCAGCTAGGAAGCCTGGGTAGTCTGGGGGGAGCGAAGGGTGCAAATATTGCCAATCAGGTCGAGTTTAACGCCGGAGAGTGCCGATACTTCCCAAACGCAATTGTTTACTTCTGATTGGGAGTCAATGCTTGATGAGTCACTTTCTTCGTTCACTCTTGATTGCTTGCACGCTTTTGTTCCTCGGTGGGTTTCCTAATGTGTCGCTCGGCGCGGAGTGGGCCGAGAAGTTATTCAAAGAGAAGAAACATGATTTCGGAACGGTCAGTCGCAATGCGAAGGCAGAGTATGCGTTCGTCCTCGAAAATTGCTTTGAGGAGGACGTGCACATCGCCTCGGTTCGAAGTAGTTGCGGATGTACCAAACCCGTCATTACCAAGGACACGATCAAAAGCTCTGAGAAGGGAGAGATCCTCGCTCAATTCAACACACGTTCCTTTCTTGGTTTAAAAAGTGCTGCTATCACAGTCGTCATCGATCAGCCCTACTATGCGGAGGTGAATCTTCTCGTGATGGGAAAGATTCGCTCGGATATCGTGGTCGAACCAGGTGAGGTCAACTTCGCTGATGTGGACGTCGGAACATCGAAGACGATCGACATCAAGATTTCGTATGCAGGAAGGAAGGATTGGGCGATTAAAGATGTCCGAGGAGATACCAATCATCTCGAGGTGCGTCTGGATCCAGCAACACGACTAGCGAACATGGTCAACTATACGATGCATGTCAAGCTCAAGGATTCGACACCAGTAGGGGATTTCCATGAGGGAATCATCGTAGTTACGAACGATTCTCGTGAAGATCATTTTACACTGCCAGTCATTGCCAAAGTCGTTCCTCCAGTATCGATCACTCCTCGTCTGGTTTCTGTTGGAGATGTGAAAAGCGGTCAACAAATACAACAGCGCCTCATGCTCCGTTCCAAAAAACCGTTCCGTGTTTTAGGGATCGATTGCAAGGATCCACGCTTCGAGTTCAGTTTACCCGAGGGTGATAAAGTGCTCCATGTTGTCCCCTTCACCTTCACGGGAGGACTCTTGGATGATCCAGAGGGACGGTCGGTCAAGCAGTTGATACGGGTAAAGACGTCGCTCGGAGAAGAGGGAGTGATCGAATCCATGGTTGCGGGAAGGGTTGTTGATTGATTCCTGGAGTCGACAAACGCAGATTGAAATCGGACATCTCCGTAGGGGATGCGTCACTCCGTTCGAAAGTTCGATGATTCGAAAGAGCAAACAAAGAAAGTGGTTTGACGAACCGAAACTACCCTAGAGAGTCGACTCGAGAATCTCACGAATGCGAACGCTCGCCAGACCATCGCCATAAGGGTTCCTGAGCTTCGAACGACGCTCGTATTCCTCAGGATCCACGAGCAATCGAGTCACCTCGCGACAAATGGCATACATATCGGTCCCTACCAACGAGCATGTCCCTGCGTCCACTCCTTCAGGTCGTTCCGTGGTTTCTCGCATCACGAGTACCGGTTTGCCTAGACTAGGCGCTTCTTCCTGCACGCCGCCGGAATCGGTCAGAATCAATGTGCAATGATCCATAAGAAAGATGAAATCCTCATAGGCAGCTGGTTCGATGATGGCAATCTGTTGATTGTCGCTCAAAATTCGATTTACCGGTTCACGAACATTGGGGTTGAGATGGACGGGATAGAGAATCCCGACATCTGGATGCTCTAGTACGATGCGTTTCAACGCATTGCAAATATTCTCAAATCCACTTCCAAAGCTTTCTCGGCGGTGCCCGGTCACCAGAATCCACTTGCCGTGCGTAGAAAGAAATTGATCCGCGAAATACTTTGGAATTCCAAGTCTTTTTGAACGTTCCTCAATCGATTCGGTCTGATTTCGGACTCGTTCCCGCATCCAGAGCAACGCATCGATCACCGTATTGCCGGTTACGAAAACGGATTCCTCGGGAATCTGTTCCCGAATCAAGTTCTCTCGACTTCGATCTGTCGGTGCAAAGGACCATCGACACAAGGGGCTTGTTAGCCTCCGATTCATCTCTTCAGGAAATGGAGCGTTCATATTGTAGGTCCGCAAACCTGCTTCGACATGGCCGACCGGAATATGTAAATAAGTCGCTGAGATCGCAGCTGCGAGGACCGTAGTCGTATCCCCTTGGACGAGTACAGCATCAGGAGCCATCGCCTGCAGACGATTGGAAAGAGCGATGATAGCGCGGGCAGTCAAGTCTGGCAGAGTTTGCCCGGGCTGCATGAGCCCTAAATCATCATCGGGCTGAAAGTCAAAGGATTGAAAGACTTGATCCAGCATCTGACGGTGCTGGCCTGTCGACAAGAAAAAAGGCTGGCACGACTCCGAAAGTTGGAGCTGGCGGTAGAGCGGTATCATCTTGATCGCTTCGGGGCGAGTGCCAGCTATGAGCACAACAGATTTCATTTGATCAGTGGTCGGATTCGTTCCGCCACACCCGGTATGAGTTTAGACGCGTTTTCGTAGTAGATCTTACGGAGAATGGAGTCGTCGAGGCGAATGCCATAGATATTCCAATCTCCTTGCGGAGGAGGGACTTTTTCGGAGTAAGGAAAGTACTCGTCATAAGTCTCCAGGAATCGCCAATAGTAGCGAAGCCGGGCTTCCGGCCAAGGTCCATCGGTCCCAAACAGAATCCTATCTTGATACTTTTCAAAAAATGCTTTGGAGGTGTAGGGCTGACGACCCAACTCGTTGATGCGAGACGCGATTTCCACGTACAGATTGGAGAATTGATCCAACCAACCTGCCAATTGCTCTAAATCCTCACCGTCGTTCGCCAAGTGCGCTCCTATAAAAATCGTTCTTGGATGTTTTGCGATGACTCGATTGCGGGCTTCATGAAGCATCGAACGCGATGGAAACTCCGGGGAGGCAAAGGACCATTCCGGATGGTTTTCCAACTCTCTTTTTCTCTCATTCCGTTCGTCGGCCGGAAGAAAGAACGCGCTCGGATCCGCAACATGCATGATCACAGGGATTTCGAGCTCGCCGCAGATCGACCAGATGGGGTCCCAACGCTCGTCATCGATTTTCAACAAGGTTCCGCCAGGATCCTTATACCGCAGGCCGAAATCCTTGAAGAACTTGAGCCCCGAGATGGTTCCGTCCTTGGCATGAATTCTCAGATTTTCGACGGTATCGCGAACAAAAAACGGTTGATTGCAATCCCAGGTTGCAGGATCGTCAACTGAGCCTTTTCCCTGGAAATCCAGGTTCGCGAAGATCAAAAATCGCGAGGAATACTTTTCGAAAAGAAACTTGCGATGTGCATCCAGTCTTCCTCCGAGCGTTCCATCCAACGAGACGCAAAGCGAAATATTGTTCCGATCCATCATCTGGACATACGCATCCAGTAACTCCGGGTCATGCTTGCCTTTCACCCAAAAATGAGTGTGGATGTCAACAACCGGGAACCTCGCTTTGTGGATATCCGACCGAGCAGGACTGATTCTCGGATGATAGAGCCAATGTGATTCGCCGGGCGGCAACTGCTGCGTTTGGGAATAAAGACCATCGCACAATCCCAACTCCATGAGAGCGACACACCAAACTACCCAATATTTGAACCGGCCAGCATCGGGCTGCCACCAACAATTGGTCTTGTGATTCATAAGCATTGTATCGATCGAGTACCCACACGTACCAAGTTACATCCTATCACACAACGAGCCGTTTTTCAGGTCGTTGATGATCGAGTAGTTCACTATTCCACGAGGGAACGGCTCTCCATCCCATCGCTTGGCTCAGGAAGCTCATTTGAGGAAATCAGCATTGCTTTTGTCTTTGATGCTGCCTCCGTAAAATAAATGAACGCTCAACGATGCGACTTCGAACCATCGACTAGAAAGCTATCTCGCGTGAATTGCCCTGCGCTATGGATTTTGGTTCTTAAAATCGAGTGGGGCTTTTCAAACGGGGGACCTCTACCGATTTAACTCACAGAAGGAGCTGAAAATGGTTTCGTTTTTCTCTACAATGCCTTTTCTATTGGGAGGATAACTACCGTTATCCCGGCTCGGAATCTACCGAGCAAACCCGTTTTGTCCACGTTGGGACGGGGGTAGTTCCGTGGGGTGTTCCAAACCTCTTGGGGTTCCGAGGCTTTTACCAATTTTACTTCATGGGTAGTGGAATGGATCGCAGCAGAATTGAGCAGTACGCGTCAGGTGGAGCCAAATTGGTTCAAGCTTATTGGGGGTTATCGCACGAACAATTGATGGCCAAGCCGTCGGACGGATCCTGGTCGCTTCATCAAATCGCGATCCATCTGAACGATAGCGATCTGATCGGGTCTGATCGCATGAAAAGGATTGCTTGCATGCACCTTCCCCTATTGGTGGGTTACGACGAGACAGGATTTGCAAACCTCCCAGGCTCTGAAAAATTACCCACGTTTACAGCGTTGGATCTGTTTCAGAAAAACCGCCAAATGACGGCCACGATCCTCCGCAGTTTGCCCGACTCGGCGTTCGAAAGATGCGGTATTCATACCGAAAGTGGCAAAGTTTCGCTGGCTGAAATGCTTGAGAAGTATATCCACCACCTCGAGCATCACCTTGTTTTTGTCGCGAGAAAGAGAATCCCCCTCGTTGGCCTCCCGGATCAGCCAATCGCTCCCGCTTGACCAGCCTCCTATACTAAATGTGTTTAGGCTGAGTTCCTTACTTAAATCTCGAGGTTTTGATGAACAGATATCAATCGTTGTTCGCTGGGATCGTTGCCATGGCGATGGTTTCAGGATATGTCGGCCCCGATTCCACGAATCGAAATGCTATTGCGGACGAAAAGAAATCAGACACCCCCAAGGCGCTTTCGTTCAAGATGAAGGATCTCGAGGGTCAACCCGTAGATCTATCAAAGTACCGCGGAAAGGTCGTTGTTTTCGTGAACGTGGCCAGCAAGTGTGGATACACGCCTCAGTACAAGGGTTTGCAGGCTGTTTACGAGAAGTACAAAGGTAAAGGCTTGGAAATCGTCGGTGTTCCATGCAATCAATTTGGTGAGCAGGAAAAAGGCTCCAACAAGGAAATTCGCGCTTTCTGCACCAACAACTACAAAGTCACCTTCGACATGTTGGAAAAGGTCGATGTGAAGTCAGGAACAGCCTGCGATCTCTACAAGTACCTCACGTCGCAGGAAACGAAGCCCAAGGGATCTGGCGATGTTGCGTGGAATTTTGAGAAGTTCGTGGTCGGACGCGATGGCCAAGTCATCGGTCGTTTTGCGTCAAAGGTTTCTCCAGAGAGCGACGAGTTCGTAGGGTTGATCGAATCGGCCCTCGCAAAGTAGTCGATTGAGTTTTCAGCCATCAGTCTTTATAACAGCGTCTGTCAGGACGCTGTTTTTTTGTGTTTTTCCGGCCCTCGGAAACTCGATCGTAGCAGAGAGCCCTTTGCGTGGCAGAGAAGAGTCAAGTACCTCATGCATTTGAGATTTTAGAAGGCAAAGGCCCGTCATCGATTCCGGCAATTATAGGCTGTTTCGGAACGGATGACTTCCTTCGAAGAAAATGCATAGATCATCTGCTGGGCGTCGCCCAGCTGGAGGAGGAGTCGATTCGTAGTTTTGATGCGGAAGAAGCTTCTTGGAGAGATGTCCACGATCAATTAGCTACCCGTTCTCTCTTCGATGCTGCAGGGGGGCGTGTTGCGGTC
Organism: Pirellula sp.; assembly: GCA_040396935.1. GTDB lineage: Bacteria > Planctomycetota > Planctomycetia > Pirellulales > Pirellulaceae > JBKCUI01. Next base: position 64,948 of record JBBAXA010000010.1, read on the forward strand.
GTTCGCAACGCCGACAAGTTTCTTTCCAAATATCGCGAGCCGATCGAGAAATGGATCGAAGGGAGTTTTGAAGACTGCACTCTCATTCTCGACATCCAAACATTGCCGGCGAACACCCGGATTTATCAGTTGATCGGCAAGCGAGGCTTGCTGGTCAAGTGCACGCCACCCCAGAAAAGTTCCTGGGGAAATCCTCCTGACGACAAGGCCATGCAGCGGTGGATTGAGAAGTGGGGTGAATCGAAACATCGAGTCAAACTCACACCCAAGCAATCGAGCATCCTGGTCGAGCGGATCGGAGCTGTTTGCGGACTAATCGACAGTGAATTGGCCAAGTTAGCCCTCTTTGCGGATGCGACTGGCAGCGTATCGGATGTACGCGTCCATGAGCTTGTAGGAGGATGGCGAACGCAAACCGCTTGGGAAGTCGCGGATGCCATCGCGGAGGGAAAAGTGGCTGTGGCATTAGAGCAGATCGAGAAACTCGTACACGCCGGCCAGTCTGCGTTGGGCCTCGCTGCACAACTCTGCTGGTCGCTACGGCGATTTGGAGTAGCAGCTCAGATCGTTGAGCAATCGGAAAGCGCCGGGCAAAAAATCCCTTTGGGGGTAGCGCTGGAGAGAGCCGGTTTCAATCGCTACGATCTTCCGAAAGCCGAGGTAAGGCTCCGAAGGATTGGTCGGGTGCGCGCCAAGCGACTTCTCAATGAATTGGTCGAACTTGAATTGATGCTGAAAGGAAGCCATAGCAATGAGTATCGTGCGCGATTTGCACTCGAGTCGATGATCTCGCGCATGGCATAAAAGATCTGCATTCAGGTGCCCGACTCGCACACACGTGCTTTTGACGATAAAATTCTGCCTACTGATTCGATCTCTAGCTCCAAAAGGTACTCCCATGACTCGTATTTGTTTGGTCGTTTCTCTTTTCATTTGCACTCTGTCCTCTTCCCAACTGGTAGGACAGGATTCTGCTAAGCGACCTGCGGTCGGCGAGAAGGCCCCGGATTTCTCAATGGATGGCAGCGACGGAAAAGCGTACTCGGCAAAGGATTTCGTCGGCAAGCAGGCCGTCATCATCGCTTGGTTCCCTCGGGCATTCACCGGCGGTTGCACAAAAGAGTGCAAGTCGATGAAGGATCAGGGAGCCATGCTTCGCAAGTACGATGTCAAATACTTTACCGCGAGCACCGATGACGTCGCCAAGAATCGGGATTTCGCCAAGAGCCTAGAACTCGATTATCCGATCTTGTGCGATCCCAAAGGTACCAACGCAAAGATGTTTGGAATCTACAATGCGGAACGAAACGCAGCCTCTCGAGTCACTTTTATCATTGGCAAGGATGGAAAAATCTCATCGGTAATCGACAAAGTCAACACGGAGTCTCACGGTGAAGAGTTGGCGAAGAAACTCGAAGAGCTCAAAGTCGACTTGAAGAAGTAGATTCGCAAAGGTAGGTGAACCTTGCGGCTGAAGTCACCTCGAATGACTAAACTTCGTTGCAGAGCATGAGAGATTCGAGCCAATCTCTCCATTGCCTGATTGAAACGATATCCATCAAGGGTTCATTGAGAAGAGGAACCATCAATTGGTCGTTTCCCGCTGGCCAGGTGATCCGTCCGTTCCAAATCCCGCTCTCCTCGACTTCCAGTCTCAACTGCAATGGGTCCGATGTGGAGCGTTGTTGGAAACAGGTCTGTAGATCGATATTCCCCAGTTTGTTCCAGACCGTTGTCCCCAGGCGAGATCCCTCGACGAACTGCAACATCGGCTGACGTTTTCCCTCCCGCGTAAAGCGGAGGGTTTTGCTAATTCCCGTCGGAAGCACGGTGTCTTTCGGGACGAGCACTCGTGGGGGCGAGACCATCGAGGAGTCGTCTTGCATCACAACTCCTAAATCGTAACTGGCAGCCGAGATCGCCCGGGGTGCGTTACGATCTTGAGGGGGCATCATGTAATCCGCCTGGATCGCTGCGCCTCGGGCCAGGTCGGCGGAGTCGATAGGGACTAAAGAGGCGTGACTACCAACGAGTGCAAGGAGTTCTTGTTGAATGGATTGCAACCAGCGAATGTCACCCACGAGCAGAATGGTATCGATTTCAGAGCTATCGACATTGGCGCGGTTCAATACCTCTTTTGCGAATTGAGCGCAATCATTGGGCAGTTCGTCTGTCCATTCCGAGAGTTGCTTGCGGTCCAACCTACCCTCGACTTTACCTTTGGGAACTTCGATTACAAACGGCACCACCTGGGCCGATCGCATTCGTTCAAATGCCTTCTCCACGGTTCGCTGAATTCGAGAAGCGATCTGCCTGTCCTCACGCGCGCTCAATGCAAACCGAGACTCGATTTGCGATGCGATTTTTTTTGCCATCCGATCATGCCAACGGACGGTTCCTCGTTTCCAATCCCCAGCCGTCGCCAGCATTTGGATTTCGACACCGTCGACACGTACCAAAGAGACTTCGCACGCCGCTCCCGTGAGCATCGCAACTAAAAAAGTTCGTTGGTATGGCCCGGCAGCCCCTGACCCACGGGCCAACCGGGAGTCGATCTCCACATGGGCTAAAGTAGCAGCGAGAGGTTTGTCTAGAAGTTGCAGTAGTTCGACGCCTGCTATCTTGCAAGCCATGCGCGTACTGAGTCGGTGCATCTGATCGTAGCAGGCGGGAACCGTTACAACAGCATGAGATGCGTTGGCTAACTTTTGCCTCGAGGAGATCAACAAATGACGGAGGATCGTCGCAACCAACACCTCAGGCGGCGCTTGACGTCCCCCGAAGCTCCGTTCTAGCAGTGGCAATCCGTACCAACGCTGCATCCCATAAAAGATATGATCCGGCTTGGTCGCCCGAAGACCGACCGCTTGACTCCCCAGCGCGATCCGCTCTCCATCGCTAAACAACATATTTCGAAGCGAGCAATCCTCGCCATCGACCAACACTTCTTCTATTTTGTGTTCTGGATTGATATAGCTGACTCGGGAATGGATCATTCCCAAATCGATACCGATAGCCGCATAGGATCGCTGCGATGTCGATTGACCGTTCCCGAAATTGGTTGGTCGAATCGGTGCCAATTTCCCGATTTTCGTCTCTCCTGCCGAGAGCGAAGTACTCTTGCGTTCCAGGAGATTGAGTTCGATCAATTTTTCTGTAAGTTCGGCGGCAGACTGCAACCGTTCGTCAGGATTCTTGGCAACCAACGATTGAAAAACAGCGTCCAGTCGAATGTCGATATCGCTTCGGACTTCATAGAGAGCCGGAGGTTTGCGATGCACGTGCGCGAGTGCAGTTTGAACGACCTCACCCTCAAACATAGGTCGGCCGGTCAAAAGATAAAAAATCGTTGCGCCTAGAGAATACAGATCGCTTCGTCGGTCCGCGTTTTGCGGTGCATTGATCTGCTCTGGAGCCATGAATTCCACCGTACCAACAATCTGCGATTTACCATAGCTGAATGTCGGGGCATGGTCGTGCAAGACGGCCAATCCGAAGTCCAGGATTTTCAAAACTCCTTGGGTTGTCAACATCATGTTGCTAGGCTTGATGTCCCGATGAACAATCCCCTGGGAATGAGCATATTCCAGGGCAGAGGCCGCTTGCGCCAAGATATCGACGACCTGTTGAGTCGAAAGTGGACCGGTCTGAGCCATCCGATCCGATAGGAGATCCCCCTTGATCAACTCCATCACCAAGTAGTGCACGGGGGTTCCCTGAACGTTGAAACAGCCCGCATCAAACGCAGTCACTATATTCGGGTGCATCAACCGCGCGGTCGCTCGTACCTCCGAATAGAAGCGATCGATTGCTACCGTGTCCTGCGACATCGATCGAGGGAGGATTTTCAAGGCAACTTCACGATCCATCGTTCTGTGCCGCGCCCGAAAGACTTGACCCATGCCACCTGCCCCGAGCTTACCCTCGATCAGGTACTCCCCTAAAATCGGTAGGTCGGAACGGCGATCCTTCTCCAGCGCGTTCAGAGACACCGGGGATTCGGCTGCGGACAGATCCAGTTCAAACCCATCATCTTCCTCGTTCAAGGAGAGGGCTCGCGTCACCTGCGGGCGTTTGGACTGGGGTGTGTTTTCGTCCGGCATGGAGATGAGGTAACGCTGAATGGGTCCCGTTGAGCAACTTCACAAGTCACAATTTTGCCATGATCTAGTACCATCGTAGATTCATGCGAAAAGAATAGCCACCGAGGAAATGAGCAAGTACTAGTAACATGCTGGAAACCGATGCAATTCGTTCCATTCTTATCAATCATGCCGCGCTGGGCAGGACGGTTACCTATTCTGAACTTTTCCAAAAGGCTGGGATCCCGTTCAGCCGCCCGCGAGTACGGGCACTCTGCAAAATCCTGGCAGAAATCGACAGGGAGGGACGTGCGAATGGAGAACCCGAGCTCGCCGTTTTGGTTGTCCGAGGTCGCGATCGACTTCCTGGTGACGGTTGGTGGGCGGATCGAAATCGGTACATGGGCCCGTGGGAGGGTGAACAGGCAGCTGCCTATGTCGCAAAAATCCAGAGAAAAACCCAGAGGTTTTGGCAAGAGAAGCACATAACCTAACTTGCGACTGCCCCGCCCGAGTTGCTACTTTCCGCGAAGAAAATGGAAACGTCGCTACATCGAGATTTGAAATATCTTTACGCCTCAAGCCCCGAGACTATCGAGGTTGCCGAGTCGTGCTACCGGATCGATGCAATTGATGACCTGGGGGCACTGGTCGAGATACAACACGCTAGCCTTGGTAGTATCCGTCGCAAAATTGCCCATTTGCTCGACGCGGGTCATCGTGTACGCATTATCAAGCCCTGGATCGAGAAAAAGATTATCGAGACCTACGATGACAATGAAAACCTCATTCGAAAACGGAAGAGCCCAAAAGAACAACGCCCCATCCAGTTTTTTGGAGAACTCATCCACTTCACCAAGGTCTTTCCACATAAAAAGCTTGCGATCGAAATACTGCCCGTGGAGTGTATCGAGTCACGGATCGACCATCCTCGTCGAGGGCGCCGAAAGCAGTATCGCACACTCGACATGCGTTTGGCTTCGATACCTAACCTCCAAAGATCCGTCCTTCTAAAGAAGCGTGGAGATCTGTGGAGTTTGATGGGAACACCGCAATTACCCAAAACTTTCGATACCCGTGACTTGGCCGAAGCCATCCAAGAGCCTAGATGGCTGGCTCAACAAATCGCTTATGTTCTCAAGCATTGTGGTGCCACACGCCCCCACTCGAAACGAGGAAACTCGATCGTCTATCGCGCTGCATAAGTCCGAGAGGATGCGTTTCCCGAGGACTTTCTATCCATCTGGCGCTTCGATGGATCTGTTCCGCTCCCGACGATGAGCCAACTTCCCGTCGGGCGCGAGCCCATCTTCCAGGGAAATCGATCCTCACAACTGGTCGTTCGACGGTGTGGCAAGCGATGGGTTGGAGGTGAACGCTCTGTATTGCAACCTACCGTGCAATGCTCACTAAGACTGCAATCGAATAGATACTTTGAAAAAGGCTCACCACCGACGTTCATGCTCAAATCTTCAGCAGCTGGTTCCAGTTTGGAGGTTTCGTGAGTCCTCTTTTGAATGCGCGAGTCTTCCGAGAGCCGAGCGATTTTTGGAACCAGCGATTTTTGGAAATACCGTTGGATGCATGGACTGCGTTGGTTTCAACACAACTCCTGAATGCGAACGCATGCAAACGGAGTCCGGTCAGGAGAGACTTGAAGAGATTCCTATCGGCGGTTAGCCCCCAAACTGGAAAGTGGCATTCCTTCCCCGCCTCGCGGTTAGGTAGGGGGATTCGAGCGAATTCGGAGGTTGGCTTGGCGTTGGAAACGCCCGGCAGGCTTGGCAACCCTCCATTTTAAGGTCGTAACCGATCGGAAAAGTAAGAGTGGGGGATTTGGGTGGTTTTTGAGATACTCAACCTTCCACGGATTTGCCAAAATAGGTGAAACTAGGAGGCGTAATTATCGATACTACCGTTACAGATTGACGCGTCGTAAACGACGTGGTCCTGGAATGGGCGTACAATCGGTATTTGCTTATTGAGGCTGAATCCTCCACCATCCTGGTCTGCACATGGCTTGCAGACTGCCTTTCAACTTCTTGGTACAGAATGACTACCGACGTTTTAACAAACAAGCCGGTCCAATCCGTCTCGGGAATCACCGTCCGACTCGTAGGTGATTCGGGAGACGGAATGCAGCTACTCGGCACTCAGTTGACCAACACCTCTGCACTCCTGGGAAACGATGTCGCCACCTTTCCCGATTTCCCTGCGGAGATTCGAGCGCCGCGTGGGACGCGAGCTGGGGTGTCCGGTTTTCAGGTGCAGTTTGCATCCCACGAAGTGCACACTCCTGGCGATACTCTCGACGCATTGGTGGCTATGAATCCAGCCGCTTTGGTCACGAACCTTGCAGACTTGATCAAAGGGGGATTGTTGATTGTCAACGAAGATAGCTTCGAAGACAAAGACCTAAAGCTTGCGAAGTTGAAAACCAATCCACTCGAAGACCCGTCGATGGAAAATTATCGACTGATCAAGGTTCCGTTGACACGTCTCACTAAAGAAGCGGTAGCGGAGTTTGGATTGAGCGTCAAGGAAGCAGACCGTTGCAAGAATTTCTTTGCGATGGGACTGGTGTATTGGCTCTATGGTCGAAATATGGATTCCACCCTTCGATTCATTCATGGAAAATTCGGCGAAGGCAAATCCGCTATCGCCAATGCGAATGAGAAGGCTCTGCGAGCTGGCTGGGCTTTTGGGGAAACCATTGAGGGGATTGGCCACTCCTATCGGATCGAGCCAGCCAAGCTAGCTCCTGGTACGTATCGGAATATCATGGGGAACCAAGCACTAGCTTGGGGCTTGATGACCGCTGCAAAGCGCTCGGAAAAAGAGATGTTCTACGCAACGTATCCGATCACCCCCGCCAGCGATATTCTGCATGAGCTCGCTCGGTACAAGAATTTCGGTGTTTGCACGTTTCAAGCGGAAGACGAGATCGCTGCCGTTTGCTCAGCGATTGGGGCTGCGTACGGTGGGCAGATGGCCGTTACAACCTCCAGTGGACCCGGGATCGCATTGAAAGCGGAGGCGATGGGATTGGCGCTGATGCTCGAACTCCCAATGCTCGTTATCGATGTTCAGCGCGGTGGACCCAGTACCGGGTTGCCGACCAAGACAGAGCAGGCGGATTTGCTCCAAGTGATGTTCGGCCGAAACGGGGAGGCCCCTTTGCCAGTGGTCGCGGCCAGAAGTCCCGCAGATTGCTTTGATATTGTCCAGGAAGCATGGATGCTGGCAACTCGGCTCATGCTTCCCGTTATCGTCCTGTCAGATGGTTATATTGCGAACGGAGCAGAACCCTGGCCCATTCCGGATGTATCGAAATTGCCTCCGATACCGATTCAGCATCCCTCTGAGAACAACAACCAAGACGGACCTTTCAAGCCTTATATGCGAGATGATCTTCTAGCTCGCCCCTGGGCAATCCCTGGAACTCCCGGGTTGATGCACCGTGTCGGAGGGCTCGAAAAAGAAGATGGGACTGGAAACATCAGCTACGATCCGGATAACCATCAGAAAATGGTGAACATCCGAGCGCAGAAGGTTGCGAATGCTGCCAAGTTGTTGCCACCCCAGCCGGTGATTGGTCCGCAGAGTGGCGAATTGCTAGTCCTTTCTTGGGGAGGAACCTACGGCGCTTGTTTGACCGCCGTTCAACAAGCCCAAAACGAGGGCAGAAGTGTCGCCTTGGCCCACGTGCGATATTTGAATCCGTTTCCGAGCAACCTGGGTGAGATTTTGTCTCGTTACGAAAAGGTCCTCATTCCCGAGCTCAATATGGGCCAGTTGCGCATGTTGATTCGAAGTCGTTACCTCGTGGATGCGGTCGGATTCAACAAAGTGAAGGGCAAGCCTTTCACCGTTCGTGAACTCCATGAAAAAATCATGGAGCTTTGCAAAGCGAATTCGAGATCTGGCGCTCACTCCAATTAAAGAGTTCGCTCCACCTCCTGCCGCTGGGCTCATACCCATTCCAGCGGGCTATCCCGTCCCTAGAAATTCCTTGATTTATAAAAAACCATGAGTGCAGTACTTCCCGTTCTTAAACCCGAGGATTTTACAAGCGACCAGGATGTTCGTTGGTGCCCAGGATGCGGTGACTACTCCATCCTGGCTCAAATGAAAAAGGTCTTGCCGGAGATCGGGGTTCCTCCGGAGCAGACCGTCTTCATATCCGGAATCGGATGCAGCAGCCGTTTTCCGTACTACGTCAATACGTACGGGGTTCATTCGATCCATGGACGCGCCCCAGCCGTCGCAACCGGACTGAAATTGACCCGCCCGGAATTGAGCGTATGGGTAATCACCGGCGATGGAGATGCGCTCAGTATTGGAGGCAACCACTTCATCCACTTACTCCGACGCAATGTGGACTTGAATATCGTCCTGTTCAACAATCGGATTTATGGCCTCACAAAGGGTCAATACTCACCGACGAGCATCGAGGGCCAAATCACCAAAAGCACGCCGATGGGCGTCGTGGATCATCCACTGAATCCGATTAGCATCGCAGTTGGAGCCGAGGCTACTTTCATCGCGCGGTCCGTCGACAGTAATGTCAAGCACTTGGCATACACGCTCAAACGAGCCGCAGCCCACAAAGGAACGTCGTTTGTCGAGGTTTACCAAAATTGCAATGTGTTCAATGATGGCGCTTGGGCCTACGCGCAGGACAAGGCAACGCGTGAGGACACAACGCTGGAACTAGAGCATGGAAAACCGATGATCTTTGGGAAGAATCGCGACAAGGGAATTCGACTCCATGGTGTCGATCTCGAAGTTGTCGATCTGCAAAATGGCTCGATCAAAGAAGACGACCTTTTATTCCATGATGAGCAAGCGAGTCCGACCCTTGTCTACATGCTATCCCGCATGCGTCAGCCTGATTTCCCTGAACCCATCGGCGTCTTCCGCGACGTTGTTAGCCAAACCCTAGAGGACGCGGTCCGAGGTCAGATCGATGATGCGGTAACCAAAAGAGGGAGCGGCGATCTCCAGAAATTGTTCAACAGCGGAGACACGTGGAAGGTGGTGTAGGCTCACACCACCTGACCTAACATCCATACCTTTCCCATGGTCGATCCATGCGGCCGTAAGGATCGACTGCGGTTTGGTGTTCCGCATGCCTTGACTCTCACGCGTTTGAAATTTCAGACGCTGCTCACCGGACATCATGACAAGGCCGATAGGATGGAATCGCAGCGTTGGCCACAGCCTTCACTCGCACCCACTGCGGTTGCTCCGCGCAGCTCCCTTATCTCGTTCCGCCCTCTAAGGTGTTTCGCAGTAAGGAATCCCGAAAGTTTCAGCAACTGCGAGATTGGTTACCTGACCTGCATGAATGTTGAGAGAATCCCGTAGCGGCTTGGAATTCGAAATCGCCCAAGGGGTTCCTTTATCCGCTAGCAAACAGACCCAGGGAAGGGTGACATTGCACAATGCAAAGGTGCTCGTTCGTCCAACTGCTCCAGGCATATTGGTAACGCAATAGTGGACAACATCATCCACCATATAGGTGGGTTGTTTGTGGGTAGTCGGGCGACTGGTTTCAACACACCCACCTTGATCGATTGCCACATCGATAATGACACTTCCAGGCTTCATCAACCGCAGGTCTTCTCTCCGTACCAGGTGTGGAGCTTTCGCACCTGGAATCAGAATCGATCCGATCACCAAATCGGCTAGCTTCAATTCTTCACGAATGGTGTGACGATCACTGAAGAGTGCATTCACATTCGGCGGCATGACATCATCCAAGTATCTCAATCGGTCGAGGTTGACATCTAAAATGGCAACATCTGCCTGGAAGCCAGCTGCAATACGGGCAGCATTGGCACCCACGACGCCGCCACCCAAGATCGTGATATGCGCCGGGGCGACCCCTGGAACACCACCCAATAAAATTCCTCGACCCATTTGTGGTCGTTCCAGGTACTTCGCCCCTTCCTGAATACTCATGCGTCCAGCCACCTCACTCATAGGAGTCAGCAATGGAAGACGACCTTGGCTATCTCTTAACGTCTCATAAGCGAAACAGGTGGCTCCCGACTGGATCATGGCATCCGTCAACTTCTTGTCGGCTGCAAAATGAAAGTAAGTAAAAATGGACTGACCAGAACGAATGTGCTCCCATTCCGAAAGCATCGGCTCTTTTACCTTGACGATCAAATCGGCTTGCTGGAACACCTCGTATCCGGAAGAAACCATTTGCGCACCCGCTTGCAAATAGGCATGGTCCGCCAGTCCGGAACCTAAGCCAGCACATGTCTGGACGATCACCTGATGCCCTCGCCCGACGAGTTCCTCAACACCCACGGGAAGCATGGCAACACGGTACTCGTCATCCTTGATCTCTTTGGGTACGCCAATAATCATGATTCGTAGTTCGAAGCTTGTAGAGAAACTGAAAAATCGCGTAGAGCTCCATTCGCTCGATCAGCGTGAACTGCAGTTTACCATCTTAGCGGGTCATGATGCGAGCAGCGATTCGATATCCGCCGAAACAATGCACATCGATTGGATATAACGGCCGTAATTCGGAGCATCATTCACTACTTCAAGAGTCTCGATCAGGATCGGTTTCCTCGAGTCCGAATCGGCTGGCATGAATCGGCTAGCATGAATCGGCTAGCATGTCGTAACCCAGTGTGCTGCAAGGATGACAACGAACAGATTCCATCCGACCGTGGGCAGCAGCGAAAAGCAAATCTAGGACCGACTCATCCGCGCCCGGTAGTCCGAAATCCTGCCTCAGCACCATGCCGAAACCCAAAGACGCTGCGCAATAGCAGATTTACCCAGGGTGAATCCCTTGAGGTTCAGAAGAAATCGTTCTATGCAATCGACTCCCGTCAAAACCTCTGGATCGACCGACAGATCGATTCAACGCTGAAGATAATCCCCTAATCGCAGGATCGCGAATCCTATCACCGAACTGGCAATGACGAGAGTTAGCGCCAAGACGGATTCCTTATTTTGTGTCCCATAATGCAACAACTCGAACATGCGGAGGGACAGCGTCGTAACCCCAGGAGGCAGAACAAGAAGATACGTTTCGAGATTCGCAAAAGAGATAAAGAACACGACAAACGCTATAAGAACGAGCGTTTTCGCAAATGCCCGCCAATGCTTGAAATAAGCAGTCGCATCGATCGCGAGGATATCGGAATACCTTGACTGAAAACGAACGACGGACAACCAAAGGAGCCCAAAGGCAAACGGAACTGTCCGAAATTGGAGCGCTAGAATAGGTGCTAGTAAACTTCGCTCTGCGATTTCTCCTAAAACCCCGGTTTGATTGACAAGTATGGATTGCAATAGCAGATTGATGATCGGGCCTGGAAGAGCGAGGCAAAACGCCATCACCCCCCAAACCATCGCAGACATCGTGGAACGCTGCGCAAGCACGATGAGCCATAAAGCTAGACCGATCGTGACAACAAGCGAATAAAAACTCAAAAGAAGACTCCATACACATTCCTGTTGGAACGATTGAACCGCACGAAAGGATTGAATGGTGGCGTTCATCCTCCACTGCCGAACGATCTCTGCATCCACGATGGTCACCTGCCATCCTGATTTCACAACTAAACTCAAGATCGGAATGACGAAAAAAACGACGACCAAACAGACTGCGACCACCCAAGCCACAAGACGATAGCCAAGACCATGGAGGGCGTGCGACTCCGTTCGGGCGTAGGAGAACTGACTCCACCGAAAACCTCGTAACCGTCCCAGCAAGATCCCAGAGAATACGGCCAAGAGGAACGAGTAGCCTAACGCAATTGCGACTGGAACCGATGTGACTCGATCGAATTGAACTTGCTGATACAACACTTCCGTGAGTGTGGGAACCTGAAATAAATTCGTGATGATCATGTCGCTATTGGCAAGGACAAAAATCAATAGGAAATTGCAAGAGATCCAGGGTATCGCTCTCGGCAAAATCACATGGAAGAAAGCCGAAATCGGCGGCCCCTCGATCATTGCCATTTGATAGACTCGGTCCGCAGCACGCCCCAAGGCAATCGACAGCAGGCAAAAGCTGATCGGGAGCGAAGCACAACCGTGGATCCAAATGCATGCTGCAACAGCGTACCCGTTGGAGGAGGCAGCGGTTACCTGGTTCCATCGCAACCAACCCTGGTTACCAAACCCTGCACTCCAGGCAATCGCCTGTACGTACAGTGGCAGAAGCACGAATGAGCAAATGAATAGCCTGAACCATTTGCGACCAGGAATTTGTAGGAGCTCAACACAATAGGCCAAAACAAATCCAACGAGACAGCTCAGCACCGAGGCGCCACCACAAACCATGAGGCTATTCAACAGACACTTTCCGATTGGTACATCAAAAAGCATCTTGAAATCCGTCGAAAGAAAAGGATCCAACGCGGGAGGGTGCTAGGTCCGATATAGCATCAGCTCCATCCCCTCCTAAAGAATAGCATGGAACGGCATTCTCCTCGATGGATTCCCGTGTCAGATTCGGTGACCGATGCCAAAGCATCCATCGATTCCCCTCTTTCGAAGGCGTATCCGACTATTATTATTTCTCCGAGGAAAACGAAACGGCGATTGCCATTTCATCCAGCGATCATCTGCGAAAGAACCCTCGCTTAGCGACGCTCCGCCGTCACTCCTCCAGTGGCCAGGTAGCGAGTTGACTCTTCTTGGAGGAGGTCTGCTTCCCCACCTGGGCACTTCACCTCTGCTCGAAATCGATGAACGCCAGGCTTCGAGGCTTCAGCCGCAACACGCAGCACTATTTTGTCACCGGCACCGATGGAAGATATGGTGTTAAAAAGGACTTGTCCCGGTACGATCCGACCTGTGTGTCCCTCTAATCTTACGGGCTCGATACCATCGGAAAACTGAGCGACAACATCGACGTTCGTTGCAATCTTTTTACCTCGATTCTTGATTTCTATTTCATAAAACACCAGTTGCCCCACAGGAGCAGGAGCTGGAGGATCGATTACCGACAGGGAGAGATCCACGATGGAATCAACATTGGTTGTATGTTCGACGCTAGTCGCAATTCCATTCTTGCATTCCGCTTTGAACGAGAGCATTGAATTGCCCAACTTGTTCATGGAAAGAGCCAGCGGGAAAGACAAGGACTCCTGTGGCAGCAAGCGTTTCACCTCCCATTGAATCACATTCCCTCGACGAATTGCTCCCGTTGGTAGGGTTTTCGCATCGTTACCTGGTGGTAGCGTCATAGAACAGGTCACGTTGTTCGCTACAGCATCCCCAGAGTTGGTCAGAGTGAGCCCGTAATCGGCGGTGTTCCCCTGAAAGAATTCTGTCGGACCACGCCATTGCGCTGTGAGAATCGACTGACGGACTCGAACGTCGATGGAATTACGTGCTTCAATTTTGGAGAGAGCGCTCGATGCCAAAGCTCGAATCGGGATCTTCCCAGGTTGACGGAACAACAGTTCAACATCGACCACCCTTTCGCTGCCGGGTGGAATATCACCAATGGTGGACTGATTGCTTCCAAACTCTTCTGCTGTGAGGGTCACATCGACCGCTTTCGCTGTGGCGTTTCCAGGATTGCGGACACGTAAACGATAATTTTGTGGTGTGCCAAACTCGACTTCAGCTGGACCTTCTAATACCAGGTCGAGCTGTGGCTGGTAGACTTTGATTGGCAATACATTCGATTGGGGCAATGCAGCCCACTCGAGTGCCAAATCGAACAACTCCGCTCGGGAGGTTTGGATCATGATACGCAATGACTTATGGCTGCCTCTTTCCAGCTTCTCCAGTTCCCAGCCGATGGAGTTCTCGGAATCATTCGTTTCAGGTGACGTTACGCCATCCGCTGCATTCACATCTCCGATCGAAACGGTCTTCGGTACCGAAATCCGAACGATCAACCCTTGAAGATCCACCGTACCTTCATTTTTTACGATGACTTCATACATCGCTTCCTGTCCAATCAAAACCCCGTCGGGGCCGTTCACGTAGACCCGGATCGCTGGCTGAGAATACTCAGTCAATGCTTCGATACGATTCGATTCATTCGTTCCTCGGTTCGTTGCTGATCGTGGGACAGAGTCTGATTTAGCTTTCAGATCGTTGTTGCGGGGTCGTATCGCAGTCACCGAGGGAGCGATTTCCTGAGTCGCAGGCTTCGAGCGTTCGTTCAACTGCTCAAGATTGCTCGTCGATGTTTCCCTCTCCTGGATGGCAGTCGGGATCGGTCGATCGGAATTAGGTTTCGGCAAGGGAACCGCAGGTGTTCCGATCTTCGGGGTCGGGCCGTTGCGAGATGTACCTTGCGAATCCGATGAAAGATCTAACAGATTCGGTTCGGGTTTGGATTGCAGATTGGGTCGGTCCGGCAGGTCGGTGGAAATCTGTGGTACATCTCCAGATCGACGCGACGTCGACTTGCTCTCGAGAATAGGAGACGGAGTCGACGGATCGATCGAACTCTCGTTGACGCTTTTGTTCGATATGCCTGCTGAACCTGGCAGGGTTGCATTCAACGGTGGATTGCCCGAGATATCCTGGCTGCTGGTAGACGTAGCTCCGACATAGGGGCGTTCCCTCAGCATCGGTGAGGGATAGGCCGAGCCTGGATTCTCCGTCGGCACGGAAGGGGTCTCGATCCGCTCCATGGAGAGATTTCCCTCTGTTTTCTGCTCCCGAGAATCCAAAATTCTAGGTCTTGGGATGTTGCGGAACGGTTCACGAGGCATGGTGGGCAGGATCTTCGCATCCAGCTCTTCGAAACCCTCATATTGTTCGGCCAGAGGATCGTTGGCGTTGCTGCCTCGAAACACGCGATTCGTGAATGATTTCAATGGGACCAAAAAACCGCCTCTCGCTGCGGCGGGTGTGGCAGATAGTTTGCTGGAGGATGGTGAGCCTGCCGGTTTGAGAGGGGAGGAATAAGCCCTCGTTGACTTATTGCTGGAAGATGAGGACGTAGCGTTCGACTCCTCGGACTCGCTCTTTTTAGTAAACAGTTTTGTGAAAGGATTTGTAAACGTGGGTTTTGAAGTTTCCTCCCTCGCCACGGACTCATCGTCGCTCTGCGCGAAGCCTCTCGTTACACCTAATTGTCCCAGCATGCAAACGCCGAGCAGTCCAACTTTCAAAAATCGACAGTTTCCGTGCATGACCGATGCTCCCTCGGGCAAAATCTCTCGCTAAGACCTCAATTCGTTTCATCGGGTGAAGATCCGTTAGGAAGTGAGAGGATTAGGAGGTTTTTGACGACTTTGCGGAAAACAACGCCTTTCGGTGTTCGAAATCGCATCATTTCCACCCCCGTAGCTGCAGCAAAAGAGAACACCTTTGAG
This sequence comes from Pirellula sp., assembly GCA_040396935.1. Taxonomy (GTDB): domain Bacteria; phylum Planctomycetota; class Planctomycetia; order Pirellulales; family Pirellulaceae; genus JBKCUI01. Next base: position 80,360 of record JBBAXA010000010.1, read on the forward strand.
GGAGGTGTCACGGTAGGTGATGCATGAAACTGCGGGGATTTGCGTCACTACTGAGGAGAGGTCGCCTTTTTCTATCAAACCGTAAAGAAAAGTTCTTTTTGGAACGGAAAACGCTGTGAATGGGATTGGTTTGGGTTTCCGTGCCTACTTCCTTACCGATACGAGCGGTTCCTGCCTCGGATACTTGCTGTTTCGAGCCGTTTTTTGATGGCATGTCGTAGCCTTCAGAAATACGATTAGATCGATCCCTTAAAAATTTACTTTTCCGGTCAATTCGAGCCAATTTGGAGCGAATCGTTATGCGAATTCTGCGTAATCTATGTCGTGCGACTCTTTTGGGAGCAGGGATAATGTCCCTGGGCGTTGCCATCGCGGGTGACTCCAACTCTCGCCTTATCACCTACCAAAATGATGGTGAATCTCTATTCGCGCTGAGTTTGCTACCCAACACGCCGGCGGACAACGTTAGCAGAAAGTTTGCAATCGCGATTGTCGTCGATACATCCGCGTCGCAGTCTGGAAGCTATCGCAGCGATTCGATTGAGCTCGCGAAAAGGGTGCTGGAATCATTGCCCGAGCAAAGCACGGCTTCTCTTTTGGCCTGCGATATTGAAACGACGATCCTAGGGGTTGGAGAGCCTCGCAGCCAGGAAATAGCCGAGGGCCTAGGAAAGTTGGGCAAAATTGTTCCGCTCGGGACATCGGATATCGTCGCTGCGCTCAAGGCAGCCCGCGACTCGCTCGGTAGCAGCCAAGACGCTGTGATTCTCTACATCGGCGATGGGCTCCATCGCTGCAACCTCCTCGAGCCCAAAGGCTTTGAGACTCTAATTGGCAAGCTAAAAGAAGGTCGAGTCACTGTCAATTCCTTGGCGATTGGCCCCGAAATTGACGCCGAGTTTCTAGCTACGATCGCCAACCATACAGGGGGCGTTGTCTACGTCCACAAGAACATTGAAAATGCCTCGAACCAGCAGATCGGTGCGAAGCTGGCGAACGCCTGCATCAGCCCGGTCTTTTGGCCAAACGAAGTCAACCTACCCGAGGGAGTTGCGGCAAGTTATCCGAAGGACTTCCCGCCTCTGCGTTGGGACCGAGATTCCATTGTCGTTGGAAAGCTCACACGCGCGGATGCAGCAGGCACGCTAAAAGTTCGTGGTGTCGTGAATGGAAAGAATGCGAATCTGGCATGGGAACTTAAGAACGATGGGAACCATGAAGACCTCGCCTTTCTATCGGAGGTTGTGGAAAAAGCGGAACTGGATGGTGGTTTAACGTTACCAACTCCAGGTTCGGATTCGTTCCTAGCCCTCGGGCACATGCTGATGAATAGTTCCGAGTCGCTGGTGAAGGACGCGCGATATGCTCTGCATATCGGTGATCGGGAAGCAGCGATCGCGATTGCCCAGGAAGCACTTCGCCGCTCACCGAACAGCCTTAGCGCCAAGAATATCCTCGATGCTGCTGAGAAATCGGCAAAGCCCGTGAAAGCTCCGAGCGCCTCTCCAAAAATCGTCAAGTTCATTTCCGCCCAGCAGGGTGACGATCCATTCGGTGCCCCTCCTGAACCACCGAAAAATGCTCCCGCGACTCAGGAACCTGACCCATTCGGTGATGACCCCGCTCCGAAAACAGTGCCGGCCCCGGCTGCGTCAGCTCCCGCAACTGCGTCGACTCCTGCGCCACCGGCAGCAACGCCGGGTACATTCTCAGGCGATACCAATCCACCCAACATTCTGGGTTCTTCCAGTCCCGCCTATGACGAACTTGCCAACGTCGGCGACTTGCTAGCGGAGGACGATGCGGTTCGGCGAGTCGCTGCACAGCAACTCGAGGCACAGGTAAAGAGTGATGTGGCCTCTGCTCGCCGGGCAGGTATGCCGGGTTCCGCGGCGACGGATTTCAATGCCGTCAAATTGTCTTTGAAGTCACTGCTCGACCAGGTCCGCCGAGCTCCGGAGCTGGATGCGGGTAGCCGTGTACGGCTGGAGAGGATGGTCGTGGATGCGATCCAGCGATCTGCGGCAACGGAGGCTCGACAACGAGAGGATTTAGCCAGACAGGAGGCTGTTCGAAGCGCGCAATCTGCGACTCAACGACTGCTGGCCGATTCTGAGCGTCGCCAGGAAACAATCAAACAACTCGTCGAAAGATACGATTCGTTGATGAGACAACAACTCTTTTCGGCTGCGAATTCCGAGGTTGCTCCTCAGATTTCGGCGATCGACCGAGGGTCGGTCATCGATGTTGTCACGAATATCGAGTCCAACATCGCTGCCAACGAAAAACTGATCAGCGATGTGATTCGTAGAAGAAACCATGCATTCGTTGATTCGCTATACCTCAATGAAGAAGCACTGATTCCGTTTGTCGATGAACCACCGATTCGCTATCCGCCGGCCGATGTATGGCAGGCTCTCAGCAACCGTCGCTTGGAACGATACGGTTCAATTGACCTCTCGGGAGGAAATCCGAAGGAAAGAAAGATCTACTCGGCGCTGGATAAACCTGTCGATGCCGATTTCAACGGTACTCCACTCTCAACATTGATGAAGACGTACGGTGAGGAACTAGGAATTCCGATCGTGATGGACGATCGTGCGCTCGAGGAAGAAAACATCGCTCCTGATGAGCAGATTTCCCTTTCGCTGCCCCCTCAAAGCGTGTCTTTCCGTTCCGCATTGAAATTGATCCTGGATCCGCTCGAATTGACTTACGTCATCGAAGATGAAGTCATGCGGATCACCACCAAAAAAGGATCGGCCGATGTCGTTCGTGTTTACCCAGTAGGTGACCTCGTGGTCCCCGTGATGCCTATGGGCGGGGGTGGCATGATGGGTGGCATGGGAGGCATGGGTGGTGGCATGGGAGGCATGGGTGGTGGCATGGGTGGTATGGGTATGGGAGGCATGGGAGGCATGGGTGGTGGCATGGGAGGCATGGGTGGAGGCATGGGAGGCATGGGAATGGGCGGCGGCATGGGGGGGATGTTTGATGTCCCAGATACTGCACGAAAGGCCGCGACCAGGGATCCATGGACCATCGTCAAAGAGGTCGCATCGGACGATTCTCAAACCAAACTCAAGGCGGAAAGCGAACTGTCGGATTGGGTTTCGTCCAAAATGAAGTTCGCAAAGAAAGCCAGCGACTCTAAGAATTTGCCGGAGGCTTCGAAACACTTCCAGGACATCATCGATGTTATCAGTGAAGCGATGCGGCAGTCGCTTCCCTCATCTTGGATGTTCGATGCACTTTGTACTTCGATGCAAGCTAACGATTACCCTCCGAATTCCATTCGGCGAGTACTGCTGTCGAGTATCGACTACGGCGGGGATGAGCAGAGCGCCATGAAGATCGCGAGATACTTGAACGGAGCGGATCTCAAGAAAGAAGCGCTTCAGGTACTGCGCGATATTCACAGAGTGAATCCGACACATGCGGATGCGCTTGAGCTGGCCTTGAAACTGGCAATCGATATCGAGGATACCGATGCGATGCGATGGGCCTCTACCGGCATCTTGAGTCAAGGTTGGCCGGATGAGAAAGTCGACTTGATCGAAAAGGCACTTTTGACGGCGCGCGCTTGCTACTTAAGAATGGCTGAGAACAAAGAAGTCACGAATGCCTATACCTTCAGTCAGGAATTGAAGGACGCTCAGTCCAGAGATCTGATCGTTCGCGTGGTTTGGACGGGAGATGCGGATCTCGATATCTCGGTCGAAGAACCGACGGGGACGATTTGCGAGAATCGTACTCAACGTTCGAGTTCCGGGGGTTTGCTATTAGGTGACAGATCCTCCCTCGCGAAAGCAGACAAGGACGGGTTCTCTGAGACCTATGTTTGCGCCAAAGGTTACTCGGGCAACTACAAAGTAGTCATCAAAAAGATTTGGGGAGACGTCGCGGGAGGAAAAGTAACGGTCAACATTTTGTCCGATTACAACACTCCGGATCAAAAGGTGATCCAACAGGTGATCCCGCTCGGACCAGAAACCGATGCGGTGGCAGTCCTGGCACATGTCAAAAACGGTCATCGCAAGGAGCCGATCGCCGATGCACTGCTAGCCCGTGTCCAATCCTCGAAAGCCGCGATGGGGGCGGCCGTGCTGGCGCAACAGGCTGGCGGTCAAGGTACGGGTCAAACCGGATCGAATGGCTCATCGGATTCCGGTTGGACGATGGAAATGTGGCAAGCCTACATGGCTTCCCGGTTCGGGAACCAGAACAACAATCGGCCACCTCTGTTTGGACGAGGGGGAGCGGTCGGTTATTCCCCACAAATCACTGTCATCCCTGCCGGGACCCAAATGGGAACGATGGCTGTCATCTCGGGTGACCGCCGGTATGTACGAGTCGCTCCCTCCCCAATGTTTTCAGACATTGTGGCGGTCGACACGTTCAATTTTGCAAATGGTGACAGTACCACCCAGGGTGGTGGGCTCGGCGGCGGCGGCGGTGGCCTCGGCGGCGGTGGCCTCGGCGGCGGTGGAGGTGGCTTTGGTGGAGGCGGGGCCTTCTAAACCAACTGAGTGCTCAAAAAATTGTAACCAAGGCGATTCGAATGAATCGCCTTTTTTGTTGCTTGCCAAAAACCAGCCCCTGCATGGGAAATCTTTCCGACTCGGCTTAGTTCTCCGAAAACAGTATCATTAGCAAAGATGAATCGAACGTTTCTGTAACAACAGGAACAAAGCAGCGATTTGCGGGTTCACAGGATATACTCCGGACGGATTTACTGAACTTGAACGAACCAAACCAAATATCGGACGGTGCTGGCATCGATCCTGATGTCGGTCTCATGCTGCGCGTTCGGGACGACGACGCAGTTGCGTTCGAGTTGTTGATCGATCGTCACCAAGGAAAGATCATTCGATTCATGCAAGGCTGGGTAGCGAACGTACAGCAAGCAGAGGATCTCGCGCAGGACGTTTTCTTGAGGGTCTTCAAGGCACGTAAAACCTATGTCCCAACAGCGAAATTCACAACTTGGCTCTATCGTATTGCACACAACATCGCATCGAACTACATTCGCGATTCCTCTCACCGCAGGGAGTATCAAATCTCCAAGGGAGATAGCGAATCCACAACCGGTCTTTTGATTGAGGACATCGCCGTTGCTCCGAGTGGGTTTCAGCCTTCACGTTCGATCGACCAATTGGAGAAGTCGACGGTCGTACTTCAAGCCCTACAGGCGTTAGGGGAACGACAGCGCACTGCAATCATGCTCAGTAAATTTGAGGGGATGAGTTACCAGGAAATAGCTGATACCATGGGTTTGAGCATTCAAGCAGTGAAGTCATTGCTGAGTCGGGCACGGGTCAACCTCAAAAATCTCTTAGAACCGTATTTGATGAGCGGTTCTCCACCCACCGCGGACGCATCGGCCTTAGAAGACAACGCTTTACCACTCGGAGACAAGGAATAGTTCATGAGTCGGTTTGCTGAATCACCCGAAATGGAAAATGTCGACGAACAGTTGACGGCTTATCTGGATGGTGAGTTGTCCGCCGCAGATGCCACGGCTCTTGAAAAGCGGTTAGTCGACGAGGAGTCGCTACGATTGCGCCTTGCCGAGTTAAGGAAGGCTTACGAATTGCTGGACGAACTGCCTGAGACTCCCTACAGCCAGCGTTTTACCCAGAGCACATTGGAACATGTCGTCGAGGATTTTCGAAAATCTGAAAGTCTACCCAAGACAACCCCGCTCGAAGGTAGAGGGCCCTCCCACCGGACCAAGAAATCTAATCTGTCATGGAATTTCGGAATCGCCTTGATATCTTCGATAGCAATCGGAGTCGTCGCCGGCGGACTGTGGCAATTCATGCAGCATTCGCGACAAGTCCAGGATCTGAATCTGGTGGCAAATGTGACTGGGCTGCTGGATGTCGATGAGCTAACGGTCGCAAAAGAGCTGAGCCAAGAGCAAACGGCCATCAAGTATCTCCAGGATTACTACTCAGACTACTTCATTCCCCCTGCGCCGAAATCCATCAGCGACCGAATCACTTGGATCTCTAGTCTCACCCCCGTCCAACAAGCGAAGCTCTCCTACAACCGTGAGCTTTTGGCAAAATTGGATTCGAGTACCTATCGACGGATCGATGCGATCGAAAAACAAATTGAATCGAGTGAATCCCAGGAAGCCCTACATGAAACAATACGAGTGGTTGGCTTGGTGATGGATAGCAACCAGAACTCCGAACGACTAGCTCTCGATGGAATGAAGCAATCGACACGCATGCGAGTCGATTATCTGAAAGGTAAACTCAATTACAAAGCCGCGACCCATTATTTCTTGAACCGACTACCTCAATCAGACCAGGATGCGGTGAAATCCTGGGGGGAGGATACCCTGGAGCCAGCCCTTGTCGCCGTTTCACGCACATCCGGTAGAAACCTCTCCGAATTGATCAACCGATTCATGTTCATCTTTAGAACGATCGATGGGAAGGCAGAGGAATTGATGACGCCACTGGTCAACGAATTGCTCCCAGATCTCTCCTCAGACGGCCGAACGCTTCTATCAAATTTGCGATTGGAGGAACAGCTTTCGGTCTTGTTCGATTGCCTCGATCCGCAAGCGAACTCCTATGAAACCCTTCTCGAACAATATTCGAACCTTCCCTCCAAGTCGAAAGAACTTATCGATTTGAGCAATCCCTCGGATACAAAATCGCAAATCAATCGTGAGGTACTCCGACGACGATTCTCGCGTCCTAGAAACTGATGAAGCGACTTTCATCAATCCTTACCTCCAGCCTATGATGAATCGGTGTCTGGGTGAGACTCAGGAATTGCCGAAGCTACTTGAACGCTACTTGTATTAGCTGTTTCACCATGAGCGGGATCGACCCGGAAATCGTGGTGTGACTACCAGACGTCTCCCGCCAAACCGGTCTCTTTAGATTTCGATAAACTCCCAACCACCACTTCCACCCACAAACATCCTTTTTCCCTCTGGGTTGGCAACGATCACATAGACTGTTCCGATATCGAGCTTTTTCGACTTGACCACTTGCATCGTATTAGACTCAAGCCAATGGATAGAACCGTCTTTCGTACCGACCACCACGAAATCACACGAATCCAGGGCCATCGCTGTCACAGGCTCGGCGATCCTGCAAAACCTCACCAGCCTCCCAATCTGCGGTTGCCATTGTCGAACGGTCTTATCTGAACTGCACGAATAGAGGATCGACGGGAAAGTATCTGAGCACACGGCTAGTTGCGCAATTGGAGCAAGATGGTTATCCAGGTTCCGTACCTGCTTCCCAGTTGTACTATCCCAAACTTGGATGCAATGATCGGCGGAACCGGATACCACTTTTTGCAAATCCAGAAACTGGATCGAGTTTACAGGCTTCGAATGGCCGGAATACTTGTTCAAGATTTTAAGAGTATCCACATCGACCACACAGCATGTTCGATCCGCTGACGCGGTCGCAATCAACGATTGATCTGACGAAATCGCAACACTGTAGATGACATCCTCATGAACTCGGTGCGAAGACAAGAACTGTAGATTGCTATTGTCGTAGATCTCCATCATACCAGAACTGGCTGGTTCGCCTCCCACCAGAAACAATCTTGAGGTTCGATGACAGACAATAGCATCATGGATATGAGAAAGATTCGGACTCTTCATGGACTGTGTCACAGCTCCATTCCATGACATCCTGCTGAAAGATCTTTGCGAACCGAAAATAATGGTTTGTCCATCAGAATCCTGTATGGCGAAGGTCACTGGACTACGGGAGGACTGCGCATACACGATTGGTTCTATCCAATTTACCAACGAAACAAAACATCCAGCGGCGAACGTCAAGCAAGTCCGTCGATCCATGCTCCACCTTGATTCACGGGGATAGGCCTTCCATCGGGTGTGGTCAGTTCCCTTTTAGGATCGATACCCAACAGTCGGAAAATACTATAAGCCAAATCAGAAGGCGTCACTGGGTATTCGATCGGACTCTCGCCTGTGAAGTCACTTCTCCCAATCACCTGCCCTCCTCGTACTCCTCCACCTGCCATAACCACACTGAAGACGCGTGGCCAATGGTCTCGCCCTCCTCGCGCATTGAGCTTTGGAGTACGGCCGAATTCCCCCATCGCAATCACCAACGTTTCATCCAACATTCGTCGTTCTTCAAGATCGTGAAGCAAGGCGGAAAAAGCTCGATCAAACGTTGGTATCAATCCAACGCCAACCTTTGCCCCGGAATAGCCGTCACGTAGATACAATTGAAGATTATCATGGGTATCCCAGCCCCGATACCTGATGGTGACAAACCTAACGCCTTGTTCAATCAAACGACGAGCCAGAAGGCAGCTTTGACCAAACGACCTTTCGCCGTATCTCTGCCGTGTTCCTTCGGACTCTCGATCCAGGTCGAACGCTTGTTTGGCAGAAGGTGACAGGACCAATCGAAATGCTCGATCCATCGCTGGATCCATGACGGGCCCATTCGATACGTCTGGCCTTTGGAAGGAGTAGATTTTCTTCAAAAAATCCTTGCGTCGCAGAATTCGTCCGGTGTCTAATCCCAGAGCTGGCTGTAGATCCTTTATCTCGAAATTTTTCTGCGAAGGATCACCTCCCACCGAGAAAGGCTCGAACTCCGCTCCCAAGAAACCTGCCTCCAGACCAGCGGCTTCTGGTATGGTGACATAGGGGGGTAAATCCGTCGTGGACGGTTTGACAAATTGCTGCACCGCACCGAACGACGGATGAACAACAGTCGAGGGTTTGAACCCAGTGAGCATATACTGGTTAGCCAAACCGTGCTCTCCGAGAGGGGAGGTCACGGATCTTATGATTGCAAATTTATCGCAAACTTTGGCAGTTTCCGTTAGCAATTCCCCAATCATGATTCCGGGGATCGATGTTCGAATGGCACCGAACGGACCGCGAACCTCTGTCGGCGCTTCTGGCTTTGGATCGAACATCTCCAGGTGGCTCGGGCCACCATCTAGCCAGAGCAGAATGCAGGATTTGGCTGAACCGATCCCCCCGCTGACCCTAGAGGAGAACGCCGCATCAACGAACGAAAGCGGCAGTCCGAGCATACCAACGTGGAGAACTACACGGCGATTGACGATAAATGGATACATCAAATGACTACTCGATCGATTGGAATTTCGGGCTATTTAAAATACTCCAAAGAATATCCTCTAAAACCGATGAACGCTCCTCGAGGGCAACGTCCCTTAGCTGCTGCGACCAATACAGCATTTCATCTTCGTGAGGAGAGCCAGCCAACGCTCGCTTGTAGAAATCCTCGATGATATCCAAAGGTGCTAGCGAGGAAGCGAGCATCTGATGCAATCGTCCTTCCTTTGAAGCGATTTTGTGGTTGATCCAGTCGCCATTGAGTTTATGCAATTGCGCTACCAGACTTCCCGTCGTTGACGGGATATCGCAGTTAAATAGTCTCTGACATCGACCCAAAATCAAAAGCGTAGGAGATTGGAAAGACTGATCGGTAATCGAGATTGCTCGCTTGTAGGGTTTTAATTGTTGGTCCGGTAGCTGTGTGATATCTGAGACCGCATCCATCAGGACCTCCGGAAGTAACGCTCGCGATTTTCGTCCGACATAATAGTCCGCCAAGTGGGAATCGCTTTCCCTCAAACCGGAGCGTCCGTAGGCATCACTCGATACAATTTGTCGCAAAATGGCACGCCAGGAATAATCCTGATGTTGCATTGACTCTGCGAGACGCTCTAAGAGAATCGGGTGAGTCGATGGGTTGGAATCTCCCATTTCGTTTATCGGTTCAATCAATCCTCGGTCCATCACTGCAGCCCAGGCACGATTCACCAAGGCACGGCTTAGCAATCGATTCTCTCCGGTGAGCCATTCAACAAAGCTTGAAAGCGGCTGCTCCTCGATCGCAATTGACCGCACGCCGGGAATTTTTGGAACAGCCACTTCGCCAGTTCTTGGATGAATCACTTCTCCTCGCGTTCCCGCCTGTACTACCCGACCGCGTTCCATCTTCGCAAAGATTGCAGCCAGTCCGTGATAATCGTCCTGTGTCCATCGATCAAGTGGATGGTTGTGACAATTCGCGCAACTTAGTTTTGCGCCTAGAAACAATTCGCTCACCAATTCAGCTTGCATGCGAGGTCCGTCGACCATTCGAGCAAAGCCTGCTGGTCCGACTCGATGGGAGTCGCCCGTCGCGAGAAGCAGATCTTGAATCCAAGACTTCATGGATCGGTCGGTACGTATTTGCTCACGGATCCAATTCGCATAGGTTGACACAACCTCGGGTTCATTCGGTATCGAGTGGATACGTAACCACTTTGACCACCGAAACGTCCAGAAGTCCACGTACTCATCGGAGTCCAGCAGCTGATCGATCAATCGGAATTTTTTATCCGGAGATGGATCGCTTAGATAGCGATCATACTCCTCCCTCGATGGTAGCCGACCGACAAGATCCAGCGCGATTCGACGGATAAACACTCCATCTTCTGCCGGAGGATTGGCCCTTAGGCGAAGCGCCTGCAAAACGTGTTCGATCTCTTCATCGATAAGACTTTTCTCTGGAGATCCATTGCTCGCAGACGGATCTCCGCTGCGATCATCCGCATCGGAATCGGCAAAAGGCATCACGATTTCAACGGGGAGAACTAGATTACGATACCGAGCCAGGAAAGTATGAATACCGGGTCTAGAAGAACGGACGGCCCCTCTCTCATGGTCGATCAAAACAGTTGTAGTATCCCGAGTACTCAACTGCACCAATGCCGTGACATCCGTTTTTCTTCCCGATGCATCTATCGCAAAGAATTGAAGAGTGGCGGATGCATTTGCATCCTGTGATAGAACTCGACGTGGATGGCATACGAGCTCACGCGCATCCCCAGGCTCCGTCCTGGTCAGGGGACCTTCCAGCCATCTCTTGAGCAATCGGTACGCAACACCATCCTCTTCAATAATCGCCCCACCACCATGATCCAATTCTCCCAGGGGTTTGCGGAGTAGAAGACTTTGCTGGGGTCTTTCTCGATCGATTCGGCGTCCCTCGAATTCGGTAACCATTGCATAAAAATCCGATTGTGGCTCGGATCCGAACAATGATAACTTGAGGTTTCCCCGCCCCGCAGCAGCACCATGACATGCACCACCGTTGCATCCGAGCTTGGTGATCAACGGAATCACCTGACAATCGAAATCGACTGGTTCTGTCCCACCGGCTACAACAGCACTGATGATCCAAACGGCAACAGTCCATGGTTGCAACAAGAAACAGGTTTTGAATAACCTATGAGTTGGGTTCTTTTTTTGAAGGCATCTCATCACGGATGGTAGTTCCATCTTTCTTGCTACCATAAAGATCCGACCATCGCTTCAGATGTCGCTGGGCTAGTGGCCTACCGTAGTTATCCAGTTTACCCGCGGAAATGATCGTCTGGGTGATCCGGGCTATTTCTTTTTGAGCCTCGACAGAACTTTTGAGAAATTGATCTAAATCGCTTGCAGCCTTGTCTATCTGTTCGTCCGTCGCATCTCTCTGAATCAGCGGCGCGAGCCAAGTTCGGAGATTGACTGATCCTTGGCTCTCAACCGCGGTGGCCATGCCTTCGCCCCTCAATAGCGATTCCAAGCTGGGGGGCTCACCACCGACGACCTCCGTGATACTTCGTAGAATCTTGGGCAAATCCACCTGAAGACTCGGTTGAATCAATGCATAATTCGCCGAGACTTTACGATTTTTACCCACCAAAATCGTCAACATCACTTTTCGATTCAAGCCATAACTACCGGGTCCTTCGCGTCCATCCGTCGACACTCCGATGGGAGCGTTCTTGGCCAACGCATGACGCACCCTGCGAATCGTCGCCTCACCATTCGCGCGGTCCTCATCGAGCCATACGACACCCGTCTGAAGTCCGTCCGCAGATCGACTTGTGGTGTAGTTCGTAAGAACTCGCGTCATCGAGATCGATTGCCTGTTCACATCATGCACAAATACCAACACGATGGGGCGATCCCCAGCGTTCTCGACAAAATTGATTTTCTTACCTGCTGAATCATCCAAAACTCCGAGAACCTCGAAGCTAGGCAAAGTCTCCCCCACCTGTGGCCCCGAGAAAATCGCCTCCTGACTACACAAGACGCCTGGAACGGCCCCCCCGATCCAAAACAGCAAAAGGACCGTCCAAAAATGGATTTTGAGTGCAAGGCTGTACACGAGTTCTCCAATCAAGTTCAACTACTAAATGATTTTGGAAATAACCTTGGCCCCTTCGACTCCCGTAAGGCGAGCGTCGAGACCTTGATGCTTGTACGTCAACCGGTTGTGATCGATGCCTAATTGATGAAGCATGGTGGCATGAAGATCAAAGATACTGACGGGATCCTCGACGATGTTGTAGCAATAATCATCGGTTGACCCGAGCGTCATCCCGCGTCGAATTCCTGCGCCTGTCAAAAACATCGTAAAGCAACGGGGATGGTGGTCTCTTCCGTAATTCGTCTTCGTCAAGGAACCCTGCGAATAGACCGTCCGACCAAATTCCCCGCCCCAGATGATCAACGTATCGTCGAGTAATCCGCGTCGCTTTAAATCGGTAATCAACCCCGCCGTCGCTTGATCTGTGTCACTGCACTGGCCTTTGAGCGCTGTCGGCAAGTTGCCATGATGATCCCAACCCATATGGAAGAGCTGTACGAATCTCACATCTCGTTCCGCCAAGCGCCTGGCGAGCAAGCAATTCGCGGCATAAGTCCCGGGCGTTTTTACCTCGGGGCCGTACAGGGCCAGATCGTCCTCGGTTTCTTTGGAGATGTCTGTCAAGTCAGGCACGCTCGCTTGCATGCGAAAAGCCATTTCATACTGCGCGATACGAGCCTCGATCTCAGGATCTCCAACCGTTTGGTAGCGTTTCTGATTCAGCAGATTGATATCGTCCAACGATTGACGCCGCATCGAGCGGTCGATCCCAGGGGGATTCGAGAGGTACAAGACAGGATCCCCCGAATTCCGGAATTTGACACCTGCATGCTGGGTGGGGAGAAATCCGCTGCTCCAAAGTCGATCGTACAAAGGCTGATCATCCCGTCGACCAGTACCAAAAGAGGTTAAAACGACGTAGGCAGGCAAATCCTGGCACTCACTCCCCAGTCCATAGCTCAACCAAGATCCCATGCTGGGAAAGCCACCCAATTGTCGACCCGTTTGAAAAAAAGTTATCGCTGGGTCATGATTGATCGCTTCGGTATGCATGGACTTCACGAAGCATAGATCATCCACAACCTTTGCAATATTCGGCATCAACTCACTCAACCAAGCCCCCGAATTCCCATGCTGCGCGAACTTGAAGACACTAGGGGCGACCGGGAAATTCTTTTGCCCGGAAGTCATCGTTGTTAATCGCTGCCCTTGCCGGATCGAGTCGGGCAGATCCTCTCCATGGCGTGATTCGAGCTGCGGTTTCGGATCAAACAAATCCATTTGCGAAGGTGCACCCGACTGAAACAAGTAGATCACTCGTTTTGCCTTGACGGGATGATGCGGCCAACTTTTGAGTGCACCACGCGATTCCGGCGGTTTCGAAGTCGTCGATTCGTTAGGCATCCAGCCCTTTGTGTTTTGGCCTAGGAGCGCAGATAAGGCGATGGATCCTAATCCCGCAGCTGACCTTTGCAGAAAGGTACGTCGAGCAATCATCCTCTGCAGTTCGACTGGAAGGAGTCCGAATAAATGGTCATTGCAGTTCATAGCTACTATTCCTTCGTAACGACTTCATCCAGGTTCAGCAATACATTTGCCGTCATCGTGTAGGAAGCTAAATCCAGAGGATCGCATTTCTGAGGATGGACGGTCTCTCCAACGGAGAGCAATGGATCGATACTCTGTGACTCGCGCTGAAATCGGTCCCGATTCGTCAGAAATCCTTTCTTCAAAACGGCCACTTCCTCCTCCGATGGAGAACGACCTGTTGTCCGTCGAAATCCCCAACGTAATTTTTCATCAATCGAATCGCCCCCTTGTTGAATCATATTCGATGCAAGATGGCGAGCCGCTTCCACGTAAGTAACTTCATTCATGAGAGCCAGAGCTTGCAACGGAGTATTCGTTCGAGAACGCTTCACGGCGCAGAACTCCCGAGAAGGAGTATCGAACATAAGCATGGTGGGCGGAGCAGCCGTTCGCTTCCAGATCGTGTAAATCGATCTCCTGTAGAGGCCATCTCCTTTATCATGCTGATACCCGCGTAAATCCCCATACTTACTCGTTTCGTCCCATACCCCCTGAGGCATATAGGGACGAACGCTAGGGCCTCCTGTTTTATGGACGAGCAGCCCGCTAATCGCGAGGGCCTGATCGCGGACGGTTTCCGCGGGTAAGCGGAATCTCGGCCCTCTGGCCAGCAATCGATTATCCGGATCCGATCGAAACGACTGAGGATCTGCCTGCGAGGACTGTCGATAGGTGGCGCTGGTCACGATTAGCTTTTGCAGGGATTTCATATCCCAACCCGACTGAACAAATTCGGTAGACAGCCAGTCCAAAAGTTCAGGGTGGCTGGGTGAATCGGCCTGCGTTCCGAAATTATCGATCGACTTGACCAGCCCAATCCCAAAAAATCGCTCCCACTGACGATTCACCCAAACCCTGGCCGTCAACGGGTTCCCGGGAGATACGATCCAACGAGCGAGCCCCAGTCGGTTGTTGGGTACACCGCTAGGCATTGGAGGTAAGATACCTGGTACGCTTCGTTCGACTTGCTCTCCGATCTTGTCATACTCCCCACGCTTGAGAACGAACGCCGCGCGAGGCTCCTTGAGCTCCTCCATAACCATCGTGTTCGAAAAAGAATCTTCCAATTCCGTCAACTTCTTTCGGAGACTTGCCACGTCCGCTTTGGCACGATTCCAGGAATGATCCCCTTTCTCACGAAAATAATTCTCTAAATCTTTCGTCTGCTCCTTCGTTCGCTCGGATGAAACCATCGCTAACGCTTGGCGAACCGATTCAGGAAACGATTGCCCCTCCAACTCGATCGCCTGCGGTAGTACCGATGTTGCGCTGACTCGAAATCGACCGATATTATGTTGAGGAACCGAACGATGGATCAATCGAAGACGAAGGGTGGCCCCCGCAGGGATCTCTATCGGTTGATCGAGCAAAAACATGGCTTTCCTTGCCAAACGCTTCGCAGGATCGTTGCCATCGACAGCCCATCCCTTTCCTTTTTTCGCAAGAACGCTATTCACTTCGTATCCCTGCTGCTCGTAATTCGCAACGGCTTTGGTAAACGTTATTTTGTTCGGCTCACTCGCCCCCTCAATTTGAATTTCCGCAACGATGGAACTCAGCACAAAGTTTCCATTGAAGGCGCGACCAAGACTCTCGTTGGGTAACGATTTGTCCGGCAAAACCTCGAGCAGCACCCCCGAAAACCTCCCCTCGGGCAAAGTACCAACGAGCGTATAGGTATCGTTGTCCGCGTTATTACCAGACGCGAGCCAGCTACCATCATCGAGACGAGCCAATGTAGCCTTCCCCGAACTGGTGGCCGTCATCCACTCGAGCTGGCGCCAACCGGAGTCCTTTTCTTGGAGTCGTTTGACTGCTTCGGACTCCCACAGTATCTGCTCCTGACTCAGTTGTTTTTCAGCCTCCTTTGCCTTTGCCTCCGCCTGCTCCAGCAACGTGAGTAGTTCATTCCGCTTCTCCAATTGCTCCTCGGTCGGAAGCTTCAACAGTGGCTTGGAATTCCCGGACCGACCATTCCCTCCATCGGCATCCAACACCCCCGATTCGTTGACCGAGTTGAAGTAGGCGTAGAACTGAAAAAATTCCTTTTGCGTTATCGGATCGTACTTATGGTCATGGCATCGACAACACCCGATGGTCAAACCTAACCAGGTCTGCCCCGTTGTTTCGACTCGGTCGATCACCGTTTCCGCGAACCATTCTTCAACAATTCGGCCCCCTTCCCCGTTCAACCGATTGTTGCGATGGAATCCGGTCGCGATCAACTGCTCCTTGGATGGCGAAGGAAGCAAATCGCCAGCCAACTGCTCGATGGTGAACTGATCGAATGGCAAATTTCGGTTGTAGGCTTGAATAACCCAGTTTCTCCAATGCCACATCTGCCTGGATGAATCCGTTTGAAATCCATTGCTGTCCGCGTATCGCGCGTAATCGAGCCATTGGATCGCCATCCGCTCGCCATACTGCGGCGAATTCAGCAATCGATCCACAACCGTTTCGTATGCCGACGGGCTCGAATCGTTCAGGAAGCTCTCGATCTCGTCGATGGTCGGAGGGAGTCCTGTCAGATCGAGCGTGACGCGCCGCAAAAGGGTCGTCTTATCTGCTTCCCGATTCGCCGCTAGCCCCATCCGATTCAAATGGAACCGGACGAATTGATCGATGGGGTTTCGGATTCCTTGAT
The DNA here is from genome assembly GCA_040396935.1 of Pirellula sp. Classification (GTDB taxonomy): domain Bacteria; phylum Planctomycetota; class Planctomycetia; order Pirellulales; family Pirellulaceae; genus JBKCUI01. The sequence goes on from JBBAXA010000010.1 coordinate 96,779, forward strand.
CCTGGACCGCGGGTACCTCGGGACGCCGAGGCGTCTCAAACGCCCAATGCCCCTCGTAGGACGCACCGCCCGCAATCCATCGTTGCAGGATTTTCTTCTCTTGGTCCGTCAACGTCTTGTTGGATTCAGGGGGTGGCATCTGCACATCCGGGTCCTCGGTCAGAATCCTGCGAACCAACTCGCTTTTGTCGGGGGCACCTGGGACGATCGCGGATTGGATTGCCGCTTCACGCGAGTCGAGACGAAGATCTGCCTTCCGCTGACCAGCATCCGGGCCATGGCAATAAAAACAGTTCTCAGCCAAAATCGCCCGAATATCCCGATTGAACTGGATCTCCTCGAGTGGAAGCGTTGGGACCGCTGAAACAAAAAATGCAAGTACGATGCCGATCATGGCTTCACCACCGTTCCTTTCTGAGCGGAGAGGTATTCGAGAAGATCGAGAAACTCGCTGGGAGCGATCGTTTTGATGAGCCCCTCAGGCATCGAGCTAGCATTCATCTCTTTCCTCGCCTCGATATTCTTCTTTTCAATCTCTACCGTTTTACCATTCGCTGTACCGAGGATTAACCGTTGGTCCGTTTCCTTTAAAACGAAGCCATTGACCACTTCATCATCGACCGTCAGAACCTGAACGGTTTGATATCCCTTAGCGATCTTTTCATTGGGCCAAAGGATGTGCTTGATGATTTCATCCTTCTTGTACTTCATTCCGACATCTTCGAGGGCTGGTCCGAACTCTTTCCCTAAATCGCCGATCTTGTGGCAGGCAGCACAAACCCTCTCGAAAACAGGTCGTCCGCGATTGCCATTTCCCCCCTTCACACCAGCGATCTCTTGAACCGCCCGCTCCCTTTCGCTCAGGGGTGCTTCATTGTCCTCTGCAACTTTAAGCGGCTTGACAATCCGCCCACCAGGACCAGTCGCCTTTTTATAATCCGCGTAATAGTCCTTCAGCTTCACAGGCGCACCGGCCAGGAATGAGCCGTTCGACTCTGCTGGTTCGATGACTGGCTTGAAAGCATGCAGGGCGTGTTCTAGTGTATAGTCGATCCAGTAATCGACGGGTTGATCGATCGCTCGCATCGCGGCCTCTGCTGCTTCGAGGGTTCGCAGGAAACTCAGGCCTCGAATGGCTTCCAATCGAACACGAGGATGCTCATCCACAACGGCCCGCTTGAAAAGTTCTAGCGCGGCGGGATACCGATCGATTTCATTCGCCACCGACTGTACCGCTGCAGCTCGGGCATGGAAGTCCGATGATGCGAAAATCCGCTCGACCAAAACTGGATTCAATCTGCGGAAGCTTTCTTGCAGCCACATCGCTTCGCAAAGCTGATTGGCAGGAACCTCTCTGGCAATCCATGGTTCGATGGCGGCGAGAACCTGACCTTCCTGTCGAGATCTCAATTCCCGGCGGGCTCGATACCTGGTCCTGGGCTCATATTCGTTTAACTGCTCAAGCAATTCCGGGATCGACTTGTTGGCCTGAGTGACAGGTGTCAGCAAAGGCTTGTTCTTATTGATCATGCGATAGATCCGCCCATGTTCGTGGTCACGATTAGGATCACGTTGTGAGTATTGCATATGCCCGATCAAGGCAGCGCACCAATCCCCGAACCATAGCGCGCCATCGGGACCGATTTGCGGATCCACAGGTCTGAAAAAATTATCCGGGGAATCCAGCAGATTCTCGATTCTCTTGCCTGAGTATCCGGCCGTACCGGTCTGATCTCCGAGCATGAAACGAGGCAGACCGTGCATGTTGATCACACACGCATAGATGAACTGCCCCTGGACATCGTCCGGGAAATGGCGAGACAGTAGGAATTCATTTCCGACCGCAGGCCTCATCCCTTCATTGTCAAAATTCGGTGTGAGCGTCCTTCGGGAATCCACAGGGTACGTATGAAGCGGACTCGTCCAATGCTGCTGTGCATTGGTACCATCACCAATGATTCCTTGCCCCCACGTATCGAAAACCATGCACCATGGATTACCGTATCCAGGCGTTCGAAAATGCTGGAATTTCCATGAGAGCGGATCCAATACGTAGCAACCCGATGGGCCTTTGTTGCGGAACGGGCCCCATGGCGTCTCCATCGTGGTCGACATCGATACACCTTCGAGCATGTATAGCCTGCCGCCGTTTGAAAACTCAAACGCACCCATCGTGTGGTGGGTATCGTCGGTAGCGATTCCGTCGATCACCTGTGTAACTTCGTCGGCCTGATCATCACCGTCGGTATCCCTTAAAAAGAGAATTCGCGGTTCATCGACAACCAGGACACCATCCTGAAAGAACTCGAAACCCGTAGGACAAATCAGTCCACCATAGAAGGTTTTACAACGGTCCGCCTTACCATCGTTGTCGGTATCCTCCAAAATCAATAGCTTATCACCAGGCTTGGCCGAACCCGGCAACCATTGCGGATAATTGATCATGCATGACACCCAGAGACGACCTTTGTTGTCGAATGCAATTTGATTCGGATTGGCGAGTTCCGGGAATTCCCTCTCCGACGCAAACAATTTGACTTCAAAGCCATCCGGAATCTTCATGCTTGCAATCGATTCTTCCGGCGTTGGATATTGAAGCGTCTTGGGTTCCCGTTTCTCCCGAAACTTTTCATCCCGCGATCCGAACATCGTTTCAGGAATAAACACCTCTCCGGTCTTCGAATCGTCGGGCTTATCAGCCACCGGCCGGTTGTTGACCAAGTCCCAAATGTAACGATCACGAACGTCGACCATTTTCCGAATTTTCTTGAACTCGGTCGGGAAGGTCTCGGTGTCCCAGGTTCTGCGACCGCCGTAAACATACCATCCGTTCAACATTCGATAATCTTGAAGATGGAGCCACGACTTGTCGTTCACAATCTGTCGTACACGCTGGAAAACAGAAATATCCATCCCGGTTGGGTGTTCACCCTCGAATAACTGCCTATCCAATTGATCAGCAATCAAACGGTCCCCTCGCTCGTTGTGATGGATTCCGTTGATGGTGAATTGCAGCCCTTCCTCCTCAGCAAATTTCGCGTTGCTGGCTGTGAAAAGATCTACGAATGGAACCCCTTGCTCTCGCGCTAAATCGCGGACGGATTCGGCGTACGCACCCAAAGCCTCGTTCTGGGACTTCCCATCTGGCAAGTGTCTATTTCCAGCAGACTCGAACGCGATAGGAGTGATGAGGACAAATCGAGGTGCCACACCATTTCGAGTGAATCGTTTCCGCATGGTTTCCAGCCACGCTTGATAGTTTGATCGGAACGATGCCAAGGACTCTTTCGTGGCACCATCGAAGTGCTCGTTGAAACCAAAGAAACAAAAAAAGACCTCCGGACTAAAAACCTCCAAAGGATCGTCGATCTTGGTGTAGTTCTCTGGACGTTGCTGGACATGAACTGCATCCGCAGGCCAAGCGAAATTACGCACAATTAGGTTTTGAGCTGGGAATCGAGTGTGCAGTAATGTTTCGAAATACCCGAAGAGATTCATACGCTCTGCCAGGGAACTACCAACGAATGCAACACGTTGTCCATCTCTGAATTCCAATCGAGTACCCGATACGCTCCGAGTTTCGTTTTTAGGTTTTTCCGAAATCGCAGGTGCAGGAACGGCACTCGCCTGAGTCTGTGGTGCTGCCGCTGAAGGAGCAGCAAAATTATCAAAACGAAATGGCCAGTTCGGTGTCCCCTGCGGATCGCGCGCCGAGGTCGACTTTCCCAACGCGAAATCATCCACCTTCAAATTAGCAATCTTCCAAACCTCGGAATCCTTCACGAAACCATAGAAGCTCGGAGCGAAGGGATCAACAAAACCGACATCCGCCTTGTTGGGAACATCGCGACTCGTCAGATAGTAAGCAGAATTGACAATCAATCGACGAAGATCCTCATCCAGGAAATCCACCGAAGCACCAGCCGTGGTACAAAAAGCTCGACCAGACCCGCTTCCGTCGGGCCTCAAGTAAGTGTGCAGCCAGGCCAATGGTTGCATCGGGGAGTTCTTTGGACCGGAAATGTTTGGGGAAGCCGGATCAAGACTTTCCGTCACTGCACCACGTAGAAGAATGGTGTCTTCTGGCTTGAGATTTTTCACAGTGTAAATATCGGACGGAGTGAAGATATCTCCGACTCCGCGAAGGATTGGGTGAGATGCCTGCGCTGATTCAACGACGCTGCGCCCTCCCTCTACCTTGTGCTTACCATGGTGATTCACCCAAGTCTCCCCCAAGACCTTCAGACCGAACGCATCATAGGGAAGGGATCCAAAATTTCCCTTTCCGCGAAACGCGTGCGTGGCGGTTCGAATACCAATCACAGGCTTCCCAGCATTGAGATAGTTCGTGATATGGATTGCCTCATCCGCTGGTGGAGTTCGAAATCTCGTTCCAATAATCATTAAATCCGCGGATGCGAGAGACTCCATTCCACGTATACCCGACGAATTGTTTGGATCGATGCGCTCAGGATCTTCGCTGCTAGTCGCGAAGAGAACCGTGCATTGAAAACCGTGTTTCTGCGACAGGATCTTGGCCAACATCGGCATCGATTCCTCGGTCCTATACTCTTCGTCCCCTGCAATCAGAACGATTCGTTTCGCACTCGTGGAGGAATTCCCGGCTGCAGCGAATTCCAGCCGACCCGACGCATGCACTCCGCCGGCAAATAAAGAGGCAAGCAGCCAAACAAGACCTACAACGCGAAGACCGCACATGACGTGCAGAACCTGACAACTCATGAGAATACCACGAAATGGAGGGAAAGGATTTTCCGTGTCCTCTTCTCAGGGGCTGTGGTTTGTTAAAGGAACAACGGTTTTTTGCAGTGAAAACATTGTAGCAAAACTCTTTTCCTTGCGTTGAATAGACCCACGGAAATCTCCAAGGGTGGCCTCCCAAGGATTTTCGTGATCAGACGCAAGTTGTTCACAACTCGAATTTCCATAGGTACCGCCGAAAACGATGATGAACTACTGAGTTCCACGCCCTTCGCTACGCTCAGGGGCGTG
>JBBAXA010000010.1:101891-107427 GCA_040396935.1 Pirellula sp.
ATATGTTGCTCAGGGATGTGCCATCGACCGGGCAGCTGAAGCTGCACCGCTAGTGGTAATAACGACAATGCACGAGTAGGCTGGTTACGGATTTTGCGGTACGAAATAAGCTGTGAGGGCGCTGGCTAGGACTCGTAGCCTCGGTGTACTCGTTTACTTCAACTGCCATGATCTCCGTGCTGTCGAGACGGTCTTGGACCGCCACGGTGCGCTGAGTGTCTTGTTTGTCCCTAAGCGCTTCCGAGCGGGTTGATAACTCCCATCCCTATCCTAACACTCACCAAAATTGGGGATGCGATTCCAGTTTTGGGACCAAAAAATGATTGCTAAGCGTAGAAGGGATCGCATGCTCGGGATTTCTAGATGTTTAGAAATGATCCTCCAGAGCTTTGTTCTAGCCGAACGAACGAATTGCGCCGTAGAATACAGACTGGCCTGAATGTTTTTTTTGAACTGACCCGGCCTGTGTTCGCGAAGTACTTTTTTCTGAACTGAAACCCATCCTGCATGAACGACAAACCAGACGATGCCTCCGAACAGGAGTTGGATCGAGCGTTGCTCGAATTCATGCGTCGTTTTGATGCTGGGAATCCCGAGGACCGGGAGTCTTTTTTGAAGAGGTATCCGCAATTGGCGGATCGACTGAGCGTGCTACTCGACACAGCCGACTGGATTGAATCCATGGCTGGTCCGTTATTTCAATCAGATACCAATCCTGCGCAAAAGGTTGATACGTCGAACGACGTCAATCGCTCGCCCGATCCGAACGCATTGACCCTGCCCGTGGTACCGAGAGGGGGCAGCCGATCGCTATCGCCGGACGAATCCACACTCCCCCCGCCTTCCGGTTCACGCGATTTTTCGTTCGGCTCTTTGCCTATTGCTGATCAAACTCAGGCGACACTCCCCTGCCGATTTGGTGATTACGTCCTCGAGAAAATCCTGGGACGCGGTGGAATGGGGGTCGTCTACCTCGCGACGCAGTCCAGCCTCGATCGACAGGTCGCTGTCAAAATGATTCGGTCAGGGGCGCTCGCGAGCGATGACGAAGTCAATCGTTTCTATGCAGAAGCTCGTAGTGCTGGGAGCTTGATGCATCCCTCGATTATCACCATTTATCACTGCGGGGAGCATGAGGGACATCATTTCTTTTCCATGGACTATGTTCCAGGAACCGATCTTGCGAAGAAGCTCGCACAGGGGCCCATGAACGTCAAGGAGGCCGTACGCTACGTTCGAGATGTTGCACGAGCGATCGACTATGCGCACACCCAGGGAGTCGTTCACAGAGATCTGAAACCTGCCAACGTCTTGATCACCGAAGATGACGAAGTGGTCCTTACCGACTTTGGATTAGCCAAGCGTATGGATTCGGACGAAGGTTTGACGGCGACCGGGGCGACCCTCGGTACTCCGAGTTATATGTCACCGGAGCAGGCTGCGGGAAAGTCGGACGAGCATAGCCCATCGACCGATGTCTACGCGATCGGAGCCATCCTGTACGCGCTGCTGGTAGGCAAGCCACCGTTTCAGGCCGATACGGTTTTGCAAACCATGATGCAAGTCATGAACCGGCCTGCGACAACCGTCCGAGCGTCGAGACCCGATGTGCATTCCGACTTAGATACCATCGTGATGAAATGCTTAGAAAAAATCCCGAGTAGGCGTTATGCTTCTGCACGGGAATTAGCCGATGATTTGGAACGCTTCTATCAGGGGTCTCCCATCGCGGCTCGGCCTCCTTCGCTCGTAAGGCGTGCGAAGTATTGGATTGGGAACATCCCGATTATCGCTGCGTTGACCGGGGCTAGTAATATGGAGCCCACACGCTCGCAGCGGGTGACGCAAAACGTTTTTTTAGCCACTATTTTCTTGGGTTTGGCTGGATGGTTTGTTGGTCCGTCGATACTCCAATCCTTCAGGGATCAATCGTTGCCCAGTCGGCTCTCGATCGCATCTGGTTCCCCCGGGGGAATGTATTTTCAAGTCGCTGGATTGATCTCCGAGGAGATCGAGAATCGGACAGGCTTGCATCCCAACGTTGTCCCAACCAACGGCTCCCTCGAAAATCTCAAGCAGCTGTTGGATAACAAGGCTCAGATGGCAATCATGCAAGAGTCGGCAGTTCGCTCGGATCAAGTCTCTGTCGTCGCGCCTCTGTTTCATGAAGCGATTCATCTATTGGTACGCAAGGATAAACGAATCCAACGTGTCGAGGATATTGTCGATAAGCGAGTGATGATGGGCGCGCCGGAATCCGGTACACGACAAGCGGCCTCGAGACTGCTCTCGCACTTTGGTATTGATGCGAATCAATTGAACAAAGTCGACGGAGATTGGTTTCAAAAGGATCTTCGCGAAAAAGCGGATGTCGTGATCTCTGTTTTTAAAGTCGGGCAACAAGGGATTCGGGACATGCTCCGTTCCGAGGGCTTTGAGTTCCTTACCATCGAGGGAACCGAACAGCTCGCCCTCGAGGAACCGATGTTCCGGCAATATACGATCAACGCCAAGGATTATGGATTGGACGATGGTAAAAGCGTTCGAACACTGGCAACCACAGCGCTCCTGGTTGTACGACAGGATGCTCCGTCACGTTTGGTAACGGAATCCTTGCAGGCCCTCTACCGCAAGGAGAATCTTCTGAGTGGACTCATTCCGATCGAACAAGCGGCAAAATGGGATGGGCTCGGCTACCATTCCGCCGCGAGACGTTTTTTCGCGGAACAGGTTATCGTTCGCTCTCCTTAATCCACCCTACAGTAACATTCATGAATGCAAAGCGACGCGAGCCATGGTATGGATTGGATGGACAATATCGATCACGTTCCATTGCGTCTCAGAGTGGAAACCCAATAAAACGAATCATCGGACTTTCCGTTCTTCTCGTGTTGGTTTTCGCGCTCATCCAACAATTGTCCGATGTGCAAAAGGTGGAACGAGTCGGGCAAGCGATCGGATTGTTTGAATCGGGACAGAGGAGCCCTGGCAATTCAGCTCCACCCTCTGGCGCATCGACAACATCCACACCAAGGACTCAAGCTGCGCCTGAACAGCAGAGAAATGCCTACGCAGCGTTAGATCTCAATGCCTCGGAGGACCCCGCTCGGTCGCTCCAAAGCGTTTGGCAATACCTGCTTCGAGGAGCTCCAACGGAAATAGTTCAATCCCTCGCGACGAGAATGTTTGGCGAATTGCCTGCGGAAGTCGGCGATCCTAGCAGCGTTCTGAGTTGGCTCGATCAAAGGAAAACGGAGCTGAAGGATTGGACCTCTCAAATACAAGATCAGTCCGAATCGAATCAGGATGAAACCGAAGTTAGAAATCTAGAGAGTGTCATTGATTCCATCGACTCGTTGGTCGATCTTCTCAAGGCAAATCAGGAAACATCGGATGGTCGTACAGACCCGAAGTGGTTTGCATTTCAACTAGCGCTCGATCGGACTTTGGTCGATCATCTCAAAGATGGCGAGGTATGGCTGGCCCGGGATACGATCCCTGCCTTGAGACTGTGGCAACGTGTTGTGCATGCACAGGATCTATTGAAAGAGGGTTTTTTTTCATCCTCCCAGATCCCTATGGTTGAAACACTCCAATTGGTTTCGCAAACCGGCTCGCATTTTCGCGGTGTTCCCATCCGGGTTCGTGGTACGATCGCGAGGATCGACTCCGAACTGGTCCACCAATCCCAGGGATGGACTCCCGTATCGTTCCAAGCTATTTGGATACGCCCAGAAGATTCATCCTCACAACCCATCGTGATCTATGTACAGGACCGTCTCGCAGAGGTTGTCTCATTACAGCCGGATCAACTCGTCGAAGTGGCTGGCTTTTTTGCGAAACGTTTTGCTTACCGCTCGCAGCAAGGGAACGAAGTCGCTCCTGCACTATTCGCCTTCGTGATCGCACCCTCCCTCGAACAATCTCTCGCGGAACCCGGCGATTACACGCGATGGAGGCGGGAGACGGAGCGACTCGCTACATGGCAACCACCCGTGAACTTGGATCTTGCCTACGAAGTATTGATGAAAGTCATCGACGAAACGATGCAGACACTGAAGCCGGATCCGTGGAAGCAGGATTCCAGCCATTTGTCCCAAGGAGTTTTCCGTTTATTGATGGAATCGAGGCGATTGGAAAACCAACTCCGGCTTCTCTCCGAAACGGAGCGAACATGGGATTGTGGAAACCAGCTCTCTATTCGCAGGATTACCGGGATCGCAAAATCCGTCAGGCGATATTCGATCGCGGAATTGGTGAAAAAAGACCCCACCGCCCAGGGCCTTGGGGCGCTTCAGCGTGACGGGCAGAAGCATTTTTTCGAGCTCACTATCGAAACGAACCGCTCACGGGAGACCCCCGCCAAATTCTATTGCAATGAAATCCCAAGTCAGTGGGAGTCTGCGATCGCCCCCCTTCAGTCTGAGGCGGAAATACGGCAACCGGTTGTAATCGATGCGATCGGGCGAATGGACAGCGATCGCATGCTAGAAGGCTTCGCCAATACGGTCTCCTGGAAGCAGACACTTCAAAACCAAGTGGAAAGCGAGAAGCTCTTACCTCCATTATCACGATCTCATCAGAGGCTGCTGAGTGTCGGCTTTGATTTGCGACGGCTCGATCAAATCGACGCTCTACAGCAGTCGCCCAAGGCAATTCAACCTGCGGAATTGCCGGGGTTGTTTCAGCTGATGGGTCGTAGCACAGAAGAGATGCGAGCAGACGAGGTACGTTTTCCGCTGGAGCCGACGACAACGATTGCTGACGCCATCACGAAATCACTTGCAGGTTCCAAATCTTCTCAGAAACGTCCACTGCTCGACTGGATGCAATGCAATGCCAGAGTGATTCGTGTGACACGCATTCCAGTAGACGATTCGGCTCAAAGAAAGTGGCTGGGGGGCAATGCGTACTACCAGTTGGATTGCATGGCAGATGTTGGAAATCTGTCGTTTCAGATTACGACGGACTCAGAGCCCATCCTGTATCAAAAAGAATATCCGGTAACCTGTCTGGTGCGCGAACTACCCGAACCGTTGGCAAATATCCAATCCAAGGGCCAGAGTGCATTGATCGAAGATATTTTTTATCCACAGACCTATGTCCAGATCCACGGCTGGTTTTATCGATTCTGGAGTTACAAAACGCAGGAAATGTCTGATAGGCTCGGAAGCAAGCACCGTCAGATTGTTCCTCTGCTGATTCCGAGTCGTATCGAACTGGGAGTCCCACCCCAAGAGTCACGCGGCGAGGGGCCAACATCGATTGTCGCTTGGGGAGTAACGTTGGCAGGTGTTCTTGCGATCTGGTGGATCGTTCGTCGCCAAACCAACAAAAAGAACAAAGCAAGAACTGTGTTGTACCCAAACCGCCCGAGGGCCTAGCGGCCCTGTGATAAAAGAGGGACTAGGGATTAGGGAACAGCTTCTAGCAACTAGCCTCTAGCCTCTAGCCCCTAGCTTCTAGCTTCTAGTTTCTAGTCTCTAGTTCGCTTTCTTTGTAAACCGCTAGCCCGCTAGCCGCGGATGTGGCTGTT
>JBBAXA010000011.1:0-13881 GCA_040396935.1 Pirellula sp.
GAATGGGCCGGCAATGTGAATGCCGGGGTGACGCAGTCCCCCGGTCACCGAGTCCCCACTCTTCCCAAGGCCCGAATGGGCCGACAGTCTAATGGTATTCGCTGGGCACTGCTCATTTGGGGTATGGTTATTGTATCAGCCCGCCGGGCCTCAGCAGGCAAAGGCCAAGTCCAAAAGGGAAACGCTGCGAATCACCAGTGCTTTGAATCAAAGAGCTTCAATCAGATAGGAGAATAGAACTACAAACGCAGATTCATTGCCGACTGCAGGTAGCACCTCAAACCGTCAAATTGGTTGCGTTTGAGCTACATAGCGAGCGGATGCGATTCTGGTTCCGGGAAGCTGTGGGAGTCTGTCGCTCCAGATTGCCGGACACTGATTCGATTTTCCCTGCTACTTCTTTAAAATGAATTCGAAGTTGTTGGCTTGCTTCGATTTTACCGTAGCGGTAATGTCCGAAGTGTTAGCAGAGGTATAGCGAGCTGGCACGTTGACGCGAGCGAATTCCGTTTTGCCTTCTTCAGCAGCTCCGAATACGACAGTGTGCTCACCGACCGATGCACCATCGTTTGGGTTGATCGTCGTCAAAGTGAATTGGCCATTCGAGTCAGTGTTCCCGGATGCGATCGGGCCTGGGCCTTTCGGGAGAAAAACCACACCGATATTTGGAAGAGGTTTACTGTCCAACATCACTTTGCCGGTAACGCTCGCCAGCTCTGGAGCGTCGGAGGAAGAGCAGCCCAGCAACAAAACAGTGAACAATATCAGCAATCGGGACATTTAGAAAAGATCCATCTGCTCGAGGTTCGACGAAGTTAAGAAAGATTGGCGAAGATCGGCCCGAGCTCAACGCTAGAGATTGCCAAAGGAAGCGACACCGCCATCGTTGCGATCGGCGATCCGATCCAAGATCACACCGTCGGTATTTTCGCTCACGAACTGAACGGAACCATCCGCCACCGCGAACTGAACGCCCCCTGAATGCGCACTGCTGATCGCATTGCTCGAATCCCTGGAATTGATGCGACGGAATCGAACGTCTGCACCTGCTGCAAAACCGGTTAGCGAAAGCTGGTTGCATACATTGGAGGACGCATCGAGTGGCACGCCGACCCAAATCGCACCGTTGTAGATTCGCTGTGCTCCGGTGCTCGTCTTCACGCCGTTGGGCCCATAGCACATCTCAGCAATCATCACCGTGTTGGACGTTCCATCCGAAATATCTCCGAAGGTGACTGCGCTGTTAGGAGAGAACATGCCCGGCCCGGCTTTGTCTCGACTACCATAAACAAGTGCTCCTGCGCTCGGAGCTGCCTGGTCGTACAACGAACCAAAAACAGCGACGTAATTCGAGGTTCCATAGTTGGCTCGGTTGGCGTTGAGTGGACCACCCGTATCACTTGGGCATCGATAGACAGAGAGGTTTGTCTGAGCAAGAGTTTTGGTGGCGGCTCCACCATCGAGCCGATTGATTCCGACGTTCAAGCTGTTGTAGAGGGCAGACTGTTCCAAATAGGGCAGGATGGCAGTCCCCCATCCCCAACCGGGAGTTCCGAAGGTCGGGGCACTCGTCGAGTTGTGCGGCCAAATCCTGTAGAAGGAAGCAGGAAAGCGACGATTCGCATCCGCGTAGTTGTGCAGGGCGAGACCCATTTGCTTCAAGTTGTTTGAGCACTGCATGCGTCTGGCCGCTTCGCGTGCAGCTTGTACTGCGGGGAGTAATAACCCCACCAATACCCCAATAATGGCGATGACGACCAGTAGTTCGACGAGCGTAAAACCTCGCGTCAATCGTTTTCGAGGCAATAGGGCTGTTCTCATGGTTCTCCCCAGGATTTTGCAGACAAGAAAAATAGACAAAGACTCGAAATGAACGACTTGTGGAGAGGGCTGGGGAGTTTAGGTAGCGTGCCCTAAAGAGTCAATCAATTTTTTCTGCAGATTGTCACTGGCATTTAGTTGAAAATTTTCGAGATGGCGGACCCCGTGGGATGGAAACCGTCAGCAGCCTCTTTTGCAGGGGTTCTAATCCGGTGCCAGTGGATGGAAAAAGAGTTCGGATGCCAGCGCTCGAAGGCCTGCCTTCTGTGTCTCGCGTTTCAGTCGATCGATGGGGGGAAAACCGAGCCCTGGGCGATCCTTCTCGAGATCCGAGGGGTGGTCGGTGGCAGGAATCGCCGATTGCTTGGAACAAGCCGCAGGGTGGTGGTTATCTCAGGAGGAAGATGATCGGAGAGGGGATGGCCAAGGTCAGGATTGATTGACCTCCGTCCACCACAGATCGTGGGGTTCCCCTTCGAGGGGCATATCGACTCGATCCAGTTCAGTCCAGAGTCGTTGTGTCGTATTGGGAGGCTCTCCCAGTTCATCCTCATCCTCGTACCAAAGGGCAAAGGGCTGAGATTCATGGCTCACCAGCGGCGCTGCGGGCGCGGGTTGACGCCTCGGTTTGGTGACGACGGGCTCTGGTCGAGGTCGTGGTCGCTTGGGTACTACCGGTTCGCGTTCCAAAGGAGGTTCGACCGAAACCTCTTGAGCGACAAGGATTGTTGGGCTCGGTTCAGTTACAGAGACAACGGGTGATGACGGCTCAACAATCCATTGCGGCGCGGGAGTCGACGGGAGAACGGGTACATCATGCGGCTGATAAATGCGAGCTTCGCCAGATTGACCCTGTGCCGGTAAAACTCGAACTTGCACCCCGATGTTATTGAAGATCTTCATGATGTGTTCATGGCAGGTGAACATGATCACTTGATGTCCTAGGGCTGCAAAGTCGCGAAGAACCTTAGCCGCGAAATTTGCGCGGATGGAATCGAAATTGACAAGTACGTCGTCTAGGACGAGCGGTAGCGTGACCCCACGGCGAGAATAGGCCGCGGCGAGGGACAATCGTAATGCGATGAATACCGCCTCTCTGGTACCTCGACTCAGGACCTCCAGTGGCAGGCTTTGATTCTTGTCGTTATCGATTCGCAGAGCATTCTTGCCGAGAGGAGTCCATACCCGTACGTACTTTCCATCGGTGAGTTGTTTCAGGAATGCCGATGCTTCGCGAAGCGTTTCCGGCTGTCTTTCGGTTTCGTAGACCTCACATACCTTTTCCAGCATGGACGTTGTCGAGCCGAGCGTTCGCCAATGCTCTGCACAGGCGGTGATCTGCTTCTCCAGGCAGGCCAATTCGAGTTTCGCTTCCGCGAGACGTCGATCTGCAGCGATGCTCTTCATTTCTTGTGAGGTTTCTCCTTGGCGCTGGAGAAGAACCGCGATCCGTTCCTCCGCTTGTTGGATCCGTTGGCCGAGTGTATCCCAGCGTTTTTCCAACTCGCTTCCAGATGTATTCTCGAGCAAGCGGGCGATCGACTCGTAGGGAACATGTCCACCGATGATTCCTCGAATTCGAGAATCGAGCTCTTCGATTTCGCCCTCGAAACGCAGATATTGATGCTTGAGTGAAAGCAATTCCTCAAGCTGCTCCTGATTCTCAACGCCGAGTTCTGCCAAATGCGATTGACGGCTGCGAATCCATTTATCCAGCAGCCGCTGCATGGATTTTTGTTTTCGAGCTAGCTCTTCATCCTGGCCTTTCAATTCTTTGCGTTGGAGGATGTATTGTTTGTGCTGTGCGAGCGTGTTGGTGAGTTCTTGTAGCTTCAGCAGAGGTCCGTCGGCAGACTCGGCGAGCGCTGCTGCAGAAGCGGCCCGGAGCGATAACTGCTCATCTCGATGTCGTTGCTCTCGACGGTCGCGATCCCGGTCCCGCTTTTCTTCGGTTCGTCGCATCTCAGCGCCAGGGTTGCGGCTGAGATCGCGGTTCGATTCCGATCGATCCAAAATCGACTGGCTCTTGTTCTCACGTTGCGATTGGCGGGATTCCTCGATGGCCACCTTCAATTGCAACGAGAGGGCCTCGATACGTTGCAATCCCGTCGAAAGCTCGATCTTACGCTGTGCGAGTTCATCTTGCTGCGTTTTGAGACGGCGTCGGGTTTGAGTTAGCGATTCGTAGCCCTCAGCTAGAATGCGAATGCTCTTCGGGGATAAGGAATCGGCAAGTCCCAATTGCTGGAGCGTCTTCTTCCATTGGGATCGAGCAATCTTGAGTCCATGCATTGCATCCGTGGCATGTTTTTTCGAGGTCTCTAGCCTCTGCTGGGCCGCTTGCAAGTTATGCAAAATGGGTAGATAGTCCTCACACTGGTTCAAGTCCCCCTCGGCATCACGAATGCGTTGCTCGAGGGTCCCTGCGTTCTCTGGAAGGGCTGACAGAACTTCATCTCGATCGGTAATCGCTTTTCGGAGTTGCGAGTCAGCCGCATCGAGCTGGTTATCGCAATCATTGACCTCCTCTTTGGATTCCTGTTCCATGCCACGCCAACGGAAATACGTGAAACAGAGAAGTCCAATACCGAGCAGCACCAATAGAAAACCGATCGTTTGATCGGATTGTTGTGGAATAGGTACATGGATGCCGTTTGGCTGGAAGAACTTCTTGCCGAGGAACATTCCGGCTCCGTAAACGGTTGCCAGGGAGCCGACGATAAAGAAGGCACCCAGTTTTAAGAAGTCATCGATAGGAAAAACTTCTTCTGCTTCGAGATCGACAGCCTGATCTTCGATCTCTTTGCGATGCCGGCGAAGTTTCTCGATGCGTTCATCGAGCATTTGCGCTTTTCGTAGCGATGCGAGGAGATCCTGTGACGACTTGTGCGTCAATTGCAGGTCGGAATGGCCGCGTGTCGCTAGATATCCTTCGATTTCCGAAGCGAGACGACTGGCTTCCTTTTTGTCGTTGATCCCTTGTTCTTTTGCTTGTTTCAATCGCGTTTGATGCACACGGACATCCCGCGCGGGACCTGCGAGCTGGCCAATCGCTTGGCGAGACAAATCGGGAAGGTTGGCGAGCCGTTTATCGTTTAGCAAAGCCTCTTGGTCGTGATCGGAGAGACCGAGCCGCTTCGCATCCTCTAGCAATTGTTCCTGGGTTTGCTGACACTCCGATTCCAGTCGTTGGATCTGGAGTTGGAGGCTGGTAATCCATGGCCCTTGTTCGTTGGCCGCTTCAATCTTTCCGGACAATGCCAGGATCCCTTTGCTCACAGGCATATCCGATGCCCGCTGCCGCAGCGATCTTCTTTCTTCCTTGATGGATTGGATCTGACGGCGTTTATCGTCAACCTGCTCGTGAATCTCCTTCAGTTTGGAGACCGCGTTGTCGGGAACATCGATCCGCGCGTGGAGCGTTTTGATTTTATTTTTCGTCGATTCCCGGGCGAGCCATGGCTCCCTCACTTGCAGAGAGGTTTCGACCGTTTTGGCTTCGAGTTCCCATTGTTCGATGCGTTGTCGGAGCTCCTCGATTTCGTTTTGCTGGTTGCGCTTATGGGTTGCGAGTTCCCCCCATCTTCGTGCGCGGACCGTCAACTGCTCGATTTCGTCGCGTAGTTTTTCGCGACGTTGGAGCATGGTTGTTAATTGACCAGCTTCGGAATCCTGGGAGACGATCTGCGCGCGAGCACCTTTGAGTTGCCGGATCACATCGACGAGTGAGACTCGATCCAAGCCGCTCGAAAGTTTGTAGAGCTCATCTGCAGCGGCGGTATCGTCGAGCGTGCTCAGTTCCTGGAGTTCACGAAGACCAATCGCAAAAACGTTGGTAAAGATGGACTCGTCGACGCTACCGAGGAGGGTTGTCAAACGATGCTGGCCCTGCGTGACGCCATCGCTGCTGGTGACGGTGAGCTGTCCGATGATGCTGGGGTCGTTCAGCGTAGCGCGGCGCGCGATCTCGTACCCCCCGCCGGGCCCCGTGACACGCATCGCTCCACCTGGTTTTCCACCGAACACCGGGGGGAGATAACGTTGACGACGCTCCGCAGTAAAGCCATAAAGCATCGTTCGCAGGAACTGCATCAACGTCGTTTTTCCCGCCTCATTCGGACCATAGAAAACCGTCATTCCTTCGGGCAAGGAATCCACGGATAATCCAGACCAAACACCGAAGCCGTCGATTTGAATATCGCGTACTTTCATGACTTGATACCTCCGAATCGTCGCGTGGGAGCGAGCAAGTCCACTTTGTGACCCCGTAGCATATCTACCCCCAAGAGGGTCGAACGATCGAGCATCGCATTCAAAGCAGCGGGCTCTTCGTTGACAAGTAAGGAATGCCACATCGGAGATCCCGGCGTCTCGCTCTCAATAATCGGCTTTAGATTAATATTTTTTCCGAGCGATTTTCGCCCGTCCGTCGCCGTTCGCAGGAAGTCTCCCAAAATCGTATCCTCCTCCTGCCATTTTTTCGGGAATTCTTTCGGTGAAATGACTTCGATATCGGTCGACCAGACGCAGCAAGCGCCATGGCCGTACTCCCTTCGTACCCAGGAAAGTATTTCCTCGATGGCGGCTGGTCCTACCTGGTTGGCATTTTCAAGGTCCATTTCGATTCGCCACTGAACAATCAGATGCCGCGTTCCATTCTCCGATTGCAGTCGTGAGATTCGTTTGGACATTAATTGCCGAATATCGCGTCCCAAAGCAAGGTCCTCGGAGTCCAACGTTTGGGTTACATAACGGAAGACATCTACGTCATTCGCCACAATTTGTGCGTCGTGATTTCCATCTACCTCGATAATCCAGCAGCCATGCGCTCCAGCCTCAGAGAAAGATCTACCCTGAGTTGTTCCACAGACACGCATGTGGGGTGCTTCGCCATGAAGGACCGAGCGAGTGTGCGATCCGCCTAGTGCCCAATAGTCGATTCTTTGACTCATGAGCGACTCGCTCTCCGCTTTCCCGTGCGCCAAGGCGATGACATACGTGTCATCCTCATCGCACTGAAACTCCGCGGCGCGAATCGATTCTCGCCCATCGTTGGATCGGCCGAGCACGGTCACGAGCGCTGCACCATTTCGGCGATGCACGACGGGCTCGACTTGTTTCTTCGAAAAGAGATGAACGTTGGGGGGCAGTGGAACCGCATCGGGCCATCGATCGGGATCGTCAACGGTACCAGCGGCCCAGTAGACTGCGATTTTGTTTTGCTGCAACTTCTCAAATTGCTCAAGCAGAAATGCGGGACCTGCAGCTCCGCATGAAACAGGATTCAATAGATCTCCTGCGAGCAAGACAAAGTCTACATTCTCCACAATGGCCGTCTCGAAAATCGTCTCGGCTGCTTTCCAAGGTGCATCGACCAAGGATTGCTTTAAATGTTCCGGTAGATCGAGCAAGTCCTGCATAGGACGCTCTAGATGAAAATCGCTCGCATGGATGAATCGTACGGACTCTTTTCCCATCGCACCCTCCCTGGTGACGGAACTGACGGTCTACATGGGGAAACGGCCTCCCGCCGTCCGCGTAGTTTAGTGGAAATAGAAAGGATGTGCCAACATCGATTTGATGGGTAGGCCTGGAAAACTACATTGATTTCGGCAAAGCAGATAACGTATAGTCTGTTGCGAGCGGATCCCTTAAGAGAAAAGCAGACCTTCCGGGGCGAGCGAGGAATACTCTCTTGGCATCCCTTGAGCATTTTGATGATCCAATGTGTTCGTCCTGTAACGTCTGAGGGTCCGCTGCGTCAGGTTACGCCGCCGACATGATGGCGTTACCACCATAAGACGGAGCATCCAGGATTCCAGGGTGCGCAGCCAGGTTTCATCGATAGAACCCAAATACTTCACGGACGCTATACGATGCAGTTCCAAGGGGAAGTCTTGTTGATTTCAAACCCGTTCAGCCTCCCCAACCATTCATAAGTCACTCTCGGAAAAGGAGTTCACTAATGACAGCATTCGACCTGGTGACACTAGCAAATCGAGTCCATGGCGAACTATTTTCGCGAGGCATCAGAGGGATCGAGGCTGCTGTGATCACAGGTGCGTCCCCCTTAGCGGATGCTCAACCTGGTCACATCACCCTCATTGATCATGAGAAATACTTGCCCCGACTGCAGTCCTCCCAGGCCGCAGCATGCGTTACCAAACAGGGGTATCCCGATGTTGGTATTCCTCAAATTGTCGTTCCGAATCCTCATGATGCGTTTGCGAAGATTTGCCAGATCTTTCGACCGCATGTAGTTGTCAAAGCTGCAACTGGAATTCACGCCCGCGCCGAGGTCGCACCGACAGCCAAGGTGAGTCCATCGGCGGTGGTCGAAGCGTTAGCGAGCGTTGCGGAGGCTTGTGTCATCGGCGATCGTTCGCATGTCCATTGTGGTGTAACCATTATGGATGGTTGCAAAATCGGTACGGATTGTCAGATCTATCCAGGTGTCGTTCTCTACCCGGGTACCATCGTGGAGGACCGAGTCATCCTGCATGCGAATTGTGTCTTGGGTGCACATGGTTTTGGTTATCGCATGGTGGATGGGAAACATGCTTCCACGGCTCAATTGGGATGGGTGCATGTTGAATCGGATGTTGAAATCGGCGCTAACACAACCATCGATCGAGGAACCTATGGCGCGACACGAATTGGTCAGGGGACAAAAATTGATAACCTGGTGATGATCGCTCATAACTGTTCGATCGGTAAACACAATCTCATCTGTTCTCAAGTGGGAATTGCGGGGAGTTCCTCCACCGGTGACTACGTTATTTTGGCTGGGCAGGCAGGGGTTCGGGACCATGTCCACATCGGCTCTCGTACGATGGTTGGAGCGCAATCAGGAATTGTTTCGGATGCCCCTGAGGACCAAATCCTCCTCGGCAGCCCGGCCATTCCCCGACTGGAGCAGGCGACGCTGTTTGCAGCACTGAATCGACTACCGGAAATGCGCAAAACTCTGAAGCGCATTGAAAAACAAGTTGCTGCACTGGAGTCTCTTTCGTCCAAGAGTGAGTGATGCAAACGGTTGGGATTGTTGCAGGATGGGGAGAGTATCCGATTACGGTCGCTCGAACACTCAGGGAGCAAGGCTACCGAGTCGTCGTTGCCGCGATTCGAGGTCATGCTTCGCCGGAATTGGAGAAAATTGCCGATGCTACTTATTGGGTAGGTGTCTGTAAACTCGGACACATGCAGAGATTCTTCCATCAGCAGGGGGTACATCGGGTTTGTCTGTCCGGCAAACTCTTCAAGGAAAAGATTTTGTTCCATGGATGGGGTTGGATAGGGCACTTACCAGACTGGGAGTGCATTCGCACCATGTACCCGTTGATGTACTCGCGTCGGAAAACCACCACGGACGATTCACTGTTGTCCGCAGTGGTGGCCTCCTTTGAAAGAAATGGAATGAAAACCATGCCTGGGACCGATTATGCGACGCAGCTCATTGCAGAACCGGGAGTTCTGACCAAACGCGGACCGTCACCCCGCATCGAGGCAGACATCGAATTCGGTTGGAGGATGGCAAAATCCATGGGGGAACTCGATATCGGGCAAAGCGTTACCGTCCGTGACCGAACGATTCTGGCAGTGGAAGCGATTGAGGGAACCGATGCGTGTATCTTGCGGACAGGTCCCCTATGCCCCCGAGGTGGCTTCACCCTGGTCAAAGTCGCAAAACCCCAGCAAGACATGCGTTACGATTTGCCAACCATCGGACCTAGGACCATCCAATGCATGGAGCGCGCCGGTGGAACAGCCATCGCTATTGAAGCCGGAAAAACCATTCTGCTCGAACGAGAGCGAACCGTGCAGCTCGCCAATAAAGCTGGCGTGTCACTCGTTTCCCTCGAGAGTGTTTGAGCCGGTCATGCAGGCCACCGAGATTTCCGAAGCTGGCTTTGTAATGGCCGTCGATGTCGGATCGAGTCGACAGCTTTGAATCGTTGCCTATCGAGGCTACTTGAGGAATAGCAGACGACTGAAGGATCCGCCGGGGGCTAGATCGCACGGAGATGGAAGGTTGCTCCTGGATTCAAAGACGAACCCTTTAGAAGCTGTATTTGCATGGAAAACTTCCATCCTGTATATGGTACACTAGCATGCGATCGTCAAGCGCAGGGTTCTTTTTTCGAATGAGACTTCTGTAGCGTGATCTACTTTGGTTAGAAAGAGACAACATGAGTTCAGGAGATGGGGCCTCGACTTCGTTCGAAACAATGCGAGGGCAAAACTATCCTACGATTCGGCAATTCACCGTCTTTCTCGAGAATCGTGTCGGTCAATTGCTCGAGGTTGTCCGACGGTTCGAAGGTACGGGGATTCGGATTGTCGCCCTGTCGATCAATGATTCTGCCGAATGCGCTTTCGTTCGATTTCTGGTAAGTCATCCGGAACGGGGCCGCGAAATTCTGGAGCGAGCAGGACTTGCCATCATCGAATCGGACTTGATCGGCGTCGAACTACCCGAAGGCGGCCAGCCGTTGCAGCAGATCTGCGCAGCATTGCTTCAAGCCGAAATCAACATCATCCAAGCTTACCCGCTCATGTTCCGTCCCCACGGCGAACCTGCGGTCGCCATCATGGTTGACAACACAGAGAGTGCGCTCGAGACGCTGGCGAGGAAAGGGTTCCGAATGATTACCGAGGGGGATCTGCTGGACAGCATGAGCTGAAAGTCGCTTGAGCTCTAGGAGCATCGTACTCTTCGCGCGACGGATCCCACAGGCAATGAACAGCTTCATCACTATCGTTCCTGGAAACATCGTTCTGGTTCGAGGGACATTACCGCAGCCCTTGGAGTGGCTATCTTTTCGGTTCTGAAACGAGTGGAGGCCAAAAATGTTTTGGTTGCTAGCCGCATACGTCCTGATCACCTTGCAACCCGCAGGATTCCACCAGTACGAGCCCATGGAACGAATTGCTGTCAGCAAGGATAGAAAACATTTTATTGGTGCGGTGAGCGGTAAGCGATTCGTCGTATGGGGAGTGAACTACGACCACGACACCGATGGCCGATTGATTGAAGATTATTGGCAACAGGAATGGAGTACTGTTGTTCAGGACTTTCAAGAAATACGTGATTTGGGTTGCAACGTGGTTCGCGTGCATCTGCAGCTATCTAGGTTCCTCAAGTCGTCGAATGAACCAGACAAGGTACAGCTCCGTTATCTCGCCAAGCTTTTAAAACTCGCCGAGGAACTAAATCTATATCTCGATATCACAGGCTTGGGGTGTTACCACAAGCAGGATGTGCCGAGTTGGTATGCAGAGCTGGACGAAGAGGGACGTTGGGATGCGCAAGCCTTATTTTGGAAACATATCGCCTTGACCTGCCGCGAAAGCCCCGCAGTGTTTTGCTACGATTTGATGAACGAACCAGTGCTTAGTGGCGAAAAGAAAGAGGCCGACTGGCTACTAGGGGAGCTGGCAGGAAAGTACTTTGTTCAAAGGATCAACCTTTCATTAGCTGGACGCTCGAGAGATGCCGTGGCGAGTGCTTGGCTTCGGCGGATGATCGAACCGATTCGGCAAGTTGACGACAAGACCATGATCACCGTCGGAGAAATTCCTTGGGCCCAGGTCTTCCCAGGGGCTAAGTCTCCATTTCATTCCTGTGAGGCCGGAAAGCTTCTCGATTTTGTTTCAGTGCATTTCTATCCTAAGAGTGGAGAGGTGGATTCATCGCTGAAGGCACTAAGTGTCTACGAAATAGGGAAGCCTTTGTTGATTGAAGAATTTTTCCCTCTAGCCTGCTCGATCGATGAAGCGAACGAGTTTCTGAAGAAAGCGTCAGAGTATGCAGACGGATGCGTGAGTTTCTACTGGGGTAAAACCGTCAACGAAAATATTGCGATTGGCGACTTGCAGAGCGCAATCCTCGCCGCTTGGATAAAGAACTTCGTGAACATTCGTGGTGATTTTGAATCCCGGGGGATGAGGTGAGTTCGCTCGCGTTGATTGCTGCAAAGTCACCTCGCGTTCTTGCTCCGAGTCACAATCGATTTACGATGTCGTAAAGTCCGATTCGTAGCCGTATGCTCGTTGAGCTCGCTTTTTTATTGATGGATTAACTATTCCGGTTTTCCTAGAGGAGTAAGTCATGATTCGAAAAGTAATTTTTGGTTTGGCGCTTGTTGGAATGATTGGGGTTTCTGCTGAAGCGAACGCGGGTGGTTATCGGTACCGAGGTGGAGTCGTGCTGTCGCGTCCGGTCGTGACGTACCGACCGGTCGTCGGCTATCGTACGGTTGTCACCCCAGTGTATCGTCCGGTCGTACCTTCTTACTATCGTCCTGTGGTCACGTCCGTTTATCGTCCTGTCGTACCTGCGTATCGCCCTCTACCCTATGGGAACCCAGGTTTCGGAATTGGAATTGGGATCGGAACAGGCTATGGGCCCGGTTATGGTTTTGGACCAGGCTTTGGTCCGATGGTTGGCCCAGGATTTGGCTTCGGTCGATATTGGTAACGGGCTGCCCTCAGAGATTTCCTTCCCTCGAGGATTTCTCTCGTAGCCGGATCGGTTTGCAATTTCCCAGACGCGACTAGTTCCTAGATCGCGCACTGTTTCCTTTGATCAAGCATTTGAGCCTCGGTGCGAGGATTTTAGGAAACTCCAGTATGGGCGGGTCAACTCCGACGAACTAACCGATAGATGCAGGCCTCGAAAGGAGCCAAATCCAAAAAGAGACCTCTCCCTATCAAATCATCTCCACTCCATTCGTAGCGGGACTCGCGAAGTTGATCCTCTAAAATCCACTGATGGCCCGCTAGGTTTTCAAAAGGCAGGCGAACATGACATTGACTTTGATTGGCAGCCAAGTTGACAGCGACCACCAGTGACTGATCTTTTTCACTCTGCCAACCGAAGACGATCAAACATTCGTAGGTCCAATTTCCTTTCCATCCGGGAGTGCAATCGAGCAATTGCCAGCCCCCTTCCCGGACGACCGGCATGCGAAGAACGGCTAAGAGTTTTTCATAAAAATGGTGCACCGAGTCGTCGATCGATTCGTCGGGACCACGCGCGAGATGTGGAGAGATACGTTTTTTGTTGCCCTCCAATTGTCCTTGGTGAAAGAAGCGGAGTCCTGGTGAGAGATAGGTGATCGCCGCTGCCGCCTGATGCACATCGGGCGGAAACGTCGCAGCAGCTCTCGGTTCATCATGGTTTTCGAGGAAACGCGCTAGTTTACTCTGATAGTCTAAACCTGCTCGGAGATGATCCCGTACGGAGGTTGGATTTCCTTCTCGTAGACGATCGTATAAACGTTTGTCGTACGCGTAATCAAATCCCTGCTGCTGCATGGTCCACTCTAGATCCCAATAGACCTCGGCCATGAAGGTGAAGTCCGGAACTCGATTTCGTACGCGCTCGGTTGCCTTGGGCCAGAAGAGGTCGGGGCGTTTTCCCCATGTCCGTTCAAAGACATCGGGTAATACCAGCATGGCCATATCGCAGCGCACTCCATCGCACTGCCCGGCGATCCGAATCAATTCCTCGATCATCGCATTCTGGAGGTTGGGATCCACGTAGTTGAGTTGCATCGTGTCGGGCCAACCAGCGAAATAGGGGTCGCGACCATAAGCCAAGATCCGTTCCTCTCCGTTGCACATTCGCCGACAAAAATTTTGTGGCGTCCGTACCAGATCTTGTTCCGTTCCGTGAATGAAGTAGTCGGGATGGCTTTCGATCCACGGGTGATCGAGCCCCATGTGGTTAGGGACAAAGTCGAGCATGAGTTTCAGACCGCGTTGCTTGAGTCGTTCACGAAGACGGGCTAGAGCCGCATCGCCCCCGAGTGATGGATGCACTGTGTAACCCGTGATGGCAAATCCAGAACCAGCGATAT
This sequence comes from Pirellula sp., assembly GCA_040396935.1. Taxonomy (GTDB): domain Bacteria; phylum Planctomycetota; class Planctomycetia; order Pirellulales; family Pirellulaceae; genus JBKCUI01. The sequence continues at coordinate 13,686 of JBBAXA010000011.1, forward strand.
CCTCCTCGCAAAGATCGGGGAGAGTGTTCTCGAATTCGCGACGCCACTCGGAATGGCTACGAGAGACTTGCTGCGCTCCTGAACCGGTTGTCCAAACACTGAGTAGCCAGATCCAATCAAACCCCAATTCCGCAAGATGATCGATTTCACCATCCGGCACATCGTCGAGAGTGGCTCTTTTGCCGAGCGAACGGGA
>JBBAXA010000011.1:13981-25344 GCA_040396935.1 Pirellula sp.
AGCATTTTCGAAAGAACACGCCGAAGTCGCTCCGGATTGAGGATGGCAAGAAGCCCGCGATCATTGATTCCGTAGTGTCCGGGGCCAGTCGGGTGGATAGTCTTTCCTAATTCCGGCATTCGACGCAGCCTCTCGACCAGTCCCTGCATGGTTCGAGGGATACGCTCGCGTTGCCATGCTTCGGTAACCGTTACCGCACAAAGAGGTAACAGTCCAACCATCGAACGCACCTTGAGTCGCGTAGCGCTACCATCTGGTAGCCTGAGCAAATCATAATAGAAGCCATCCTCCTCATCCCACATTCCATCATTTCCCGATCGATTCATGGCAGCGGCGATATAGTAAAGCTGCTCGACAAATTTCAAAACCATATCCTCGTAAACCGGGTCATGGGCGGCTAATTCGACAGCCAGCTCCGTCATGTTTTGACTAAACAGAGCCATCCAAGCAGTGCCGTCCGCTTGCTCCAAATGCCCTCCGGTTGGCAACGGTGCACTTCGGTCAAAAATACCGATGTTGTCGAGACCAAGGAAACCACCTTCAAATACGTTCTTGCCGTAACGATCTTTGCGATTCGCCCACCAAGTGAAGTTCAGCATGAGCTTGTTAAAGGCACCCTTCAGGAACGGAAGATCGATCTCCTCGCCCAAGGCCTGCGCGGTGCGATGTAGGAAAAGCGTTGCCCATGCATGCACCGGTGGGTTCACGTCGCTGAAATTCCATTCATAGGCAGGCAACTGTCCACTGGGATGTAAATACACTCCCTTGAGCATCAGAGACATCTGCTCTTTAGCAAAATCAGGGTCGACGATTGCTAATGGGATCGTATGGAAAGCCAAATCCCACGCCGCGTACCAAGGATATTCCCATTTGTCGGGCATCGAAATGACATCCTTGTTCAGCATGTGGAACCACTCCGAATTACGCGCTTGATGGTAGCCCGAATGAAGCGGATTGGAGTTGTGTTCGTCCAGCCAGTTGTCCCCATCGAAGAAGAAGAACTGTTTACTCCACAACATGCCCGCGAGTGCCTGGCGCATGACGTTGGCAGCATCCGCGCTCACAGTGGGTGGTGTTACGGATCGATAAAACTCATCTGCTTCTCGCAAGCGATCCGAAAAAATCTGTTCGAATGATTCATCAAATGGCTTCTCGGATGGGTCAGGAGCTCCCTTGCGTAGATGCAACCGAATGGTCCGACTCTGACCAGCCTCGACATCAAAGCGATAGTGTCCCGATACCTTGGTGCCGAACTTTTCTGGATTCACCGCTTCCTGTCTACCCTGCACCACATAATCATTGATACCGTCCTTCACATAACGGCTCTCGTTTTGCTGACCCGGAAACAATAACGCATGGTTCGTTTCATTCTCAGCAAAAAGTAGCTCTAGATCACCCTCACAGCACCACGTGAACTCACCAAGGTGCGGATGCATTGCCAAAACCCGACTCGAGCCGTTCGATGGATCGACCTGCTTGAGATGAGGCTTCTGGGAAGATCGATTGGATTCGGCGATCCATTTCGACCAGTTGTTGCGGAACCAAAGCGTTGGCAAAAGGTGGATCGGCGCCGCTTCAGGACCACGATTGGTCGCTGTGATACGTACGAGAATATCTTCCGCGTTTGCCTTAGCGTACTCCACGTAGATATCAAAATAACGATCTTCGTTAAAAACTCCTGTATCCAGCAACTCATATTCGAAATCATCTCGGCTACGTCGACGGTTTGTCTCCACTAAGTCGGCGTATGGATAAGGTGCTTGCGGATACTTATAGAGGTACTTCATGTACGAGTGCGATGGAGTGTTATCCAGATAAAAGTAATACTCCTTTACATCTTCGCCATGGTTTCCCTCGCTGTTGGTGAGGCCGAATAATCGTTCTTTCAGAATCGGATCTTTTTCGTTCCAAAGGGCTATTGCAAAACAAAGGTATTGTTGGTCATCCGAAATCCCCGCGATACCATCTTCGCCCCAGCGGTAGGCCCGAGAGCGGGAATGATCGTGGGTAAAAAAATTCCAGGCATCACCATTCTGGCTGTAGTCTTCGCGTACGGTTCCCCACTGTCGCTCCGATAAATAGGGACCCCATTTCTTCCACTCCACTTTACCCTCACGGGCCTCGACAAGTCGTTTCTTCTCGCTGTTCATCCAGTTGCCACTCCTATTCCATCTGCAGTCACTATTCGAATGGATAAAATCAAGGCGAGTCCTCGTTCGGCGAACGCGACGAACCTATAGGACAGTTGAATCATCTCCGTTTTTTCTGTGAAGATCGAACCGACGCTCGCATTGCTACGAGACAAGCCATCGATCAAGTCAAAAACGTTTCGGACATCTTCAGCCGTTGTTCTGCTCAGCCGAATGCTCTATCCCGAGTGGTTTGAGACTTGGATAGGACGGTCTATATTCGTTCTATTTTACGAATAATTTCCAACCAAGAGCACGCGTCCCCTGGGTTGCATGGGCATGCAGGTAATTCGCTAAGGCATTCGTTTTGTCCTAAATGCGCGGGGAACGGATTGTGACGCTCCCTTTTTTGATACGCCCGGGGCATTGGATAATTTACATTTTCGACGGAGGCGAATTGGACAATCGGTACTTGGCTCGAGACCGAGTGGCTCAGCTCTTCGGACACAGCTTGATCCTTAGATGCCAAACCCTACAACTCGAGACGAATCCTCAAATGAATCGGCATGCCCGCGCAACTCGAATGGGATTATCCCATGGAAAAAAGGACTACCCCTGTCGGTCGAACGCTTGGTTGCAAATGGAATCCTTCTATTTCAGGATACGATTGTCGGTCTATCTAACGAATCTTCTGATCGGGCAGCTCTTGCTTGATTCCTTCGTCCAATGGCATTTTATCCGTCTCGGGGGTTAACCCCACATCCAGCATGACTCGTTCCAGTTCCTTTTGCATCTGCTGCAACACACTCGCGTACTTGGGAATTGTCGCCAGATTGTGTCTCTCCTCAGGATCGAACTCGATGTTGTAGAGTTCGGGTAGATGTCGATCGGGAGATCCATCTCCATGGGGAGAACGCGAGTATTTCCAGCTTTCCGTTCTCACACAACGAACGTTGGGAGTGTAGGGGAACTGTTTCTCGTAATTGTAGTGATACAAGAAGGACTTCCTCCAGGATGCGTCTTCTCCGCGAACGAGTCTGCACCACGATTTGCCGTCCAGATTGGGAATGGCTGGCGCTGCGCAGAGTTCCAGCAGACTCGGGGCCACGTCCACCGTGAGAACTTGTTCCTCGACCACTCGCGGTTGGTTTGTTGGAACGAGTTTCGGGTATCGAACCAGTTGAACGACGCGAATACTCGGTTCATGCGCGGTCCGTTTGTCGACCATGCCGTGCTCCCCATTCAGTATTCCGTTATCACTCATGTAGACGATGATGGTGTTATCGAGTTCTCCGCGTTGCTCGAGGAATTGCATCATTTTTCCGACACTATCATCGACCGAGAGGATAGTACCCCAATAGGCGCGTGTCATCGCTTCGAAATCCTTCACGGCTTCTGGGGAATCGTCGGGAAATTTTTTTCTCCACTCGAATAAGGGGCCATAGATCCCATGCCACGTGGATGTGCGTTGCTGGATCCATCGAGGCTTATCCTCCAGCATGAAGGCGGTTTCGGGATAGTTCACGCGAACATTCGAAAATGCTTTTTCATACTTTGGCTCCGGGAAGTAAAAGCTATGAGGTGCTTTGTGCCCAATCATCAAGCACCAGGGTTTGTTTCGATCGGTTCGCTGAAGCCAGTCGGTAGCCATATCGGTGACGACATGAGTGTAGTAACCTGGTTTGATCTCGCGCTTCGTACCGTTGATGTTGAATTCCGTATCAAAGTACTTTCCTTGCCCCTTGTGGGTCACAAACCAGTCAAATCCAGGTCGAGGCGCATCATTCTCCTCCCCCATGTGCCACTTACCGATATAAGCCGTTTGGTATCCTCGAGATTGGAGGATCCGTGGAAAGCTTTGAAGGCCGGCGGGATACTCGGTAAAGTTATTGGTCACACCATGCTTGTGCGCGTACAATCCGCTCAAAATACTCGCGCGACTCGGCGAGCAGAGAGATGTCGTGCAAAAGGAGTTTTTGAAGTAGACACCTTCCTTGCCGAGTCGGTCGATGTTGGGGGTTTTCAAGTGTTTGTTGCCTGCCAAACCGAGGGCATCCCAGCGTTGGTCGTCGGTCAAGATAAACAAGACATTTGGTGGACGCTGGTTGGAAAACCCGCTCGTTGCAAGGCAAGCTGTACATACAATCCAAGCGAACAATCGGGCAAACTGTTGCGATCGAAAAAAAGGGTTCATCGTTTCGCGTCTCCCGCTTGAATGGGTTCTTTTTCAAAATCAGAGGGTTGGACCCAGCCTGCCTTCACGGGTTCACCTCGTTTCCACTGGTCATAAAAACCCTCACCGGCTGTGGGTTTGTATTCATCGAACACACGCCCCTTTCCAAACATCCGAGGATCTAATTGTGAGGTAAGCTGGACGAGTAGCTGTGTTTCCATTTTGATCTTTTGTTCTTTGTAGTTTGGATCGTTAGCGACATTGCGAATGCAATCCGGATCGGTGGCGAGATAGTAGAGTTCCTCCCGGGGACGCATGCCGAAGTTGAGTTGCCAGAAAGGATTGGCTCGATTTTGACGACCGAGTTCTAGGAGATGGGATTTCGTGGGACTTCCATCGGTGTCGAGATAACCTGTCTCGGGGTTTCCGGCTGGCCATCGCATGGGCTCGAAGTTCTTCAAATAAAGAAAACGATCTCGCAAGATTCCGCGTATGGGGTAGCCCCAATCGTTGGGTCGACCGACGTCCGTACGCTCTTTGCCGACCAAGGTGTAATCACGGAGAGGATCGACCTGCCCAGCGGCAGAGCTTGTCAAAATAGATCGCCACGATCGTCCGACAATATGCGCCATTCCCGACTGTGCAGGAGCGATGGTTGCCAGGTCTAAGATCGTTGCGGCAATGTCGACGAAACTGACGTGATCCTCGATCGTACGTCCAGGAGAAGAGATCCCTTTCGGCCAGCGAATCGCCAGAGGAACGTGGTTCGAATCATAGTAGGCATAGCCTTTGCATCTTGGAAACGGCATGCCGTGATCCGACGTGACAATGACGACCGTGTTCTCGGTGAGTCCTCGCCGATCCAGATCGGCTAGCATGCGTTCCACATGCGCATCGAGGTACTCCACCTCCGCTGCGTAATCCAACATATCGTTTCGAACGATTTCGTCATCCGGCCAGTAGCTCGGAACGCGGTCGATATCGCTCAATTTCTTTCCGTTTTTCTGGACGCCCGATTGATATTCGTAGGCGCGATGCGGTTCCACAAATCCGCACCAGAAGCACCACGGACGATCCGAGGGTTTGGTATCGAGGAACTCGCTAAAGTTTTGCGCGTAGTCATTGTTTCCAATTCCTGTCGTCGGCGGTTTCAAGGTGTGTTTCGCGATGGGTTTGCCTGCCAGTTGACGCGGTTTACCATCGATGTCGTTGGCAACGCCTGGTCCCCAGCCTTTGCCCGTAATACCGACCGTCCAACCCTGACTCACCAATGTCTCTGGCCAACTCTTGAACTTGGCAGGGAAGAAGGCCATATGGTTTCCGGCCTCTTCAAGTTGCCAGGGGTATCGACCGGTGAGGATGGTTGCTCTCGAAGGTGCGCATTTGGCTGTAGGGGTGAACGCCTGTTGAAATAGCAGGCCCTCGCGCGCGACCCGATCGAACGCAGGCGTCTTCACCCATTTGGTTCCATAAGCTCCGGCGTGGGCTCCCCAATCATCTGCGATGATGAAGAGGACGTTCGGGACGGACTCCGCTCGTACCCGTCCGCAGAACCAAACGGTGACAAGCATGGAAAGGCATATCAATAAATTTTTTCGCATCTTAATTCGCTTTCCAAAGAGGCTTCCAGTGCGGGGATTCTGTTCGAGCTGTCAGCAAATAATCGCCAATCGTTTTCGCGATCTCAGGATTGTCCCTCGCAATATCCATTTTCTCACCGACATCTTGCTTTAAATCAAAGAGTTGCACCGGAGCTGTCGGTTCCCCTTTTCGAATGCCTTTCCAGCGACCTCGATACAGGGCCGCTTGCTTGAATCCACCTTCGTGGAATTCCCAGTAAAGGAACTCATGGGATGCTTGCTTCTCTTTTTTTCCTTGAAATGTCGGGACCAGACTGATGGAATCACGCTCGGATGGAACCTCAATCTTTGCAAGCTCTGCGGCGGTAGCCATCAGATCGCCGAAGTAACCCACGTGTGTCGAGACCGTGTCTGGCTGAATGGTTCCCGGCCACCAGGCGATAGCCGGAACTCGAATTCCGCCGTCGGTCAAACTCCGCTTGATTCCGCTCAAAGGACCGGCTGGCTGGAATCGTTTGAGATTATGATTGCTCTCATTGTGGGGGCCGTTATCGCTGGTAAAGATCACCAACGTCCGTTCTGCGATGCCTAGATCCTGGATGCCCTGAAGCATGGTTCCAACGTACGCATCCATCATCGTTATCATCGCCGCTTGACCTTTGTCTGGATTCTCCCAGTCTTTGTCGTTGTAGATACCGTAGTGGGGGACTTCCGCACCATCTTTGAGTTCGCGTGTTCGTTCATTGTTCGCATGTGGAATCACCAGGCTCCAATACAGAAAGAAGGGTTTCTTGCGGTTGTCGTATACGAACTTCATCGCTTCCTCTGCGATGAGTTCATCTGCAAATGCGACAGCCTTGGTCGCGTAGCCTCCACCCTCCTCACCGATTGCTACACACTCATTCGGGAGCTTTACCTTTTCCTCATTCCGCCATAGGAAATCAGGAAAATGATTGTGGGCATGTTGCTGATTCAAGTAGCCATAGAAGTAATCGAATCCCTGTTTGCGCGGCAATCCTGCTTCTGCGCTACCCGCATTCCCGAGCCCCCATTTCCCGGTGAGAGCAGTTGCGTAACCTGCGTTTTTAAGGATTTTGGCGACGGTAACATCCTCAGGTAATAACGACTGAGCGATCGGATTCGCTTTCCCCGCATTGCCCCTCACCCTCGTATGTCCGTGATGCTGGCCGGTCATCAAAACGCTTCGAGAGGGAGCGCAGACCGTCGCGCCAGCATAGAACTGGGTAAATCGCATTCCTTCGCGAGCCATGCGATCGAGATGTGGGGTCTTGATCACTTTTTGTCCGTAGCACCCCAAGTCCCCATACCCGAGATCGTCGGCCATGATCCAAATGATGTTCGGACGATCTTCGGCAAATGCGTTCCCTACGATGGAAACAACAAGACTCGTGATGAAACAGAACGCGTAGAAAGCCGGAGTTTGGAAAACGGATTTCATCGGATGGGTCGGCGCGAGAGTGAAGGATCGGAAGAGGGAATTGTGGAACTTTGGGGGGGCGCGACATCGTAAAATTGATTACGACGCGGGCGAGTCTGTAATATAATAGAACTCGCGTCGTGTTGGGGCGCGGAACGGGTCACCTAGCTTAACCGAGGTTTAACTGATGGAATATCAAAATCCGTATGCGGCCTATGCGTCTTCGGCAGCGGCTCAGGCAGAGGAGTCCGAGCGAGTCGGATTTATTCGAAATACCTACCTGCATTTGACCGCGGCGGTTTGCGGTTTTATTCTGCTCGAGGGTGCGCTTCTAACTCTCATTCCGGCAGCCGCTGTCAATGGGATACTCGGTAGGATGGGTTCGTGGGGACCTCTCTTGATTTTGGTAGGTTATATGGCGGTCAGCGGCATCGCGCGTCGATGGGCTGAATCCTCGGTTTCTCTTTCCATGCAGTATACCGGACTCTCGCTCTATGTCGTCGCAGAGGCAATTCTATTCGTTCCATTGATGCATTTGGCCATGCGAATGGATCCATCGATCCCTGTACAAGCGGCAGTCATTACCGCGGTTGTCTTCGGCGGTTTGACCGCTTATGTCTTTATGACGAAAGCCGACTTTTCGATGTGGGGGAAGTATCTCGGATTGGCAGGGCTTGCGGCATTCGGATTTGCAATCGCGGGCCTCTGTTTCGGTTTTTCCCTCGGTATCTTTTTTAGTGTTGCCATGGTCGTACTCTTGAGTGGATATATTTTGTACGACACATCGAATGTTCTGCATCACTATGGAGTCAAGCAATATGTCGCCGCGTCGCTGGCATTGTTCGCATCGATTTCTACCTTGATGTGGTACGTCACTCGAATCCTTATCGCGTTGCGCGATGATTAGAAGGTTTGGCGTCATGAAGCGACTCGGGCCGTTCTAGTCCATCGCAGCCACGATGGATTCAGCCTTTCGTTTCGGTGCCTGGGGCTCGTTGCAGAGATTCCATCTTCGTTCAATCGCGATTGCTTGAGCCATTCCATAGTGATCTTGCGAAATGAGATCAGGACTTCGCCTTCCACTTGAATCCTCCTACTCGGTTCAATCATGTTTTCGTTGATAAGAATCGGTCTGGTATTCTTCCTACTGCACGTCTTCTACAGTAGTTTGATGGCCCAATCCTCCCCTGTTGTTCGGTGGGACTTTCATTCCGAGGAAACATTGCCCCTGCGATCCCGCGGAGGGGTTCATCGAGACGTACCGGGGCCACGTCCCCCAGAGTATCCGGATTTTGAGCCGAGCAATACCGCTGTCAAGCTGGATGGCGATGGGGCCTATTTGGAATTTGACGATCCTGGCAATGCGAGCGAGTTCGATTTTTCCAACGGGGATTCGATCACTCTGGAAGCATGGGTTCAATGCGACGATTTGCGGAAGAACGAGTTTGTGTACCTCGTCGGCAAGGGGCGAACCGGGCGACCTGGTTTTGAGTCGGACAATCAAAATTGGGCTCTGAGGCTCAGAGAAAGAGACGGAACAGGACGTGTGAGCTTTCTGTTTGCGACCCCAAAACAGGCCTCGTCCACAGGAGATGCTCACTGGCATCGATGGACGAGCAAAGAGGGATTTAAGCCTGGAAAACTGTGGCATCATGTCGCGATCTCCTACCGTTTCGGAGACCCTGAATCCATTCGATGTTGGATCGATGGTAAATCGCGAGCGGGCGACTGGGACATGGGTGGAAAAACCACGGAGGCTCCTGTTGTCGATAACGATTCGATCTGGGTCGGATCGTCCCGCGGTGGTGCTGCTGGCAATAGTTTTCGCGGGTTGCTGGATGCCATTGCGATCCATCGGCACTCGTTAGACGACGCGGTGATGACCAAACGTTATCGATCGACGGCAACCGAGAAGGAAGTAAAGCCAGCGCCGGAGATCGCTCCCGATCTTCAAACTCTGCCTGGTCGCGTCGCGTTGTCGATCCTGGAAGGATTACCGAGTTACACGCGATGGCTCAATGAAGACGAACAGTTTCCTAGTGAGACGGTACGCCTCGATTTGGATTATTTTCTTTTGGATCGACTGCCTCAGCGGTTTGATGATTGGGGGATCCGTTCCAATTGGAAGGAACCTGTTTTGGTTCGCATGGCTACGGACGTAGAACTGCCAGCGGGTGAGCATCGAGTCTTGATGCGTGTGCGTGGGTTGGGGCGATTGTGGTTCGATGGGAAGGTCATCGCTAGAAGCAAAGCGATGTCCGGTTCACCCAGTGGTGAAGAGCCGATGACTCCGATCGCCAATCCTCCTTTTCCCGGAGCACGGATTGCGGAACATCGGCAGCAGGAAGCGATTGCCGAGATCAACGTTCCCGTTCCCGGTCGCTACAGACTGATCGTTGAAATGGTGGTCGGTGGAAAAGGTCTCCGCACGGATCCCGGCGAAACCCTGCTCGCGATTCAATCGGCTGAATCTCCAGAGTACTTCGTCGTCAGGGGTAGCAACTCGGAGGCTGATCCATTGCCTCTGCGCGATGCGGAAGTCACGCGGGCGATTCAGCGATTGGAAAAAGGATTGCAATCCTATGAGCAGTTCACAAGGCGGGAGCTAGCGAGTTCGATGGATGCCTACTGGTCATCCAGACATGCCATCGCGAAAAAGATTGCTGAGGAACGCCTCGCCAACTCCGATACCCCGGAGTTTCGTTCTGGGATGCAGTCGATCGATCGATTCATCGAAGCCAAGATACAAAAAGGAATTGAGGCATCAAAAGAAGTCTCGGCATCGGATGCGAAGAGCTTTAACGAGAACATCGCTCCCATTCTGAAGAACCATTGCAATCGATGTCACGGAGAGAAAGAGCAGGGAGGTATTCGACTGGATTCCCGGGAAAATCTTCTCAAGGCAGGTGACTCTGGTGAAAGCGTCGTCGTGCCGGGCGAGCCTGACCATAGCGAGTTGTACCGACGTGTCACGGCAACCGATGCAGAGGAGCGAATGCCGCCCGGTGGTGAACCTTTGACAGACCAACAAATCGAACTTCTCAGGACTTGGATTGCATCCGGAGCTCCGTGGCCAAACGCTCCCCTCGCAGCCTCGCAAATCGAGCGTCCCCCGGTAATCGACGACGCAGCGTTTCTGCGGAGGGTTACTTTGGACACCCTTGGTCTGCCTCCGACAGAGGAGGAAATCCTGGCGTTTCTGGCCGATGATTCACGCGACAAACGAGAGCGCGCTATTGATCGACTACTAACGGATCCTCGTTGGGCCGACCACTGGATGAGTTATTGGCAAGATGTCTTGGCAGAGAATCCGACTCTGATCAATGCCAGTTTGAATACCACAGGACCTTTCCGTTGGTTCCTGTTCGATGCGTTCCGCGATGACAAGCCTGTCGATCGTTGGGTAACGGAGCTGGTCCTGATGCGGGGGAGTCCGCACGAAGGAGGGAGTGCTGGTTTTGGATTAGCGGGAGACAATCAGGCTCCCTCGGCACAAAAAGGTCAGATCCTGGCATCTGCCTTTTTAGGTATCGAGCTGCAGTGTGCTCGTTGTCACGACTCGCCATTCCACAGTACCACGCAAAGCGACTTGTATTCGCTGGCTGCCCTGCTCGACCAAAAGCCGGTTACCGTACCCAAGTCGAGTCGTGTACCGGCTGCATTTTTTGAAAACAAAGCCCGAGAATCTCTGATCAAAGTCACTCTTGATCTTGAACAACCGGTTGCGCCTAAATGGCCTTTTGAGAATCTTTGTTCCTCCGATGGGATGCAGGGTTTGGGGGGGCTTCAAAACGCTGACAGCTCTCGCGAGCAACTGGCCTTCATGATCACCTCTCCGCAAAACTTGCGATTCGCACAGGTGATTGTGAATCGAGTCTGGCGTCGGTACATGGGGGCAGGAGTCGTCGAACCGCCTCACGACTGGGAGGGTAAGAAACCGAGCCATCCCGAGTTGTTGGACTGGTTGGCAAACGAATTCGTTGTTCATGGATACAGTTTGAAGCACATCGCTCGGCGCATCATGACCTCCCAAACCTATCAAA
>JBBAXA010000011.1:25444-49982 GCA_040396935.1 Pirellula sp.
TTGAATCTTCCCCGCGCCAGACAGATTGCGGATATCCTGATCGCATTCGGTTGGACAGGGGCCAGACAAAATGCAAAGACCGATCGCGAAACCGATCCGAATGTCCTGCAGTCAGGAATTTTGTCCAACAGTTCGGCTGCGATGCATTTTGTTCGCCTCGCTGCAGCGAGTGGGCTCGCCGACCTCGCAATCGACTCGACATCTCCGTCCCAGTTAGTCGACCGGGTTTTTCTTCGCTATTTGGGACGTTACCCGAATCGTTCCGAAAGGGATCCACTCGTTGAATTGCTCACTCCCGGTTTCGAATCGCGAGTGGTTGGGAGCGAGTCTGGATCCATCGTGTCGCACGAGTCATCGCTTCAGCGCGTGACGTGGTCCAATCATCTTCGACCTGAAGCCAACGAAATCGCCTATGAATTGGAGCGTCTTGCCACTCGCGGTCCTGAGACCGATGCACGTTTGCATTCCGAGTGGCGCGAGAGATTTGAAGATGCACTTTGGAGCGTGATCAATCTCCGGGAATTCGTTTGGATCCCCTGAGGAAGAACCTGCAGGGCTGGATCCCTGTGTCATCCGAGGGTGTCGTTGATGCGCATGGCGATTCGTCAAGTCGCTTCGATCGCTCGAAGCAGATTCTGCCGGAGCGTGTACAAACGTGTAGGCTCTGTGATCTTGCCACCACCTACTTCGGAGACATAGAACACGTCCACGACCTGATCGAGGTGGGTGCTCACCTTCGCGACCTGAAGATCCAGTTTCAATTCGTAGAGGGTGCGTGAAATGTCGTACAGGAGTCCTGTGCGATCGTACGCAAAAACATTGATGATCGTATGTTTATCCGATGTTGAATTGTCGAAACGGATTTGGGTGGGTTGCAATCTGGCGGTGGCCGAGTTGGACGTCGATTGCGTCTTCCAGACGCGTCGAAACGCGGGCGGTTTTGTATTGGATGGGTCGACAGCCAGCATAAGCTGCTTGCAGACCTGTTCGATACGATGCGGCGGGGGAGCGCCTTGGTAGTCGGGATCCTCGACCACGAATCGGTCCCAGGCAATCATCCCTGGCTGGGTATGGATGTCCGCGGAGAGAATGCTGAGTCCTTGGCTGGCCATCGCTCCAGCGATCCGGTGGAACAATCCGATGGCTTCTTCTTGCTTGACCGCGATGACATATTCGGTTGCGTCCCGTTCTGCGAGAAACGTTCCCCAGGCTTGGGCTGGCTGTTCCAACGTCAACTGACGCAGTCGTCTCAATTCCTCCATCAATTGCTTGGGTTTCAGGTTGAGAAGATAGCCTGCCGGGATCTGCGCGATTTGCTCTTCCCACCAGGGATCGGTGGCTTCGCGATTGGTTCGAAGATCCGCGATTTGTTTTCTTTGTTTGCTGACAATGTCGAGAAAGCGTTGTCCTGGACTTTCGCTTCGAAACTGAGCTTCGGTCGCATCGTAAAGTTGCAGGATGAGATTCAATTTCCAGTCATTCAGGGCTCCTGGACCTACGGCGGCCAAATCTGCGCAGGAGAGAACCATCAATTGCTGAAGCCGCTCGATAGAACCTACTTGCTTTGCGAATTGAACGGCGGGAGCCTTTTGCGAGAGATCAAAACGAAATGCGGTATGGGCCATCAGCAAATGCTGATGCACCAGAAAAACGAGTAGATCTCGATCGCTATCTGAAAGACGCAATCGCGTCGCGGTCTCCTCGGCGATGACTCGTCCAACCTCGCTATGGTCCTCAATGAATCCTTTGCCGAGATCATGAAGCAACAGAGCGAGATGGAGGATTCGTTTGTTCTTAAGGCTGCGATATACCCGTCCCAGGATGGAGTCATCCCTGGCAAAATCACATGCAGCCTCGACGGCACGAATGCAATGGGCGTCGACCGTGTACTTGTGATACTCATTGAATTGGAGCAGGCATCGAGCATGTCTCATCGCGGGAATGATTTGCTCCAAAACGCGCAATTCATGAAGTCGACGGAGGACATCCCCGAGACGGCGCGGTTGACAAAGCAGATCGAGAAAACGGTGGATTGCCTCGGTAGAAGCCTCGGAGTCCTTGCGGCTCAACATCTCATGCCGAATGGTTCGCCATGTTTTATGCTGAATCCGTCGGTTGTAGCGGTTGGAGTATTGCATCAATTCCAATACCCTTGCCGGGTCCGACTTGATGCGTTCCAATCCAGCAGGCGTAGCCCAAATCTCCCGAAGTCCAAGACGGATTCCGCGTCCGATGGGAAAACCCATGAAGGTTGCCAAGGTGCCTACAAGGCTGAGACGCGAACGCGAGAAGCCCACAAAGTTGTAGGAGCTGTATCGAACTTCGCTCGTGATCTCAAAAAAGTTCTGCATGAACTCTTCCACGGGCAATACGCCCTCGGAACCCTTCATTCCAGACCATTCTGCAAGCTCGATTTGCTTTGGACGGTCCAACGAATCGAGCGATCGTCCTGCCATGAAGTGAAGCTGATTGCGAAGGCGCAGGAGGTACTGGTAACCTTTGCGAATGGTCTGATAGTCTTCCTGGGCGATGATACCCATCCCAGCTAGTTGTTCAGGATCTTTTTCTCCGTAGCAAACAAATCCGATCCATCGAACGATTTGAATATCTCGCAGGCAGCCTCGCGATCGTTTCACATTGGGATGCAACAGATAGACGGTTTCGTTGTATTTCTTCCGTTCCGCCACACGTTCATTTTCGATCATGGCAGCCAATCTTTCCACGCGACGTTTACAACCGATAACGATCGAATGGTAAAACTGATCGAAAAGCCCTTGGGATCCATCAACCAGCCTCATCTCCACAAACGAAGTGAGGACGGTGGCGTCGGTCCAAGCAACCGAGCGGGCTTGGGAGGGAGTCCGCACGGCAAACGATAATTGCAGACCGGCATCCGCGATCATCTGCCCAACCGACCGGGCCAGCGGCGCAATCGAAGCCTCGGTACAACGGTAGAGGAGCATCAGATCGATGTCGGAAAAAGGCGCAAGATCCCTGCGCCCGTATCCTCCAAGCGCAATAAAGGCATACTTGGTTGGATCGGGTGGGTGAGGCAAATCACTCAAGGCTGCGGCAATCAACTTGCGAATCGCTTCGTCGACATCGTCGGTCCAAGCAGAGCAGACCTGGAACCCGCCGCCCCCTGAATCATGGAGCAACTTTGCTTTATCGCGTGCCTCGGAGAGAAAGGCACGCTCGAGAACAACTTGTGGGTGAAGAGAGGACAATTGAAAACACGTTGAGTACGTGCCAACTGCGGTCAGTTATTCGTAAAGCAAAGTCGTCTACAGTGCGTCTTCGCCGTTTTCGCCTGTTCGAATCCGAACAGCCGTTTGCAGGTCGGAAACGAAGATCTTACCATCGCCGATTTGACCCGTTTGGGCAGTCTTCACGATAGTGTCGATCACCGTTTGCAGGTTGCTGTCTGAACAGACGACCTCAATCTTGACCTTGGGAACAAAATCGACCGCGTACTCAGTTCCGCGATAGATTTCCGTGTGTCCCTTCTGGCGGCCATAACCACGCACCTCACTCACAGTCATTCCATGGATGCCTTGTTCTGTCAGCGCATTCTTTACATCTTCCAATTTGAAATGGCGAACAACGGCCTCTACCTTTTTCATTCCGAATCTCCGGGAATTCTAGCAATCAAGGAATTGCGGGACCGCCTGTGCGTTACCCCGCACATCCCACGCTGTTAGTGTACCAGCTTAAGTTCCTTTACAACAAGGGATCCTAAGGTTTGTGTTCGATTTTGCGGAATGCCATGCCGATTAATCGAGGAATAGGACTCTTGGAGTCGGTTATCTCCCCGAAAACAGGTTGACCGTCCAAAAATCAATCCACGATTTCTCGCATTTCGATTCCAATGGGTTCAGAGACTTGGCGAACTGCACAAGTGGAGGAGCCCTGGAACGCTATCCGGCTACTTTCTTAGCTACAACCACCTGGCTCACCCCCAACGACCTGGGATGCGAGTTCACGCAGTCGGGAGATGACATTCCCCTCGGGAAAAAGAAGCAACGAGTATTCTCGAGACTTCAGAATCCGATCCCGTCGCGATTGACCCGACAAAGCCTGCGTCCATGCCTCCGATTCGGCAAAGATCTCTGCCAAGCAGCCAAACATACGATCCCGAACGTTTTTTATTTTTCGATGCCATTCCAATCGCTGGCCGCGAGGGGGAATGGACGAGAGGAGTTGGGCATGCTCCAACTTCAAACGGAGTTCTTCTGGATCGGAATCCCGCATGAGTTTCTCCGGAGCAGATCGTAGTTGACGCCGAAGCTTTTCGACTTTGGACGAATCCAACCGTTCTGAATCGAATCCTTGAAATGGCAAGAACAAGGACGCAGAAGCGACGATCATTTTTTTCTTCGGCAGATGCCAGAGCCTCGCTGCGATCTCATCGGTAAGAGCGTCGTAAATGCCTCCTCCGATGCCATGCACGAATAAATCGCTCAGGATGTAACGCAAGTAGAACGTGGTCATGAGGGCTCGAGGACGAATGCAAATACCTTCGTTCACCCACTGAGACCAATTCTGACACCATATGTCCTCTCGGGCAGGGGAAACGACTTGGACGATCGCCCTGGAGTTCGGCAGGATTGC
Organism: Pirellula sp.; assembly: GCA_040396935.1. Classification (GTDB taxonomy): domain Bacteria; phylum Planctomycetota; class Planctomycetia; order Pirellulales; family Pirellulaceae; genus JBKCUI01. The sequence continues at coordinate 30,056 of JBBAXA010000011.1, forward strand.
AAGGTGAAATTCACCTCCTACGCAGCGTATCCATAGTTTTTGACGGAGGGATTCCGTAGGGGTGACCGCCCCATGTGCTTTTGCATTTCGGTAAATCCAGAACGGGGTTTCAAGCCATTCACCGAGCTTGGAAAGGTTCGGAATAGGCTGAGCCGGATTTTTGATTTTGCGTGAAGCGCGAAACTCATCGCAGACGCGGTTGTAGGTTTCGATCAGGTCAACACCATCGGTGAAACATCGAAAAACGAAGCTCGCGAACGAATTTGACTCGCAGAGTTTGCTCATTCGTAGCTCTGCATTGCAAACTCCATGACTGGTCTCGACCGACTGACGAAATTTCGAAAAGATCTCAACCGCATCTCGCGAGCGGAACATGAGATCCTTCCAAAGAGTCAGCCTATTTTCTAGTAAGGCATTCCATCCCAAGTCTCGAATGGAGTGAATCAATTCCTGGGACGAAGCGTTCCACGTTGCGATTTCCGCTTCGGAAGGACCTGCGGTCGCTTCCCAGGCTCTCTCTGGTTCGCCTGCTTTACGGAGAGGAAAACGCAAGGCATGAAGCTGCAGGTCGCTTCCATCCTTTTTAGGAACCAGCACGGTATCCTTCTTAGCGAGATCATGATCGATGATGACATGCAGGGATCGACATGGCCGCGATGAATGCGCCAGCTTTTTTTCGATGGCGCTCAACAGAAAGTTTTTGAACCAGACCCCCGGATGGAATAACTCCGGTTGATGTCCACCGACAACGAGCGTCGGGATCGTAAAATCACTCGAGTTCGATGGTGACGATTCACCAGCGGGTACACCTACTCCGTGTTGAAACCAAACCTCGTGACGCGCCTGCTTTCTGAGGTCCTGCAACCATGACGGCGAGAGAGGCAGCGTTCCTAGATTGTCGGAAATCAGTGATTCGAGAGACTCTCCGACCGGAGAGTAGAGAACTGAACCGTTGTCGCGAGGGACCCGAAACCTAGTAGTTTTGAACACGGAGCGAGCAGTTGCGACAGCGATAAAAAACTAACATTCGCCGCAACAGTTCGCTGCAGCTTGAGGCAAACTATAGCCTCGGTCAACCATGGATTGAATGCTGGACTCAATCACCTGATTGTAGTACGCGAGACGGACCGCGCCATCGTCGAGAGATCCTCCAAAGGAGCGATTTTCATCCAGGTAGATCAGGGGGACGGGGATCTCCAGAATCCTTAGTCCCAGCATGGCTGCCTGAGTCCACAATTCCAGCGGCATGGCATAACCATCGACCGAGATATTCAATTGAGCGAGGGCCGCGGTTCGGTAAGCCTTGAATCCACAGAATGTATCCGTCAGGTTCCAGTGAAATAATTCATTGATCGTTCTGGTAATTTGCCGATTGATAAATAAACGCTGGGCAGGTGGAACGCTGTCGCCATCGTATTGTTTGAGATACCGTGACCCTGAGACGATATCCGCATTCTTACAAGCGGACACAAATCGTGGTATCCGCTTGGGTTGATGCTGTCCGTCGCAATCGAGAGTCACGACGATCTCATAGCCCTCGTCGATCGCATATTGAAATGCGGTTCGCAAGGCTGCTCCATATCCTCGGTTCACGTCATGATGGACGACAGCGACATCCATCCTCCGATCCAATAATTCACGAGTACCGTCGGTCGAACCATCGTTGACGACCAATACATTCGGAGCGTACTTGACTACTTCATCGAGTACCCCATTTACGTATCCAGCCTCATTGTAAACCGGTAAGGCGGCTATCCATTCTCGTGCCATGTCAAATTCCGATCGTCAGTGTGGGCTGGGCCAATGCCATGCGGAACCGATGCGGTGCCTCGATCCCAGCGACAAGGCATTGTAGATGGGTGGACTCATTGGTCAACGTTTCAGATTCCGATCGATCGGGTTTGTCGATGGTTGCGGCGACTCCGGAATAATCGCTACTACCGGTCCAATTTGCTTAATTACCGTCCTACCGTCGGAACATTTCTTAATTCTTCTCCCTTTGCAGGGCGTGAGTTGGCCGGTGGGGTAAATTCCCCTGGGCAGAAAAAGACTGCCAAATGTAAGCTTTTCTCTTCTTGGGCAGATTGGGCAGATACATGGCAAGGCTCGAAACCGCAGGTTCGAAGATTGTTACCGTAGACCGTCGAAAACGAGACCGACGAGGATCAGACGCGGACGAATCCCAAATCAAAGCGATCATCGCAGCAGAAAAGAAGAAAACCAAAGTCCAACGCCGTCGGCAAATCGACCCCACGACATGCGAGCGAGATTACTCGAACGACGAAGTCGAGTTCATGCGAGCTCTCGAACAATACAAAAGAGCCAGTGGACGTATGTTTCCAACCTGTAGTGAGATATTGGAAGTCATTCGTGACCTCGGGTATTCAAAGCTGTCGGCGGCCAACGCAACATCCTTGCAATCGAAAAACGATCGGGATGAGGAGTCCTAAGCGTTTTCGGATCCCCTCCTCGAGACGGTTGTACTCGGCGGGATTCCTCCACAACTGCGGTTCCTCGGGGACGAGACCCGCGCCGAGAATGAACGGGCTCCCCAGAACTAGGTGTTCTGTGCGATGGTTGAGCATACGAACACCAAATCGCCTCGACAAATCCGACGGATTTTCGAAACCCGAATCCAATAACAAACGCTCGATTCTGAACGTGTCGTCGAGCGATGTGAACGTCACCTCTAATGATCGATCAAGTCACTGAATAAAGGGCTGTTTATGTGTGGTATCGTTGCTTATGTCGGCAAGAAGGATGCTACCCCCTTTCTCATCTCAGGACTCAGGAGGCTGGAGTATCGAGGATACGACAGCGCGGGAGTTGCGACACTTCCCAAGTCCGGAGGCGCTTTTCAGCTCAGCCGAGCAGTGGGTCGGATCGATAGGCTCGCCGAACAGATACTCAATAGCCCGGTGAGTGGTTCGATCGGGATTGGACACACCCGTTGGGCAACCCATGGACCAGCCACCACCGAAAACGCCCACCCGCATCTCGGTGGCCGTGGAGTCGTCGCTGTAGTGCACAATGGGGTTATAGAGAATTATCAGTTGCTCAAGGAAGAGTTGATTCAGAAAGGGTATGTTTTCCAATCGGCGACGGACACCGAAGTCGTAGCTCATCTGGTGGCCGAACGATTGAAGTGCTTGTTAGACGCACCGTCGACCAGGGGATCTGGGGCGGCCGATGGACCAAACGCCGTCTATGTCGAGGCGGTGCGCGAGACGATCGCTCAACTGCGGGGTACCTACGGACTTGTCATCCTGTTCCGCGACCGTCCTGATCTGCTCGTGGCCGCTCGATGCGGTAGCCCATTGGTGATCGGGGTCGGTCGAGGCGAGCAATTCGTCGCGAGCGATACCTCACCTCTCGTTGGACATACCGATCGAATTATCTATCTGGCGGATCATCAAATTGCAGTCGTGACCCAGGACTCGATTCAAGTGGTTCATCGCGAGCAGGGGCGTGTTCGTCCCGAAGTGCGCATCCTGGAGGATCGCTCGCAAGACGTTTCGTCTGAGGGATTTGCCCATTACATGCTCAAAGAGATCTACGAGCAACCCAATTCTCTTCGGAACGCGATGCGTGGACGCCTGGACCGAGAAAACGCGACCGCCAAGTTCGGAGGTCTCAATCTGACACCCGCGCAATTACGGGGTGTGAATCGGCTCATTCTCACCGCGTGCGGAACGAGTTGGCACTCGGCCCTGGTCGGCGAATATCTGATCGAAGAGTTGGCCAGGCTTCCCGTCGAAGTCGAGTATGCTAGTGAACTGCGGTATCGCAATCCACCGGTGGAACACGATACCTTGATCTTTGGAATTACCCAAAGTGGTGAGACGGCCGATACGCTCGCAGCCCTGCGAGAGATGAAACGGAAGGGGCATCACACACTCGCGATCTGCAATGTAATCGGAAGCAGTATCGCTCAAGAAGCGGATGGAGGGATCTATCTTCATGCTGGACCGGAGATTGGTGTTGCTTCGACAAAGGCTTTTACGTCGCAACTTTGCGTCCTTTCGATGCTGGCGCTCTATTTTGGGCGATTGCGGTACCTCAGCTACGAAGCGGGGCAGAGAATCATCGACCAACTGGAAAACCTGCCAACCCTGGTCGAGCATGCTCTGGGCTGCGATGCCAAGGTTCGACAAATCGCCGAGAAATATAAAGATTACGGGAATTTCTTATACCTGGGACGCCACTACAATTTCCCGACGGCTTTGGAGGGTGCCCTCAAACTCAAGGAAATTAGCTATATCCATGCAGAAGGATACCCATCTGCGGAAATGAAGCATGGGCCCATCGCCCTGGTCGACGAACAGACACCGAGTGTCTTTATCATGTCTCGATCGACCGTTTACGATAAAGTGATGAGCAATCTCCAGGAGGTCAGAGCTCGACGTGGTCCGGTCATCGCCATCGTCGACCAAATCGATGATCAACTCGCTAAGCTCGTCGATGACTTCATCGAGGTTCCCTACGTCGAGGACTTTTTGCAACCGATCGTTGCTTCAATTCCTCTGCAATTACTGGCTTATCACATCGCAGTGATGCGAGGTTGTGACGTCGACAAACCTCGTAACCTCGCAAAGAGTGTGACGGTCGAATAAGAGCGGACGTCGGTAAACGGGGATCGGAAAGAAAGAGAGAGGAAGAGGTCGTTATGAAAAAAGATGAATTAGGTTTGTCCTACAGTGCTCGGAAAGCCCTCACGGTACATCTGGGTGAGAGCGCCGGGAATGAAATCGCAAGTTTGATCCAGCGAATGGCTGCCCAGATCGAAGAACTCAAGCGAAGCAAGGTCAGTGTCACGCAAGTTATCCCGATATCGAGCAAACAGGATCCCGTCCTCCAAGCACTCGATAACGAGTCATTCTAAGAGTCTAAGAACCGCTCGAGGAGTTTATCGATGAACCCATGGCTTGGGCCCTTCGATCGGTGAGGAATTCCTGGTCGATCGAGTTGGATACATCTCGGTAGGACTCCGGTGGCGGCCCGATCCATTCCGGTGGCTGTTTCTGGGTCGGCGACCTGGTCATGACCTATTTCTCAGCCGGAGAGAGTCTCAAAGGCATGCGAGAAACAATTGCAAAGCCTGGCGATGTTCGGCGATGTCGTGGACGCGGAGAATATGGATCTGCTTGTGTGCGAGCGCTAGGGAAACGCCGACCGTCCCCATGGTTCGGCTGATGTCTTTGTTTCCCAAAATCTTGGCGACAAAGCCCTTCCTGGAATGACCGATGAGGATCGGGCATCCCGTCCCGTGGAACCGGTGCGCGTTTCGTAGCAGAGTCAAATTGTGTTCGTGGGTCTTACCAAAGCCGATGCCCGGATCCAAACAAATCCTTTGCGGTTCGATTCCAGCATGGATCAGGTTTTGCTTGGTCGCGACAAGATTGTCGAAAATGTCTTGGACGACATCTTGGTAGCTCGGATTGTCCTGCATGTTCTGGGGCGTTCCCTGAATATGCATGGCACACACTCCCGCCTTCTGAGTCAACGCGAGATCGACCATCGCAGGATCCCAACGCAGCCCCGACACATCGTTGATGATGGATGCGCCTAAATCCAATGCCGCGGCAGCGACCCGGGACTTGGTCGTGTCGATTGAGATGGGGATCTGAATCTTTCCCTGGAGTTGCTCCAAGACGGGAACCACGCGTTGCAACTCCTCGTCAGCAGTTACGGGTTGGCTATAGGGTCTCGTACTCTCGCCTCCAATATCCAGAATATCGGCACCATTGTCCTCCATCCGTTTGGCCTGGTCGATCGCTGACTGGATCGTGAAGAATTTTCCACCATCCGAGAAACTATCGGGGGTCACATTCAAAATACCCATGAGCGCCGGCATTGCACCGAATCGTAGCTCTCCTTGTTTATGGAGCCAAACGGTAGCGCGATCTGTCATTCCCTCCTCCTTCGGATCGTTTCGGTCCAAACCACTTATGGCGAGGCCTGTCCCTCGTGTCGTTTTCGAACGTTTTTGGAGGCGGTTCGACGCGCCACCATGATGAAGAGTCCTGGCCCCTTCGCGTCAGGATCGGGCGGTATGCAAAAGTACCGAGAGGGATCCCAACCGCTCTGCACGAGCCACTCTCGAATCCGCTCCTCCGAAAACCCAAACCAGCAGTGCCCCATCTGCTCACGGTACTCCGATCGATCGTGCGGAACCATGTCGATGAGTACCAGCCGGCCAGAGATTTTGGTGACCCGTTGCACCTCCGCCAAAACACTGGTTGGATCGACGACGTATGGGAGGACGAGAGCCATCACACTCGCCGAAATGCATTCGTCCTCGATGGGCAAACTGGAAAGCTCTCCCTTTCTCACATCCACATTTTCGTAATCGCGCAACCGCTTCTTGGCCGTCTGAATCATGGCCGACGAGGAATCGACAGCGATGACCTGCTTCACCCAAGGTGCCATGACTTGCGAAAGCCCTCCGGTTCCGCAACCGAGATCGCCGATAACGACATCGTTTCCGAGAAGGGCACCTAGGGTCCAAGCATCGATTCGATGCCCGAAGAGTTCAGACCGGAGACGATCCCACTTTTCGGCGGATGTCGAAAAAAAAACCTGCGACTTCGAACGTCTCGTTTCCAGAACCTGCTCTAGTCTCGCGTCGTCCTGTTCGGCAGTGGAATCGAGAACGCCATGGTTCTTGACAACTCCCCACAACTTCTTCTGGACGAGATCGACCTCCTGATTGCGCATGCGGTACAAGTTGCTCGTCCCCTCCCGCCGCGAGGAAATCCAGTTCTCGTCCCCTAAAACTTTGAGGTGCCGACTAACCGTACTCTGCGGGAGCTGCAGAACGGAGCACAACTCGGCGACGGTTAATTCCGTCCGATCTAGCAATCGCAGCAATCGGGCTCGAATCGGATCCGATAGACTTTGCATCCAGACGATAATAGGGGGAGTTGCACTCATCCCTGGATTATAACATCCGCTTATCCGGATGGAAAGATTGACTACAAGTCCTCTTGCCGTTCCTCCGTCTGGGTGGCGCCCAGGCGAATCGCGTTCAAATACGGTGGAAGCGAATGGGCATATCGCTTTGGGGGTTGTCGAGTACCATTCCGATGCGGCCGTGGAGGAGATCGTCGAGATCTTTGCCAACGATTTCGGCCCGCCAACCAGTAACCAAAGACGGCGGGGAGAGGTCTGAATCGATCCGATCTAAGCGGTATTTCACGAAGTCTCGAAGGTCGTCTGAGGTAGCGACGATCGCTGGAGAGATTTTCTTGGTTCTGCAGATGTAAGCTAGGGCGGCGGAAAGGAATTGTGTGAGCATCGCCGGCGGTTGCCCTCGTCCGTACCGGGCTTTCTTTGGCCAATGCGGCGCTGGTTGCGTTCGAGCCTCCTCGATGAGTTCGACCAATTCGGGGATGAGTTGTTTGACATGCCTGTGTTCCATGCCACGAAGCGAGGCCATTTGTCGCGCATCTCCTTTGCCTCGTCGTGCGAGTTCGACGAGCAAATCGTCACGCAAAATCTTGCGAGCTGGCAGATCGCGTTCTCGGGCTCGTTGTTCGCGCCAAGTCCAGAGGGCTCGAACGATAGAGAGGCTCGATCCCGAAAGGGCCTGGATTCCACTGATACGAAACCAGTTCTCGCTGGACTCGTACAGCTCCAAATCGGCCAACCAAGTTTCGACTTCTTCGCGATACCAAGCCATCCGATCCTGACGTTCCAGTTCCTTTTTCATGGTCTGGTACAACCTGAGCAAGTCCTTGACGTCTTGCGCAGCATATTGCAGCTGCTGATTCGAAAGAGGTCTTTTTCGCCAATCGGAACGCGTTTCCTCCTTATCCAAATTAACACCCGTGTAACGATGTACCAAATTCGCATACGAAGCGGGGTACTCATGTCCGAGGAATCCCGCTGCTAATTGGATATCAAAAAGGTTGGGGATCCTCGTTTTGGTCGCGCGATAGCAGAACAACGCTTCCTCTCGACCTGCATGCACCACGACTTGTGTTTCTGGTTCTACGAGAAGAGACCAGAATCGGCTCAAATCGATCGAGGTGTAAGGGTCCACGATCGAGATCCCTTCGTCTGTTGCGACTTGCACGAGGCAGAGTTCTGGTCGATAAGAATCCTCAGCGACAAATTCTGTATCGAACGCAACGAGTCGTTGTTGCTCAATCTGTTCGCAAAGCTGATGGAGCGAATCCTGGTTTGTGATATAACTAAATCGTACGTTCACCGAGCACCAGGTATTTGCGCAATTCTTTGGGAATATGACGACCTGGCTACGGGAATAACGAAGCTGGGCCTTCCTGAGCGCATAGTTTTACTCGGAATCAGACATGCGAACAACAACACGACCGGCGTTGCCCCCCAGATCGCTTCGCCGGTCCGGGCTTTTGGTGAGCGTTCGCAGTCTCGGCGAGTATCGATCTCTAGCAGACACCCAGGTCGATTGGATCGATGTCAAGGAACCAAACCATGGTTCACTCGGACGCCCTCGCTTGGAAGATACCCTAGCGATTCAACATGCCGTCTTATCCAAACCGAGGGATGGACTTCACTTTAGCGTCGCTCTGGGAGATCTCGAGCAACTGTCCGATCAGGATTTTGCACTGTATTGCAAAGCATTAGGTTCGGAAACGTATATCAAGGTAGGGCTTGCAGGTGCCTCAGCTCAGGGCCTTTGGCAAACACGCCTCCTCACTCTTTCCAAGTTGCTGGTCCATCCCCACCGGCTGATCCTGGTGCACTACGCAGACGCAGAGATTGCGAATTCGCCTACCTGGGATGAGGTTTTGCATTTGGGAACCACCCTCGAGTGCTCGCATATCCTGGTAGATACCTGGCGAAAGGATGGCAGGAGTTTGGTCGATATCTGCAGCCAAGAACTGCTGCGGCATATGGCGGCTCATGCGCATGCCATGGGGCTGGAGTTGGCGATGTCAGGTTCCCTTCGCCTTGCCGACATCCCAATCCTGGTGGAATGCGGCGCATCCTGGATTGGACTTCGAACCTCGCTATGCCTCGAGGAATCTCGAACCTCCCAGATATGTCCTGTGCGGGTAGCAGAAGCGCTGCAGATACTCGCTCATGCCAATCAGATCCACTCATCAAGGACGATCGCCGAAGATGTCATCCGGAAGTGAACGCGACAGACCGCTGGGAGTCATTCGTCAAGGTAACAAGGTGGTTGGTGCCGTTTGCATTCCCGACGCCAGCGATATTTTCATCAAAGAGTTCAATCACTGCTACGGTCAACTGCGACTCGAGGTGGAAGCTCCGAAAACGAGCAAGCCAGCGATCGCAAACAATCCCCACGCGTTTCGGCTACCCACGTGGTTCCGACATGTGTGGCATCGCAATGAACCCGACGAATCGTAATGCGTTCCACGGTATTCGGCGATACTCCACTTCAATGTTGGGCAGGGCTATCTCGCGCGGTCGTATCTTGATATCGGATCGTGAGTCTCGACCGGGTCGCTCCAACCAACGGGGATAGGTCGACACAGACAACTTCCGCGTTACGATCTATACCGATCTCAAGCTGCTAAGGATCAACCCACAGAGGGAATGTAAGGCGAACCGGGTTGGGCGTTTGGTTGGATTGATCCGAACGCTCTCCTCAGAGTCGCTTGCCATTCTCACATAGCATTCCTCATCCATCGCCGCGAAAAAATCCAACTCCCTCATCCCAATCCAGCCCGCAGAGCGCGGATCATCTATTGGCTGTTTCTCCGGAATCCATTCTGCTGACTTCCTGACTTCATCTTTGGTTTGAACATGAGAAGTCGGTGGCTGGGAACTCCGAGCAGATCATCGAGTCTCGTTCTCAGTTCCGGAACGACGTTGATTTTTTGCTTGTCCGCTTTGATATGGACGGTAACCCCCGAATCGAGTCGCAACGCGAAAAGAACATCGCGTTGTCCGGGATAGCCTCGGAGGATTTCTCGAATTTTTACGATTGTCTCTTCGGTATGTTTGCTTTGATCAAACAGGATATGAATTCCCGTAGTGAATTTCGTATCCGCCTCTGCGATTGGGTAGAGTTCGTTGACGATGAAGTTGACTTCATCGCTTTCGCCTCGTTTGTCGACGCAGCCTTTTGCCAACACGACGGCATCGTGTTGAATGAGCTCTCCGTATTTTTCAAAATCGTTTGGCCAACAAATCCCTCGGACATAACCGTCCATGTCCTCGAGATCAAAGTTCGCGTACTTCGAGGACTGCCCCGGTTTGGGATTTCGGGTGTGAGCGATTTTGATCGAGGAGATCATACCACCCATCAAAACCTCGTCTCGATGTTTCGCATTCTTGAGCGTAGACGAGGTGTGCGAACAAAACGCCTTTAGGACCGATGCGTACTCGGATAAGGGATGGGCAGAAAGGTAGAAACCGAGTACTTCCTTTTCTTGGGCAAGCCGATCCCGCTCGGGGAACTCGGGCAGATCGGGCATGGAGACCTGAACTTCCTCGACGATCTCTTGGAAATCATCGAACAAGCTCATTTGGCCACTCTTCTTGTCTTTCAACTTGGCAGCCCCTCCCTGGAGAGCCTTTTCGATAACGGCCATCAGCTGAGAACGCCGGGCTCCAAAGCAATCCATCGCACCTGCTTTGATAAGCGATTCGATCGTCGCCTTGCCACACGACGCTGCGTCCACACGTTCGCAAAAGTCGAAGATGTTTTTGAAGGGTCCATTCCTACCTCTCTCTGCAGCGATCGCATCTGCTGCAGAACCGCCACAGCCCTTGATAGCGGACAGTCCGAAAAAGATCTTTCCATCGGCGACGCTGAAGTCGCCCGTGCAGGTATTGACGCAAGCTGGTTCGACCCGAATGCCCATCCGTTGACAGTCTTCAATATGCTCGACAAGACTATCCTTGCGTTTGAAGTTTCGGTTGGGAATATCACCTGTGAGCAGGGCCGCCATGAACTCCACTTTGTAATGCGTTTTCAAATAGGCGGTTTGGTAGGCCACCAACGCGTACGCCGTGGAGTGGCTCTTATTGAAACCATATCCGGCGAACTTCAAAATCATGCCCCAGAAGTCCTCCGCCTCTTTCCGGTTCAATCCTTTCTCGACGCAGCCGGCTAGGAATTTCTCTGCATTGGCTGCAATCAATTCCTCTTTCTTCTTACTGATGGCTTTGATGCATGTGTACGCTTTGGCGAGTTCGATGCCTCCCAGGCGATTGAGGATCCGCATCACCTGTTCCTGGTAGACCATCACCCCGTTGGTTTCCTCGAGGATCTCGCGTAGCACCGGGTGAATGTAGCTGGCCTGTTTGCGTTTATGCTTGACCTCGACATATTCGTCCACCATACCTCCCTCCAGCGGGCCGGGTCGATAGAGTGCGTTGGTTGCGATAATGTCGTTGAACCGGTCCGGCTTCATCCTTTGCAGCAGATCTCGAATACCACCCGATTCGAGTTGGAATACACCTTTGGTTTCTCCCCTTCGCAGTAGCTCAAAGGTTTCCTGGTCATCGAGCGGGAAATCGAGCGGATCGATCCGTTCCCCACGCGTCTTTTCGATGATATCGACCGATTTGGAAAGAATGGTCAAGTTTCGAAGCCCTAAAAAATCCATCTTGAGAAGACCGGCGGCTTCGACATCACCCATCGACCATTGAGTGATGATATCTTCTTTGCCGGTCACCCGCATCAGCGGCACGTACTCCGTCAGCGGTTTGTCTGCGATAACGACCGCCGCCGCATGGGTGCCGATATTGCGAGCCATCCCCTCTATCTTCGTCGCATAATCCATCAGCTCTCGAACATCCGGATCGTTGTCGTAAAGCTTTTTGAGGTCTTCGCTTTCCGCAAGTGCATTGCTGATCGATATCTTGGGATCATCTGGAACGAGTTCACTAATCTCGGCGACACGATTTAGCGGGAGTCCTAAAGTCCGACCGACATCCTTGATTGCACCGCGTGCCTTGAGCGTGCCGAAGGTCCCAATCTGTGCCACATTGGCTTCGCCATATTTCTCCTTCACATAGCGAATGATTTCACCACGGCGTTCCTGGCAAAAATCGATATCGATATCGGGAGCTTCGAGTCGGCTTTCATCTAAAAATCGTTCGAAGAGCAAATCGTAACGGATAGGACAAACGTGAGATAAGTACAGAGCATAACAAACGAGTGCGCCGACCCCCGAACCTCTCGCGGTTGCGGGAACATTGATTTCGCGAGCATGGCGGACGAAATCCCAGACGATGAGAAAGTAGTTGGAGAAACCGAGTTTTTGGATCACCCCCAATTCCCGATCGAGCCGATCCATCACGACTTGCGAGAGCGCACCGTCGGTCCACATTTCTGGAGATCGCTTGTATCGATCCCGCAATCCTTCCATGCAGAGTTCGCGAAGGTATTCATCAGCCGTCACTTCGCGAGCCGGCAGACGATAGGTCGGAAAATTTCTCTTCCCGAGTTCTAAATCGATATCGATCGTATCCGCGATCGCTTGGGAACGGGCAACGGCATCGGCATGACCAGGGAAGTGCTGGTACATCTCCTCGGGAGAGCGAAGATAGAACTGATCACCCTCCATCTGCATTCGATTTCTATCCGTGCGGAATTTACCGGTCGAGATACACAGCAGCACGTCCTGAACCTCGGCATCCTCCCGATCGACATAGTGTGCATCGCTCGTTGCTACCAATGGGAGCCCCACTCGATTCGCCACCTCAACCGCACCGGCCATCTGCTGGCGTTGAATCTCGAGATTGTTGTTCATGATCTCGATAAAGAAGCGATCGCCAAAAGTTTTTGAAAACCATTGGGAAACCGAAATCGCTTCCTCAATAGCTGCTTCCGTATCGTACCCCTTGAGAATGGCTCGCGAGAACTCGCTCGATACACAGCCGCTCAAGCAGATAATCCCTTCGCTGTACTTGGCGAGTATCTCTTTATCGATTCGAGGCTTGAAGTAGAAACCCTCCAAGCTCGCGGAGGAAGCCAAGCGAATCAAATTCTTGAAACCGGTTCGATTCTGGGCGAGGAGCGTCAAGTGGTAAGCCGCTTCCTTCGACGACGAAGCATCGCGCTCAAATCGACTCTGCGGTGCGACGTATGCCTCATATCCGAGAATCGGATTGATCCCCAATTCCTTGGCTTTCTTGTAGAACTCGAGCGATCCATGGAGGTTCCCGTGGTCCGTCAAGGCTAAGGCTGTCATGCCATGCGACTTGGCTCGTTTGAGCAACTTGCCGATCGGACTGGCTCCGTCGAGCAAGCTGTAATGGCTATGGCAATGCAGATGCACGAAAGGTCGAGAAGATCCAGATGTTGTAGATTCCATTCGCTCAGCTCTTTCAGCTTTCCAAGTGTTGGTTCATCTAGCGGGTACAGCCTCTGGATCGAATGCCGACCCGAGCCCAAGCGTCTCGCAGGGACTACTTCGTTCCTGAATCAGCATCTAGAAACTCAATGCTGTCGAAACCCGCGCCGAGAACCGTGCGCTCTATCTCGGATTTGTTGAGCGTCCCACGGTAAGATACCAGAACCACGGAGTTGTCGATTTCTCCTTCTTTCTTTTGAGGAGCCAGCACGACATCTTCAATACCTTCTCGTTTCTTCAGTACCCTCTTCACTCCGTTGAAGCACCCCTCGACACAGGTCATCGTATCGATACGGACCGAAACGGTCTTCACTGGTTCGTCTTGCCTGGCCCCCGACGCATCTCCGCTTGGGGCCGTCGACGAGCATCCCATAAAACCGAATGAGACGAGGAGTAGGAGCCAGGAAATTCGAAATGACTTGACTTTAAACATCGCGGATTCCTCAGGCTAAGGAAGACCATACCTGGAAGGGAAAATGGGTGAGATCGTCTCCAAAAACAGTCGCTTCCCCCGAGTGAACGCTCCGACTGGAGCTCGGGCTCCAAAACCGAAGGAACGGAGCCAATACCATCCGGCAAGGGCTGTTCCAGCAGAATCGATTAGGGGTATCGCTCATTCCCTATGGTTATATCCGCAATCGACATGGTTCGCAAAACCTAACCGAGCTAACCTGTCTTGGTCACCCTACGTTTCAAATCCCGATCGATTTCGGACGTAGGCTTAGAGTACCCAAACTCCGCAGCATGATTTGCGAGAAATTCGCAACTCGCCGCAAAGCCGCTCCAGCGATATACTTCTCTGTCGATACGATCCATTCCGTGGCTTGTGCCAACACAGGTTTTTTATGCAGTCAGCAAGAATGCAGCGAACAATCCTTTCTTTCGTCGCTTTGGCGGCTGCCTGTCTCTGGACAGCCTCGGACTCTGCCCTCGGGCAAGCCCAGGAGGGGGCCGGTACCTCCCCGTCTGATAAGGCTTCAAATGCCCAGCAGGCGACGAGTGGTAAGGCGGATAGCTCCGCGACAGGCGATGCCCAAACCAAAAAGTCCGACGACAAGTACCTGCCACCGGCGAATCGATTTTCTCGGGCCAATGGCAATAAGCCCTTGGTCGAAACCCCTAAGACACCCGAACAACTCGCAAAGGAAAAGAAGGATCGAGAAGCGGCGAGGAAGCGCGGAGAAATCACGTTCGACGATTTGAAGTTTGAGATGGAGAAAGGAGGCGAATTCAAAGCAACCATGCTGACCGATGAGAACAAAGCCCTCGATAAAAAGATTTGGAAGCTCCGCGGTTTCATCCTACCGACAACGCTCTTTAGCAATTCCAACATCAAAGAGTTTGTGTTGGTTCGAGACAATCAAGAATGTTGCTTTGGACCTGGCGCTGCGCTCTACGATTGTGTGATGGTCACCATGGCACCAGGGAAATCCATCAACTTTTCTCCTCGCATCGTCACGGTCAAAGGGAAACTCGAAATTGATACCGAGTCGTTTCAGTATCCCGACGACGGCGGATACTACGCCGTCTACAAAATGACTGCTGAAGAGGTGAAATGAATTCTATCGTTCTTCAAACCGATCTGCCCTTTCCACGCCGGCAGGGGAAGGTCCGCGATGTCTACGATCTGGGAGATCGATTGCTGATCGTCAGTTCGGATCGCATCAGCGCCTTCGACTGGGTGATGCCTAACGGCATTCCGGACAAGGGACGTATCTTAACCCAACTGAGTTTATTTTGGTTCGAGGTGCTGGGGGTCGATCATCATCTGATCACCGACGAGGTACCAGAGGTTGTTCGGCCTCACGACCCTGATGGTTTGCTCCACGGACGATGCATGGTTGTCAAAAAAGCAAAAGTGATCCCGTTTGAATGTGTTGTGCGAGGTTACCTCGAGGGAAGCGGTTGGAAGGATTACCAGTCCAATCGAACGATCTGCGGCATTGCATTGCCTCGCGGGCTCAGGCAATGCGATCGATTGCCTGAGCCGATCTTCACTCCGGCGACGAAGGCGGAGGAAGGGCATGATGAGAATGTGTCTTTCGCGTTTATGGCCGATGCGATCGGCTCGGAACTCGCCGGGGAGCTACGAGCGAAAACATTGCAGGTCTATCAACGGGGAACCGATCTGGCCAGACAGCGAGGAATCATCATCGCAGATACCAAACTGGAGTGGGGATGGTATCAAGATCGCATCCTCCTGATCGATGAGGTGCTCACCCCGGACAGTTCAAGATTCTGGCCTGCGAGCGATTGGTCACCGGGGCGTTCCCAAGCATCCTTCGATAAACAATTTGTTCGAGAGTATCTGATGTCTACCCCCTGGGATCGTAATAGCCCGCCACCCGAATTGCCGGAGAAAATCGTTTCCCAAACGAGAGATCGCTACATCGAAGCGTACGAGCGGATCACGCAAAGAGCCTTTTCGGCCTAGATCAAACACACGGGGGGGGCGTATGTGGGCTCCGCAGACAAACGATCGTCGCTTGTCTTTTCCAACCAGGGCGGACAACCCTAGGAACGAAACGGCAAAAGAAAGGCACCGAACAAGACAACGGTGAAGCCGACAATTCCCATCAATGTCAAAGCTGCAGAAAACGTTTTTAATGTCTGCGATGTGCTCATCCCGGTCATAGAAGCGACTTGCCAAAAACCGCTATCGTTCATCCATGCAAACAATTTGGAACCGCAACCGATCGCGAGCGCAATATAGATGGGATGGTACGCTAACTCGACTTGATCCATGAGCGGACGAATGATCTCGACGGTTGTTGTCATCGCAACCGTCGCAGAACCCTGCGCAGCGCGGATCAGTGCGGTTGTCGCAAAAGCCATAAACAACAAACCTGTCGAGGTTCGAAAGCTGGGAAATTGCTCGACGATCGCAGATCCTACACCCAATTGATTCAGCGCGACGCCAAAACCTCCGCCAGCACAGGTTAAGAGCAAGATCACACCGGCATCAGATACCGCTTTGCTCAAAACAATCTGGGTAGTCGCTTGGCTCGCAACACGTCGCATCAAAATAAAGGCCAGGATGGCTGCTGCTAGAAGTGCAAAAACAGGATCGCCGACGCATTGCCAAAAAACAGACCGCTCCATGGTCTTTCCACCCACAAAAGTCTCTGCAGCTGCAATCATCCCGAGGGGGACCAAAAGAGGTAGCAAGGATAACCACAGAGGTGGTAAGCCCCGCCTCGGGATCTCACTGGCTAGCTCATCGGTAGACGATGGATCGTTTGGTAACCCGAGCTTGAATTGGTTGCTACACCATTTCCCATACCAAAAACCGAACGTCGACGCGATCCCTCCGACGATCGTGCCACCCAGCATCATGGTCCCGATGGATATCCCCAGTCGATTCGCGACCAGCAAGGGACCAGGAGTCGGCGGAACCAGCGAATGCGCCATGGTTGCACCAACAATGATGGCCATCACCGACATCAGGTATTGCGACGGTCGATCCTTCGCAACCGCTTTAGCCAGCGGTAACAAAAGGTAGAATACCGTGTCGAAATATACCGGAACGGCCATCAGGAATCCGCTGATCGACAACGCCGGTGCGATACGTCCCGCGCCGAACAATCCAACGATCGACTGTACGATTCGAGTCGCAGCTCCGCTATCGAGCAGGCAACCACCGACCATCGATGCGAATACGATCGGCAAGCCAATCTTTTGGAAAATCTCGGCCATCCCCGAAGAAAGTCGCCCGGCGATGCTCTGCCCCGGTACCGCATCCGCCAAGAGCAGGATCGTTAGCGTTCCGAGGACCAACCCGAGAATCGGGTGCAATCGCAATCCGATAATCGAAGCGACGACAACTGTAATCCCAAGCAAAGCAATCAATAAAACCACGAGTCGCAGGTCCCCAAGAATCCCGTTCAAAAGTGCGCGAGCCACTATTGTAGTTATGGCAGAGATTGAAGTTGTCGCCAGCACCCGCTCGAACATGAAAGATTGTGTTTATAATGCGTCAGCGTTTCCCCACCACACCACTCAACTAGTGCGTACCGTATGAAAAGCCGTTTGCATCATTTCGCTCTTTTGTTTGTTGCGTCACTCGCCTCGCCTATCCTCGCACAGGAAAACAAGACGCCCAAGACAGCCGACTCCTCCCTCGCGATACCGTCGACGGATGAGGGATTGCCCGGTAGCGGTCCCATTCGACGTTATGATTGGTTTCAAAAACTGTGGCTCTCGAAAAGGCTGAAATGGAAGGATCAAATCGACGCACAGCAAGGCTCGTTAGTTTTCTTTGGTGACTCGATCACCCAGGGATGGGGTGACGATTTCAAAAGCAAGTTTCCCGGCGCTAAGCTCGCCAATCGTGGTATATCCGGCGATACAACTCGTGGCATGCTGATTCGTTTAGAGCAGGATGTGCTATCTCTGCGTCCATCCGGTATCGTCATGTTGATGGGCACGAACGATCTCGAAGAGCAAGCGGAGCCGGAGACCATCGCAAATAACTTGGGACTCATCCTAGCGAGGATCAAGATGCACGATCCGAAACTGCCGGTCGTGCTTTGTCTTGTGTTCCCATCCTCCGAGTCAAAGAAACGCCCCGCTTCAAAGATCCAAGAGATCAATAAACTCTATCTGGCTAAGGTGAAAGGGGATCCGCAGGTCACAGTGATCGATACCTGGAGTCTGTTCGCCAGCCCGGAGGGAGACGCTCAGTCCGAAGAGTTTCCAGACCTGTTGCATCCCAATGACCGTGGCTATCAAAAATGGTCCATGGCCTTGATACCCATTTTAGAAACACTGCGACTCGTACCGCCCAACGACAAGCCTGCTTCGACAATCCCCGAAGGTTTCAAACCGTTATTTAATGGACGCGATCTGACCGGCTGGTGCCTTCGGCCGACGCCTGAGGCAGATCGTGCTGCACGCCAGCGATGGATGGATCGGGACCCGAAAGGGGTCGCTTGGCCACTCGTCGAAAAACTTACCGATCTTCAAGGACTGACGTCGTCACCCGATGGGCGATATATAGCACAATCGGGACGCATCATCGTCACGACTCCCGCAGAGGGACGTCGAATTCAGCAGTTGTGGACCATCGAGGAGTTTGCAAAAGATTTTGAATTCCGAATCGAGTTTCGCGCTACGCCCAACGCTGACAGTGGTGTTTTCCTCCGAGGCAAGCAATTGCAATGTCGGGACTATTTGCTCGCAGGACCATACAAATCTCTTACCATGTACAAGCCTCAGGACTGGAATGAGCTCGTTGTTGTGGTCAAGAACAAGAGTGCGCGATGCACCTGCAATGGAGAACTGCTGGAAGAGGTGTTCAGTTTGCCTGAGTCCGGTCCCATCGGATTGGAAGGTGATCGAGGGCAGGTCGAGTATCGAAATCTCTGGATCAAGGTCGGAAACTAATGCGATCTGCGGTTACCATTTCCCTCGTTCCCGAGGCGGCTGGTGGTCCGTTTGTTTACTGGAATGATCTCCAAAAAGGAGTTCTCTCCGCGAGACAACTCGGATTTGATGCCGTCGAGATTTTTCCTCCCGACGCATCGACTCTCCGTCATTTGGATTGGAAGTCGCTGGGCGAGAGGCCAAATGTAGCGGCGGTCGGTACAGGAGCCGGGTGGGTGAAACATCGATTGGTTCTCTGCGATGCTGATGCAGGGAAACGAACGCAGGCGATCGAGTTTGTACGCTCTATCCAACAGATCGCTAGCGAGCTTGGAGCTCCGACCATCATAGGCTCGATGCAAGGTCGATCGCTACCAACTCTGGCCAAAGACGAAGCCCGCAAATGGCTGCGTGATTCTTTGGAAGAACTCAATGAGGAAGCGAGAAGGCTCGGGCAGGTCTTGTTATTTGAACCGCTGAACCGATACGAAACCGACCAAGCCAATACATTGCAGGAGGGGCTCGTCATCATCGATGGGCTGGATCAAACCAAGCTACTCGCAGATCTATTTCATATGAATATTGAAGAGTCTAGCATCCCTCAGTCGCTCCTCGCAGCCGCTGGCCGGATTGGGCATGTCCACTTTGCGGACACCAATCGACAAGCGATCGGGTTTGGGCATCTTGACGTAGCTCCTGTTATCGATGCATTGAATCGGATCGGATACAGCGGTTACCTTAGCGCCGAGGTCTTCGCCAAGCCGGATTCGGATCGAGCAGCTCGACAAACCATCGATGCGTTTCATCGCTTGGTAAGATAGGCTTTTCTTCTTCGAAGAGAAAACGAAATGGATTGGAAACTCGGATTGAAGTTCCGTTTGCCGAATGGCTGGCATCGAATGGAATGATCGCTGCAAACTGGGAATGCTTGTAACATAGTAGCAGGCACGCTCCGAGTGCTTTTCGCCAGGGGGCATTCAGTGCATATAGATAGGCTGGTATGCGGCACATGGGATGCGCCCATTTTGAGTGGCTGTGGTTTATGCCATGGTTCAATACCACCTCGCCAGCGGAGACGCTAGCGAGGTTGTTCCCCCAGCCAGAGTTCCAGAAGGCGACCGATTCAATTGACAGGATTGCGAAGAAGACCGAGGACAAAGCCATGTACGATACACGCGAAAAAGCCACCCGCGATCAGCAATGGATCTTGAACGCCGCCCGCCGCCAAGCACGCGAGGAAGGCC
>JBBAXA010000011.1:50082-91906 GCA_040396935.1 Pirellula sp.
AGGAAGGCCTAGGCGAAGGCGAGATCAAAGGCGAGATAATGCTTATCCAAACACTTCAGGAGATCCTTGGCCTTCACGTAGGTGATGCAAAGAGTTTTCAAAGTCAGTCAATCGAGCAACTGCGTGCAGCGACCGAGGAGCTTCGTAACAAGATTCAGCGGCGTGCGTAATCCTAGTTGCCCTTGGGAACGCATCCACGAAAACCATTAGGTGTGATGTCTCATCGCAATGCCTTGTGGCGTAACACGCGTCCTACATCAAGAACCGATTATCGCTACACGCTACGAATCAACATCGACACCCTCGCATGCGTTCCATCATAAGTGGAGTAGCGCGAGCCTTCCGGCCGGTCTCGTTTCATAAAGAAAAATTGGGTAGCTTGCGCGGCACGACTACAAGCTCGATCGTTTTTCAATCAGCATCTTTAGTGATTTCGAAACATGACTGATGGAACATATCATCACCTCGAGTTACCAAGAATTTAGGTTGAGCCCCAACTGACAGACCGCTCCTCCCTCGCCAACTACAAAGATGCCAAACCATGCGGTTCCAACCGTAGAAACCCTAACGATTGTAGGGTGTTTTCAACTACTCCGACTGACGTAGGGGGGTAAGGAAAGGGATTTGCCTTGCCTCCTCCAAAAGGAGTCGCCGATAGCCTACGTGAGTCTGATTGACCGAATGGCAATGGATTTGCTGGGGAAAATGGCTTTTATTGAGGGAATACTGAGACATGATACGCGGCAAGGATGCTGTTCGGCTTTTCATCGCAGTCTCTCTTACAGTTCTTGAGATCGCTCTTTCGGTAAATCGAATTGCCATGGCGAAAGACGGTGCCACTTGCGACACGGAACCACGCGATTCCTACCAAAGCATGGCAAATTCTGATGGTTGTGACGGATGCTCCGCCCACAGTGCCAAAGCAGGTCTTTGGAGTCGCGACACGCTCACCGGTGATTGGGGTGGTCGCCGGAGTGCTTTGCAGGAATCGGGAATCACTTTCTCCGGCCGGTCAACCCATTTTGGGTTTGGTGTGGAAGGTGGAATCCAAGCGCCGCCGCCGGTCCCACTCCTGGGCTTGGGCGATACCTTCAAGTACACCGGTCGAGGAGAGTACGACCTCCTATTTGACCTCGAGAAGTTTGGGGGATTGCCTAAGGGAACGCTCCTCGCGCGGGCCGAGCATTGGTACGGCGAGTATGGGAACGTCTCGCTAAGAACAGGCGCATTCCCCCCCGCGGTTTTTCCTGCTGCCCTACCTCCAACGCCCCAGGATCCTGGCCAGTTATTCCTATCGAACTTTGTGGTGACCCAACCCCTCTCGCCCGAACTGGTTGTGTATGCGGGAAAAATCGACGTGCTTGGGGGCATCGACCAGGACGATTTCGCAGGCGGTGATGGGACGACGCAGTTCGTCAACCAAGCCTTGATCGCGAATCCCGCCTTTTTGCTTGGACTGCCCTACAGTTCGTTCACAGCTGGTGTGGTGTTGCCTCGCGAGTGGGGCAGGGTGACCACCTATGTGCTCGATCCACAAAACCGAATCCAAGACTTCTTCGAAATCGATGATCTGTTCTCGCAAGGTGTGATCGTGGGAGGAGAGATCAAACGAAACACCCAGTTCTTCGATAAGAAGGGTGATATTCATGTTGGAGGCATCTGGAAACACTTGGACCAGACCGACCTGCGTTTCAACGAACCACCTCCCGGCGTTTACCCCCAACCGGTGGTCCCTGGTTTTGCGACGTTATCAGACGCCTACACGATCTATGTCGGTGGCGATCAATATTTTGTGCAGTTCGCTGACAACCCAGAAAGAGGTTACGGGTTGTTCTCACGCGCTTCGATCAGTGATGGAAACCCGACACCGATCCGGTACTTCCTTAGCGCGGGACTCGGAGGCTATAGCCCCCTACGCAAAGACCGAGGCGACAAATTCGGACTTGGTTGGTACTACGTTGGGGCAAGCAACGAGTTCGGTCCGCTCCCGCAGGCAGTCTTTGGACCGCGAGATGGTACTGGCGTAGAACTCTTCTACAGTCTTCGAACGACTCCTTGGATGACGATCAGCCCGGATGTTCAGTACATCAAACCCGAAGCAAGCGCTTTGGCTGAGGACGCATTTGTCTACGGCCTGCGAGTCAATGCCGTCTTCTAAGATCCTTCCGACTTGACCATACATTTTCGCCCCTCAAGTCAATTGCTAACCCCGGAATGGGAAATTTCAGGATGGCGGTCAGCGTAGCATCAGAACAAATGCATTTGGTCACTTACTTCGGCGTGCTGATTAGTTTATTGCAAATACATTGCTGGGCTTTTTTCGGTCCCACCCCGCAATCGTCTCTCGCTTCTCAATTCACTCCCTGGAATGGTCGTATGTCGGACCGCACCTGAAAATCAACCGATGCAATCGACAAATTTGGGGCGCCACCGCTTGAAAAAGTGCTTATTTCGAAGATCAGCGAGTTGAATGCGCACTATATTCTTGGCTACGAAGCAGTTTTGGTACATCTCACCCAAGGGTACCAAACCAAATGGTTCACATTGACCCAGGCGATTGGCGATTTTGTTGAGCACACTTTGATTTCGATGAGTTTTCTTCCTTAGTTTTCGTGGAGTACATGTATGAGTTTCTTCGGTTGCCGTTCTCGGCATATTGGAATGCTAATTGGCGGCGGGCTTGGCTGGCTGGTTCTGGCAATCAGCCTCTTGACATTTTCGCCGCAAGCTACAATCGCTGAAAAAGAAACGGCGATCCCGGTTCCAGTAACGACTGTAGCAATGACGGCCCAGGACGAGGCACTGAGCCTCACTCCTGCCGATCGAAAGTTATTGGCAAAGCACAATCGACTAGTTTCAACAACCGCTGCACAGAGCGGCAAAAAACCGAATATTGTCGTCCTCTGGGGTGATGACATCGGAGTCCATAACATCAGTGCCTACAGCCATGGAATCATGGGCTACCAAACTCCGAACATCGATCGGATCGCCAAGGAAGGAGCCCTCTTTACCGACTCCTATTCGCAACAGAGTTGCACCGCAGGTCGAGCTTCCTTCATTTTAGGACAGCATCCCTTCCGAACCGGATTGCTCACCATCGGTATGCCTGGCAGCCCGCATGGGATTCCCGATTGGACCCCGACCATCGCCGATCTTCTCAAGGAGCAGGGATACGCAACAGGACAGTTCGGAAAAAATCACCTCGGCGATCAAGACAAACACTTACCCACCCTGCACGGGTTCGATGAATTTTTCGGTAATTTGTATCACTTGAACGCTGAGGAAGAGCCCGAGACCTATTACTACCCCAAGGATCCTGAGTTCCGCAAGAAATATGGACCTCGTGGCGTTCTTCACTGCAAGGCGGATGGTCGAGGGGGCCAAACGATCGAAGATACCGGACCGCTGACCTCGAAGCGGATGGAAACCATCGACGAAGAAGTCCATTCAAAAGCGATGGACTTCGTGGATCGCAACGCCAAAGCAGGCAAGCCGTTCTTCCTTTGGTACAACAGCACGCGTATGCACGTGTGGACCCACCTCAAGAAAGAGTCGCAAGGCAAAACCGGTATCGGTCTCTATCCGGACGGAATGGTTGAGCACGACGGCTTCGTCGGAGGTGTCCTCAAAAAACTGGATGATCTCGGGTTAGCTGAAAACACCATCCTCGTCTATGGTACCGACAATGGCGCCGAAACCGCGTCTTGGCCCGACGGTGGGATCACCCCGTTCCACGGCGAAAAAGGGACTACTTGGGAAGGCGGATTCCGCGTTCCAATGCTCGTACGTTGGCCCGGCGTTATTCAGCCCGGCTCCACAATCAACGCCATCTTCTCGCAAGAAGACTGGCTGCCAACCCTGCTAGCCGCCGCCGGTGAACCCAGTATCGTCGAAAAGCTAAAGCAAGGGTACCAAGCCAACGGCAAAACCTTCAAGGTGCACGCCGATGGCTACAACTTCATCCCCTTCTTCAAGGGTGAAGTCAAAAAGGGCCCCCGAGAACAAATCTTCTACTTCGGACAGGGTGGTGAAATGAACGCTGTCCGCTGGAATGACTGGAAAGTCAATTTCGCATCCGTGGACGGGAATATCGCTACTGGTACCCGCTTGGTGACCGGTTGGCCACTCATCGTGAACCTTAAAGCTGACCCCTACGAAAGGATGCCGCACGAATCCATGATGTACATGCGCTGGTATGGAGACAACATTTGGCTCTTCGTGCCCGTCCAAGCGGAGTTGAAGAAGTTCCTGATGACGATCCCACAATTCCCGTTTCAACAGGGGAGCAGCCTCAACGCGGCAGGGATCAACTACCAGACGCTCAAAGCAGCTGAAGCTTTGAAACGCTTGAACGAATTAGAATCGCTGGGCCCACCAAAAAACTAGTCCCCCGATTAGCAACGCACCGGTCGTCGGATTTAGGTCCGGCGACCTTTTTTTGGGTCCCTAAGGTAACTCGACATCCGCTGAAACAACTCGGCGTTCGACGTTCTCTCACGCGGACGGTTCCTATTCGATCATCCTGACCACGACTTGCTCGGGAATCGCATTGCTAGCAATCCAAGCCCGTTGATTTCGATCGAGCGATCGAAAATCTTCGAGGATCGGCGCATTCATCCAATCGGGGATTGTCTATGCTCCCTGGAGGCTTGTGAAAGGGTCAGCGAGGGGTGAACGTGGTGATAACCTTCTTGGAACGGCAAATATTCCGCAACGCATGTTGGGCGTGGATGTTCTGTGTCTCCACGATTTTTGGACAAGAGTTTGTTGTAACACCGAGCGAAGAGATCGCGGTGCTGCAACCGGCGGCTACGGAAACCGCCCCAATCTCGGACTCCGACGAAACCAACGCCATGTATCCTGCTGCGGAAATGGTTTCCAGGAAGGATCCGTCATGGAACGTCGGTTATGATCGTGGATTCTTTCTTCGCGGTGTCCAGAACAACGACTCGTTTGAACTGAAAACGAACATGCGTTTGCAGTTTCGGTTCGTTACTTTTTCGCGAAACGCGGATTCATGGACCGATAGTGCAGGGGTAGTATTGCCGATTCGGGATCGACAATACTTCGACATCGAGCGAGCCCGACTCGTATTATCCGGCCACGCTTTTTCGCCAAAGCTAACGTATCAATCTCAATTCGATTTCGATACCGATAGCAGGCATGTCGCTAGTCTTCTCGATGGTTGGGTTGCGTGGGAATATCGCGATAAGCGAAGGGTGTATTTCGGGAAACGGAAGGTGCCTGGCTCTCGAAACTGGATCTTGGGAGCGTTCGATACCCGTATGGTGGACCGACCGATCTCAAACGAATTCTTTCGCCCGAGTCGAACCACAGGGATTTGGTTCACCGGAGAGCCCGACCCTTCTTTTCGTTACGAACTCATGATCGGCCAAGGCTACAATACGGAGGGCCTAACACCCCAAGAACTAGGAAATAATTTCGCGACTGCGGGTAGCATCTATCGAGACGTTGTCGGGAGTTATGGGCCGTTGCGACCGACGGATTTCGAGTACCACGATGAGTTAGCAGTGAGGCTCGGTATGTCCGCCGTGGCTTCCATCGAGGGAACTCCTGGTCGGCAGTTGGAGGAGACCGACTTCCTCCGGCTGACCGATGGCACTCGCATTACGGAACCCAACGCTCTGGCCCCCGGTGCAACGGTGGAAGGTTTCCAAGTGTATCTATTCGCCGTGGACGCCGCGTATAAGTACCGAGGATGGAGTGCTAACGCCGAGTACTTTGTTCGCTCCATTCAGAATCTTGTCTCCAACATTCCGGTTCCTGCCGTGGGATTGCAACATGGCTTCTACACGGAGGGGGGATTCTTCATTGTTCCCAAGCGATTCGAACTCAATTCCCAATATTCGTTTGTGACCGGAGACCAGGGTTCAGCGAACAGTTATGCGACGGGCTTTTCGTACTATCCGCGAGGAATGCCCTTTTTGAAATTATCGATGGATGGGACCTACATCGATGGCAGTCCTGTGAACAGTACAGCGACCAATATTTTGGTCGGAGACAAAGGCTTTTTGTTTCGATGCCAATGGCAGGCCCTATTCTAGGTTGATCCATCAACTAAAACGTCGGAAATCTTATACCTGGGAACCCTACTAGGCTCAACCTTCCATCATGGATCGAGAGCATGGATCGAGGTGCCAAGTAGAGCGGCCATGAGATTAGCCCCGAATAGGCCGGCAGTGTGTGTTTGCTTCAGGCCCGAATGGGCGTGAAGTGTAATCAGTTAGGTTCCATCCCTACCGACCGGTCTCCTGCTTCTTCATTCTTCGCACGGACAGCAGAAGTGCCAAGCACGAATGGCACTTCATTAGCAAATCATAGCTGCCAATCGTTGGCTCCCCTGGCATGAAGCCAGGGCGGACACAAGCCTGCTAACTCAAGTAAACATCCAATAAAATGTGTACGGACCAAACGACCATGCTGGAAACAGTCCCGCATCGATTGAACTGCAAACCCTCACCTTCGTCGGACGGAAATCGAACGAGCTATCGTTTTCCGGCAGGCTGCCAATATCCATGCATGGCACAGTATCCTTCAGGCACGTGGGTCATGGGTCTACTATGTGAACCGTCTACTGCAGCCACATAGAGCTGCATCGTACCACTCCGATCGGAACCATACAAAATCCACTTGCCATCGGGCGAAACAGCGGGATGGTAGTGACGCGTTCCTCGATTGGATTTGGTTAGCTGGGTTATGTTCCCATCGAGGTCGACTCGCATGAGTTCAACACTACCCTCAATATTTGCCGTGTAGAAAACAGAACGACCATCCACCCCCCAAACCGGAATATCACTGCTAGCGCTATGGAAGTCAGGCTGTTTCAGTATCTCGACCACCCCTGGATAGCCACCCCGATCTGCCAACTTTCTCAAACCGCTACCATCCCGTTGGATGATGTGCGGGTGACAATTGTAATGCTCACCCGAAACAAAAAGGATTCTCTCTCCATCGGGTGACCAGCTCGGAACGAAATTGAACGGGTTTCCAGTTTCAATCCGTCGCTTGTTACTACCATCGGTGTTGGACAGGTAGATCTGATAGTTCTCATGATAGCTTATGAGTTTACCATCAGGCGAAGCTGAATAACCGTAGGCGAAACCGTCCCCTTGACTCGAGACGTCGCGCTTGTTGCGACCATCCAAACCCATCACGTAAGGTTTGGAGATACCGTTGATAAGAGGCGTGAAACCGTAACCGCTCCCATCCGTGAGAAAGAATAGTCCCGTGTTGTAGATGCTGACTCGCTCAATCGCAGTCAGATTCTCGATGCTCCCTTTTTCGAGATCCAGCAGGCAGGTGTCGACCATCCAACCTTCGGTCATGCGAAACGTCTTGTGTTCCCGTTCCCAGGCAGCGTTCTCAGGACTTTCCCAGAGACTCACAACCAGAGCCCGTGTTCCATCGGGCGACCAACCTGCGAATTGCGTCCACGATTGCTCGTCCTTAATCAGTTCCGCAGCGAGCATCTTCCGATCCGTACCATCTGCCCGGACCACACAAGCCCGTTTCGTTTTCCAGTTCAAAAACTGCCC
Source organism: Pirellula sp. (assembly GCA_040396935.1). Taxonomy (GTDB): domain Bacteria; phylum Planctomycetota; class Planctomycetia; order Pirellulales; family Pirellulaceae; genus JBKCUI01. Next base: position 57,639 of record JBBAXA010000011.1, read on the forward strand.
TCCCTCGATGTCGTTGCGCCCTTCGGTATATCCGATCAGCGGCATGGACTCCTGGGCAAGCGTTGAATCGCAAGTTCCTTGATTTGCTAGTTCGGAAAGGAATAGTAAGGCGAAGATACGTATCCAATGACACGCAGCGGCTAGCATCCAAAGTCGAACGAAAGACATCCTCATACGAAGGTTACCCTCAACTGATTAGACGATCCAGGTCATGTACAAGCGATGGAGCTTAGACGAATACAGGCGATACCAATTAGAAACGACAGACGAACATGTCAGATCAGTTCCTTGATGGGTGCATGGCGATCGACAAGATATTGGGGGCGTCCGGTGAAGTCGGGTACGGTCGCGGTGCTGACATCAATACCCAAGCAGTGATAGAGAGTGGCAAAGACCTCCTGGTAGTGGACGGGGCGATCCTGCGGTACCTCGCCCAGACGATTCGTTGATCCGATGACTTGTCCCGTACGCATCCCACCCCCAGCGAGCAATCCGCAGGAAACTTGCGGCCAGTGATCGCGACCTCCGTCCTTATTGATGCGAGGTGTGCGACCGAATTCCCCCCATGCGATCACGCTGACGTCCTGATCCAGACCGCGTGCATGAAGATCCTCGATGAGCGCGGTGATCGCCTGGTCGAATTTGGCGAGTTGGATTGGTAGTCTTTCAAAGTTCGAGTGATGCCTGTCCCAACTCCCGAACGACAAGGTGACGCAACGAACTCCCACCTCGACCAGTCGCCGTGCAATCAGGAACTGATCCATCCAGTGTGGACCAGCATCTTCTCCGAACGCAGGATCGGAACTACCGCGACCGTATTTATCCCGAGTCCGCGGATCTTCCTTCTCGAGATCCAGTGCATCGACAAGCTGGCTGGAGGTCAGAACGTCAAACGCTTTACGGGTCATTGCATCCGCGGTTCGATAACCTTCTTGTGAATCGATATCGCGTCGAAACCGGTCCAAACTAGCTAACAGGTTTTGACGATCCCTCAATCTGTCGAGGGTAATTCCGTGAAGCTGCATATTTTTCATACCTTCCCCATCCGGCTGGAAAGGGGCGTAGGCTGCACCAAGAAAACCGGGAAAGCCCGGGTTGCAGTAGGGTTCGTGCCGTGTCTTGATGGTCAGACCGACAAACGGGGGTACCGCTGGATCGACCGGTCCACGCAAACGAGAGACCGCAGAGCCCAAGGAAGGATGGTTGTTCTGTCGGCCGTTGGGTCCCATCGGATAGCCGCTCATACATAAGTCGGACGCATGCTGATCAGGACATCCATGCAGCGAACGAATGATGGCGACCTTATCCATGATCTTGGCTAGTCGGGGCATATGCTCGCAGATCTGGATGCCAGGCACATTGGTTGGTATCGGTTGGAATGTTCCTCGAATTTCCGCCGGGGCATCCATCTTGAGATCGTACATATCCTGGTGGGAAGGTCCACCCGACAAATAGATCATGATGACGGCTTTATGACTCAGCGAACGTCCGCGACTGGTCGGGTTTGATTGCTGGGCCTGCATGATTTGAGGTAGAGACAATCCACCTAATCCGAGCCCTCCGATTTTGAGAAAATGCCGGCGGGCATGATGATCGCAGTGGATGAAGGGTCTCCTGCCAAGAATATCGAGCATAGATCATTCCTAGTTTTGTAAATTCCAATCTACCGCCAAAATTCCGACCCCTGACTCGTTCTAGTTTACCATGCAATCGGACCGGAGGTATCTGGTGGCTCGAGGATTAGGGACTACCACGGACCAGCCCAAACTTGTTAAGTCAATCGATACCATTCGGAACCATCGCTAGCGTCGGATGGAAACTCGAACCTTTCGATGATGCAAAATGCCCCGAGCAAGCTACGGTCGCTATCCGATAAAGTGGTCAGACTCGTTCGAATCTATGTCTCCATCGTTAGATTTCGAATACGCTCGGAGAGGCTTTGGAGCCATCGAGCCGCTGGAGCACCATCGATGACTCGATGATCAAAGGTCAAGCTGAGAGTGAGTATAAATCCAGATTGGACGGTTCCTGATCGGATGATCGGTTCCTCCGAGATTCGACCGATCCCCAAGATTCCTGCCTGAGGTAGATTCAAAAGTGGCGTAAAGGATTCGACTCCAAACATACCGAGATTTGTGATTGTAAAAGTGCCGCCTTCCAAATCACCTTGGACCAGTCGGCCGGTACGAGCAGCCGTGATCTGCTGGAATGTCTCTGCAGCTATCTGAAAAAGGGTCAATTGATCTGCATTTCGGAGGACTGGCGCGAGCAATCCGGATGGTGTGTCGACTGCATTGGCGATATGGATGGAGTCGTAATGATAAATTCCGTTTCGGAACCAGCATGCATTCATTTCCGGTTGATCTCGCAACGCTCGCGCAACCAACCAAATCATGATGTCGTTGTAACTGGGTGTTTTCGATTCGGAAGACTGCTTCTGCAAAGTTTGGCGATACTGGACCAAAGGAACAGCATCGACTTTGGTGGTCATGGTGACCGGAGCCGCGAGAGTTACTGCAGCTTGCATGCGCTGCGCGACAGTCAATCGTAACCGAGTTGCGGGAACATGTTTGCCTGACGAGGTGGGAGACGGCTCAGCGCTCGCGGTCGGTGCAGGGGACTGTGAACCTCTAGCGACTACATCCCTTTCCCGAACGCGTCCATGACGGCCAGTACCATGTATCTGTCGCCAGTCGACTCCCATCTCCTTCGCTTTACGGCGAGCGCGAGGGGTCGCAACAGAAGGATGCGCCGATACATTCGCCGGACTGGTGCCTGTCTCGAATGTACGTCTTACATCGTCTGAAAGAATACGACCGGTTGGATCCGGCGTCTGAACGTTATCCAGATCGATACCCAGTTGCCTGGCGAGTCGACGGGCTGCAGGTCCCGCAACACGTGGACGCATTTGATGTTCGGCTTGGGATACGGGAGAGGGTAACGTTGCCTTACGGACAGGAGCAGGAGCTGCATCTTTCAAATCAGGAACGGATCGATCTACAGAAATGGGCTTCGATCCAGCGACGCTCAGGGAGGGTGGTGTCTCTCCTGGTTTCAACAGAAAACCTATGACTTGCCCAACCTTGACCGAATCGCCTGGTCGAGGTCCATTCGGTGGAACGTGGAGGTGCCCTGTCTCGAGCGACTCGATCTCATGAGCTGCTTTTTCACCTTCTAACAGGAAAACCATCTCACCCGCTGCGACAAGGTCGCCATCGTTTTTGAGCCATTCTCCAAAAACCCCTTCCTCCATCGACCAGCCGAGTCGTGGAATGGTGATCTCGTGGGCCATACTATTCCTCCATTAGATCGCGAGCCGCCTGAATAATCATCGACACGTTCGGAGTGACGACTTTCTCGAGCGAAGGGGCGTAGGGAGTCGGAGCAAAGACGCCATGCAATCGTCGGATGGGTGCGTCCAAATCATTGAATCCAGCGTCAGCGACCTGCGCAGCGATTTCAGACGCGAGTCCGCATGGACCAAAGGCTTCGTCGACGATGAGGAGTCTACCGGTCTTAGCAACCGATCTTAGGATGCTGTCTATATCGAGTGGCGAGACCGTTCTCGGATCGACGACTTCAATTGAAAGCCCCTCGCGAGCTAATTGCTCAGCAGCTTGCGTCGCATGTTCTACCATCAGTGAGAGCGCCACAATCGTCAAATCGGTTCCTGCGCGGGCGATGCGCGCCCGGCCGAAAGGGATCTCATAATACTCTTCTGGAACGGCACCTTTGGACTGCATCAACTCGCGATGTTCTAGAAACAGGACCGGGTCGTCACTTCTCAGAGCGTGCGCCATAAGGCCTTTGGCATCGTAGGGATTCGAGGGGAGAACGACTCGTAGTCCAGGAATATGCGAATAAACCGAGTGATACATTCCCGAATGATGCGTCGCAGCCGAATGGCCTACACCGCCGCAGCCTCGCAACAGAAGAGGCATTTTCAATCGCCCGCTGCTCATGTACTGAATCTTGGCGATCTGATTGACAATTTCCCCAAACGCATCGTGGATAAAATCGATAAACATAAAGTCGATGACGGGTCGCGTCCCCGTCATGGCTGCTCCGCAGGCTAGCCCGACAAACCCTCGTTCGCAGATCGGCGTATCGCATAATCGTTCCGAACCGTATTTCTCGAACAATCCGAGCGTGGTTGTAAAGTTTCCGCCGCGCACGCCGATGCCTTCGCCCAACACAAAAATCGTTGGATCCTGGGACATCGCTTCGTCGAGAGCCTCACGCGTCGCGTGGACAAACGTAGTGATTCGTGTATCGGCAGTTAACCTCGGTTCTAGGATGACCGGTGGATTTCCTACCTTGCCCCCTGAATAGACGTTCTGCGTCGCGGTCGAACTATCAGGAGGAGGGCTGGCTTCCGCAAATACACGGTCCTCCTTGACGAGTTCTGTTACCTCGTTGTCGATGGCATCTAGATCCGTAGCCAAATCGACCCGTGCGTTCCGCAATCGCAGCAGGGGGCATTTCTCCTTCCACGCGGCAACTTCATCGCGTGTTCGATAGGTAAAATCCCCCATTCCCTCCGCGTGTGCTCGTGTTCGATAGGTTTTGCATTCGATAAGCGTCGGACCGGCTCCTCTCCGTGCATGTTCGATCGCTTCTCCTGCGATACGATAAACCTCCAAGACATCATTACCGTCTACCTCAAAGCCTGGCATACCGTAGTTCGCTGCCCGCCGTCCGACATCGGGGATACCGCTTGCATAAGAGAATGGAACCTCGGTTGCGTATTGATTGTTCTCGCATACAAATAGAACGGGAAGTTTCCAGATACTCGCTAGATTGAGTCCTTCATGGAATGCTCCATTGTTCACGGCTCCATCGCCAAAGAATGCGACTCCGACACTCCCACTCTTGAGCAACTTGGAACTATATCCACCTCCGCATGCTTGCAGAATGCAGGGGCCGACGATGCCGCTCGTTCCCATCATTCCGATCTCCGGCGAGAACAGATGCATACTCCCGCCTCGACCTCGCGAGCAACCAGTGGCTCTTCCGAAGAGCTCAGCGATCAAATCGCGCGGAGGCATCCCTTTTGCCAACGCATGTCCATGGCCGCGATGCGTGCTAAAAACCGAATCGCGGTTCGTCAGATGGGCGCATACTCCGGCAGCGATCGCTTCCTGACCGACGTAGGTGTGACAGGCTCCGTGGATCAGTCCACGCTGGTGAGAACGCGCCAATTCCTCCTCAGTCTTACGAATGATTTGCATCGTGCGATAGAGTCGTAGGCAAATATCCGTACTAACACGTGGAAGCTGGTTCATGAGTTGGATTGATTGGTAGGATGAAAGGACTGAATGGGTCTTTGTTCATGGCCGGGCGTTGCACCTGCATTCATCGCCATGTTGCCACCGTCCATCGGGATAATCGCACCGGTAATCCAAGACGACGCATCCGACGCTAAAAGAACTGCTAGGCCCATGATGTCTTGCGGGACTCCGAGCCGTCCTGCCGGGATACCTCGCAGAAACCGCCCCTCCAGCGTAGGATCCGCTTCCATACGAGCGGTCAAGCTGGGATTGATGACTTGTGCTGGCGTAACGCAGTTCACCCGCACCCCTCGATAACTCCATTCAGTACTCAGCTCTCGCGTCATCTGAATCACCGCACCCATGGCCATGCTATAGGCAATATGCCCGCGGCCGAGCGCTGTGGAACTGGCTAACGAGCCGATATTCATGATGGAACCGCGTCCTTGTGCGAGCATCCGCTTACCCGCCTCCTGACACATATAAAATCGGCCAATGACCAGATTGTTGAGGACACGCTGCAATTGCTCCACCGTCAAGTCCTCGGGTTGCGCGAGCACGCCGTCACCCGCAATATTACCGAGGAAATCGACGCGACCAAATTGGGTATCGACTTTACGAAATAGCTCCCGAATCGAATTGGGATTGGAGACATCTGTACTCGCGACCAACGATTGCCGACCGAGCGCTCTCACTTCAGCCGCGGTAGCCTCAGCTCCAGACTCGTTGCGATCCACGAGAACCATATCCGCACCTGCATGAGCTAAGGCCAGCGATGTAGCACGACCTAATCCCTGGGCTGCCCCAGAGACGACCGCTACACGGCCCTCGAGTTGAAATAGGGATAAATTCATACGAGTCACTGATCTTGCATGTGTGTACGGGAAACGAGAGATCGAGGGTGTCCGTTTTTGACACTAACCATTCCAAATGCTCCAGCAGGGATCTGATACTGCAAAAAGGATCGGAACGATTTTGTATCGAAAAACCATTCCTGCCAGGCCAAGATAGAACAAACCACAACAGATCAAACCAAGTGATTGATACCAGCGTGGACGTATGGGGATGGGGAGCAGTCGGTGATTGATCCACAAAATCTGGAATGCCGTCACTCCGATAGCGAGATTATTGAAATTCGCAATGAAGTCCGTCATCAATTTGGGAGCATTGCTAAAAAGAAAGGCGCAAAGGAACGACCATACCACGTAAGTGGCGAGGATGGTGTAATAAATCCATTTGACCTGATCCGCTCGCCAACGATTTCTTACACCAGGATTCGCGCTCCAAATCGCATCGGTCCAGCGACGGCTAAAGTCATCGAGAATCGACATCTGACTGGGTAGCATCACCATCAAACCAGTAAACAAAGCTGCAATCCAGAGGAGTTTCCCGAGAACGGGAGAAAAGCCACTGTTGCGAATGCCATCCGCTGTCACGATGGCTTGTGCGACACTCATTTGCTCTGCCGAGATGCTCGAGTGAGTTGCGAACTGCAAGGACAAAAGAGCTGGCAACGCCATCCCAACAAAGCAACCGGGAGCCCATACGAGAACCTGATCCGTAAAGATGTACCGCCACCAACCTCGCCATCGCCGCAGATTTTCTTCATGGATTGGAAAAACCTGGCCTACATGGCTGAGTGTCACGCTACGACCACCAACGACGCTTGGAATCGCACCAACCTGCGCACCCATCCCCCATCCTTTATCGCGTACGAAGTTGGAGTAGGTCGAATTGGCGAGCCCACCGCCACCTGCATAACCAGCAAATGCACCGATTACGATCAAACTCGTCGTCGAGATCCAAGGCAATTCGCCGTTAGACCACCAGTAAGTAAAAAGATTTTCCAGCTTTTCTCCGCCGTCCCCCGTATCTACCGGAACGTTGCCGAACTGCAAAAACCCACTCCCCACATTCCACCAATTCGCAGCGCTGACACAAGTGACGCCCATGCCAAAGCAAAAGCCGAGCACGATGGCGATCTTGGCTGTCATCACCCATTGCAGGATGTTGTACACTTTTCCACCCATCACGACAGGGAAAGCTACCGCGAACAAGCAGGCGTAGGCCAAGGGGACCACCAATCCCAAGTCCTCTCTGGTCGGTGGGCGATCAAGAATCAAAGATGCGATCATGGCAGCACCATGCGTCGAAAGTCCTGGTACGAGCGCGGAGATGTTCAGTAGCATCATCAACGCAACCCAAAAACCCGGGAACGGTTTGCAACGCATGAATCCAGTGAAGACAGGTTCTCCACAAAAGAGAGCGTAACGCCCGCACTCCATGTTGTAGAAGACTTGTAGAACGATCGCGATGGTCGCGATCCACATCAAACCACCACCGTACTTTGCGGTCACCGCTGGACCCAGCAACCATTCCCCCCCTCCAATCTGGATCCCCATCATGACGATCCCGGGGCCGATAAAGCTAGCCCAGTGTCGCAGCCGCAAGGGCTTGGGTTCCGGTAGTTCCCCGAGTGTCCACGGGGGAATCGCACTGGTTGAAAGATGTTCCCCTGGGTGAGCGATGTCGTGCTCCCGCGATTCCGAGTGTTCGCTCGTATTTTGCGGATTCATCGTGACGATCCTTACCTAAACGGAAACTCGAAGTGCGAAACGCAACCCAGGATCAGTAGAGAACGATCGCGCGACCGGGACCGCCATGGCAATCTCGAACCTTCACTGCTGCAAACAGGAAGTAACCTCCCTGGTTAGGGATCTTGTCGACATTTGTTAAAAACTCAACGCCGACCATCTCGAGGCTCCCCAACGCCCAATAGGTCATCAAGGCTCGACGCGGCTCCACCCCTCCGAGATCGGGCGCGTCACTTGCGATGCAACGGATCCCTTTGGATTTCAGATAAACCACAGCATCTGGTCCAACCGCAGGCCAACCTTCTGACTTTCCAGCGAGCGGATCGCTCCACAAAGCGGCATCCGTTCGATTCGGTCGCAGATATCGATCATTATGACCGGTCTGAAAAATCACGATGTCCCCTGGACGAAGCGAGCCGGATGTCGCTTCAAAACCCTTAATCTGCTCCACAGTGATTTCGGGGGATGCAGGCCAGCTTCTGGGAGAGGTGGATCCCACGAGGTTACGGACGTCGATCACACGTGATTCTCCACACGTCCAATCGATGGGCACCTGCTCGGTCGTCATCGTACTGGTTCCGCGTTTGCCGTATTTTCGTTCGTATTCCTCGAGCCAGCCCCGAATTTCAGGTGCGTACTGCACGGGCGTCTTGTCGGGTGGCAATGCATAACTGGGAGGTACTAAATGCGTACCCGTCATGGAATCCATCAAGTGACCATGGTGCCACATATCGAGATAGTCAGCATACAAGAAATCGATCTTCAGATAGGTTTGGCGATGGGTGCCCGTAGGAAACCCTGGCGAGGTGAGTGGATAATCCGCTGACAGTGTAGGAGATAAATCGATCCCTCTTTTGTTTTTACATGAGTCGATCAGACGCGCAGGTAACTTACCTCCCATCACCGAAAACGCGCGGCCTTCCCCATAGGGTCCATCTTTATGCTTGGGGCCGAGCATGCAGTAAAAAGCCCCGGTCGGTGGAAGCTCCTTCAAGTTGGTCGCGCCTTCGGTCCAGATCATCCCATACTTCAAACCCGCATAGTGGGTAGGCTCGGCGAGTGTTGGGAGAGGTCCCATGCTGGCGCTGTCGGTTCCCAAGTTCAACACGCCCCGTTGGCCGAGAAACTCCATGCAATCAGGATCTGGATCCGGGTAGCCCGGCGCCTTTTGATCCAGGACTTCCGCGATGAAACGCCGACCTTCAGGAAGCGGCCTGTAGTACCTGTCGGAGTAATCGCTTCGAAACAGCACGACGTCTCCATATCTGACGGGCCGATGCTGTTTTTCAAATCGCTCAACATGCATCGGTTTGACCAGCGGGCTTACCCCCTTCGGAGCTTGGTCGAGCAAATCACGAACATCGACAACGCATGCCTCACCGCCAAATTGCCAGGCTTCGATTTTGTCGATGTACGCCAATCCCAGAGGCCCGGATTTCTCCCGCTTCAATTCGGGTCTCGCGACCGAGTGAGGCGGTACATCCAGCTGAGTTCCGGTGTTTCCATCGATCAAAAGCGTGTCGATGTTGTATGCCGACTCAGGCCCTAAGGTCCGCTGGTGCATGATGGCAAATCGAGGAAACGGATGACTGGGCCACGTACATGGATATTCGGGAGCGATCATTAGCGAGTGATCGACGAAACGTGTCTCATCCGCATTTGAAAGCGAACAAAAATTGGCTATCAGCATCATTCCGAGCAGGCAACGCCCGTAAACGCGTGTGCACTTAAGCATTGCGAGGTTCCTCATCATGCGATGTCCCCTTCGGCTACAACAGGATTTGTTAGAGCGCCGACTCCATCGATTTCGATCGTGACCGTGTCGCCAGGCTGCAAGAAAACCGGGGGCTTGCGCGCGCCTCCAACCCCATGAGGAGTTCCGGTCAAGATGACAGTACCAGCCGCCAGACGCGTACTGCCGCTTAAAAATTCGATGAGCGTGGGTACATCAAAGATCATGTCGTTGGTGTTCCAATCCTGCATCGTCTGACCATTCAGGATGGTTCGAATCCCGAGCTGATTGGGATCTGGGATTTCATCCGTTGTCACCAAGCATGGACCGAGAGGGCAAAAGGTGGCAAAGGTTTTGCCACGACACCATTGGGTACCACCGTATTTCATCTGCCAGTCTCGAGCGCTAACATCGTTGGCACAGCAGTAGCCTAAAACATATTCGAGGGCTTCCGTCTTGGAGACGTTGTAGCACTCCCGCTTGAGAATCACCGCTAACTCACATTCGTAATCCACCGCGTCGCTTTTGAGTTTGCGAGGCAAGACAATCGGATCACCGGGGTTTTGCAGGGTTCCACTATTCTTCATGAACACGACGGGGAATTCGGGAATCGGTTGCTGGCCTTCCGCCGCATGCTTGCGATAGTTTAAACCGATGCAAATGATGTCGCGAGGTTCGATCGGAGCGAGGATCTTTGCGACGGAAACCGGTTGTTGCGTGTCGGTGAACGAACCAAAGAGATCTCCCTCTAAACGTGTAATGGCTCCATTGGAGTGTTGGCAACCGTAACCACGCTCACCCTGTGCTGTCTGATAACGAACGATCTTCAAGAGAATACTCCTGTACCATGGATTAAGGGAATGGGACTCCGGTAAGTTCCGCCGCGCGGCAAAGCGACTCTTCGACATCGATCGGAAGTGGGATACCCTGCTCTCGAGCCGCGCGATAGTTCGTCCATTCTCGTTCTCCTGGCAGGAGAACGCGATCGGACCCCTCGGCGGTTGGGGAATCATGCAACTCATCGATCAACTTACGCATTCGATCGCCAAACTCGTCGGGTGGTGCGACCGCAGAAACATCAATGATGGTAAAGGAAGCGTTGTGCCAGGAGGGACGGGTCGGCGGATCGAACATCCAACTACCCACTTGCCAAGTCATGTTTCCACCCGGCAAAATCGCCGACATGATTTCGCACCACAGTCCTAGACCATATCCCTTATGACCCGCCATGGGAGCCAGTGCTGCACTGTGTGGATACAGACTGCCGTCGGTGGTCGGTAGACCATCCGCTCCGATGAGCCAGGTCGACGGGATGGTTTCGCCCCGTCGAAGAGCCGCGTAGACTTTCCCACCAGCGACTGCCGCGGTTGCAATATCGAGGAGAATTGGATCACCGTTCATGACAGGAATCGCGTACGCGAGCGGATTGCTCCCCAGAACCGCCCGGCGCGATCCCGGAACAGCGACACTCGGAATGTCATTACCGGTCACCATCGCAATGAAGCCCTGGCGTGCAGCCAAGCCCGCATAATACCCAGCAGCGCCAATATGCCCTACATTTTTCAGTCCGACGTAGGCGATTCCGAATCGCCTGGCCTTTTCGATCGCATGCCTTACTGCATACACGCCCCCCACCTGCCCTAGCGCGGAATGACCATCGATGATGGCCCATGCGGGACCCTCGCGTTCGATCGTCGGCCGCGCCTGCGCGCTGTAGCCTCCTGCCTGTAATTTCTTGACGTAGCCTGCCAGCAACTTGACGCCGTGAGTGAAGACTCCCATGGCGTCCGTTGTCACCAGAGCGTCCGCAGTGTCATCCGCAGGAACAGAATCCAAGCCGCATGCGAGGAGCATAGCGACAACGCGCTCTTTCAGGTCATCAAAGGAAATCAATCTCATGATGCGCCTTGATGGTGCACTTCGTATCCGAGTCCAGTCAACAACTCGATGAGGGTTTGGCGATGCGATACGGGGAGCGGCAGGATGGGTGGTTGTGGATCACCGACGGAAGGACCGATCATGTTCAAGGCAGCTTTCATCGTACTAAACCAGTGGGCCCCCTCCCCTTTGGAATGGTAGGCTTGGAACTGAAGTCGCATCAGCGGTGCAAGCTTGGTCCATAACTCGCGAGCTGCGGCTAAGTCGCGTTCGATCGCAATCAATTCGTACAATCGACGTGCTCGGCTCGGGACCGTGCTGGGGATTCCTGAAATCCAGCCATGCGAACCATGACACAGACCTTCAAAGGCAGCCGTGTCGATCCCCGCATAGACAGTGAATTTGCCGTTGCTCGCCTGCAATAGTTGGCATTGTCGGTCCGGATCCGGATGAGACATCTTGACCCCAGCAATCGCCTTCTCCTCAAACAACTTGAGCAAATGATCCGTTGTCAAATCGACCGAGGTGAGTGGAATATTGTGGTAGAGGATGATCGGGATTTCGACGGAATCAGCGATCCGACGATAGTGATCCATGACCTGTGAGGGTGTGGGTGCCATGTAATAAGGGGGAACAATCAGAAGAGCATCCGCCCCTTTGGCTTCAGCAAACTTGGATAACTGAATGGCGCGCAAAGTGGAGTAGTCGTGGGTTCCTGCCAAAACGGGGACACGTCCGTCAATCGCTTCGATTGCCGCGGCTAGCATCCGTTCCCGGTCTGCGCACTCCATGGCAGGAAATTCACCGGAACTCCCAAGAGGAGAAATGGCATCCACTCTCTCACTGATGAGCCAATCGATGTGCGGCTTGAGCCGTTCCAACCAAAGTCGTCCGTCCGGATGAAACGGTGTGATCGAAGACGCGCACACCCCACGGAATAGAGGCTTCGGCATGATGGGTTGGGATCCTTAGGACTAAGAGATGAAGATCTAGAAAACAATTCAAGTATCGAGCAGGAATAAGCTACGAATCGCCGGATCGTGGAACAAGTACTCCATTGACAATATTTGGTAGCGGCTCGCCTCGAAGGGCCATCGCTGCAATCCTCGCAGCGGTTTCACGTAAAGTTCGAACTGCCTTGGGACTCGCAGAAGCAATATGCGAAGCGGCGACAACATTGGGCAAGGTCCGAAGCGGACTTTCGGCAGGTATAGGCTCTTTATCGCAGACGTCGATAGCGGCCCCAGAGAGCTGACCCGATTGCAATGCATGGACCAGCGACTCGGTATCCACCAGATCGCCGCGAGCCAGGTTGATCACGATCGCCCCCCGCTTCATTCGTTCGATTGATTCCGCGCGGAGCATTTTCTTTGTTTGTGGCGTCGATGGACAGTGTAGCGTCACGATGTCGGATTGTGCGAGCAAGGCATCGAGGCTGACGGGAATACACCCTGCGGCCCGTACTGACTCTTCAGGAACGAACGCATCGAAAACGAATCGCTGGCACTTGAAAGGGGCTAACCTCGCAGCGACCTCGCGCCCTATCCGGCCAAAACCCACAATGCCCACCGATTGATCTCGCAACGTGCGCATCTGATCCAGAGGAGTCGCCAGTCCCCATTTCCCATCGCGAATCAAAAGAGTATTCGGTACGACCTGACGCGTGAGTGAAAGTAGGAATGCGAGCGTATGATCCGCGACTTCGTCGATGCAATAATCGGGCACATTGCAAACCGGAATGCCACATCGTTTGGCAGCATCGAGATCGACGTTATCCACACCGATCCCGTATCGGACAATCACCCGCGCCCGTTTCATCGACTCGATGACCTCTGCATTGATCGGCGCGAACTGGGTGATCACGGCATCCGCATCGGAGACAATCCGTTTCAGCGTCGCTATCTCTTTGGTATTTTCCGATTTAAGTTCAGCGCCTGCCTGCCTGAGGATCCCGTCCTCAGTGTCGAGGTTGGGAAACGTGTAGTCTGTGACAACAACGAGCGACATGACAGGCTTTCCAGCAGGAGAGTTACGCTTCCACCTTGTCTCGGGCCACTTTCGCCTCGAGGCCGATTGTCAGATAATCTTACTGTTGTCCCTTCCCCACACAAGAGCCCTCTTCAAAAACCATCGAACGTTGCAAACCGTTCGATGGCTACCCACGATAGCCTATCGAAGGGAACCGAAATTCTTCCCTTGACACAGCCGCTCTATTCCAAGCATCGATCTTGGTTTGCTAGTTTGCGTCCATCTCCATTGGACTTCAAACACAACGGATGGTCCCGCAAGGGAACATGTTGCATGAGGATCCGGTCGACTGAGCCCACCATGATTGGCTTTGGTGAGCCAGCAGGATCAGCTCTCGTCGCATACCCGCCCTCCTTTCGATCCGGAGGGCCTTACCCTCTAAAAATCCCAACCACTTTCCACGTCGATACCCCGCGGTGTTGGGGGGGAGCGAATTCCCTTCATCCAAGCATTTCCTTAAACGGAGGTTTATGTACTCCTCAACGTCAGTTGGTCCGACACGGGTAGGATCAACGAAGGGTGCTTCAGAGTCACGTTAGCAAGAAGCCTACAGGAACGTGTTCCCGAAAAAGAGAAGGCTCGGCTCATCGAGGTTCAAGAAAAAAATGATCGATGAGGGATTTAGGAAATGTTTTTCAATGAATGGACTACTGGATGATACTCAGGCACCCAGCCAACAAAGTTTGCAGTCCGACTCGCGTTCCTTTCAATACGGTTCCACGGTGCCCGGAATGAGCTAATACAGCCATTGATCGAGTCCCAGGAGCTGACTCAACGCAAGTCAGAATCACTCGATCGAGCACTTCGGTCCTATACTTTCTTCAAGCTCCTTCTCGTACTCGAAGCGATCGAGTATCGCAATTCGGCCCATGGGTGTGCAATTTACCTCGAACCGCTTGGATCAACGATCGGCATCGCCGCATTTCAAACAGCCATCGAGTACGTGTGCCGCTTCACTGAGTACCGCTTCGCTGCGTACGAGTACGACGAAATCCGATGCGATGCACGAACACAGGCTGCGTTAGCATCCAACTCCGGGTATGGATTGTCGCCCATCAAGACTCGGACGCATCCACGTCAATCAGCGAATGCGTCCAACACTGAAGATCGCTTGGACTTATACGGGGTTAGGAAAACTCGACGTCGGTATCTGCAAAGGCTCGATCCAGAAGCTCCACATCATCCCAAAGCGGTGACTTGGTTCGCTGCAGCCGCTCAGAGGATCGAGCGAGGAATCGCTGACCGATCTCCTGACGCGGGTAATTCATGGACCTGCGGTTTCCGTCATTTGTTGGAACGGATCGGTCGAGCGATCGACCTCCGCTGTCGTACTCGCGGCTCATTCTCGCATCGCGATCTAGCATCACGAAGGTCTCTGAAGCGTTCGAGATTGATCCTCGGTCGGCTACCGAAAGCCCGACATCGGTCGTACCCCATGTGTTCGCAATAGCCGCCTGCGCGGACGTTACATAGGGCTCATTCACGAAGACCTCCAAGCTTGCGAAGGCCTCCCCAGCTGGCGGGTCTGCAATACCTTGAGGATTCGTATTCCCTGCGGCGAGCTGGAAGAAACTGGTCAACGTGGGGGAGGTCAACGTTCTCCCATTGGCGTAACGATAGACTCGATCGGTACCGCTATCGACCACCCAAATATCCTGCGAGCCATTGGATGGATCCAGCGTGATTCCGGTGGGCGTAGCATTTCCGCTATTGAGCGACCAGGAATTTTGTAGCGTTCCCGCTAGACTGTATCGAAACACGAAATTCGTCGTGGCATCATTGACCACCCACAGAAATGTCCCATCGGTGACCAAGTCCCGTGGGTTTCGATTAGCACTATTTAGGAGAAAATTACTCGTTGCATTTTGTGTTCCAGAGGTTCGACTGGCGGCATTGGCATAGTAGTAAACTCGATCGCCCCGATTATCGACAATCCAAAGATGGGTACCATTCGTGGTGATGCCCTCTACCTGCGCATTCGTTGGCAAGCTGCCGGCCACCCAGGAACCCAGCAAAGCACCGCTGTTGCTGTAAACAAAGACCGTTCGGTTGTTGTCGACGACCCAGACCCGATCTCCAGCGGCATTCGCAGCGACACCTCTGGGTGTCGCATTCGACGCACTCAGCAAATAATTCTCAATTGCTCCGCCACCTGCGTCGTATTCGTAGGTCCGATTGCTCGCGGCATCGTCTACTACAAAAAACTTGGTAGGAGGAATGGGCTCGTTGTCAATATTCGTGAGCGCAACGTCCGCCGGATTGATGCCGCTATAGAGCGGATCGCTCGAAGTCGATGCAGCCAACGCCACGTTGTAGGCAATACTCCCGTCATAGATGGTATCGTCGACGCCTGTCACCGTAACGGTTTGGTCGACATTCCAGTTGGCTGGTGTAAAGAGTAGAGATGACGCACTCACCGTTCCTTCGGTCGTATCACTGGAGCTGATTGGAACGGTCACATTGGCTGTCGGTTCAGAATTCAAACGGACCGTGAACGTAATCGTCCCGCCCGCCTCCGTCGTCGTTGTTCCTGAAGGAGCGCTACGGGTGATACCGGCCGTATCGTTGTCCTGATTGCTCAACGCGACATCGGTGGGATCCAGTCCGTTGTAAGCAGGATCTGTTGAAGTCGCAGCACCCAAGACAATGGTGTAGGCGATGTTACCATCGTCGACATCGTCGTTGACACCTGTCACGGTAAGCGATTGAGGTACATTCCAGTTTGCCGTGGTAAAGGTTAGCGAGCTGGCACTCACGGTACCCTCAGTCACATCGCTAGAGCTTACCGGAATCGTCACATCACCTGCAGGCTGCGTCGCCAGCACGACATTGAACGAGATGGAACCACCCGCCTCGGTCGTATTCGCACTCGGGCTCGGGCTTCCCACAGAGACACTTGGTCCGCTCACTAGGTTGAGCGCCGCGAAGGCATTCAATCGACCGCCCGTCACGGTTCTGCCTGCAAGCGAAGCCGTTGGCGTCGCGGTGCTCAGAATCGCCTGGCGGATGGTGTTGCCCAAGACCGGGGGAGATTGAGTGGAGGCGTAGAGAGCGACAGCTCCCGTCACATGCGGAGTCGCCATCGAGGTGCCGTTGTAGGAAGCGTAGCTCGCTCCTCCGGTGGAGGTCGGAACCGTCGACCATATCCCAGATCCTGGTGCACCGATGTCTACCGTGGTCGCTCCATAACTCGAAAAGCTCGAGATCGCTCCAGTGCTCGTGATGGAAGCAACTGCGATCACGCTATCGTAGGAGGCCGGAGTCTGTGTTGAAGTCCCTTGGGTGGTGTTGTAATTCGATGGATAGGATGCTGTCGCATCGTTGTTCGCAGTCGAGTTACCGGCCGCTGCGACAAACAAGATGTTCTGTTTGGCACTGCGAATGATCGCATCATGCAGGGACTGCGAATATCCGCCACCGCCCCAAGAGTTATTGCTCGCCACAATGTTGATTCCATGTCGAGTCTTCAGATCGGTGAGGTAGTCCAGAGCCTTGACGGCATTAAGAGTCGAACCTCCGTTGGGACCGAGGAACTTAAGAGAGATCATGGTCACGTCCCAGTTGACACCGACCACGCCCGTGCCGTTACCGCCAGTCCCTCCAATGGTTCCCGCGACGTGAGTCCCGTGAGAATCCTGACCGACATCGTAGACACTGTTGTCATTTGTCACAAAGTCCCAGCCGCGAATGTCATCGACATATCCATTTCCATCATTGTCGATTCCATCGCCCGCAGTTTCATAGGGATTCACCCAGATATTGTCCACGAGGTCGGGATGGTTGAACATAATCCCTTCATCGATAATTCCGACAACCACGTTTGACGATCCTGTAACATTCGCCGACCAAGCCTTTTCTGATTGGCTGCCAAATTGATTCGTTGTGTTTGCTGGTCCGGCGGCTGGGGAGTCGTTGCTGTACATCCCCCATAGGCTTCCGTTGGTGTAGTAAGTGTCATTGCTGTCAACCGACGGACGGTAAACGTAGTTCGGCTCAGCATAAAGCACGTTGGGATTCTTTTTGAGAGCGTCGATCGCTTCGCTCATCCCCACTCCCTGTCCCAGAGTTACTCGTTCCATCACTCCGAGCCCATTTTGCTGCATGGCTTTTGTATGGATCGTCTCCGCAACACGCAGACTGACCGTGGGACGTGAGACGCTCGTTTGGGGGCCGAAGACCTGTGGCGCGTACTGAACGAGTAATTCGTTTGCGATGTATTCTCTACCCGCCCAAACCGTTGGTTGTCCCAAATCGGCCGCCAAAAGACGTCGGAGCTCCAGGAACTCGAACCGCAGTTCTCTCCGAGAACAGCCCCGGTCCGACCTTGGATTTCGATGCATATGCTTTACTCGCCTCGAGAGTTTCATTTCCGGCCACCCTTCGAATCAAAATTTTTAAAGAGAGACAGTTCAGTCAGGAATTCCTTCATTAACGGTTATTATGCGAACCTGCTGGAATATGACCAGCGTATGGCGCGAAAATCGGATCCTCGAGACCTGAGACTGAGGGAGAACCTCGCGAGAACTGCACAGAAAAAGCAAATTTTTCACTTACATTGGCTTCTAATTCGAATAACCTGCGGGAAACATCATCGTTACAGCCTGTTTCCTCAGAAGTCCGAGGGGAGTCTGCATGGATACGCTGGATTGAGAACTATACTTGCTAGTCTTATGCGTTGAGAACGTCCCCAAGACGGAGAAAAGCAGTCCCGTCTTGTCCAGCCCCTTTCCCGCGGTGTGCCTCCTATGCTCGGTTTGAACCGACTCAGCATTCAGTCAAAGATGATTCTTCTTCTGCTGATCGTCAGCTTGCTCTCGATCGGCGTGGTCGCATGGATTGGATACGTTTCCGCAAGGCGTGCCTTACGGCAACAAATCGAAAACCAACTGACAGGAATCCGCGTTTCGAAGACCGCGACTCTGAATACGATGCTCGCGGCATTGCGGGATGAAGTCATCGCCATGTCCGATAGTGTGGCAGCGATCGAGGGAACGAAATCGTTCACGGCAGCTTATCGCGAACTGAAGGCAGCTCAACTCGGCGAGGCAGAGTCTGCGACACTCAGCCAATTCTACGCCAACGATTTTTTACCCAGCCTTCAGAAGAATCTAGATATCAAACCTGTCATCGAACAGTATTTGCCCTCGGGTAATCCAGAGCGTTATTTGCAGTACCACTATATCGTCACGAATTCGCATCCCTATGGGCAGAAACAACTCTTAGAGCAATCGACCAGCGACTTATCCAGCTACGGCCAGGTGCATGCCCGGTACCATCGACTGTTCGATCGCGCGGTGAAGATCTTTGGCTTCGAAGATATCATGCTGGTGGATATCGACTCGCTTCAGATTGTCTACAGCTATCAAAAAACAGCCGAGTTCGGAACGAGTCTGGAGAACGGCCCCTACTCCAACACGCTCATGGCAGAGAAGGTGAGAGCGATGCGGTCGTTCAAGGATCGGGACGACTTCAAGATTGCGGATTTTGAGCCGTATCGTCCTAGCCTCGGTCGACCGATGGGATTTGTCGTCAGCCCTATCTTTGACGGTCAGCGCAGTATCGGATTGTTAGTACTCCAATTTCCCATCGAAAGCTTTACGAAGGTTCTCACAGGTGCCGCGGAAGGGGCTGGTAATTGGGAGGGAGAGGGGCTCGGAAAGACCGGCGAAGTTTATCTTGTGGGTCCGGACAAGACCATGCGCAGTCGGTCTCGATTCATGATGCAGGATCCGGATGGATTCCTCCAAACTCTTGCGGAAAACGGAACGAGCGGACGGCTGATTCAAGAGATCAAAAAGAAGGGCAGTGTCATTTGCTCACTTCCTGTGAATTCGGAAAGTGCTACCGAAGCGTTGCGAGGACGCTCCGGTCTGGTTGAAACGCTGGATTATCGACAGCAACCCGTTCTTAGCGCCTACGGTCCGCTGGAATTGGATTCCCTGCGCTGGGGCGTCCTGGCAGAGATTGACAAATCGGAAGCGGAGGCACCTATCCGTGAACTCGGTCGAAATGTCTTGACCCTGACCAGCGGGATCGCATTAGCGGTGACCGTACTGGCTCTCATCTTTTCCAGCTTGCTGACTCGTCCCCTGCGGATGTTGACCGAGGGAGCGAGGAGACTGGGATTGGGAGAAACGGATGTCAAGGTGCACGTTCCATCCCGTGATGAATTTGGCGAGCTCGCCAGAGTCTTCAATCAAATGTCGGATAGTATTCGAGCACAAACCGAAAAGCTCGAATCGCAAGTACGAGAGAATCAAGAACTGCTGCTCAGTATTCTCCCTGCGTCTGCAGTTGCGCAGCGACAGGAGGGAGACGAACGGGCCAGTCGACAGTTCACGGATGTCTCGGTTTTGTTTGCAGAGATCCAGGGGATGGAGGAACTCGGAGGAGAAGTTGGTGAAGCGAAATCGCTCTCGATTCTCGGTGACCTAGTCGCAGCCTTTGACGAGGCAGCTGAGCGATTCGGAATTGAAAAGGTAAAAACGATCGGTGGAACCTATCTCGCAGTCTGCGGTTTGTCGGTCAATCGCCCTGATCACGCTCGCAGAGTGATTCAATTCGCTCAGGAAATGGGGAATATCGTAGCGATCTACAACCGAGAGCAGACAGCCGACCTGAGCTTGGCCATAGGTGTCAATGCAGGACCCGTCGTTGGAGGAGTGGTTGGTCGACGCAAGTTTCTATACGACCTGTGGGGGCATACTGTTACCATCGCCAAACAACTGGCCAGCGGACCTGGAGCTGCGATACGCGTCACTCGTCCTGTGCGCGATCGACTAGGAGATCAGTTCCAATTCAACGGACCATTCAGTATCGAGCAGAACGGCAAGGACCCTTTGGAAACATGGCAAGTCACCGCTTGATCGAGAATCGTTGAGTCAGGAACTAGAAACATGAATGAATTATTCGGACAGACGATCTCCAATTTCTGGCCCTCCATCGGACTGGCCCTGGGCTTTCCAGCGTTATTGCTCTTGCTCAACGAAGCGATCGCGTTTTGTGAACGTCGAGGACAACCGCTCGAAAAAACACTAAGGACCATTCGCAATTTCGTTTTGCCTTGCCTGGCGGTCCTGATTTTCTGCAGCTATGTCCTCAGTCTGCCTGGAGACTCAACGACCGTTCGTGTCGTGCAAACAATCTTTTTGATCGTATTACTGTATGCATTGCTGGGCGTCGTGAATGACATCGTGTTCGGTACGGGCGATACGGAATCATGGCGATCGCGTGTCCCGAAACTCTTCCGAGATTTGTCTCGAGCTCTGCTCGTCGCAATCGGAGCCATGTTTATCTATTCACGCGTTTGGGGGTACGAATTAACGAATGCCTTAACCGCACTGGGTGTCGGTTCGGTCGTGATCGGTTTAGCACTCCAAGAGCCCCTCGGTAACATCGTCTCTGGATTGATGCTCCTATTTGAACGACCGTTGAATGTTGGCGACTGGGTCGTCGCGAATGGAACGACTGGGAGAGTGATCGAGATCAACTGGCGGTCGGTTCACATCGAAACTCCGACACGCGAACTGAGAATCGTACCTAACGTTTCACTTTACAAAGACGCGTTCAGCAATCTTTCCCGACCAACACCCATGCGCACTGAGGTTTTGGAAATGGGTTTCTCCTATGACGATCCTCCCAACCGAGTGAAGGAGGTCATGCTCGAACTGCTGAGAACGACACCGGGTGTGCTATCGGATCCGCCACCGTCGGTTCGAACGGCGAGTTACGCGGATTTCTCGGTCATCTACCGGTTGATCTTCACGGTCGCACGACAGGAAGATCTGTCCGCAACTCGCGATGCGATCCTGACCCGTATGTGGTACGTAGCGCGTCGCGAAGGATTATCGATACCCTATCCGATTGCCATGGAATACGGACCGAATGAAAGTCCTAGCCCCGCGCCACCCAAAGCCAGGGAATGGTTACGAGAGCATGCCCGATTTCTTCCGGCCGTCGAGAGAACCGAAGGAAAAGAACCAAAGATCCTGGACTTTGGAGCTGGCGAAGCGATTCAATCGCCAGGCAAACGATTCCACGGCTTCGCGCTGATTGTCCATGGCAAGGCATCGTTGACATCCGTCGATGTTTCTGGAAAACTCGTCGAGATTGGAGAAATGGGTCCAGGCCAATGCTTCGGAGATCAAGTCGCCATCGGGCATGCCGATGACGAAGTTGGGATTCGAGCCGTCGAGGATCTCAAAGTCCTCGTTTTCGATAATCATGCCATCGGCGAACTACTCCAAAATTCTCCGACTCTCGCATCCGAGATTGGAGATGTCATAGAAAGCCGACGACAAGCAGCGCAATCGGTCCGGTATCGTCGCTGATTCGCGGTCGCCAGCCAGGCCATCATGACAAGACAGTCAGGCAATTGAGACGTACCCGCTTTCTGTTGCAGTCAAAGAACCTTCTATGGATGCCTGAGTCCCTGTCAATCGACTTGAGGCAGCTCGAATTGGGTCCCTCTTTCAATAGTCGCGGAATGGTCCTCGCGGCTCCGCCTCAGACATCCGCTTTTGCCAGTTTGCAAATCGGTCTTGGATCTGCTTCAGCACCTCCGGACGATCGCTCGAAAGATCGTTCGACTCGGAAAGATCATGCGATAAATCAAACAGACCTTTCCCTTTTCCTGAATCAACCCATTTCCAGGAGCCGACACGCGCCGCTTTGTCGGATCGTCTTTGCCAAAACATTTCCGTTCGAAGGGACTCCTGATCTCCACGCAACACGGAAAGCATGTCGAACCCATCCAGTCGGAGATTCGCCGGTGTTTCGGTCTGCGTGGCGGCTAAAAGAGTCGGTACGATCTCCAGCGACGTGAGGAACTCGTCGGTGATCCGGCCTGCGGGTAGTCTTGTCGGCCAGCGCACCAAGAATGGCACTCGCAATCCTCCCTCCCACATGGTCGATTTGCTGCCTCGTAGCGGCGCATTGCCGCCGTTACCGCTGCCTCCATTGTCCGATAGAAAAAGAACAATCGTATTTTCGGTTTGCCCGGCTCGATCGACTGCCGCCAATACTTCACCTATCGCACGATCCATCCGTGTGACCGAGGCGTAGTATGCCCTCAACTTGGGATCGATCTCGTCGCTTCGATACTTTTCAATTTCATCCGCAGGCGCTTGGACTCCAGGCTTCTTTCCACCTGCATCCTCCGCCAGTGTCGATGCGCTGTGTGGGGCGTTGAAAGCCAAAAGTAGAAAGAAGGGGCGTCGCCCTGCATGCTCCTCGACAAAGCCCAAGGCCTTTTCGCAAAAAACATCGGTCGCATAACGACCTCGATCTTCTTGAGTTCGCTCATTGTTACGAAACATCGACGGTATGCCATAACGCTCATGGGTGTAGTAATCGATGCCGTTATTCCCATGTCCGTAAAAGAAATCGAATCCTCGCTGCAACGGCAAAAAACGTCTAGCCTGACCTAGATCCCATTTGCCCACCACACCATTGACATAGCCACTCTTGCGAAGCATATCTCCCAATGTGATCTCACGCGGGTCCAGTCCGAGGGTCATCTCAGGAGAGACTGCATATTCATCCGCGGTGAACCGATGTCCATAGTTCACCATGTCGTTTCGAATCATGTCGTAAAGACCGTTTCGCTGAGGATAGCGACCGGTCAATAAACTGCCGCGCGAGGGTGTGCACGCAGGCCAGGTGACATAAAAGTTGGTTGCCCGAACACCCGTCGATGCCAATCGATCTAGGTTCGGTGTCTGTATCGGCTTGGAACCGATACAACCTAAATCGGGATAGCCTTGATCATCGCTGACGATCAACACCACGTTTGGTTTTCCTGCCAGCTCCGAGGCGTGGATGAGCAAAAAGCCCGGCGAGGCTCCAACTCCACTGAAGATGCAGCATCCGAGAATCAACAGAACCAGATGGATCAGCCTGGAGTCTCTCCTCATCCGCGTTCGAATGGCATTGTCAAGCATTTGTTTCTTCTCCCCGTGGTACCTATCGATGCTATCAAAAACCTAAGTCCTATGCATGCCGCTCCCAGCAAGCCCTCGTGCCTACTTCGAACTGCACGAGCGCACTCCCTCATTCGTAAAGGGTATTGAGACACTCGACGACCGAGCCCACATTCGGGAACCTTCAGGTGAACAAAGAGCCTGCGAAAGAACGTCCTTGGTACTGATGTCGTTTGTTTCCAAAACCAGGATGCCATCAACGATCACGAAACGTCAACCTTCCGGGAAACAACTCACTTGCCACTCGACGGGGATGCGAGCCATCCATTGCTAGTCAGCCATTCCGACACTCGCACATGCCACTGATTGGCTGGTGTTCCATTTTTCTTCATTCCGAACCCATGACCGCCTTGTGAATAAATATGCAGTTCGGCTGGTATTCCGAGTTTCTTATACTCCAGGTAGAGGAGCGCGCTTCCGGTAGCGGTGATACGATCATCTCCTGCATGAATGAAGCAAGCTGGGGGAGCAGTTGGGGGGACTACGATTTCTGGACGCAACCGAAACTCCTCTTTCTCCTGGGTGAGATACGCAGGGTAAACGGAGACTAGAAAATTGGGGCGATCCTGATCGCTTGCCTGAAGAGCGGTCAGCACGCTCAAGTTTCCTCCGGCGCTAAAACCCAGGATACCTAAGCGATCGCCTCGAATACCCAACTCACCCGATCTCGAGCGAAGGATTTGAATCGCACGAATGGCATCGGCCATCGGAGCTTCATGCGGATTTAGCGGATCCCGACGAGGCACCCGGTACTTGAGAACCGCACCGGTGACTCCGAGTGTATTCAAATACTCGGCGACTTGAGTTCCCTCATGTTCGATAGCCAAACCCTGATACCCGCCACCAGGACAAATCAGTATTACGGTTCCCTTGGGATGACTCGGCTGAAACAGAGTGAGCGTGGGTTGGCTGACTTGGGTGATCCTTTTCAATCCGTCCGCTTTCACCGTTTCTTGCTCTGGTTCGGCGACGAAGCCTGGTTTCTCGGGAACACCCTCGGGCCACAATGGAATGACCAGAGGTTCGGTCGCAATCGCTAGGTTCAACCAGTGGATCAGAACAAACCAATGCAGCGCGAGACAAAATTTCATTCCGATAGACTCCATAAACGATTTGGTCAGCGTGGGGTTTTATCGATGTAGACGGCATCCCAGACCGTGCCTGCCGATCGCACTTTCGGATGCCGGTCAGAGCTTTGGATTTTCAAACCAGTAAAGCCCCGATTTACCCGGAGCGACAATATCAATGTCACCATCTGCATCCATGTCGTGCAAAGCCATTTGAAGTCCTGTGCCAGCAGAACCCTGCCGAAAATCCTTTAGAGCATCCCTCTGGGCTGGGTTGATCGGGGCCGCAGGAGCAGCTTCCCCACGATAGACGGTCGTCCGCACCCATTTTTTAGAGGATCGATCGTACTTGAACAGATACAGGCATGGCTCGGCCGTTGCTCCCGGTTCACTCGCATGAGCGTAAATTCGTTTTCCTGTGACGAACTCCTTCTCACCATCGCCATCAAAGTCAGCGAGATGTAGCGTGTGGACTTGCGAGAATGTCGTATCGATGTCCTCTTTCGTCCAGACCCGTTTGCCGGAGGAGTCGCTCGACTGCTTGAGCCAGTGCAATCCGAAATCGTGCCCCATGCCCCACGCGATGTCGGTATCGCCATCCCCATCAAAGTCGTGGCCGATGATCTCGATGCTTGCAGTACCGAGCTGGAACTCAGGGTGAAACGTCCAGTCGGAGGATCGGTCCGCAGGCTGTTCGTACCAACCCTTGGGAGTGATCAAATCCAAGCGGCCGTCTCGATTGATATCGCCGTGTCCGATACCATGGCCGGCCCCCTGAGGAGGCAGGGTTCGTGTCTTCCATTCGACGCGCGGCGATTTAGAGACGAGTTCATAGAGAAAAATTTTGCCACCGACATTCGGGACCAAAACGGGAGTTTTGTCGCCGTAAAGATCGAGAAGGTAACTTGTCTCCATCGAACCGGGAGAGTCAATCGCGTGTTCGGTCCACGGTCGAGTCGGGTCCTCTGGATGCTCAACCCAAGCAATTTTCTTGCTGAAATAAGCACAGGTGACGATGTCCACTTTCCCATCGCCATTGACATCCAGCGGGGCATCCGCGAAATCCTCGTGGTATTGAGGATTCGTACCGGGTGGGACATCACGTACCTTATGCTGGGTCCATGCAGGAGCTGCGTACCAGGAATCTCCGCAGAAGACATCCAGTTTTCCATCGCCATTGAAGTCTGCGACTCCGACCGCTTCAAAGGGGGACCGATCGTTGATGACATGCTTCTTCCATGCGGACGGTTCATCCGCATGAACCGTAGAAACCATTGTGAAACCGATTGGTAAGCTTACAGCGATCGCTATGAAAAGTTTTCGAGCGGCGAGAGTATGGGTCACGAGTCGTTCTCCGATTGGGTACGCGTCATAGATCGAGCCGATATAATTTCCGCCAGTATAACCTAGATCTCACAAGCTCAGGTTCGTTGCTCGTACTGCTGTTCGAACCCTGCGATTCCCTTCGATCTGAATCGATCAATTTGCGACGTTGGCGAATGGTCCCTGAATCCTCGGAGCGGTCTTGGTAGCAAGCGACTGGTGCGTCGATTCGCTCTTCCTCGATCAAGCCCCACTGTCTGGATCGACAAATG
Source organism: Pirellula sp. (assembly GCA_040396935.1). GTDB lineage: Bacteria > Planctomycetota > Planctomycetia > Pirellulales > Pirellulaceae > JBKCUI01. The sequence goes on from JBBAXA010000011.1 coordinate 83,783, forward strand.
GCGACTTCGGAGATTCGGATGGCGATACTGTGCTTCCGTCTTCGTAACACAGTGACCTTTCTCAATAGTGCCATTCACAGTGGGGACTTTCACACCTCGAACGATTCCTTCATTCAACCCGTCAATCGATGTGTTGGGACAGGTCTGCCGGGTCGGAAGCACTGGAGCGAGAGAATGTGCAGAATGGCTTCGACAGTCGAGGCAGCTCTCACCATCGATGTACGAACCACTTCCTCCAAGGGCTCGGGGGCTATGGCGACACGAGCATTGACAACGAGATCGATATCATCCCCTCTCCAGTGGGAGGGCAGAGACAGCGTCGGACGATCGGAATTGCTCACCAAGTTCGAGACGGCATACACTCCCTCAGCCATACCAATCGCTTTCAAGTGTGCGACCTCTGCGTTCCTAACAATCAATTCCTGATGCAAGAGTCGTACTAGCTCCATCAGGAAGCTATCGAGATCGATTGGCTCATTGGCAGTCAGTTTCGCTTGGCAGTTGAGCCAGCCCAGTTCGGCTTCGCCCTCTGCATAGGTGTCGTAGTCTACCTCCATGATGCGTTGGCCAAAGACCCCCTTCCGATCGAGGAATTCACAGAGCGCCTCGAAACCCGCGCCGCTCTTGGCGGACATCCGGATCACAGGAATACCGGAATACTGGTCCGACAAAAGATTGATCAGCTCTTCAACCTCCAAGTGGCTCAGCTCATCCATTCGATTGAGAATGACAAAATCCGCTTCCTCGATCTGCTTGCGAAAGATGTAGGCGGCCTTCGGTGAGAAACCCTTCTGCCCTTCGCCACCCAGAATCTTGCGACCATGACTCGGTTTGATGATGACGCCGTAGGGGGCGATCTCAAAGGGCTGATCGTAGATTTGTTCGAGGGGCCGAATCACCGTTGCGACGAGATCTGTACAACTACCAACGGGTTCAGCCAACACGATGTCTGGCCGCTTCTCGGCACTCAAGGATTCCACGGTTTCGGTCAAGGCATCAAAGTTACAACAAAAGCAAGAACCAGCTACTTCGCCAACTTGGAAACCTTGGGAACGGAGAAGAAGCGTATCCACCAAATCGGCAGCTTGATCATTCGTTACGATCGCGACATTCTTTCCCGCTGCTCTGAAATGCGATGCCAACCGCGCGATCGTCGTCGTCTTGCCAGCTCCTAGAAAACCACCGACCATAATAAAACGCGGACCCGCTGACATGGACATGCAAACCTCTATCGGAGAAAGTACTCGAAGCCGGCCAGACATTCTCGTAACTGCATGGCCAATGATCAATGGCCACTGCGGCGAATCGGCTGGAGAGAAAAGGAGGTCGGACGATTCCTCCAACACGCGCGGGATCAGGGGCACTCTCCGCGCGGTGGGATCCATCTCCCGATTCAATCGAGCGATTGGTTCTTTGGAAAAAGTACACGCTTTTAAATGAAATATTCAATCCGAGTTCTCGTATCGACTTCCAAACTCGGATTCACGGTCGCCAGATGCCTGGAATGAATCCAAAATTAAGAGAATGTCGCCCGGCGGTTGCAGTATACTTATGCGGATACGCGTACAACGAATTCGATATCAGCTCACTCCCCCTAAAGTCTTTGGGTCTGAAGATGTGTCAGATTCTGCGGATTCTGCAGCCGATGGATGTCCTGCTATCGGGACTCGTGATCCTCGGCTTGTCGACAACGAGCCTCGCTCAGAATGAATCATCGCGAACGTCGAAGCGGTCGTTGCGCGAAGCGTTCCCCACGGAAAAATCCGACGCGCTCTCCAAGGAAAGCGTCTCCTCTCATTCCGTAGACGAGACTCTTTTGAACATCGAGCTGCCGGTCCGCAGTGCTACTCAGTCGCGAACGCCGATCTTCGAAAGGGATATCGCTCCGTTGCTGGCATCCAAGTGCCATGCGTGCCATGGGGAAGCACCTCAAGAATCGATGCTGGATTTAAGAACGGTTTCCGAGATGCTGCGAGGAGGTGAGAATGGCCCCGCGATCGTTCGTGGAAATCCGCAAGCCAGTTTGCTCTTCGATTTGGTGTCGACCGGGCAGATGCCTCCCGACAAAGAGGATAAGCTCACCGCTGACGAAAGGAATGTCCTGGAACGGTGGATTCATGCTGGTGCACCAGCCGAGGAAACGATCGTTTCACTTCCAGCCCGCTCAACGATTACGACGGAGGACCGCGACTACTGGGCTTTTCGACCCCCACGCAAAATCGAGGAACCATTCGTGCGCGATAAGCATCGGGTACGTAACTCGATCGATACTTTCCTTCTAGCCAAACTAGAAGAAAAGGGACTCGGATACTCCGACGAGGCGGATCGGAGTGTCATGATTCGTCGAGCCTATTTCGATCTGTTGGGGGTACCACCGGAACCGGATGCCGTCCGCGATTTTTTGATGGACGATCGTCCGGACGCTTACGAATGGCTAATCGATACATTATTGAAATCGCCTCGCTATGGCGAACGGTGGGGACGCCATTGGCTCGATGCCGTGGGATACGTCGATGGGAAGCTGGATAACGATCTGGGGACGATGTATCCAAGCCAGGGGATCTGGAGGTATCGAGACTACGTGATCGAGTCGTTCAATAGCGACAAACCCTTCGATCGATTTCTGATGGAACAAGTCGCTGGGGACGAAATGGTGGATTGGCGGACGATGGCCAAATTCGATACGCGGACGATCGAGCTGTTGTCGGCCACCGGCTTCTTGAGAAATGTGGATGACCATACCGATTTCCCCCAGTATGGAATCGAGAAACGTTACGAGGTCGTCAATGAAACGCTCGATATGTTCTCCACCGCAATCCTCGGATTGACCATGGAGTGCTGCCGTTGCCACAACCACAAATACGATCCATTGCCTCAACGGGATTACTATCGACTGATGGCTTGCTTTGAACCTGCGTTCCATGTGCATGTATGGAAGCCTCCCAAAGAGCGATACCTGGCAGACGTCTCTCTTGCGGAACGGGCAGAAATCGATCAGCGAAATACGGAGCTGGATAAACGAGCTACTGAGCTTTCCAAGTCCGAGTCAGCGATACGAGAGAAGGTCCGTCAGCGAGTCCGCGAGTTGCGTTTTGCGGCACTTCCCGAGTCGATTCGTGACGATGTTCGGCGAGCGATCGAACTCAAACCCGAACAACGCAGTGAGATTCAGAAGTACCTGGCAGAGAAACTTTCCTCGAACTTGAAAGTAGCGGATTCCGACATCGATGCAGCCTTGACAGACTCCGAGAAGCAGTCGCTGCAATCGAGCGCCGAGGAACGCGCGGGATTGCTCACCCAGAAGAGGAGTTACGGTAGGATTCAAGCGCTATGGGATGTCGACAAGCCTCCGATCTCCTATGTCCACCGCCGTGGGAATGTCCACGCGCGTGGCACGCTGGTTCAAGCCGGCTTTCCGGAGGTCCTACAAACGGAATCGGGGTCAGTTGCAAGCCGAGATGCCGATGCTTTGGGAGAGACGAGTGGTCTTCGACTGGCGCTAGCGAAATGGTTGACGCAATCCAGCCATCCGCTCACAGCACGGGTATTCGTGAATCGTGTTTGGCATCACCATTTCGGTCGCGGTATTGTCGAGACGTTGGGCAATTTTGGTCGATCAGGTAGCGAGCCAACACATCCCGAGCTGTTGGATTGGTTAGCTGTCGACTTTATGGAGCATGGTTGGAGTGTCAAGAGATTGCATAGGCAGATCATGCTCTCCACAGCCTATCGCCAAACGTCAAGACGTTCGGTACCGGACGTTACCGGCTTGAGCCAGTCGGATGAAGACCATGTACATGCAGTACCTCACACGGCAGATCCTGAGAACCGATTGCTTTGGCGTATGAATTTGCGGCGGATCGAAGCGGAAATCGTTCGCGACTCTTTACTCTCTGTCTCCGGCTCACTCGACCCGACTGCGGGTGGACCTCCTGTCGAGATTACGAATCCAGCCAATGGGCTGTCCGAGGCCAAGTCAGCGCCGACAGCAACGAGTCAAAACCGCCGAAGCGTGTATCTCTTTGCGCGTCGCGTTTACCCGCTCAAGTTCATGGAGATATTCGATGCTCCCATCATGCCAGTGAACTGCACGCAGCGAATGAACTCAGCGACGGTACTGCAATCGTTGGCATTGCTCAACAGCGAATTTATGTTTGAACAAGCAGATAGACTCGCAAATCGCATCGTTCAAACGGCAGGAACCGATCTGGAACAAAGGATTCGATTAGGGTTCCAGTTGGTATTCTCGCGCGAACCGACGAATCGGGAGATCGTCAAAAGCGTTGCGTTCCTGAAGGAGCAGCAGCAGGGCTTGAAGCCGGTGGAACCGTCGGAGGAAAAAGCGGAGCTGAAATCCCTTGCCGACTTTTGCCACATGCTTCTTTCGTCCAATGAGTTTTTGTATATCGAGTAGGCAGCAGTGAAGCACTTCTAGACTCTGATGAAGGATATTGGAGCACGTTTGATGGACGAATCTCGAATGTCCGCGCGGCTGAATTCCAACATCATCATCATTTCTTAGTTGTGGATGACACGAAGAGATCGATCAACGGAGAGGCCTAATGTTTTGACAGTATGGGTAGCATGAGGCCCGTATGGGCTGACAACACGGTTTCATCCGGCCCGAGTAGTTCGATAGTGTAGATTGCTCTAGGCCCGGATGGGCTGAAAGAATGGATGCCGGGGTGACGCAGTCCCCCGGTCGCCAAGATACCCCTATTTCTAGTTACAACGGGAGTGATCTACAGATTCAAATCGGCACTTGATCACTCTTGGATGCGAGCGCGGAGCGATTCGAAGCTCTTTTGAAGGGACTCTATCTTGAAAGGCGGAAGGGATGAGCCGGAAAGCTGCGGAAACTGCTCGTTGGCGAGATGCCAATCGACGGTCGCCCCCTCGGTTTCCTTTTGTGACCATCGAAGCTCCGCGCGTGCCAACAGCGATTCGATCCAGTCCATACGGTACTTCGCATCTTCTGGAAAATCCGCGACCAGATTTGCAAATCGATCGACAGCGAGATCCAGCATCGCGGACGCCGACGATGGCTTCCCTGCTCCGATACGTGCCTTCCCATATCCGAGCGCAATGATCGCCGCAAAGTATCTCGCCTCCCTGTCGGTCGCGAGGAGCGGATTGGCTTCCATGCTACTGGTCGCTCTTGCGAACCACGATTCGGCATCGCCCCAGTGTTCTCGATTCAAGTAGTAGTAGCCCAACACCTGCGCGGTTTGGGCCTGCCACAGCGCCGACCTCTCTTTCTCCTCTGCTGGCGAGAGTTCGACCAGCTTTTCCGCAGCCTCGAACGCTTTCAAACATGCACTGAGCAGTCTCGCATCGTCCTTGGATTTTCTTGCCAAGCTAGCCTCGCACTTAGCATGCTCCATAGCGAGTTTCGCGACCGCAGCACGATCCGGGAACTGAGCCTGCAGGTCCGCGAGGGCTTGGTCCATTTGTTCCGCATAGGCTTTCTGACGCTCTTCGGTCGTGCCCGGGGTTGGGAACGTGACTCGTTCGATCAGCAGACTGCACCATGCGATTTCGAAATCGAAGTGGTTCGGATGCCGCTTGCGGGCATCGACGAGCAGGGCTTCCAGTTCATCGGTGACAGCTCGGCTTTTGTCGATATCCCCGAGGGTCCATTCCGCGTCGGCGAGATAGTCGAGCGTATCGACCAATGCCTGGGCGGATCCCAGATCGTCGGGTCGCAAGGCGAGGAGCCTTCGCTGCAACGCTGCGGAATCCCGGCTCATCTGAACCACGAGCTGGGTCGCCTGGGGAACATTGTATAGTTCGTCCCGAGCGCGACTCACGATGGTCTGCAACGTGTCCTGGCTCAGTTCAAACGCAGCGTTGGATTCCTGGATGGCCTGCGTCAATTGGTCGTTCGTTTGGAGGGTTTGCTGATACGCGCTTTGCACCGATCCAGCCGCGATCCAACCTCCGACTGTCAGGCAAACCAATAGCAGCGTGATCAGGGCCGATAGCGCTGCGATCCAGCGATGCCGGTCGCACCATCGCTGCAATTTTCCCCAAGCTGTTACCGGGCGAGCTCGGATCGATCCCCCCTTCAAATACGAGTCGAGGTCATCGGCCAAACTCTGCGCGGACACATACCGTTGCGACGGCTTGAAGGCCATGGCATGCAGGCAGATGGTTTCAAGCACTGCAGGAATGCTCGGATTCAACCGGCGTGGGGATGGGATATCTCCTTGAACGATCTGATGCAACATGGCTTGCGATGAACCGCGAAACGGGGCTTCACCGGTCAAGAGCTCGTAGAGCATCACCCCGAGCGAGTAGATATCGGATGCGTTGTGAATCCCTTTGGGATCGAGAATCTGTTCGGGGCTCATGTAAGCCGGGGTGCCGGACACGACCGAGGATAAGGTGATTTGCGAGGTCTGGTCGACCGGTCGCGCGAGCCCGAAGTCGGCAATTTTTGGGACCCAGCCCCGCTCGCTCAGCGAATCGGCTTGCTCGGTCGGTGCGGCATCGCGATTGCCAGACGCACTCGTTGACCGATGGATGAGGATATTGCTGGGTTTGATATCCCGATGGACGATGCCTGCTTGGTGGGCAGTATCGAGTCCGCGCGCAACACATGCAACGATCTCGCACATCAATCGTATCGGTAGCATTTCGCGTCGCGTCGCGTCGCGAAGATTTCCTTCCGACGCGTACTCGGTCACGATGTAGGGGAGGGCCGATTCGGTTTCGCCTACGTCGTAGATCTGAAGAATATTCGGATGCGACAGTTTGGCCAGGGACTTGGCTTCGCGTGCAAACCGCTGCCGCGATACCTCATCGGTATCGAGTCCCAATTGAATCTTGATCGCAACCGGGCGTTGGATACGTGAGTCGACCGCTTCATACACGATCGCCATCCCCCCGCGGCCGATCGGTCGTATGAGGTTGTAGGGACCAATGGCCTTGAGATTTTCGGGTAGCCGATGGAGAGGCTCGGTGGCGGCATCATTCCGATCGGGACCGGTGTCGGCATCGCGCCTGGTATCGATGGCATGGGCATCGATGGCATGGGAATCGATGGCATGGGCAATCTGCGGATTGCTCTGCAGCTTGGCCATAAAGCGTTGGAATTCCGACTCGGTCGTGAACGATTGCAATTGCTTGCGACGGGCTCGCCAGGATTGAGCGATGGACTCGTCGGTGACCGCTTCACTGGCATCGCGATCGACGTTGTCCTGAGGCGGATGCGGGGATGTCATAGGCGCTGGCCCCCACCGAGATGGGTTACGAGTTTCGTTGGAAGTTCGGGATATCTTCGCATAAGAGGAGCAGTTCCTCGCGCAAGCGTTTGAGTACGCGCGATTTTGCGACATAAACCTTTTCGACAGGCATGCCTAAAGCCTGCGACGCTGCTTCGGGGGTGCGGTCCTCGATCCAGACGGACTGGAACGCCTGCCACGTCGAGGGCTCGAACAGCGGCTCGATCCGTCGAATAGCTACATCCAAAAGGGCAGTGTGGAAATGCTCGTCCCAATGCGATTCCGACGACGCCCCGTTCGCTTGGTCAACATCCACGTCGCTCAAAGCCAGGGACGCTGGATGACGCCCCTTGGCCTGGAAGAAGCGAGCGATCTCGTTGCGGGTGATGCGACCTAGCCAATGACGAAATCCGCCCCGGACCGGGTCGTATTCGAATCGCTGGATCGCATGGGAGACGCGGATCATAACTTCCTGGGAGACATCGGAGGCGTCGGATTCCTGGAGGGAACTCCGGCGGCAATAGCTGTAAACGATGGGTCCGTAGATCTCCAGAAAAACACCCCACGCAGCGGCGTCTCCGGAATCCCGAACCCTCAAGAGAAGGCTCGGACGAGTCGCATCGTCGATCGATTCGTGTGAACCTTCCAACACTAGAACCTCAAAGGGGATTCAATCTTGCATCTCCCTCCATGATAATTCTTCCAGAATTTCCCGAGGAGCCTGTGCAAGGAGTTTTTTTCGGGGTGGGATCGGCTCACTGACCGGGGGACTGCGTCGCCCCGGCAGTCATACTGTCGGCCCGTTGGGCCTTTGAAGCTTGCCAGGGGCTCGGAGACCGGGGGACTACGTCGCCCCGGCATTCATTGTGTCGGCCCATTCGGGCCTGGGGAACCATAC
>JBBAXA010000011.1:92006-107166 GCA_040396935.1 Pirellula sp.
AGTTGGCCAGTTGGCCTGGGGAACCATACAGTTGGCCAGTTGGCCTGGGGAACCATACAGTTGGCCAGTTGGCCTGGGGAACCACTATCGGCCCATTCGGGCCTAATCTCATGCAGAAAACCTTCTGGGTCACTGGACCACCATCCACTCAGGCCCAGAGGGCATGCTTTCAGGCTTCTCAGGCCCAGAGGGCATGCTTTCTTGGCTGCTCAGGCCCAGAGAACATGCATTCTTGGCTGCTCAGGCCCGGAGGGCCGACACAATGATTGCCGTGGCTCCAAGAGCCACGGTCCGCTTGCCCCCACCAGAATCGAAAGGCCCGGAGGGCCGACACAATAACCATCGCCTCAGTCTGTAGTGCCTTGCGGCAATGGCACTTTTCTCTAGTACCACGCTCCCCAGTACCTCCGAATAACTTTAGTTCGGCATCCCCTTCTAAAGCAATTTCTCTGAAATGCTCCAACAAGCCTGCGCAAGAAGTCCACTCCGGGTCGGTATGTCTTCATGCCCCCCAAACGACTACTTTTCCTTCTGCACAGGCCTTCGGTTCCCACTATGTTTCATCGATTCAAGTCCCGGAACGCGCCTCATCGCAAAGTCCGCCGCTCCCTGTTTCGGCAGTGCCTGCTCGAGCAATTGGAGGATCGCCGAATGATGGTGGTCGGTGGCTGGCACAATGTTCTTCAGCCCCTAAGCGTGCTCGAGGACCTGAACCAGCAAGTATCCCCCCTCGACGTCTTGGCGGTCATTAATGAGATCAACGGCCGTCGCTACAGCGATGCCAGCGGGCGACTACCGGACCAGCCTCCCAACGGGGAACGCCCCCCATTCTTCGACGTCAACTGCAACGGTTCCGTCGATCCACTCGATGTCCTTCAAGTAGTCAATCACCTCAACGGCGGCCCGAAGCCGAGAAGCTGGACGGAGACCATCGGTGGGGGTGGGTCAGGTTCCGGCTTTATTTCGGCGGCATCCTGCTCGCCACAACTCAACGAAGGCAATTCTCTCCGGACCGAACTGACGACGACCGTCCGAGTCCCGGACGCCAACTCGGCGGTTCAATTCACATTCCGAGACCCGGTCTTCGATACCTCGAGTTCCGGTGGAATGAACGATGCATTTGAAATTGCGATCCGAGATACTTCGGGGAACCTACTTGTTCTTCCCTTCACGCCTCGTTTAGAGGCGGCCGCGAACTGGTCCGAGAACACCACCTCGGCGATGGGGCCTGCGGTCCAGATGTCGCAATCGCAGGCCGATCGGATCGCCACCATCAACCTAGTCGGTGTCCCAGGCGGGACCGACGTGCAAGTATCCGTACGCTTGCTGAATAACGACACCGACACGCTCTCGCGCGTCATCGTGCGCGGTGTGGAAGTCGTCCCGGCGACCGGTCCCAACCCGGCGGGTTCGACTTGGGCTCCCGAAGCGATGCGCGCCAACTCGAGCATCCAGTGGCCGATGATGCAGGAGTTGACCGGCAGCGTCGTCCCCAAGTATGGACGCACGACCTACACCCACGATCAGTCGAAACTGATCGCCGAGGTCGCGTTCGAGAACCTCAGCACCGCACCCGTGCAGTCGCTCATCGCGGTCATCGACAATCTCTCCGACTTGTCGATCCGCCCGTTGCAACCCGATGGCTACACCGATGATGGGCGTCCGTATTGGCGCATCGTCTCGGATCGATCGGATGGAATGATTCTGGCCAATACCCAATCCGTTGCGCGGCGCATTCCGTTTGCATCGACCGCCGACCGCCAGTTCACCTTCGACTGGCGCATCTATGGCGAAATGCGGCAAGGAGAGGTCGCGTTTCGATCGACGCCGGGGGACTCCATCGCCGCTGGGAACACCTATCGCTACCAGGCGGTCGCATCGAGTTCGCTCGGAGGCGCCCTCCGCTACACGATGCTCTCTGGCCCTGCGACCGCATCGATCTCCGCATCGACCGGGGAACTGGTCTGGTCCACGGTCGCTGCCGATGTGGGACGCCATCAGATCGTGATCCGCGCCACCGATGCCTTGGGATTCTCAGCCCAACAGTCCTTCAGTCTCGAGGTCCGATCGGAACTGGTCAATCGTCCGCCGATCATCACCAGCGAACCGACCACCGATGCCGTCGTCGCCAGCCCGTTCGAAGTTCAAACCTATGCCACCGGCGGTGCCCCGCTGGCAGCGACACTACTCCCGTCCCGTTCCGGCCTAAAGCATGTCGTAACCGCGAATCAATCCGACAACCGATTAGGGCTCCTCCCGAGCGGCCCATCTCTTTTGGGAAGCAATCAGCCGATCGATTTGGGCGAGCGTCCGGTCTCGGAATTGTCTGGTGTCTTCGAAGGTCCCCAAGCGATCGAACTAGGAATCGTCCCCAATACCGAGGGCAAGTTCGAGCGAAACGTGCAGCAGGTGCTTGCGGAGGACGTCAACGGGGACGGAAACCCGGACGCAATCGCCCTGGTGAATCTAGCGGGTAACGGGAACTGGAACGACCCCAACGATCGAGGATTCCTAGTGATTCGTTATGGCAACGGAGACGGATCATTCCGCGAAGGTTGGCAAGTGCAGTTCCCAACAGTCGCAGGCCGAATAGGACGCGGTGCAACGGTCCACTACGCCGATGTCACTTCCGATGGACGGAAGGACCTGGTGGTAACCACCATCGCGACCAATCGGATTCTCGTCTACGCGAATACGGGGACTGGAACATTCGATCCAAATCCAATCACGAGTGCCGTCGCTGGGAATTACGTGGCAAATACACAAATCGCCGACCTAGACCGTGACGGCAAGCTGGATCTCGTGTTGTTCGAGAACGTGCAGGTCCAAATCGGAGGTCGTCAGGCGATCAGTGTGTATCGAGGTGATGGGACCGGACGATTCACGGAATCGCAACTGATCACCGCAGACACCAACAATGGAGGAAACGGCTATCTGTCGGATGTCGATGGTCTCAATGGTCCAGACATCGTGCGGTTGAACTATAGCAACGTTCGCCTTGAAACCTATCTGAATGATGGAACGGGAGGTTTTGGAAATCGTATCGATTCCGAGTCGAAGATGTTTTATCAACCGAATAGCGGCACGTTATTCAATCCCGTCAGCGGAAATTTGGATGATTTCGATGGTGACGGCAAAGTCGACGCGGCGATCTTCGGCGGAAACGGCGCAAACTTCATGAAGGGACAAGGGAACGGACGCTTTGGTGATGGCACGGCGAACGGTTCGAAGCCTCTGATTCCACAACAAGCGTTGATTTTCGGCCTTGGCAACAATTCGGGCCGAGGACTGGATCTCAATGGCGACGAACACCTCGACATCTTGGTGGGCAATCCCCAATCCTATAGCAACCTGATCGTGGGACTCGGGCGAGGCGATGGAACGTTTGAACTATCTATGTACGGTACTGACTTTGAGTCGGATATCGGTACTGGCATCATCCGTGACTCGCAAAGTATGGTCTTTGCGTCGGCTGCCGACTTCAATCGGGATGGGGTGGTCGATGTTCTGGTTGGAAACCAGCAGAGAGGCCAACAAGCGGGCAACGTCGGCCTGTTGCTTGGGGATCTTCCCGGAACCTTCCGGGCTCCGCAGAGCCTGCGAAGCTTTGACTTCTCGGGTGGAGGCAGTCCTACCACCTTCAATATGCGCGATTCGGTCTCAGGGGATTTCAATAACGATGGTTTTTTGGACCTTGTGACTTACGGCGGAATCGGATTCGACGGTGGATTCTATTTCGCACCTGGCAGAGGGGATGGTACGTTCGGGAAGTACGAAGTCGTCTTCGGTGGTCTCGATCAATATGGCATCAACTCGTTGACAGCATTAGACATCGATCGCGATGGAAAACTGGATCTTGCGTGGCTCCAGGGATCTCTGTCACGACAAGCGTTTGGGCTCGGCAACGGCTCGTTCCAGGCCTTGCCGAGTGTGTCTTTGCCTGGTGCGGGCGGAAATTTTCAAAATGCACTCCAGGTCGATGACTTTAACAGGGATGGATATCCCGATCTCGTTCATCGTTTGCAAACTGGCAATATCGATACCAATTTCATCACTCGACTTGTCGTACTTCTCTTTGATCCAGTCAATCGTCGTTACAACACGCTTCCTGACGTCAACGATACCATGACCAATTGGTCCCGGGCCGGTGGCTACTACTGGGACGAATCCATCGGGATCGGCGATCTCAATGGAGATGGTAAGAAGGAGTTCTTCTTCTTTAGTCGTTCTATCCCGAGCAGCAACATTCCTGCCCGGTGGGTCATCCTGGAGCCTACAAGTGGATCAGCCACCGATGCCTCAACGCTATTTCGAAAAACGGTGATCGAGAATCCATCCTTCATCCCGCATGATCGCGCAATCAACTCGTATGTCGTCGACGATTTCGATGGAGATGGAATCAACGACATTGCTTACAGCGGTAATCACGTGCATACCACGGTGATGTTCGGGAACGGAGATTTCACCTTCCGCGATGCAACCGACTACTACACGCATACCTTTCAACTCGACAGTGGAGACTTCAATGGCGATGGAGTCACCGATTTAGTCGCAATGTGGGGCTGGGGATTCCTTTCCTTTAGCTTACGCCCCTATCAAAGCATTCTGTACGGTCGTGGAGATGGTACCTTCTCGGAGATGAACGGATTCACGGCGGTCGCTAATACAAATCTTCTCGCAATCGGCGATTTCAATGGCGACGGCCGGGATGAACTGGCAGGAACACCTGACCAAACCCAAGGCGTGGCCTTCACGAGTCGCCCCAAGGGCGTCTCCGATGTGGCCGCGGGAGATCTGAACGGCGATGGCGTATCGGACTTGGTATCCATCATCAGCGGTTTGGATCGCGTCAAGATCAATTACCAACAATGGGATCAGACCTTCGAACGGGTCGATGATCTCTTCACCGGCCTCCTCCCGGTCGCCGTCGATCTGCTGGATATCGATAAGGACAGTCGGCTGGATATCGTGACCGCCAACCAGCAAGGTAAATCGCTGTCCATGTTCCGCCAGACTGCCCGTGGAAAATTTGATCGCAGCGATATCCTGTTGCCGGTTCGCCCCTCGGATCTGCAGATCGGCGACTTGGACGGGGACGGGGTCCAGGATGTTGTGGTTGTGAGCGAGAAAGATAACACCCTGCTGGTGTTGCGAGGCGCGGCTGGTTCGTTGACGTTGTCGCTCGTCTTGCCGCTCGGTTTCAAGCCAGGAGATCTCGCGATCGGGGATCTCACAGGTGATGGCAAGCTCGACGTCGCCCTGAGCGATCCCGAGGGGAATCGGATCCTCGTGCTGCCGGGACGCGGCGATGGAACCTTGGCACCCGCGATCAGCGTGCTGGGTGTCGCAAGCCCCGAATCCATCGCGATTGCCGACATGAATCGCGACGGGCGCCAGGACCTGATCGTAGCTCAGCCGAACGAAGGCCGAGTCGGTGTCCTCTATCAACGGGGGCCCGGCAAGTTCACGACACCACAATGGATTAAGGTCGGCAAGCATCCCACCGACATTACCACCGACGATGTCAATCAAGACGGAGCGACCGATGTGTTGGTCGTCAACCGCGACGACAACACCGCCAGCCTGATCCTCAACCGCTTCGATCCCAATCGGGTATGGAAATATCAACCGACCGCCATCGATCCCGATGGCGATCCCGTCGCGTTCGAACTGCTCGATGCACCCGGCGGAATGCTGCTCGATTCGGCCACCAACACGATCTATTGGGCCCCGATGCCCGAGCAACTTGGCCTCCATGGCGTGGTGCTCGAAGCATCCGATGGTCGCGGTGGAGCGACCCAGCAAGGGTTCCGAATCACGGTAACCGCTCCCGTTGCCCTGGATCCTCCTCGCTTCACCAGCACACCCGTCACCTCCATCGCCGCCGATACCGTTTATCGATACCAACCCAATGTCGCGGATCGCGATCCGTCCGGGCTCCGATTCTCGCTCGTGAAAGCTCCCGAGGGAATGTCGATCGATCCAACCACCGGCGCGTTGGAATGGGATCCGAGAACCCAGGGCTTGAAGCTGTTTACCGGAACGCGGAATTATGGAACCATCGAGGCTCCCGACTCCCCAAGCTTGCGTCCGGCGAGTGTGACCGTCGAGGGTTGGTACTACTTCGAAGATCCGAAAGGAGCCGTCTACGAGAATCTCTTGGCCAAGAGAGCGTCTGCATCCAACTGGAACCTGGTTTCCTTTGGCTTGGAATACTTCTATGGAACGCTTCGGGCGAAAGTCGGAACACCAGCCAGCAACGATAGCTTGGCTACAGTCACCGCACCTGTACCGGTCGAATTTCAGAAGTGGACGCACGTCGCGATGACATTTGATGATGCGTCCAATACATTGACTCTCTTCATCAACGGCGAAAACGTCGGGACGGCGCAAAGCCCCGAGAGCATCAGCTACAACAACCAGCCGCTCCGATCAGGACAGAATATTGCAGTTCTGGCGCGGCAGCGCGTCTGGGATCGGGCACTGACCCCGGCCGAAATCGCTAGCGGCATGCTGGCGGATGTCCCCCGCAATGCAGCCGGTTTGATTCTGCAGTGGAACTTCAACGAGTCGCGCGATGCCCGTACTATCTTCGATACCTCAGGCGCAAGGAACCACGGCACTCTCACGGGGACTCCCGATTGGCTCTACTTCCCGAGTCGCCAACGCGCCTTGTCCTCCCCCACCTCCCAGGAAATCATCCTCCGCGTGGAGGATGGACGGGGAGGAGTCGCGGATCAAACCTTCCAACTGGACGTCATCGCTCCATTCCCGAAAAAGATCAGCGGCATCGTCTATCAAGATCTCGACAATGATGGCATGCGCGATGGCCCCGCAGATGCGAACTTGATCGCAAATCCGGATTTTAGCTCTGGCTTTGCGGGATGGGAAACCGACTTCTATCCGCGCGTCCAGCAGCCAACGAGTTCATGGCTAGGGAATACCCAGGTGACCGTCGGACCGGATGCCAATGCGATTCCACTATCGTCTGGTTTCGGACATACCAACGGGAGCGGGCAGGATTTCATGCTGGTCGCCAACGGCGATTCTCAAACCCGCGTCGTATGGCGACAATCGGTTGCCTGGACCCCGGGTCAAAACTACGACTTCAGCTTCTGGGCGATCCGACCCAGCATCTATGAAGCCGCCAACCTGCAGGTCCGTGTCAATGGACAACTGCTCGGTCCGGTCTTTAGCCTCAACGATGTGGGGCAAGGGACCTGGAAACAGTACCGTCAATCGCTGACCGCCACCGGTGCGCAGGGTGTCTTGGAAATCGTTTCGGTGGGGAGCACGCTCCCGCCCAACTCGGGTTTGAATACGGTGGAAAACGCGTTCGCCATCGACGACTTGATGCTGATCCCTTCGTCACCGCAACGCGTGATTGTCCCGGGGACCGCCAATCCCTACTTGTCGGGCATGCCCAATGGTTCGACCGCGTACGGCAGCACCGCTCCGCAAGGTTCCCCTCCGATGGTCGCGGTCCAACCCGGCCAAGTCCTCCGCATTCGAGCGACCGGCCACACGCGATCCGATGGCTTCATCAGCACACGCTCGCCGGACGGTAGCCTCACCAATGCAACCGGCACCGTTTCCAATGCAGCCAACGGTATCTCCTCGTTCGCCAGCCCGCACCACGGTTCCTTGCTGGGTGTGTTTCTGGATGACGAAGCTCCCTCGGGCAAGACCCCTCCCGAGCAACTCGACTTCCGAACCGCAGGCAACGTTCCCGGCGGCATCCAATACACGTCGATCGCACCCCAGTTGCGACAATTGTTCTTCATCGGAGACGGTTTCACCAACACCGGGGTCGAACAGACGCTCGTCGTTCCCGCAGGAGCAACGCGTCTATTCCTGGCCAACTCGAGCTCTTCAAGCTGGAGCTCCAATGTCGGGTCCTTCGAAGTGCAGGTCTTCACCTCGAGCCCGGAACCGGTTCAAGCGGGCCGAGTCGTCTATCTCGATTCCAATCGCAACCAGCAATACGATCCAAGCGAACCGACATGCACGACGGACGCCCAAGGTCGTTACAGCCTCGCGACCGTCGGGAGTTCTGCCGACGTGGGTTTGGTCGGGATCGCGGGGCAACTGCAGCGAACGCCATCGACCGCCGTCTCTCGTGTTGCATTGAATACGGTAACGCCGACCCTCCACTTCGGCTCGCGCTCCGCGCCCGCCGGTGAGTTGCCGATATTCCTCTCCGAACCGTTCGGGCAAGCGACCGCTCCAGGAAGCTACGCCTATCAGGTCTTTGCCCAATCCCCATCGGCCTCGCGATTGAGTTATGAATTGGCATCCGGACCGGAAGGGATGGCGATCGATCGCGAGAGTGGATTGATCCAATGGAACCCACTCGCCTCCCAAGCCGGATCGCACGACATCCTCGTGAAGGCCAGCGATGCCCAGAAACGGTTTTCAATCCAACGTTATTCGTTGACCGCCGCGATCAATACCCCTCCGATCATCACCTCGATCGCGCCCCAGCAATCGCAGCTCGGCATCGCATGGCGCTATCGGATGCGGGCTCAGGACGCCGAGCAATCCGCGCTGAGCTATCGACTGGTCTCTGCCCCCGCCGGGATGACGATCTCGGCATCGACCGGCGTGATCGATTACGTCCCGAGCGTGCTGGGCCCCTTTGCTTTCGAAGTCGAAGTGACCGACGGAGCCGGAGGCTTCGCGCGTCAGTCCAGCTGGGTAACAGTGGTCCCCCCCCAGGTTAACAACCCTCCGCAGTGGATGCGAGGCCTAGCCCCCACGGCCATCGTGCAGCGCAATTACGCCGCGCAGTTGGTCGCAACCGACGCCGATGCCGAACCCCTCACCTATGGGCTCGTCAGCGGTCCATCGGGATTGACCGTATCGTCCAGTGGTCAAGTCCTCTGGGAACCGTCGGAGACCGGGACCTTCTCGGTTACGATCGCCGTCTCGGATACCCGGGGTGGACACGCCGAGCGGACCGATTCGATTCAGGTCGTATCGCGAGTTCCTCGGTCGACGTTGCAAATCGAATCCCAACCGGAAACCGCCTCTCGCACCGGCCAACTGTACGCGTATGACGTGCTCGCCCCGGGGGCGGTCCTTTTCGAACTGATCGATGCCCCGGTCGGGATGTCGATCGATCCCCAGCACGGCTCGATCCGCTGGCTCCCAACCCGGGACTCTCTCGGAGTCAAGCGAATTCAACTTAGGTGCAGTGACTTGTTCGGAAATAGCGTGACCCAGGAGTTCTCCATCGCGGTCCGGAGTTCGTCGATTGTGCCGACGATTTCCAGTGCACCGCTGACCGAAGCGGTTGTGGGGCGAACCTATTTGTATTCGGTTCGGACCAGCAACCCGTCGGGCAGCCCGCTGCAATTCGAGTTGTCGGTCGGTCCGAACGGGATGCAGATCGATCCGCAATCGGGAGTGGTCTCTTGGACTCCGTCGGCGGCGCAGGTGGGACCGACGACGGTTCTGCTCCGAGTCCGAGACGGACTGGGGAACTTCTCGACGCAGTCCTATTCGATCTCGGTAGGGGCTGGCGATTCCAACCGAGCGCCGGTGATCGGCAGCATGGCCGGATTCGATGGGGTGGTTGGGGATGCGTACCGTTACACACTGCAAGCGACCGATCCCGAGGGAGGTGCTTTGACCTATGCGGTACGCAGCGCACCTGCAGGTTTTTCGATCGATGCGACGACCGGGGTAGTCACGTGGACTCCGGTGGCGGCCGATGTGGGAACCGTGGCGGTTGTTCTCACCGCGACCGACCCGCAAGGAGGTGCGGCTGTGCAGTCCTATCAAATCGACGTGCGCCCGGCCAACCGAGCCCCTGAGTTCCGTTCCAACCCGAACCAGCGTGTCAGCCAAGGTGGTTTGTACCGCTACGATGTCTTGGCGATCGATCCCGATCGCGAGTCGCTCGCGTATGAGTTGATCGAATCTCCGCCCGGGATGACGATCGACGCGATGGGACGGGTCCGTTGGCAGACGCCTTTGGATACCCCGCTCGGAGCACGCGATGTGGCCATCCGCATCCGCGATGGTCTCGGTGCTACGGCGACCCAGCGGTATACCATGCTCGTGGAGAAGGACACGCAAGCCCCGCGATTGACGATCGTGGTGACGGGTGAGCCGGTTCTCTATCCTTGGACCGTGAATCCGGCGATCGTCCGGGTGATTGCGACCGACAACGTGGGGCTGGCCTCAGTGGAGTTGAAGGTGGATGGCGAGACGTTGGAGTTGGCTCCGGACGGAACGGCCCGCGTCTATTTTTCGGCACCTGGTAATGGACGACTCGTAGCAACCGCGAGGGATGCGGCAGGCAACGTCGGTACAGCCACCGGACGGGTCAACATGCGCAGCGGTGAGGAGGATGGCAGCGGCAACCCGGCACCCGAGGCAAACATCACGAGTGTTGGCAATGGAGCTTCAGTCAGGGGATTCGTCGACGTGGTCGGTACGGCGCTTTCTCCCGATTTCGAGCGGTACACGCTCAGCTATCGCCGCGTGGACCAGACCGACTACAAGCTGATCCGCGAGAGCACGATCCAAGTCAGCGCGGCTTCGCTGGGCAAGTGGGACACGACCCTCTTGGAGAACGACAACTACGTCTTGAAGCTCGAGGTGCACGACACGTTTGGCAGTTTCGCCGCCGTCGAGGTAGAGGTTGGAGTCAGCGGGAACTTGAAACTTGGTAACTTCCAGATCTCATTCACGGACATAACTATTCCAGTCGCAGGCATACCAATCACTCTGGCACGGACGTACGATACATTGCGAGCCGACCGAGAGGAGGATTTTGGTTTCGGTTGGAGATTGGAATATCGCAACACTGATCTGCGGACCAGCTTGCCCAAGAATGGACTGGAGGACATCGGTATCTACACTCCATTCAAACCGAGGACTCGAGTGTCATTGACTCTTCCGGGAGGACTGCGAGAAGGATTCACGTTCACACCCGAGTTTAAGGTCTTACCCGGCTTCGGACGAAACAATAATCTTGTTGTTGCATTCCCTCGCTTTACTTCTGATCGTGGCGTAAAAAGTACCTTGTCAGCTGGTTCTGGGACGCTATTGGTAAACGCATTTGGTGAAATGTATGCGGCCGGAGGCGTTCCGTGGAACCCCGCGAACCCAGAATTCGGCGGTTACACATTGACAACGGAAGACGGTATTCGTTATTCGATTGACGGTTCTACCGGGCTTATGACAACCGTAAAGGATCGTAATGGAAATACAATTTCATTTTCTGACTCTGGAGTGAAGAGTTCTAATGGTGGCCTTGAACTTGCGATTGAACGCGAAGTTCATGGCCGTATTTCCTCGGTAACGGACCCGAATGGTAATTCAATTCGTTATCGTTATTCAAATTCCGGTGATTTAATAGGCGTCCGCGACCGTGTAGGAAACGAGACAAGCTTTAGATATCTTTCGAGCAGACCGCACTATTTAGAATCCATAATCGATCCGCTTGGGCGAGTTGGTGTGAAGACCGAATACGGGGCAGATGGTCGATTAAAGACTAGCCAGGGACGGAGTTCTAGAGTTGACTTTGCGTTTGATATTGATCGACTTGAGGAAGAGCTTGTTGATGGGAACGGAAATACATTTCGACTCGCGTACGATCTTGATGGCAACTTGGTTTCAATCTTCGATGCTTTGGGAAACGAAAGCAGAATGACATATGACTCTCGCGGACTGCCGATATCAAAGACCAACCCTTTGGGACAGATTACCCGGTACGAATATGATGCCAACGGACGATTGATTAAGCAGACTGATCCACTTGGATTCAGTCAGTTGTTCCAATACGACCAGGCAGGCAACCAATTTGGTTTCACGAACGCAAACGGGGAACAACTTAGATTCGAACTCGATGGACGCGGCAATGTCACCGCAAGAATTGACGCTGCGGGAAGCAGGACAGAATATGAACTGACAGCAAACGGTCTGATCGCGAGCGTTCGAGATGCCTTAGGGGGAGTTACTCGTAACGAGTATAATGACTTCGGTTTCCTCAAGCAGATGACCGATGCGGGCGGTAATACAACAAACTTCGACTATGACTCACTAGGAAATGAGCTAAGTCGTTCAAGAATTCGAACGACAAGTAGCGGTCCCGTCATATTTAAAGAGTCTAGGAAATACGACGCAAACGGAGACCTCATCGAGGTAACTGACGCTGGGGGAAAAACGACGAAACTGGAGTTGGATGATGCGGGCAGTATTAGCGCTCAAATCGACCCGCTAAATCGACGGACAGAATTCCAACGTACTGCTAGCGGCTACATCCAAACTACGAAACATCCAGACGGGTCGATCACTCACCAGGAATTGGACCCTGAAGGACGACCTATAGCCTACCAAGGCCGTGCCGGCGCGCGGCTTGGAATCCGCAGGGACGAAATGGGACAAGTAATTGAGTTCAAGTCGCCTGATAATACGCCCAACCCAGATGACAATCCCTCGAGGGCATTTACCTACGACGCTTTAGGTCGCCTCTCGAGTTTCCGCGACGAGAGCGGCCAAAAGTTTGATTTTGCATTCGATGTGGAATCAAATGGGCCAACGTCCATTACAGATAGTCAGGGAACTTCACTACGACGGTCTTATGATGCGATTGGCCAGCTGACAAGTTCCACCGCTCCGAATGGCATCAAGATCCAGAACACCTACGATGTCGTCGGAAATCTTGTCAACGCAAGGGTTGGTCATGGTCACGCTATTCAACAGACTTTTGATGCACTAGGCAGGCTAACTTCCCGAACTGATGCCAGCGGGCGCAAGACAGTTTTTCAATATGATCCGCTTGGTCAGCTCATTAGCGTGATTGATCCAGGAGGAAGTAGGGTTGATTATACATATGACGAGCTCGGCAATCGCACTTCACATAAAGATTCACTTGGTAGGTTGACACGCTTCGAATTTGACAACCAAAGTAGAGTCACGCAGGTTGTGCTACCTTCAGGCGAAAAAGCCCTTTATGAGTATGACGCGGTCGGTCGTTTGACGAGAGTCGTTGAGTTTGATGGCAGGGAACGCACCTATGGATATGATCTAAATGATCGCATCATACAAAGACAACAAACGAATATCGCTAATATTGAAATCGAAAACGGACCAAATGGCCTTCCTGTTCGCGTCACTGACGAACGAGGGACAGCCACGTACGAGTACGATGTACTAGATCGGCTGAAAGCTCGTCGGGAGGCAGATGGCGCTTTCGTATTATATGCCTACGACATCGCTGGCAACATTTCGAGTATTCAGACGCCCGGTGGATTGACATCTTACACCTATGATGCGAAGAAACGACTGACTTCAGTTTCAGATCAACAACAAAACTTGACTCGATACAGTTACAACGATAGTGGACAATTGCTTTCAGTGGAATTCCCAACGGGAGTTACAGAAGTTCGTTCGTACGCCGAGAACGGCCTTCTAACATCGATAGTTCAGTCGAAAGGCAACAATCGAATTTCAAGTTTCGAATATGCTCGAGACCCAGACGGCCGAATCGAAAGTGTGCGGGAACTTGACGGGACTGTTCGAAGTTTCCGCTACGATGCAACAAGCAGATTGGCATCGGAGACGATTTCCAAAGATAACCAGACAACACGAACAATCGAGTACTTCCGAAACGCGGCAGGGGATGTTGTTCGGCTTGTGGATTCGGTTGACGGTACAACAACATACGAATACGACGATGCAGGTCGATTGTCGAGAGCTATCAAGAGCGGAGTGTCAGAGGATTTCCGTTATGATGCAAACGGGAATCTCGTATCGCGAGGTATGCAAGGCAAAGATCCTACCGTCTATTCATGGAGTCCAGAAGGACGCCTATTAGAAGTTGTCGTTCCTGGAATTGGCGGCTCGACCAGAATCCGCTATGGGTACGATTACAAGGGCAATCGCGTATCTCGAACTGTGAACGGGGTTGAGACCAAGTTCTTGGTGGATGACAATCGGGAACATGTCCAAGTCCTGCGAGACTATACTAATTCTGGAACCGCAACGGACTATACATTTGGTTTGAATAGGATTAGCCAATCAAATGTGAATCAGATTTTGTATTTTATCGGCGACGAGCACAGTGGAACACGAGTCCTTACCGATGCAAATGGATCCACAATCGAGCAATTTGCTTATACCGCATACGGAAAGACGATTGCGGGCGATGAGGAGCGGTGGACTCGTTTTCTGTACAATGGCGAGTCCCGGGATAGTACTACCCATTTGGATGACCTGAGAGCAAGAAGTTATGATTCAACCACAGGGCGTTTCATAAGCCGAGATCAAGCGGGTGCTGCGCCAGGCGATCTCATTAACTTGCCCCGCTATCAGTACGCTGGAGGCGACCCCGTCAACCTTAGGGATCCTAGTGGTGAGTTTGTCCCTTTAATTGCAGCCGTTCTAGGAATCGCGGGGATAGCTGTCGTTGAAGGAAGTGCATTCGCAATTGCCTTGGGAGTCCTTGAATTTGCTGCGGGCGTTCTCGGAGGAATGCTTGCCCTTAAGGAAGCTGCATATGTTGCATCTGGGGCGTTCAAAGGTGGGGTTCATTGGAAGGGGCCAATTCTCCGCGAATCCGCAGCAGCTGCTCTCGGAGTTGAATTTGGAATATCGGAATTGTCAGCCAAGATCCCTGCGTCGGCAAAAAATCGACCTAAAACCCGGACTACTAGTCACTTCCTAATCGGCCCAACCGTTGGTCTTTCGTTGAAAGTTGGAGTAGGGATTGATACAGCTGACTTGCGTTCCCCAGATGTCCCCCAAACGAGTAGTCCCCTTAAACTAAATGGACTTTACTTTCGCGGTTGGGCTATCGGTGCTGCATTTCTTACATCGGCTGGAGTCGGCACCATGCAACATGGGCAAGCCCATGGCTTCTTCTATAGTAAACCTGGCAATCCATTCGAAGGCACCACCATGGGGCTACCCGACGCATTGAACTTCGGTGGTGGCTTTGATTTTGCAACGTTGGGTTGGTCGTACTATTTGGGGTACGAGGATTACATTCAGTAGTGTCAGTGGAACACTTCGTTGCAATCATCAGTCGCTTCGCTCGGTGCGTGGCACTTTCCTAGCAGGCAGAAACCCTCTAGGCCACTGGCCCACTAGCTGCTCAGGCCCTGAGGGCATGCATTCTTGGCTGCTCAGGCCCGGAGGGCCGACA
>JBBAXA010000012.1:0-61251 GCA_040396935.1 Pirellula sp.
GAGGATAGCAACCTGTTGGAAGAGTGAGCGGCGTCGCGCTAGCGGCCGATACCAAACGACGGAACCCGCAGCCAGCGCTTTGCGGCTCACGTTGTGGTTTTCAGCGCCGTTTATTCACCCTGCTAGGAGGATAGCAACCTGTTGGAAGAGTGAGCGGCGTCGCGCTAGCGGCCGATACCAAACGACGGAACCCGCAGCCAGCGCTTTGCGGCTCATTCTTTGATTTGTATTCTGGTTTTTTCACCGAGCTACCAGGTTATTCCATGACTTTGCAAAGTTATTCCGCGAGTAAATCGATCACCGATGTCTCTTAAAGGTAAGGGTTTGCTCACCAAATCGTTGACGAAACTGGAGACGATGCCAGAATCAAAAGAAACCCTGTCGCCAAGACAAAGCATCCGTTCTGCGTTGAATGCTATTCATGGAAGCAATTCCACAGGATGGTTCGGATCAGAGTTGAGGCGTCTCTCCCCGCACAGACTGTGGTTATCATGATTCGATCCTTTGTCTTTTTTCTGTTGATGCTCCCTTGGACCGCATGGGTCTTAGGGGTGGATAACGACGACGTGATCCGATCGCTTCGGGTCGAATTGAATTCGGATGGTTCGATCAAGAGGATCTCGCTCAACGGTAGTTCTACGAATCGAAAGAGTGTGTCAAACGATGCAATGGCAATGATTCTATCGCTTGAAAATGCGGAGTCGTTAAGTTTTCATGGAACGGAATTCAATGATGAGATGCTTAAACAGTTAAAGGGTTTTGCGAATTTACAGCATCTGGATCTATCGTATTCGTCAGTGACCGAGGCGTGCAGCGGTTCGGTCCTGGCCATGCAAAACCTCAACAGCTTGAATCTTGAGGGGACATCGGTGACGGATGAGTTCCTGAAGCAGATCGCGTCGATGGAGAGCCTTACCACCTTGAGATTGGGAACGACAAAGATTACGGATCAGGGGCTTGCCTATTTGAAAGACCATCAATCGCTCAAGCTCCTCGATCTTTCGGGCTGTCAGATATCAGATAGCGGTTTATCCAAATTAGGGAAGCCTCCTAAGTTGCAGCACTTAGTTTTGGCGAAACCGAAACGATTGACCAATCCGAGCGACTCCGTCATCACTGACAAATGCGTCGACTATCTTTTGACTCTGGAGACTCTGCAAACTCTCGAAATCGGAGAAGCGACTTTGTCGAGCGAATCGATGACGAGACTAAAAAAGGGATTGAGAGGCGCGAAGGTTTCTATCGCCGATGGTGAAACATTGTTGCGTTAGCACGCGGAGATCTCGTGGCTTCATGTCTTTGGGTTGAGAACCGTTAGAGAACTCGGGCCCAAACGCTTTTGAGATAGCCAGTCTCAGGACAGTGCGCGACCACCGGATGGTCGGGGGCAGCTCCCCCCGCCTGAAGGATCTGTAGGGTGCGGGGGGGATTGGGTCTTCCTTCGGCATCGAATCCAGTTGCTTTGGCGGCCGAACGGAGGATGGAATGGAATGACAATTCGTCCAGCAAACCCGCGCATGAGCAGGTCAACAGCAACCCACCTGGCTTGACGAGTTGAATCGCCAGTTTGTTCAGGTCGAAGTGTTTCTTGCTTCCCTCTTCGAGTTCCGCTCGCGATCTTATCAGTTTGGGAGGATCCAAAACCACCACATCGTATTGTCGTTTGATTCGCAGCATATCGCGCATGAATGCGAATGCATCGGACTGAACAAAGCGGACTTTGGTTTGGTTGACGTCAGCATTTTTCTTGGCGATCGCGAGAGGCTCTTCGTCCAAATCGACGCCGGTGACATCGCTCGCTCCTCCCGCCTTAGCTGCCTGCACAGCAAATCCCCCTGTATAACAGCACAGGTCCAGCACAGATTTGCCTCTGGAAAACTGGGCTAGCAGTCGGCGATTATCACGTTGGTCACAGAAGAATCCGGTCTTGTGTCCAGTGCCAAAATGGATTCGATACTTCACTCCGTTTTCGGTGATGGTAACGGTCGCTGGAATCGCATCGCTACGACGGGTCGGGACACTTTGTCCTTCTTGACTTAGGAATTGTGGACACTCCTGGATCAACCAATGTCGGGTGTTCAGGCTTGCTGCCAATTTCTCAATCAATGGTTCGCAGCGATGATACATCCCCAGGCTAAACAGCTCGGCGCTGAGCGTATCCCCATATCGATCGACAACGAGGCCTGGAACTCCATCCGCCTCACCGTGCAGGACACGATAGGCATCGGTTGTTTCATCCAGCCGAAGGATATCGCGTCGTAGACTGACCGCATTATCGATCGTTCGTTCCCAGAAGGCTTCGTCTGGCCATTGTCCCCACCAAGCATACATCCTCACTGCAACTTCGGAACGAGGATTGTAGATACCGTAGGCAAATTGGCTGGGTTCTGAAGCTCTTGTTTTCGAAACGCTTCGATCGACGTTATCCCTATCCAAAACATCGGACTGCTGATGGTACACGGCCACCCAGTCCCCGGCGCTGGGATTTCCCTCGATGCTCAGGATGCGTTTTCGATAGATATTTGGGTGTAGCATCGGTCGGTTCACGTGCACGATAGGCATGGTAGCATTTCGTGCAGGCACCAACGCGCGTAGTGAATCATTCATGCAGGTTGAACGCTTTCGAACCTGCATCCAGGATGGTCAGATCTACATAGGCAGCACGGATCATTTCGATTCCACCAACGCTCGAGAGGCCAGCCAGCGATGCAAGGCATTGGGCCAGTCGCCAGTGACTGGTAGATTTTTGGCCAGACCCACTCCATGTTTCCCTTTTTCGTAAATGTGCAGTTCACCAGGCACGCCAGCCCTTAGCATCGCCGAATAGAATGCGATGGCGTTTTCAGGTGGGACGGCGGCATCTTCCATCGTATGGAACAAAAATGTCGGCGGGGTTTCTTGGGTGACCCTGGTATCATTTTGTAAGGATGCCAACAGCGATTGGTCTGGAGAAGGACCCAAAAGGTTCTTTTCGCTTCCTCTGTGGGATTTGGGTTGTCCAAACAGGATCACTGGATAGCAAAGGATTCCGAAATCCGGTCGGCTGGAAAAAGTCGCAATTGGATCCTTCGAATTTTGGTCCCCTCGATCGAATTGCGTCAGCACGGTAGAGGTCAGGTGTCCCCCTGCGGAGAATCCCCAAATGCCAATCCGATTTTCATCGATATTCCAGGCCTTGGCGTTGGCCCGCGTCAGTCGGATTGCACGCATCGCATCCTGCATAGGCGCCGGATGACCATAACCTTTTCCTCGGTGGCGGTAGTCACAAATGATGGCGGCGATTCCTCTTTCGTTGGCCCACTGCGCAATTTCATGCCCTTCGTGTCCCATGGCTAGGCCGCCATATCCGCCTCCGGGGCAGACCACGATCGCTGCGGTCGGTCGTTCGCTCGCTGGCAATCGGATCATCGCCATGGGGATATCTTTGGGCTCCGTTCCCAGTGCACCAGGGGCACCAGAGGACCAGAGTGGAAGATCCATCGACTTCGGTTCAAGCGCTTGGGATAACCCCAAGGATCCAAAGAAAAACAAGGATCCAACGAGAAGGCAAATGGTGATACGCATCCTGGTTTCCTCTGTACTCTCTCGATTCACGCTTGAGGTTCTGTCATCGTGAAAGGGTCCAAGGCTTTTTCGAGTGTATCCTTGGGTAGGATATTTTGTTCGAGGCACAACTCCCGAATCGTTTTACCGGACGCAAATGCTTCCTTGGTGAGTTTCGCTGCCTTCTCATAGCCGATGAAGGGGTTGAGACTGGTTACCATCGACAAGCTTTGTTCGACACTCGCCTCGCACGCCTCTGGATTGGCTTCCAGTCCATCCATACAAAATTCGATGAACGCACTGATGCCATTGGCGAGGAGCATGATACTCTCAAGCATTGCGTGGCCCATCACCGGCATCATGATATTGAGTTGGAAGTTCCCGCCTGCAGCGCCGCACAACGTTATAGTCGAATCGTTGCCGATAACACGCGCCGTCAATTGCATCATACTCTCGCACATGACAGGATTCACTTTCCCAGGCATGATCGACGACCCGGGTTGCCGGTCTGGCAGGATCACCTCGTAAAACCCGCAGCGCGGACCTGACCCAAGCCAACGGATATTATTGGCGATGTTGAACAAAGTCATCGCGATGGTTTTGATTTGACCATGGGACTCGACCAGTCCATCTCGCTGGGCATTTGCCTCAAAGTGATCGACAGCCTCGACGAACGGAATCTCTGTTTGTACCTGAAGGGCCTTTGCAACGCGTGCACCGAATTCAGGATGCGTATTGATACCACTCCCAACGGCGGTGCCACCTACCGGTAATTCATAGACTGCTCGCGCCGCGGATTTGGCTCGTTCGAGCGACAGTTCGATCTGTCGTGCAAACCCCCCAAATTCCTGGCCCAGACGCAGGGGGGTAGCATCCATTAAGTGGGTACGACCGATCTTGATGATTCGATCCCAGCGCTTGGCCTTGTCCCGCATGACCTCGAGTAATCGCTGCAGTTGTGGAAGGAGCGTTCGTTCAATCTCCACTGCAGTCGCTACGTGGATTGCCGTCGGGAACGTATCGTTGGTGCTTTGGCCCATGTTCACATGATCGTTCGGATGGATCGACTTCTGCTTGGAATATCGATCTCCTCCGAGAATCTCGATGGCTCGGTTGGAGATCACTTCGTTGACGTTCATATTGCTGGATGTCCCTGATCCAGTTTGGAACACGTCGATTGGAAACTCATGATCCATCTTCCCATCGATCACTTCTTGACAAGCCGACTTCATGGCAGTGACCTGGGCTTCCGTCAAAGGATTCTTGCCACTGCCTGTCAATTTCCCGAGATCATGGTTGGCGATGGCACAGGCCAGCTTTACCCGCCCCATGGCTCGGATGAGCGACTGCGGCAATTGCCAGCCGGAAATCGGAAAGTTTTCGACAGCGCGTTGCGTTTGGGCGCTGTAGTAAGCCTTTGCGGGGACTTGAACTTCCCCCATCGAATCCACTTCTGTGCGAAATTCTGTCATGATCAATCAAACCACGGAGACGGTGCAATGAAGAGTACCTACCAGGAAAGCAAACGCGTTCGAGAAAAGCAACAATCCCAGATCCGCGAAGCATCCCAGTCGACGCGAGATTCTACCAAACCGACTCTATGCATCGAGCCGTAACCTCTGCCGCATCCAAACATTCTTGGGGCGTGCTTACGCAGTCAGTCATGGTCCCCCATCCCCATGGAAAGTTCCCTCGTCCGGGTTCGTCAACGCCAATAAAAGGCCTAGATAACTCCGTTTTTCAATGTCGCAAAGCCCCAGCATGCGAGCGACTTCGAGAATATCCTTCTCAGCCTGTTCGACCTCATCGGATTGTTCCAGTATCCGTTCGATTTCAACAAAAGATCCGAGTTTCTCGACTTCGTCCAAGGTGATAGTCAACGGTCGTCTCGCCGCATCCAACCGGTAGATCGTCCTTTTCTTGACGACCTCGGTGACGATAGAAAAACCGAGATGAGTCCAAACTTCTAGCCAGCTGGATTTGTCCCCGCGATGCAACGGCAATTCGATCTCCGTCCGTACTTTGATGGGACCTGAGAGTCTAGGGCCCTTGTAGGTTAAGTAGGGAAGGCCGTCGATTTCCCGAATTCTTAGAGCCTCGTCGGTTGTTCTGAAGTCTCTCGAGGGGTGTCGGAGGTAGGTGTCGCAGTGTGATTCCGTACCGATGGCAACCGCATGAAGACCAATCAGAGCTTCGATGACAGGCTGGTGATGTCGAACTCGGAACTTGCATTCGGCTTCGAGAGGTTGCATCTTCTGACGGCTTTCCATCGAGAGTCATTGTTTTTCCATCTCGGGAATTGGACTATGATGGTAAAAAATGAACAACCCTCAGAATAACTATTTGTCTTTTTCCTCGGCGCCCTGGCTCATTTTCATGAGCGTAGCTGCGATCGCCTTGGTTTTCGTCCTGGGCTACTGGAACTGGCGCCGGAGCCAATTTCGGCCTGCTGTTTTTTGGTTGGAGTTGCTGCGATCGTTGATTGTTTGCGCGATCGTTTTTCTGCTAAACCAACCTGAATGGACTCAAGAGTTTCGTCCCATCGAGAAACCAAAGCTTTGCGTCCTCGTGGACCGCTCCAAAAGTATGGAGACCCAGGACGTCATTTCCAATTCCAACGACAGTACTTTTGCCCGGACACGTATCGAGGCGACGCAACCGTTGATGGAAGAGGATACTTGGCATTCACTGAGCCAAAGATTCCAAGTCGATTTGAGATCCTTTCCTCCGACCGACGAAGCCTCATCGGGAACCGATCTCAGCGGTGCGCTTCTGCAATCGATCTCTGGGAATGAACGGACACGAGTTGTCGTGCTCGCCTCCGATGGTGACTGGAACGCAGGCCCCCCGCCTGTCGATACGGCTATCCGATTCCGCTCCCAAGGGATTCCTATTTTCACCATTCCAGTGGGATCTACCAAACGATTGCCAGACCTCGAGGTACTCAGTTTGGATGTTCCGACCTTCGGGATCGCTGGAAAGTCTTTACGGATTCCTTTCACGATCGAGTCTTCGCTACCGCGCGACCATGTAGCGAACGTCACAGTTACCACGAGCGACGGCGAAAAAATGACGAAAGAGGTTCGTGTTGCCGCAATGGGACGCACTACCGATAGTATTGTCTGGCTGCCGAAAGAGGCGGGCGATTTCACGGTTCAAGTCGAATTGCCATTGCATAGCGAAGAGCTCCTTGACACCAATAATCAGTTGTCTGCCCCGATAGCGATTCGCCAGGAAAAGCTGCAGGTCTTGGTCGTGGAATCCGTTCCTAGGTGGGAGTATCGGTATTTGCGAAACGCATTGTCTCGCGATCCCGGTATCGAGGTTTCATGCCTTTTGTTCCATCCGCAACTCGGGAAGGTGGGTGGAGGGAATCGAGACTACATCAAGGAATTCCCCGGCAAACAGGAAGAGCTTGCTCGATTCGACGTCATTTTTTTGGGAGATGTTGGGTCGTCCCACCTAACAGACGAGCAGTGCAAGATGATTCGTGGGCTGGTGGAATATCAAGCGAGCGGATTGGTCTTTCTGCCGGGACCACAGGGTAATCAATTTTTATTGAATGATACTGAACTCGAATCCCTGCTCCCTGTCATGCTGGATTCAACCACCCCTCAAGGCATTGGGAGTCGCGAGGCTATGCACTTCGAACTTACCGAGTCCGGACGGAGAAGCCTATTGACCAAGCTGGCAGATACCGATGAAGAAAACCTCAACGTATGGTCGACACTCCCCGGATTCCAGTGGCATGCCCCCGTCGTTCGCGCAAAGTCAGGTACAGAGACACTCAGCGTTCATCAGGAAACGGCCAATGAATACGGAAGATTACCCCTGATCGTCACAAAACCGTTCGGTGCTGGAAAGGTTTTGTTCATGGGTACGGACGGTGCCTGGAGGTGGCGCAAAGGTGTTGAGGATAAATACCATTATCGATTCTGGGGACAAGTCGTTCGATGGATGGCCTATCAACGCAATATGGCCAAGGGAGAAACCATTCGATTCTTTTACTCGCCAGACCAGCCGAGCGTCGGTCAAACGCTCGCATTGAAAGCAAACGTGATGAGCAATACAGGAGAACCATTGTCGAGCGGCGAAGTCACAGCCAAGATCGAATCGCCCGGTGGAAAGATTGAAATCATCAAGCTCCAAAGTGCTGGGGCCGAAAGCTGGGGATTGTTTGAAGGGCGATACATCACGAAAGAAGCAGGGATGCATCGCGTTTTGGTAGCGAGCAAGGAAACGGGCAATCGATTAGATGCTACGTTTTTCGTCCAGGGAACCAACCAGGAACGGGTGGGGTTAGCAGCGCGTCCTAAAGTGCTCGAAGAAGTATCCAAGGTGAGTCGCGGAGAATCCGTTTCGCTAGATCGACTTTCCTCGTTGAGCGAACTCGTTTCCAAAGTTCCCGATCCTCCAACCATCGTAAAGCGATGGCAGCTGTGGGCTCATCCATGGACGGTTGCGGTGATGGCGACCCTGCTGACCGCTTTCTGGGTCGGTAGAAAATGGGTAGGACTCCTCTAGGTCATTACAAAAAATCTGCGAATGTCGACGCGGTCTCCAAAGGTTGCAGCGCAAAGGGATCGGATTCGGAAACAAGAAAAACCATAGAACCGTTCGTCGTTGCATGCAGGTTCTAGTCTGCGAATCCACGATCAACGAGGCCAAGACAACTCGCTCCCGAAACGTCATGTCGAGGGCAAAACAGCCAAAGCTTTCCAGTTTCATGAAACGCGATACGTTGAAACCGCGATACTTCTAAATCGAGATGATTCCTAAAAGATTCGATTCTCAGGAGGCAATTTTTGGATATGCCTATCCCTTGCCGAGCAGTTGTTCCAAGGCATCCGGTAGGGTCGGAGCACGGAATTGAAATCCCGTTTGGAGCAGTTTGTCGGGCGTGGTTCGGGTGCTCGCAAGGAGCAGTTCGTCTGCCATTGCTCCCAGAACGGTTCGTAATGCGAATGCAGGTGCGGGTAGGAACGCGGGACGATGGAGTACGCGAGCCAGGGTTTTGGTGAATTCGAAATTGGTTACAGGGTTCGGGGAGGCGAGATTGTAAGGACCGGAAATACCGGGATGGAGCGAGAGCCAAATGAGGGCGGACGCTGCATCGTCCACGTGAATCCAGCTCCAATACTGCTTGCCATCCCCCACGCGACCACCGAGTCCTGTGCGAAAAAGGGGCAGCTGCTTTGCCAAGGCACCCTCGCGTGGATGGAGTACCATCGCTAGTCGACCTATCGCAACCCGCCGGCTCTCGTTTTGGTACTGCGATGCGGACTCCTCCCAAGCCTCCGTAACATCGCATAAAAAACCCTCACCTTTGGGAGAGGACTCGTCGCAACAGAACTCTCCCTTCGAGCCATAAAATCCTATCCCCGAGGCGCAAACAAAACGTTCTGGTGGGATCGATAATCCCAAGAGATGCGTAATCAGAGTTTTCGTGCCATCCACTCGGCTTCGGAAGATCTTGTCCTTGGTGCGTGAATTCCAGCGCCCCGACGCGATTCCTACCCCACCGAGTTGGACTACCGATCGGACTCCCTCCAATCGCTCTGGATGATCAAAACCGTGAGTTGGGTGCAGGATTACCGAGTCTAGTGGTAATTCCGCTTCGGAAATCTTCGATTCCGGACGGAGAATACGAACGACCTCGATACCAAGTACCGTAGCGAGTGCGCATAGACGTCGTCCGATCATCCCTCCACTGCCGGAAACCGCGATACGAATAGGGGCCGTGCCAATCATCGTCCGCAGCTGGTGCTGGAAGGAAAGATCCTGTGCAGTGACCCGATGCCTATAACGAAACATTGCTGCCAGTTGTGACTGGATCCATCCGTGCGCCGCAGGTCCAAGCCCTAGCGTGCACGGGAGACGGTCGAGTACTTTCAAACTGTAATCGATGCTATCGGTCAACTTGGATCGGTCGCAGTCAAGCTCTTCGAAGCGGTGTTCATGTTCCCAGCTCTTGAAGGGGCCGTAAACTTGGATGTCTTTGAAGAAACGAGGTGGATCGTATCCCGTGTGTCGTGCCAACCAAGGAAGAGAAAAAAAAGCTAGCCGTTGGCGTAATAGAATCTCCGCTCCAGTTTCTATGGATCGAGATCTCTGGGATATCGTTACGTTTTCCCAAGGCGGGATAAGTCGATCCAAAGCACCGGGCTTGGCATGGTAAGAAAATAAGTCCGACTGAGGAGACTCGAAATCGGATGAGAATTCGAAATGCACTACTCTGTTTCAGGAAGAGGAGCGATCGAGGTCATTCCACGGAGTTTGTCCAGAGCACGCTTCTCCAGTTGGCGAATACGCTCCTTGGACACACCCAGCTTGTCAGCGAGCCGCTGAAGTGTTTGTACCTTACGGTGTCCACCCAGAGAAAAACGGGCTCGAATGATGAACTTCTCTCTTCGATCGAGGTGATCCAGCATGAATGTGAGCCGGGTTCGAAGCTCATTCCACCTCTCTTCGCTCATCGATGAACTCTTTTGCTCATCGCTAAAGTCAACTCCGCTCTCGTGGATGCTGGCGACATTACGTTGTCGTTCCTTTTGCTTTTCCATGACACGGCGGTACGTATTACGACGCACGACCTGCGTCGCATAGGTACTGAAACGGAATCCGAGCGTTACATCGAACTTGTCGACAGCACGTATCAAAGCGACGATCCCATCGCTGAGCAAGTCATCGAATACATTTTGGACGTTCACAAACTTCTTGACGATCGAGATGACCAGCCGCATGTTGGATTTGACAATGCAGTCTCGATGCCAGTCTGCAGCACGCAGCAACCCTGCGACGCGCCTTATGGTCCATTCATCAGGGTTCGCTGTGTCTATTTTCGATTTCAGCTGGTTCGCCCGAAAGCGTAGGTAGTTCATCCTGTTGAATAATGCTTTCTCCTCGGCAGGGGAGAGCAGTTTCGTTTCACAAAGGCGCGCCAAGTAGGCGGGCAGGTCGGGAATCTTCGACGCTTTTGCCTCGTTCGCTTCGCTTCCCATCCCCAAAAGTTGATCCCCCAGAATTTCTCCCTCGGCAGCAGGCTCCGAGAAGAACGCATTCCCGATGAAGGAGATCTCCGAAAGAGCCATCTGTTTGGCTTGGGCTGACAGTTCGGCTCCGCTGCGAACTTCGGGGCCCGTCGATTGCAAGTAATGAACGAATGTTTCCTCAACGCAATTCCGGCGGAACGTCCGTTGCACCTTGGCGGACTCCGTCGACGATTTGGAACCACCTCGAGCTTTGGGAAGCTTTAGAGTGGACTCGACTGAATTCGACGTCTTTTTGCTGCGTTTAGGACTAGCGACGACCATAGCGAACTCCAATACATCTCGCTTGAGGCAAATTCGTCCAGGCGGAGCGATTGAACGTTTATCGGAACGAGATAGCCAATAAATCGATCAAATCGGTCAACGTCTTTGTTATACGAATCGTTCATGAGCGAATCAAGCGGGGGATGCATGATTCTCGAAATATACTTTTTTTCTCATTTTGCAACAATTTACGAAAGAAGCTTGAATTCTGCGGGATCAGAGCTCTATACTTGTGGGCGTGTCGCTTGAACGGATCGTAGGCGTTTTTGAACGATTTGGATGAATTGTGGACGATAATTTTACTCCTAAGCAGGTAGCCCAAGCGCTTCAGGTGAGCGAATCCTCCGTGAAGCGTTGGTGCGATCGGGGGTTGATTCGAACGGATCGAACCGTTGGGGGGCATCGCCGGATTCCGTTGGACAATCTGCTCGAATTCCTCGAATCGACCAATCGACGCGTTTTGGACCCTTCGGCGATCGGATTGACCGTTCAATCGAAGCAGGCGGAGAGTCTCGCTGTCAGCAAGCCAGTCCCTGCTGCAGAGAGTTCGGCTCTTCGCGAGGCATTCGAGCGTGCGATCATCTCCGGGAATGAGGGCGAGGCTCGCCGTGTGATCAGCGTCTGGTATGCGTTGAACGGTGGCATGGTTTCCGTCGCTGATGAGCTCATTTCCCCCACCTTTCGTTCGATTGGTGAGATGTGGGAGTGCGGTGATGTCGACATTTATCAAGAGCGTCGAGGATGTGAGATTTGCATGCGACTGATCCACGAATTGAGGCGTCTATTGTCTGAGCCGGTGGGAGTCGCACCCCTTGCGATGGGGGGAACCATTGTTGGGGATCAGTACCAGTTGGCGAGTCAGGTGATCGATATCGTCTTTCGTGAGAACGGTTGGAGGTCGGTCACTTTGGGTTGTAATCTTCCGTTTGGAAGTATGTTGTCCGCGGCGAGGAAGCACATGCCGAAGATTTTTTGGCTCAGCATTTCGTATGTCAGGGAGGAATCCCAATTCATCGAGGATTGTGATCGTTTCGCCAAGCAGTTGCCGCGAGGAGTTTTGTTAGTGTTGGGTGGTAACGCGTTGCATGAAGGATTGCGAAAGCGGCTAAGCTTTTCTGCCTATTGCGATAGCATGCAACAATTGTCGAATCTGGCTCGAACCATTCGGGTTTCGATTCCTCCGCCACAGCAGCAGATCTAGGCGGCTTCTCGGAACGGGAATTCCAAAGACTCTCTGGCAACGGTTACACTGAAGAGTGTTGTAGGGAGGCCCTTTTGTCCTTTCCGCGACGCCGAGTGAACCCATCCTTGTTGATTTGAGCCTATTGTGCCGAGCATACAGCATCCGCTTGATTTGACCGCGACCATTCGCACGCCGGAGAATATCCAGTTCGAATATCGGCTGGCAGGACCATTCCGGCGACTGCCTGCGTTGATGATTGATTTTGTTGTTAGGATGATGCTCATCGCTGCGATTTATACAGCCGTAGTGCTTTTTGCGGGTTTCTTTGGGTTTGTCGCAGGTGCAGGAAGTATTGCTGATTTTGGTTTCTTCTTGGCGATGGTGGCTGACTTTTTGTTGATGTGGTTTTATGGAGCCTTCTTCGAAACGTATTGGAATGGTCAAACGCCCGGGAAATGGGCCTCGAGAATCCGGGTCCTGTCCGTGGATGGACGGCCGGTCAATGGATTCCAGGCGACTGTCCGCAACCTGCTCCGCCCGGCTGATTTTATCGTGGGGGTCTTATTCATGTTGTTTACCGAGCGGCTCCAGCGTTTAGGGGACCTAGCGGCAGGTACGATGGTGGTGAGTAATGAGCGTTCTTGGGTTCCTACCAAGGTGAAGCTAGAGGATCCACGTATTCGTTCGTTGAGTGAGTACATCCCTCCGGGATTTCGTTTGACACCGACTCTCGCGAGGGCAATCGCTCTTTACGCGGAGCGTCGTCTTCGAATTCCTGTGGGTCGAAGAATGGAGCTAGCGCAAACTCTGGCGACGCCGCTATTGAAACGCTTTGATTTTCGGGACGACACCAGCCCGGACCTTTTGCTGTGCGCGATTTACTACCGGGAGTTCGTGTGTAAGGATTTGTTTGCTTCCGAGAAAATCAATGGTGGAAACTCGAAGTCCTCTTCGCCGATCCCTAGAGCCGTTGGTGATGGATCGACTGGAGTCGCAGCGGTTCCTCTCGTGAAAGAACCGATGCAAAGTCCTTTCAACCAGCCATCGAATTCACTTAGCGGTGGGAGCTAGCGGGATGCGAATTGCGGAGTTGCTCGAGCGAAGAAGGCAGGGGTGGGTCGAATTGGAGGCGATGTGCGATTCACTGCAGGGGGCGAGATTTCCATTTATACGTCAAGGGAGCCAGGTAGCCCGTTTCTCCTCTTTGTATCGGGCTGCTTGTACGGATTTGTCGATGGCGGATCAGTACCAGTTGCCACCTGCTACGGTGGAATACCTGCACCGTTTGGTCGGCCGAGCGCACAGTCAGTTGTATCGATCGCATCGATTCCCAGTGGAGCGTTGGTTTCGTTATATCTGGATGATCATTCCCCATGCTGTTTTTAGGGATTCATGCGTTTTGGTTGCCACGCTCGTGTTCTTTGGAACCTTTTCGTTAGCCGCGATCATCTCGTTTTCCGAGTCGACTTTCCCTCGTTTTCCCGAGCGAGTTTTAGGTGCGGAACAGATAGAGATGTTTGAGGAAATGTATGCTCAAGCGCCTGGAGAGGGTAAGTTGGCAGGGGGGAATCGTGGTGCTTTTGCTTTCCAGGCGTCTGGATACTACATCAAGCACAATGCTGGGATTGGGCTGCAGTGCTTTGGACTCGGTCCACTGTTGATACCATCGCTATGCATGCTCGCTTACAACGGTGTCGTCTTGGGAACAACCTTCGGGTACATGGCTCGTCCCGATGTCGAGCAGGGTGACAACTTTATGAACTTCGTCACCGCGCACGGTTCCTTTGAATTGACCGCGATCGCCTTGGCGGCAGCCGCCGGGTTGCGGATCGGCGTCGGTGTTTTCTCGACGGGAGGGTTGTCTCGTCTCGCATCCTTTCGACTGAATGCGGAGCGATCGCTCCCGTTGATTCTCGGTTCGGTGATGCTGTTTGTTTTGGCAGCTTTTACCGAAGGATGCTTATCCCCTACGGCGACGCCCTACATCATCAAAGCAGCGGTGGCGATCCTTTCCTCCACGGGCTTGGTGCTCTACTTCGTCCTGTTGGGTATTCCGACCCCGGACCGTATGGTGCAGCTCGCGGTGAGTGACGATAACCCGTGGAGGGACCGTAGCGATGCAACTGGATAAGACCTCTATTGTCATCTCGCAAAGATCGATGGGTGAGATATCCGATCTCAGCCTACTGGTTATGCGTGCCTATTGGCGTCCGATCCTGGTCTTCTCTCTGGTAGGCGGAGCGCCCTTTGCCATCGTCAACTTTTTTCTGACGTGGCCACTCGTCCATTACGACCAGCTCGCAATCGAGTCGGTACGTTATAGTTCGAGCTTGACCTACCGGATTCGTTATTATGTGGTGATGATGGGTGGTGTGTTTTTGCAGGCTCCGTTGGCGATGAGTCTCGTCACCTACTTCATAGGTCAGGCGGTCTTTGTGGAGCAGTTGTCGTTCCGAAGCGTTCTTCGAACGGTTTTCGGCCAATCGGTTCCTATCTCCATCGTGTTGGGCGTTCTCCGTTTTGGATTGCTTAGTTACATCCCGTTGGTCCTGTTGTTCCTCGATCCGGGGTTTAGCCCGGAGACCGAAATCGTCTTCTATTTTTTTGGCATGGTGGTCTCGATGTTTTTCATTCGTGCATTCCGCCCGTTTGCTCCCGAAATCCTAATTCTCGAACGCAGTCGCTTGTGGGGGACGAAAAAGCAAAAGGAGCAGCAAAGCTACCGTCAACGAAACACTTGGCTACACTCGACCCAATACAACGATAATTTTGGGGTCCATCTACTCTTGAGTCTGTCCGGATTGTTAGCGGTATGCTATGCCTGTCTTTTGTCATACCTGGCTATTGGTTTGTTGATCGGTGTCTGGGAGTGGGGGGTATGGATGGATGTCATCATTTTCCCCGCGTCCTTGTGGGCGATCGCAAGTTGGATGACTATCTTGCGATTTTTGTTTTATATGAATTCTAGAATTCGCACGGAGGGTTGGGAGTTAGAACTCCGATTCAAGGCTGAATCGCAGAGGCTGCGTGAGGCGATCGTATGATCCATCGAGCGACAGGTTTCACAATCCTGAGGCTTTTTCTTTTCATCGTGTGTATGGCACTTTCGAGAGACGTGTCGGGATTGGATAGCCCCCCAACGGTCGATCGGGATGTTTTGAGTCGATCGATTGATCCATCGTGGTATTCGTCTTCCGAAGATCGATTGGTGGTCGTGCCGCCACGATCCAATCAATCGATTGTGGTGTCGGACCGACATGATTCCATTTATAGCCCGACACCCAATGGTGTCGGTGCAACGAATTTCTTTGGAAGATTCCTCTCCGACCTGTTGGAGTTTGTTTTTTATTTTTCTTACTACATCTTTGCCTTCTTCGCGATCGTTTTGGGGATCGTGGGTCTCTTTGCTCTTTTTCGAGGATATGGCCCCCAACGTTATGGACATGGCAAAGTTTCACTGGCAGAACGAAGAGAGAGCGAGCAAAAAAGGATCACGGATTTGCCCTTCGATTTGGAGCCCTCTCTCTTGGGGCTTCGCGAACAGGCAGATCGGTATCGGGGGCAGGGAGATTACTCTAGCGCGATCGTTTTTTTGTTTAGTCATGTCCTCATGCAATTGGATACCGCGGGGCATATTCGATTGATGCGGGGGAAAACCAATCGCGTCTATTTGAGGGAGTTAAAGGGGAGGGAGAAGGAGCTCGGATTCACATCGTCTTTGGTGAAGTGGTTCGAGCCTGTGTTCTTTGG
Organism: Pirellula sp.; assembly: GCA_040396935.1. GTDB lineage: Bacteria > Planctomycetota > Planctomycetia > Pirellulales > Pirellulaceae > JBKCUI01. Next base: position 15,790 of record JBBAXA010000012.1, read on the forward strand.
AAGGAAAGCGATGGATCCAATCGCCTTCGAAAAGCTCTGGAACCAGTTGCCAGCCTTCGAATCGTATCTCGAACGGAATCAAGGGCGAGAACCGGTGCTCGAGGAAAGAGACCCTGCCTCATGATGCGAGTTCAGCTCCATACGGTTTGGATTTGTTTGGCCATCGCCTGCGTTCTGTCGCTAGGATGTCAATCGAGATACCCTGAGAGTCATTATGGAGCGAGCGAGGGAACGGTAGCTCGCGTCGGTCCTGATGCGATATCCGCTTTTCGTAATCTGTGCGACCGGTCAAGCCATACATCGTCGTTGGCGCCTAATCTGTCACCGAGGGTGGCGGAGAGGTACGGTTCTTTGATCTGGATGCCGCAATCTTTTTCCTCTCACGAACCCAAGACGACTCTTTGGATCGAGGATTGGCTAAAACGGGGTGGAAAAACTCTGGTTTACGTCGGCCGCGACTATTCGCCCTTTGAGGATTACTGGATTTACGTTTCTGAGAATGCGGCGATATCCAAGCCTGCTGTTTCGGTTTTGCGAGCAAGAGAAAACGTCGCCATGGCAGCTGCCGATTTAGAGAAGTTACGAGGGAACACGCGAGGAAAACTGGTCTATCCTTGGGGGCTCTACGATTGCTCCTTATCGGAATGGAGTACGATCGAATCCTTTCGTGGGGAGTGGTCGGATACAATTCAGTCCAGTCCATACAGGATCAGGCTGAGGGGGTACTTTGAGGATTTTGCATCGCTGGATTTGGATTCTTTAACCAAGGAATTGGATTGGGAGGCGTCGGCGCAAGTCGGGACAAAAAATTCCAAGATTGGTTTTCTCGGAAACGCAACGACGTCGAAAACGTGGACTGACCAGGATGCTCAGCAATTGGCTCGCGTTCGGGCTGCTAGCGCAGGGAATCCATTTAATGCGGAGGTCGTCCTGGCGACCGAGGATGGAAAACCGCTCGTCACGATCCTCCGGAACGATCAATGGGCCAATTCCAAAATTGTCTTGGTTGCGAACGCCAGTTTGGTTTCCAACTATGGCTTGACGTACGCTGGGAATCGCGATTTAGCAAAAAGGCTGATCCTCGAATTGCCACCGGGACGGGTCGGGTTTATCTCGACGGTCGAAGATCCTAAATTGCTCGATAGTTCGGAATTAGCGGCTCAGAGGGGATTCGAAATGTTTACGGTATGGCCTCTGAACGTGATCACACTCCATGCTGCTTTTTTAGGAATGCTCGTCCTCGTTGCCTTATTTCCTATCTTTGGCCGTCCTCGGCAGCTCCCCGAGGTTTCCACGCAGAACTTTGGGCAGCATGTGGAGGCCATGGGGGCGTTGCTTCTCAAGTCGCGAGATCGGTTTTATGCATTGGCAACGATTGCGGACTATTTCCGTAACGTTCGTAAAGACTCGAATTCTCCTTGGTCTCGATGCGACAAGGGAGCCAACAGCGACGTGGGCTCCCCATTTTCAGAGCTGAGCGAAGAGCCATCGGTTACCGCAAATACCAACCTCACGCCCTCGAACACTGCCCTGCCGGAATCGGTGTAAAGCTTAGGAGGTTCGATCGTCCTGAGTCTGTCTCTATTGGAGGTTTGCACTCCCCTATTTTGGCCGCCTGGACAGTTCCTCTCATCCTCTCCAGAATACTGGTTTCGTACATACGCGGCCCAATCCATCCAATCCCAGAGTATCCCATGGCGAAGAAGAGTATCGCATCCGTCGATTGTCAAGGCAAAGTCGTTCTCATGCGGGTGGACTTCAATGTACCCCAGGATGATACGGGCGCCATCACCGACGATCGACGTATCCGCATGGCTCTACCGTCGATTGAATCGGTGATCACTCGCGGGGGAAAATTAGTACTGATGAGTCATCTCGGGCGACCGAAGGGAAAAGGGCCTGAACCCGAGTTCACTCTAAAGCCAGCAGCGATTCGACTCGGGGAATTGCTAGGTAAACCGGTTCAGTTTGCAGGTGACACAGTCGGGCCGGAGGCGGAGAAGCTCGTTCGGGGGATGAGCCATGGTGATGTCGTGGTGCTCGAGAATGTACGATTCAATCCTGGTGAAAAGACGGGGGATCCTGAATTTGCAGGCAAGCTTGCGAGCTGGGCGGACATCTACTGCAACGACGCGTTTGGAACCTGTCATCGTGAAGAGGCATCGATGGTCGCGGTTCCCTTGGCGATGGGGAACAAACCGAAGGTTGTTGGTTTTTTGGTCGAAAAGGAAATCAAGTATTTGAGTGATACGATAGCGCATCCCGCGCGTCCCTTCGTTGCGATTCTCGGTGGGGCGAAAGTCAGCGACAAGATCAATGTGATCAATAACTTGTTAGGCATCTGCGACCAGGTCATCATCGGTGGAGCGATGGCCTATACGTTTTCGTTAGCTCAGGGAGGATCTACGGGTAAGAGTTTGGTCGAGCCTGATAAAGTCGACTTGGCCCGCGAATTGATCAGTAAGGGAGGTGATAAACTCGTGTTGCCAACCGATACTCACTGTGGCGATAGCTTCAGTCCGAATTGCAACAAACGGATCGTTGAGGCGGGAAAGATTCCCGAGGGATGGGAGGGCTTGGATATCGGACCTGAGTCAGCGGCGCGATTTGCAGCGATTGTGCGATCCGCCAAGACCGTGGTGTGGAATGGTCCGATGGGGGTTTTTGAGATGCCTCCCTTTGATCAGGGCACTGTTGCGGTGGCCAAAGCCGTCGCCGAGAGCGAAGCGGTCAGCATCATCGGTGGAGGTGATAGCGCCGCGGCGATCGAGCAATTGGGCTTTGCCGATTCGGTGACCCATGTCAGTACGGGAGGTGGAGCGAGTCTTCAGATGCTCGAGGGGGAGAAGTTCAAGGCGGTTGAAATCCTCGATGAGGCCTAAGGTTTTTCAATTCGAGCAATCAACGAGGAGTTGCTATGTCCCAATCATTGGTCGGAAAGGATTCAAGCGAGGGATCTATGATCAGAACGGTCCATCCCGAATTGTATGCTTGGGTCATTCAAACGGCTTCTCACACGGGGGCGTCCGCAATTGTTTGGTGCGATGGTAGCGATGGCGAGTGGCATCGACTGACGACACAGATGGTTGAGAACGGTACGTTTCTCAGGCTCAATCCGCAAAAGCATCCCAATTCCTTTCTTGCCAGGAGTCACGAGTCCGATACGGCGCGGGTCGAGGATCGAACTTTCATTTGTTCGTTGCGTGAATCCGATGCTGGGCCCACAAATCATTGGCGAAACCCAACGGAGATGCGGGCTTTGCTCACCGAGAAATTTCGCGGTTCCATGCGAGGGCGGACGATGTATGTCGTCCCGTTTTGTATGGGGCCACTCGATAGTCCATTGGCGTTGATTGGTGTTCAGCTCACGGACTCTCCCTATGTCGTCGTGAGCATGAAAATCATGTGTCACATGGGAGCCAAGGTGCTGGAGCGATTGACGCCGAACAGGCAATACATTCCTTGCCTACATAGTGTTGGTGTTCCGTTGCAACCGGGGCAGAAGGATGTTCCGTGGCCATGCAATGATGAAAAATATATTGTTCACTTCCCAGAGTCTCGCGAGGTATGGTCGTACGGCAGCGGATATGGAGGGAATGCACTGTTGGGAAAGAAGTGCGTCGCCCTCCGAATCGCGAGCGTTATCGCCAGAGACGAGGGCTGGTTTGCAGAACACATGCTCATCATGGGTATCGAGTCCCCGGATGGAGTCAAAACCTATCTGACCGCGGCTTTTCCTAGCGCTTGTGGGAAAACAAACCTCGCGATGATCGTTCCGTCGGAGATGTACCAGAAACAGGGATGGAAAACGACGCTCATCGGCGATGACATCGCCTGGTTATGGCCAGGCAAGACGGGGAAACTCCATGCGATCAATCCAGAGACAGGTTTTTTTGGAGTCGCGCCAGGAACCTCGTGGCAATCCAATGCGGCTGCCATGCAAGCCATGTCGGCCAACACGATCTTTACCAACGTGGCGCTGACCGACGATGATTGCGTGTGGTGGGAAGGTTTATCCGATCCACCATCGCACTTGATCGATTGGAAGGGGCTCGATTGGACTCCCGGCTGCGGTCGGTTGGCAGCCCATCAGAACAGTAGGTTCACAGCGCCGGCAGGGCAATGTCCTAACATCGATCCGAACTGGCAGGACCCCGATGGAGTTCCGATCGATGCGATTGTTTTCGGGGGGCGCAGACCGTCGACGATGCCTCTGATCTACCAGTCTTTCGACTGGACCCACGGTGTGTTCTTGGGTGCAACTCAAGGTTCTGAGACCACTGCCGCAGCCACGGGGACAGTGGGGACGGTTCGTCGTGACCCGATGGCGATGTTGCCATTCTGCGGTTACAACATGGGAGATTATTTTGGGCATTGGTTGGATATGCGGAAAAAGATTCGGCGACTGCCGCGTATTTTTCACGTCAATTGGTTCCGAAAGAATGCTCAAGGGCAATTTCTCTGGCCGGGGTTCCGTGAGAATCTGAGGGTCTTGGAATGGATTGTCAAACGATGTCAGGGTCGGGTCGCGGGTTACGAAACACCGATCGGCTGGACCCCGGATTGGAAAGGATTCAACACAGAGGGCTTGGAGGGGTTTCAGCGCGAACAGTTCGATGCTGTCATGCTGTATCGAGAAGAAGACTGGCTCGCAGAACTCACGAGCCAATCGGATCTCTTCCTGAAACTCTACCATACGATGCCCAAAGAACTGATGTGTCAACGTGAATTGCTGATGGCCCGTTTGGTTTGATTCACTCTAGGGATTAGAAATGCGATAGGTCGATGAGAACGAAAAAGGAAATAGTCATTGTTGGTGGCGGGATTATTGGACTATCGACCGCTCACTTCGCTCTCACGCATGGTTGGGATGTCACGATCGTCGATCGTATAGCGCCAGATGGCGATAACTGTTCCATGGGTAACTCGGGCATGATTGTGCCGAGTCACTTCGTGCCCCTCGCAGCACCTGGAGTTATGGGGCATGCGATTCGTTGGATGCGTGACCCCGAGTCCCCTTTTTCGCTCAATCCATCCCTCGATCTGGAGATGCTAAAGTGGGGCCTGAGGTTCTACCTGGCATCGACCAAGGCTCAGGTCGATCAGGCTGCACCTCTTTTGCGCGATCTGAACTTGGCTTCGAGGGAGTGGTTCATCAAGTGGAGCGAGGATGGAATCGATGGGGGGTTGGCTAAAAAAGGGTTGCTGATGTTGTGCGCAACCAAGGACACACTGGAGGAAGAGGCCCGGTTGGCTCAGCAGGCACGGGATCTCGGAATACCGGCAGAGGTTCTTTCGCCTCGAGATATGGAAATCCTTGACCCCAACGTGACGCTCGAAGTCCAAGGTGGCGTGTATTACCCCAAGGATTGTCACTTGGTCCCCGGCAAGCTCATCGCCTCCCTTCGATCGCACTTGGAATCGAGGGGAGCCACTTTTCGGTGGAACACGCACATCACGGGCTGGAATTGTCGTGGATCGGACATCGTTTCGCTCAAGACCACCGGTGGGGAGATCGCCGGAGATGAGTTTGTCTTGTGCGGCGGAGTCTGGACGGAATCGCTCTCGCGGGATCTGCGTTTAAAACTTCCCATGCTCGCGGGCAAAGGCTATTCGCTAACTTTACCCACGCCCATCGAGCGGCCCGCCGTTTGTTCGATTCTTTGCGAGGCTAGAGTGGCGGTGACCCCGATGGAAGATCAACTACGTTTTGGTGGCACGATGACGCTGGGAAAGCCCAACTCCGTCATCGCTCCCGAGAAGATCCAAGGGATTATCAAGGGAATTGCGCGCTACATGCCACGGTTCAAGCCACAGCATTTTGAGGGTGTCGAGCCGTGGGTTGGATTGCGACCTGTGACGCCGGATGGTCTGCCCTACATCGGACGCACAAATCGTTGGAACAATCTGACGGTGGCGACAGGCCATGCAATGATGGGGCTCAGTCTGGGCCCAATCACTGGTCAACTCGCAGCACAAATCATTGCAGGCGAGAAGACAACAATTCCTATAGGCCAATTATCTCCAGACCGTTACGCGAGCTAGTCGCGGTTGAAAGAGCAAGTGGCGTTTCTGTAGGGACCGGCACCAATCCACCGTACCGGCCGTCCGCACTTTGCAATTCGCTTGATGCTGGTAGCCGGCTATTTCTCAAAGGGGTGCTGGTCGCAAAATCGATCTCCTCTCAAAGATCGACGGAACGTGCATCGCTAATCGAGGTAAGGTGGCTCGATCGCCGCATTACACGGTTGCGGGCGCCATCATGGATTCCCGCTTCAATTCCTCGATCAATGGCCATAACTCATCGACTCGATCCTCGAACAAATTGCCGATCAGAATATCGGTTATCAGGTTCTTCTTGTCGGGGTATCTCCGCACGAGCTTCCCAAAGTTCAAGCCATCATAAAATGCGAGAACCAAGTTCCTCATTCGGTTCATCGCTTTGTTATACTCGTGTTCCCATCTTCGAAGACGTGCCTCCGACGGATCGTTCACATCGAGCGCATCCGCGACGGATTCTGCCACGACATCCGCCGATTTCAGAGCCAAAAGAACACCCGAGGAATAGAGCGGATCTAGGAACCCATAGGCATCCCCCGCGAGGACCCAACCGTTTCCACCCCCACGCTTCGCTCGGTACGAATATTCCTTCTGTACATGGAAGTCCTGACATCGCGTCGCACCCTCCAGTCTGGGTTTGAGGCCAGGGCATCGTTCGACCTCCTCGAAGTAGATAGCTTCCGGATCTTTCGTGATGCGGTTTTTGAACAGATAGTCAAAGTTTGCAACGACTCCGACGCTTACTACGTCATCGTGTAAAGGGATGTACCAGAACCATCCTTTCTTTTCCTGGGTCTGGATGACAATCGTCCCCCCCTCATCGAGGCCAGGTTCCCGTTTCGCTCCCTTCCAATACGTCCAAATTGCGGCCTTTTTGAGGTCTTTGTCCCAGACACGCAAATCAAAACGGTCGATCAACATCGACGATTGGCCGCTCGCATCGATCACAACTCGACTGCGAACTTCCTTTTCCGCTTCCCCTTCGCATCGAACTTTGACTCCATGAACGGTTTCCCCATCGGACAGAATATCTAACACTCTCGCTCCCTCGTGAACGACAACACCTTTCTCGCGAGCGTTCTGGAGCAGAAGTGTGTCGAACTCACCTCGGAGGACCTGCCAGGTTTGCGATCTTTCATGTGGATCGTACTGCTCGAATCGGAAGGGTTCCGATAGTTTGCCCTGTTCGTTGATGAATTGAACTCCGTACTTCTTGGTGAAGTGGCTCGTCTTCATCTTGTGAAGCATGCCGATTTTTTCGATGACAGGATAGCAAAACGGAATGAGTGATTCCCCCACATGGAAGCGAGGAAAATGATCCCGTTCGTAGATGGCAACTCGGTAACCACGCTGCGCTAGCAGGGTCGCTGCCGCGGAACCGCACGGACCGCCCCCGATGACGACGACATCAAAATGGTTGTTATCTTGAATCATTTTCTTGGATCCTATTGATGAATAACTGAAGTGTCGTATTTACCAACTGCTGCCAGGTGGCTCGAAAGGTTGCCGCACCTTGGCGAGTAGATCGACCAGGGACCGCAGGTCTTTCGCACCGAGATGTCCGAGTTGTTCTCGGTGCATCTCTTCCAACGAATCCGACATATCGGACACTCGTTTTCTTCCTTCAGCCGTGATGGAAACCATGACTGCTCGTCTGTCTTCCTCCGATCGAGATCTCGCGATCCACTTTTCCTGCTCGAGTTTGTCGAGCATTCGAGTGATGTCCGGTGCTCGTGAAACCAACTTTGTGGCGATAGCCAATGTCGGTAACGGAGACTCGGACCCGAGAAGGATGCGAAGCACGTTATATTGCTGTGGAGTCAAGTTCCACTTCTGAAAAAAAGCTTCCTCGATCGATTTGAGACGGTCGTACGTTCTCCAGAGAGACAGGTACGCTTCCTGCTCCAAGGAATCAAATCGCCTCGCGGACTGTATTGTTTGATCTGCCATCACGCCCTCTAACCGCTAATATATTCGTCTAAACAACTATCGTCCAGACAGTTATTCCTTGAAAAACGGGGCTTGTTTGGAGGGGGGGATGGACTCGGAAGGGGAATTTGTCGCGGTGGGTGGGATCGGTTACACTCTGGTGCCCTGGGGAGGTGAAGCTTGAGCTCCAAAGATCCTCGTCCGGGATTACTCCCCGAATTTCCTTGATTTCATGGGTCAATTGCGTTTCAGAGTCGCTAACGCGGGAGCCTATGATCCAAACATTTGGCAGACCTGTTTCGTATCGGGGATCGAGGGGATCCCGTGGGCGAGCCGCAATCGGTTGGAAGGTTCTTTGCTGGTTGTCGACCGTGCGGTGAGCGAATCGGGAAAGCTTTCGATTGTCTGGCCTACCGAGGAATACGGGCCGTTGCTGCTCTCGACGGCTTCGCTTCGCTGTCAGGAGGAGCCGTACCTATTGATTCTGGAGCTCGCGCGCGGGACGGTTCACCGGATTCGGGGCCGAGCCTTTGACTGGCAGCGCATTGGCCTGAAAATTCCCGATGTCTTTTCCTCTACCATGGATCAAGCCATCAGTTCGTTCGTCGATGCTTTGTTGGCGGCGGGTGACTTGGAGCGTTGTACGGCCCTTGCACAACGAACGATCGATCTTGCTGTTTCGGCCTCGAAGCCACTCGGAAGAGCCTTCATCTACCAATCGCTTCAAGCTCGGCATCAAACCGAGAAGCAGTTGAGCACATTGCTCGGAGTCAAACTCGCACCGACAGCCGATTGGCAATTGGATTCCGACTCATTGTTGTCTGCCATCAACACGCTTCATGTTTCGATGGAGATGGGGCAACTCGAAGGGGAAGCCAAGGCTGAACGCATATCTGTGGTTGATAGCCAACTCGCTTGGGCTAGAGATCATTCGTTGCGAGTGTTGGGGGGGCCGCTCCTAAATTTGCAGCCCCATGCGATTCCGCGGTGGTTGTACCTGCTTAACGATTTCGAATCGCTCTATGAAGCGGCTTGCAAGCATGCTGCGCAAACGGTGGAGCGATATCGAGGTCAAGTGCATCTCTGGACGGCCGCTGCAGGACTCAATACGCCGAATACGTTGGGATTGAACGATGAGCAGGTCTTGCATCTCGCAGTTGGTGTTATTCAGTCGGTACGTAGAACCGACCCGAAGACGCCTGTGATCGTAACGATCGATGCGCCATGGGCTGAGTATTTGGGACAGAAAATGGATGGGATCAGTCCTCTCCATTTTGCAGACGCACTGGTCCGAGCAGATCTAGGCCTTTCCGGGCTCGGGCTGGAACTCAATCTCAACCTTTGGCCTTATGGTTCTCTGCCTCGCGATTTGATCGATATCTCAGATTTGATTGATCACTGGAATGTTCTCGGTTTACCTTTGTTGGTTCAATTATGTTCCCCTGGTTCATTGCAAAGTGACCATCGCTGTGAGTCAAAGGCAGCGGTCGTGTCCTCCTGGGCCTACCCAGTACCGGATCTGTGGCCACCGGATCTGGTGGAAGAGAGTCCAACGATAGGCTCGGACCGAATCCAGGATCCCCACGACAACCCGAAGAAAATTCGTCTACCCATCAACGGCTTGGAAGTCATTCAAATGCTGTTAGCGAAGACCAATGTTCATGGAATCATTTGGAACCAGTACAGCGATCGCCACGAGCATGTCTACAAAAACGCAGGTTTGATTGGAGAGGCTGGGCAACGTCGCACGTTGCTCGATGGGTTGGCTCGGCTCCGCCAACTGCATGTTCACTGAGTCCCCGTGCATTCGATGACGCCAATGGTTGTCAGCCCGACGAGAGATTGTATCGAGCGAGCGGAATGGAAATCTAAGGCGATGGTACGGGGGGGAGTTGATGAGGTAGAGCGTATTGAGTGTCTCGGTGATGGATCATCTCTTCCCGAATGAGAAAGATCCTGAAGTCGATTTGCGGTCCTAGTTATTAACGCAATCGAAGGGAAACCATCAAAGCTTGATCGAATTTGAACCGACGGGGTTTGCCGCAGGAATTTGAGGTTCTTCGTCCGATCTGTTCTCCCTGGCAGCTTTCTCTTTTGCCTCCATCAAGTCCTGCCATGCAGCCCGACGACGATGCTCGGGTAGTGACCGCCATGCCAGTCGGTAGTAGAGTTCGACGCTACCCCAATGTTTTTTCTGTTTGGCGTCCGATGCTAACGCCATGTAGTACTTGGCATCATCCAATGCCTTGGCTTCACCCTCGGTGCTCGGATTCATCGCGAGCATGTAAGCATATGCCGGCGGAGCGACGGCCTTTGCTCTCGAATCCATATAGGGCTGCCGTTCCGTATACGTCTTGGACAAAGCGATCTTCGTTGGCCTCGGACCTGAATGAGCCCGGATCATTTGATCGAGTTCATCGAGATCGATGATCGTTGCGTGAACGGATGTGGAAGTTCCGCTCGATGTGCGACCCGCTGCCTGACTGAAGCCTTGCCCTGTATTTGCAGCCCGTTGGTTTCGAGTCGATCCGAGATAGCCCGATCCACTATCGGGTACAGAGACACTCGAATCGATGGAAAAGGTATTCAGCGTGGGAAGTTGAACCCATTGAGCGACCGTTGCCTCGGAAAAGAAAAACAATCCCATACCTACGGCATACAGTTGGCTCATCCAGGGATGTCGCGTCATGACGAATCCATTCAGCTGCGAATTTGAAATTCGAGAAAGAGGGAAGCGAAGCTAAATCTTTGGTAATGAGTAGGCTAACGCAAGGCTGCCGAGGATCAACGTGGAAAAAAAGATAATCACGGTACTAACGAGGTGTTTTGCGAACAATCGCGAGAACATGTAATAGAGAGTGTACAACGGGACGAGCAGGCACAGGAATCCTTGTTTGATCGATTCCTTGAAAGCAGTCACCAGAATCGCCAGATGGGCGAAGGTGGCGACCATCACCATGGCTAGCCCGAACGAAGCGATCATTACGGTAAAGTACGTGGCCTCTTGGATTCTGGCCAAAGTTGGATCCGTGGCGACTTTGCCAGAGGTGGAGGCATCCATTTTGATGGCTAGTCCGCCGATGAAAACGATGACACCGACCAAGATGCTGAGCAACATCCACCAAGGAAAGCCGGTTCCCATGAGACGGGTTTCTGTATCCTGCTCCCGCTCCATCATTTCCACGGCTTCATTGAGTTGTTTGTTCCCAAAAACCTTCTTTGCAGTCGACTTGTGACCCTCAACTTGCTTCCCCTCGCTGAGATGAAAACCGCAACTGACGCAAATGACGCTGTTCGGCGCGATCGCCGCATCGCAGGCTGGGCAAAATTGGCCGGTTTTTGTGACCAAGCCAACCTCGTCGAACATCCCTGCAAGCTTGCTCGGTATTGGCGGATTTTTCGTAATGGGACCTGAGGTCGCAGGTTTTGAGGCGGAGGTTCCTGCGCTCGGGGTGGCTCCCGAGCCAGCGGGAATTTTGAGGACGTTTTTGCACTTTGGGCATTTACCGGACTTTCCAGCCATTTCGTCTGGGACAGATAGAGACTGTCCGCATTGGCAGGTTACTCGGATCGGCATTCGGATCGCTTTCGGAAAATAGTAGGAAAAGTTAGCCACTATTCTGAGCAGCGTTGCAAACGGAAACAATGAGCCTGTTTAGATTTAAGCACATTTCCATATCGCTCTTTCTCTATTTTATAGATGGAAATGGCACGAATGTTGCTTCCGATGGGTGGCTTCCTCGGGAAATGTGCCGTTTTGGCGTTTGAGAACCGAGGAGGCGTTTCGCCTACCCTCATTGTGAATTAACTTTCCGACACACCTCAACGGAGTCTTATTTCATGGCTGCTACGAAAGAAAAATCCAAGGTCAAGCTCGTGCCGCTCGGCGACAGAATTGTGGTTCAACGAGAAGTTTCTCAAGAAAAGACGACCGGAGGGATCTTCTTGCCGGACAGCGCCAAGGACCGACCCACCCGGGGCAAGGTTGTCAATGTGGGCGACGGACGTGTCTTGGAGAATGGAAGTCGCTCGTCGCTTCAAGTGAAGGTTGGAGACCACGTTCTGTTCACCAGCTATGCCGGAGAGACTATTGAAGTCGACGGCGAGGAATATCTCCTGATGAACGAGAGCGAAGTGCTCGCCGTTCTAGGCTAGTGGATCGAAACAAGCGTAAGGCCCCGAAAGGCCCGAAAAATCTAAAAGACTAAGTCACCTACTATACAAACGGAGCATTCATTCGATGGCAAAGATTATCGCATTTGATCAAGAAGCGCGGGAAGCAATTCGCCGTGGCGTTTCGAAGCTAGCGCGTGCTGTGAAGGTAACGCTGGGGCCCCGAGGGCGCAATGTGATCCTCCAGAAAAGTTTTGGCAGTCCCACGGTTACGAAGGACGGTGTGACGGTTGCGAAGGAAATCGACCTGGAAGATGTTTACGAGAATATGGGAGCTCGGATGGTGCGAGAAGTCGCTTCCAAGACGAGCGACGTGGCCGGTGATGGTACCACTACCGCCACGGTCATGGCAGAAGCGATCTTCAACGAAGGCCTGAAGGCGGTTGTGGCTGGGGTGAATCCCATTCAAATGAAGGCCGGTATTGAGGCAGCGGTTAGTGACATCACCGAGAAGCTTCGAAAGATGTCGATCAAAATCAAGGATAAAGCTGAGATGGCAAATGTCGCCACAATCGCAGCGAATAACGACCGCGCGATCGGCAACCTTTTGGCCGATGCAATGGAGCGAGTTGGTAAGGACGGCGTGGTGACGGTCGACGAGGGCAAGAGCCTCCATGACGAACTCGAATTCGTCGAGGGAATGCAATTCGACCGCGGCTACCTGTCCCCGTATTTCGTAACCGATCCAGGAACGATGGAAGCCGTTCTCGAGGATCCCTACATCCTCGTCTTCGAGAAGAAAATCTCGAATATTAAGGATCTCGTTCCAGTTCTCGAGCAAGTTGTTCAGCAAGGAAAGCCTTTATTGATCATCGCCGAAGAGGTTGAAGGCGAAGCGTTGGCGACTCTGGTTATCAACAGGCTGCGCGGCACGTTGAATGTCGTTGCGGTCAAGGCTCCAGGATATGGCGACCGACGCAAGGCTATGATGGAAGACATTGGTATTTTGACCAATGCGACTCCTGTCTTCGAAGCTCTGGGCAAGAAGCTGGAAATGCTGACCCTGGCCGATTTGGGACGAGCTAAGAAAGTGATCGTAGACAAGGACAATACGACGATCATCGAAGGAGCAGGCAAAGCGAGCGATATCAAGGCTCGAATCGACCAAATCCGTCGTGAAATCGAGAACACCACGAGTGACTACGATCGTGAAAAGCTGGAAGAGCGCTTGGCTAAGCTCGCCGGTGGCGTTGCGAAGGTCAACGTTGGTGCGGCCACTGAAAGTGAGATGAAGGAGAAGAAAGCTCGAGTGGAAGATGCGTTGCATGCAACGCGAGCTGCCATCGAGGAAGGAATCCTCCCAGGCGGTGGTGTTGCACTCCTTCGCGCCTCAACACAAGTTCAGCACGCCGAAGGCATGAGCCAAGATGAAACAACGGGCTATAACATTGTGTTGCGAGCCTGCCGTGCACCGTTGACCATGATCGCTGCGAATGCTGGTCAAGATGGAGGAATCGTTTGCGCCAAGGTCGCGGAGTCCAAGGGGAACAACGGTTACAATGCGTTGACGAATGTCTATGAAGACATGGTCAAGGCAGGTGTAATCGATCCAACCAAAGTGACGCGAACAGCTCTTGCAAACGCTGCATCGGTTTCCATTTTGTTGCTCACCAGCGATGCGTTGATCGCTGAAAAACCAAAGGATGACCATGGCAAGAAGGCCGGTGGTCATGGTGGCGACTACGATATGTACTAGTCGACTGACTTGTTGATCGAATTTGTTCGCAAGGCCTCGAATCTCTTCGAGGCCTTTTTTAATTTTGCGTGAGGCTTTTCTGAATAGAACGTATGCTGGCTCCCATGCGCGATGAAACGCATGCTGGGTTGGATGATGTTGTTGTTTTGAATCAAGGGAAATAAAACATTTGAGGAATCATCGGTTGCCCGTTGCTTTACCGTCGATTGTGTGGTGGCGATTTGATGTTGGAGATCTTGTTTGAAAGGTTGCGACGTTCTCGGGCCCTCCTAGTGTGACTTGAGCATGCCTGGGAGTGGCAAGACAGAAAGGGATAGGTGGTCGAAATCGTTTCTATCCGCTTCATGCTCGGCGGTTTTCTAGGAGTCCGTCGGCGGTCGAGTCATGATTCAGCGGCTTTTTCTAGGAGTCCTACCGTTTTTCTCTCCGCGGGCTTGTCCTTATGCAACTTGCCATCCATAATTCCCCGACTTGGTGAGTAACTGCTCGGCAGTGGCTCTCGCGAGGGGGAAGCGTGAATCTGGTCAGGACTTAAGTGGAGCAGCCATAAGCGTCGGACTCTTGTGCGAGGGCCGCTACCGAGCAGTTTTCTTTTAGCATCGATTTCTTATAGCATCGAGCGGCTATTCAGTCGGATCAGCAGTTCGCTTTTCGGAACACGGTCGATCATGCTTGCGGGACCCGTCATCTTGGGACGTAATGTTCACAAATCGGTGGCATTTTTAGCTCAACCACCGATCCAGATTCTCTTGGATGAATTCGTCATCATGGAGATGGGGGTAGGATCGACAGACGCGGTCGATTTCCTGATACTGCCCTGGGCTTAGGGTCTCTCGTTCATCCAAGCACCAGATCCCTTCTAGCAATCCATTTCTTCTTAGAACCTCGTGAATCCCTGCAATGCAGCCCTGGAACCCATTAGCCGCATCGAAGAAAGCTGCGTTGCAATCGGTCACTTCAACACCGACTTGTAGCAGATCAGCAGATGCACCCTCGCTATGGCAGCGGCTCAAAAGCTGCGTAGCTCGTCGAGTCCAGACGGCCCAGTGACCGAGCAATCCCCCAACAATGCGAAGGGATTTTCCTTGGAATTGAAATCGAGTCACCAAATCTCCGACAATATGATCATCGTTTCCGGTATAGAGAGCGATATCCTCTCGTCCGGAATCGACCACCGCACGGAGAACGTCCAGCGTTTGATATCGGTTGAAGGGAGCGATCTTGATGGCGACAACATTTTCAATTTCTGCAAAGCGTCGCCAGAACTCGTAGGGTAGCAGTCGTCCACCGACGCTGGGCTGAAGATAAAACCCGACGATCGGCAATATCTGTGCGACCGTTTGTGCATGCGCTAGCAACTCTGGAACGGATGCATGTTTCAGGGATGCGAGGCTGAGTAAACCCGCATCGTAATGTAAGTCGCGTAGTAGTGCAGCCTCTTGAACGGCTTGATGTGTGGCCCCGCAGATACCCCCGATACGAACAACAGGTTGCACCGAACGTGAGGTCTCTTCGGCTGCTAATTCGAGAACGGGTCGAAACAGTCCGAACCGTGGATCTCGAATGGCGAATTGCGTGGTATGGACACCGACGGCAACTCCTCCGACTCCGGAATCGAGGTAATAGCGTGTCAGAGCTCGTTGGCGTCGTTCGTCTAGCTTGCGATTCGCGTCGACAGCTAGTGGATGGGCTGGGATTGCGACTCCTTTTAGTAGTTTTTGTCTAATATCCATAGCTACAATTGGATCGCGTAGTGAATCTGTCGTCCTGTCTCTACGAATCCGCAGGACGGGTACAGATGTTGTCCTATGGGATTGTTGGCCATCGTTTCGATCATCGCAAAAGCCATGCCCTCTTCTCGAAAATACTCCAAAGCGTGTTCGATGAGAGCCCGACCAACGCCACGACCGCGTTCTCGCGCATCGACGGCCAGATTAGGGATACGGCCTTTCCTAGCTTCCTTGTCGATTCTCGTCGAGATGTAGCCCAGGATTCGATCTTGTTCGGCAGCAACGAAAACTCCTCGAGGGTTCGCCTCGCAGTCCTCGTCAACATGTCTAGCCTTGCGCCATCGCCAATCATGCCCACCGAGAATTCCTAGTGCATTCTCCACGTTTTGATCGATTGCGATTCCATCGAATCCTTCGACCGTGATGCGCCGTAATTCGGGCAAATCCTGCGTTTTGAATAAGCGGATGATCATGGATTTATCAAAATACCCCGTCGCTAACCTCAAAGTGAGTTGGTTTACCTAAAGTACAACCGCCGCGAAGCAGCCATGTTGTCGTCAAATGAATCATTTCATCCAGTGTTTTAGTTGGTGCACCGAAGAGTTCATAGGATTTCGATGCATCCCAGATCCATGCCATTTCATTTTCTCGACCCAGGAATCGAGGGGTGCGGTTGGTGAGTTCTCCGATCCGGATCGCCAGGTCCCGGACGGAGATCTTGTCGTTCCCGGTAACATTCAATGCGAAGGGAGGTGATTGGCAAAGGGAGAGGCACTGGATCGCCCTCGCATTTGCATCTCTTTGCCAGATGATGTTGACCCATCCCATCGATACGTCGACGGGATGCCCCGATAAAACTTTGGATGCGATATCACAAAGGACTCCATAACGGAGGTCGATCGCATAACAAAGGCGAAACAGGCAGATTGGGATTTTGTGTAGGTTCGAGAAGTAGGTAAAGATTCTTTCCCGTCCAACGCAGGAGTTGGCGTAATCGCCGGGCGGGGCGAGGGGCGTTTGCTCGTCGGCACCACGGCTCGACGCGGCGACCAAAGGGTAGACGCAACCGGTTGAGAATACGACGACGTTGGAATTGCGAAAACGATCGGCGACATACGCGGGCGCCAAGGTGTTCATAGCCCACGTTTTTTCCGGTGCATCGGAGGTACCGAATTTTTGCCCCGCCATAAAAAAAACGTGGGGAGCAGCAGGTAACCGCTCGACTTCCTCTGGGTTGAGCAGGTCGCAGGAGATTGTTTCGATATTCCATGCATGGAGCGATTCGCGGGCTTGAGGATTCGAGAATCGGGAGACAGCGATCAGTCGGCGTCGATCTCCGATTTGATCGCATCCTCGCCTCAGCATACGTGACAGCGTCGGCCCCATTTTACCACTAGCGCCCAAAAGGATAATATCGCCGTCCATCGCGTCGAGTGTTTGCAAAACACCGGGTGTTGGGCGACTCAATTCGTCATCTAATTCTTCAACCGACGTGATGCTCTGCATAGATTCAGGGTGGGAAAGGCTTCAGCCAGTCACGCTCGTCAGGGGGAGGACCACCTGTTCAAGCATGCATTGTTTCGCCCTATTTTTTTTGAGTGGGAGTGGGAAGGCCGTACGGATTTGACTTCTTGCCCGACGCTAGTGGCTCGGCTAGTTCAGCTCCCGCGATCACCGCGAGGATGAAGGTGATTCCGAGATAAAACACGTAATGGAGAGCCGCTTGCGCAAACTCGAGTTCTAAACTGGCGAGGGACCCTAAGGTTCCTACCACAACCATGATCCCCAGAAAGACAGCCAAAGAGATACCGGAAATATCTGCCAGCGTTTTGTTGCCGAGATAATAAGCCAGGAACCAGTAGATTCCCCAGGTCGCAGCAAAAATCGCTGCGCACGCGCCGATACGTATCATGAGTTCATTCCCAAAGTAACCTCCTAATTCGTCGTCTCGGAGGAAGGTGTATCCAGCGAGTGCGACCGGATAGGAGAGTGCCATCGCTCCGAGCGCCAAGAACCACCACGGCGTTGGTGCGAATGCGAATCGGGCGACGATCGCCAAAACGAGTGACAAGGCAGCCATTCCGATAGCTAAACCGAGTTGAGTATTGGAAACCTGAAATTCGGTTCGCTTGATCGGTTTGAGAATGGATACCCCCTTCGAATCCTTGGGGGTGTCCGTTTCGGGTGCGTGGATCACGACTTCCTGAGTTTTATCAGGAACGATAATTTCTTTTTTGCACTTGGGGCACGGCCCTTTTTGACCGGCATATTTGTCACTGACTGTAAATCGCGCCAGGCAGCCGGGACAGGTAACTTGGATTGGCATGGAACTCGATAGACTTTTAGTCGTTTACTGAGGAGGAAATGCGATAATATTCTAAACCAAATAAACAGGAGCAGAGCCCGACTCGTTGAATCGCGAGATTCTAGTTATGATACGGCTTTGAGGAAGTTTCACGAACCGCCAATTCTCTCATGACCACTGAATCGAGCGATCAGCCGAGACCCGTATACAAAAGAGTCATTCTAAAACTGAGCGGCGAGAGCTTGGCGCATGCCGGCGAACGTGGCATCAGCATGGATGAAGTGACTTTGATTGCCCGGCAAATCAAGAATGCCCACGCAATGGGGTGTCAAATTGCCGTCGTCGTCGGCGGAGGCAATATCCTTCGCGGTGCTCAATTCAAAGGCTCCAGCGGGGAATTGATCCAGGAAGCGACGGCTCATTACATGGGAATGCTCGCGACGGTGATCAACGCACTGGCTATGCAGGATGCTCTGGAGTGCATCGGTTGTGCGACGCGGGTTATGTCAGCTATCAAGATGGACGGAGTCGCTGAACCGTTCATCCGTCGACGGGCCATCCGGCATTTAGAAAAGGGGAGAATCGTTATCTTGGCCGCTGGAACCGGGGCTCCCTTTGTCACGACCGATACTTGCGCGGCCAATCGCGGGCTCGAGCTAGACGCCGATATTGTGCTTAAAGCGACTCGTGTGGACGGTGTGTACAGCGATGATCCAGAAAAGAACCCACACGCAATCCTTTATCGCGAGCTGGATTACGACACCGTGATGGAGAAAAATTTGAAGGTAATGGACTCGACTGCGATTGCCCAATGCCGTACCCACCAATTGCCTATCTTGGTATTCAACTTCAAGAAGGATGGAAACATTGTGAAGGCAGTCAGTGGCCAGAAGGTCGGAACTAGAATCAGTCCGCGCAGCCCTAGTGGTGAGCGCATTCTCATCAACGCAACTTGATCCCACCCAATAGAGATTGGAGTAAGAATAATGACCGTAGAAGACATTCTTCTTGATGCAGAGGAACGCATGGAGAAGGCTTTAGGAGTCCTCAAGAACAACCTCGCTGGGATTCGAACAGGCCGCGCGACTCCTGGCTTGCTGGATTCCGTCAAAGTAACGGTTTATGGATCCGCAACGCCGCTCAAGCAGCTCGCCAGCGTCGGTGCCCCTGAACCCCAGCAACTCGTGATTCGTCCTTTTGACCCCAGCACGATCAAGGATATCGAGAAGGCGATCGTCGCAAGTGAATTAGGGCTCAATCCCCAAAACGATGGCCGGATCATACGAATCAATATCCCACCTTTGAGCACAGACGTAAGAAAAAAATTAGTCGCGCGAATCAAGGAGCTGGCGGAGGAAACCAGGGTATCCATTCGCAATGTCCGACGCGATGCGAATAAGGCGGCCGAAACCGCTGAAAAAGATAAGGTGATCAGTGAAGACGATCGTGATAAGACCAAGGAAGAAATCCAGGAACTCACCAAGCAGTATGAGAATTCGGTCGGGGATTTAGCGAAAAATCGCGAAGCTGACGTCATGAATGAATAGCTCGAAGATTCCTGAGATTCCCTTGAATAACCAAAATTTGGAGAAAGCTCTGCGCGAGCAAGCGGACGCAATCGAGCTGGCCATCGATGAGTCCGCGTGGGCCGGGATACGTTCATACTGCCAAACCCTCTGGGATTGGAATAGTCGTATCAATCTGACCAGGCACACAACACCAGAGCTCTTCGTCCATAGAGATCTGTTGGACTCTTGGCACGTGTCGAAGCTTCTCGAGCCCAACGAGGAAATCCTGGATGTCGGTACCGGTAGCGGTGTGCCAGGAATATTGATCGCGATCCTGCGTCCAGATGTTCAAGTAACCCTTTGCGACAGTGTGGCGAAAAAAGCTCGAGTCGCAGAGGAGATCGTTCAATCGTTGGCGTTGCAAGTGCCTGTGTATCCCCAGAATGTGCAAAGCGTTCTTGAGGAGTTTCGGTACGATACGTTGACTTCCCGGGCAGTAGGTCCACTTGTCAAGTTGTGCACATGGTTGCAACCGCACTGGCACGCCTTTGGTCGCATGCTCGCCATCAAAGGTCCGAAGTGGTCCGAAGAGCGAGGAGAGGCTCGTCATCGAGGTGTCTTGAAAGGCGTGGAGCTGCGGAAGCTCCTGTCCTATCCAATGCCTGGAACGGATTCGGAAAGCACCATCCTACAACTCCAACGGACCCCAACGGTCTAGCTTCATTTATCGAAATTTGTGTCCCGAGGTGGAGGATCTCCATTCGACCTCGGATTACGGACGATCCTCATAATGATCGCTCGCGTTTTCTTGTATCACGTGTCACTTGGCTTTTCCATCAAAGGAAGGGGGAATAGCTGCGAGCGTTGGGGCCACCCTGACCCGAGGCGACTTGGTTGGAGAGCCAGCCCCTCTGCATAGAGGCAGCTATTTAGAAAGTGAGCTGCACAAGCGGGCGATCAAATCAAACCAAGAGCGAGAGCTGCTCAAAGCGTTTGCGAGAATCCGTCAGCAACCGGTCGTAGTCGTAATGTTCGACGTCTTCACCAAGCAATTCCACTTCGTAGAAACCCCTATATCCATAGGATTCGAGAATATGCACGATTGCTGATAAAGGGAGCCTGCCGTCTCCCAGCATGCATCGATTCTGTTCCCCCATCGGTGCACCTCGCGAATCCGCCAGTTGTACCAATCGGACAAGCGAAACGATCGAGGGAAGCCAGTCGATGACATTCGTATCCTGGGCCAAATGATAGCTGTCGAAAACAATTCCCAGATTGGGACGGCCAATCTTGGCGATGACATCGAGAGTGTCGGGGATGGATGTCAAAAACGTAAAGTCCTGAGCGCAGCCGATATGCATAGGCTCAACTGCCAGTTGAATTCCGACGGCTTGGGCAGCTTCCGACAATTCCTTAAGTGCTTGGGTCAAAAGGCGTTTTGCATGGTTGCGAGTGTGCCCAGAACGGCTGCCGGTCAAAACGACCAGGACGTCCGCCTTCAACAATGCAGCCGTGTCGATCGCATCGAGGGCGTCGTGCAGCGACTCTCGAAAGGTTCGGCCGTCATGCCCAGTGAAGCCTCCTGCCCAATTCAGAGACGAAACCCTCATCCCATGTTCGGAAAGGAATTCCGCTCCCTTGGCCTCTCCATAGTCTGCGAGCTTCATCCGCCATACTCCCATAGCCCCATACCCATGGGCTAAGTAGCGAAGGACATCCTCTTCAAAGCTCCAGCGAAAGGTCGATACTTCCGCAACCGAAAGTCGTGATGTCCAAACGCTACGCATAGATATCGATCAATTCGGCGAAAAGGCATTCCAGGACCGAAAATGTCCGCGACGAGGGGACGCAAGTATGCACATCAAATTGGGAAAGTAAAGAAGCCCCCCAAAAGTAGCATTCTAGGGGTAGTGACGAATGAAGAGCTGTCGCTGGCGTTTTTGAAGATTTTCTCGGTGCCGTCTTTTGAGAAATCCCATTCTCCAATCGAGCAAAGAGATATCCGCCGGTATTGGAACGGAAATGGGTCTCCAGTGATTGCTAGCGTAGGGAGAGTTTTTTCTGCCTCGGGCCACTGGTTGCATCTTGGAGGCACCAGCTATACATTGAATGCGATGGGAGAAAAGATCCCGCGAAGTGTGTGTTGAAACTTGGAAGCGCAGTCACACCGCAAGATTTGCAACGAGTCTACTCGCAACCCTACCGCCTAACCTTTTAGCATGGAGCATTTCTATGGCTGGCAATAGTCCGTCTTTCGTTGCGGGTGCGGCGACACAAGATCGCCAGACGATTGCGCTGATCGACCTCGCTGTTCCGTGCAAGGACTCCGCTGCGAGTATGAGAATGGAGGGAGCCATGCGTCGTCTCGATGGACTGACGCTTTTGGAGTGGTGTGTACGTCGTTTGAGCGAGTCCACGTTGATTGACACGATTGTTGTGACCGGGCCTCAGCATTATCGCGAGCGCATCAGTCATGCAGGCCTTTGTAGTGCTAGTTGGATTCCATCGCTATTGCGGACGCCCACACAGCGCGCCACCGAAATTGCCGAGCGTTTTCAAGCGGAATGGGTTGTTTTTGCAAGCCCGCTCTGCCCCTTTACGGATCCGACCTTGCTCGATCGATTGGTCTCGCGCGGTTGGGCTAATCCAGATGTCGATTTCGTTGGATTTCTCTCTCCAAAGAAACCGGACTTCTCACTGCAATCCCTGGGATTGGTGGGTGAGATGTGTTCGGTCCGAGCTTTGCAAAAGCTCACGAGAGAAGGTCTTTGTGAGGAACTGTGTGACGTTCCTGAGATCATTCGTCGAAACTCGAATCTATTTCAGTCCAAGCTGATTCCGTTACCCGAGGAGCTGTCGAGTCGCGAACTACGATTCCAGTTGGAGACACTGGAGGATCGGGATCGAGCTGCGTCTTTCCTTGAAGCGGCAGGAGACGATCTTTGTTGGCAACGCTTGGCTCAGGTGGCCGATCGAATTGGCTGATTTCATCCTAAAAGCGTGCGGCCGATAAAAACCTACCGGGCAGGTTACGCAGGGACACTCAGTGTGGAATCGGTGGTGAGCGAGCACTCCGGTTTATTTCTTAGATTCTTTTTTGCCCTTCGCCTGTAGGACTGTCCATTTAAATGCGGGCGCGTTCTAGAGAGGGCGATTGCATCCGTTGTCGAATTCCGTCGCTGTGACCGTTCGGAGATTTTTCAATCGACTGCGCAGCCAGGCATTCGATTGATTCGGCCGCGGTTCTCTAATCTTTACGATAGTTTATTTCGATCAGGCGGCGAATCGCGGTTGCCAACACATTGAATGGGAATGGCTTGGAGAGGACCTCATCGGTTTGAAGCGCTTTGGCTCGCTGCACAATGGAATCATCGAGATTGGCCGTCATCAGGATACAAGGCATGTGGGGATGGCTCGAACGAACGTTTTCCAATGCTTCTAAACCATCCAGTCGAGGCATATGCACATCCATAACGGCCAGATGGATCTCGCCATGTCGGATAACATTCAGAGCTTCCAAGCCATCGGCTGCAAGATGAGTTGCGAAACCGCGCTGCGATAGAGCGTCCGCCAGCGTGAGGCGAAAGTCTCGATCATCATCGGTTATCAGTACATGTGGTTGGTTCAATTGCATAACGTGCTGTCCGTTCTGCTTGACGCTTGCCTGGATTTCGAGGCTTGTTCGAAACGGTTTCCCTTCTGCACTAGTGTCAATAGAATCGTTTCTACTAGTCCCAAATTATGGTTTATGCTAATTGCTGAATCAAACCCGGTTCCGGTCTCCTCGTGCGATGTTGTAAGTTTTTTTCTGAAGATAGCGAATATGCCGAAACCGAATAGCTTATGGATGCAGCTGGACGATGCGCTCCGGGAGCGTGCCGCGGCGGGTCTTCTCCGGTCGCGACAAGTGTGGAGTCCGTTGTCACCTCGAATGGTTCAGTCATCCGATGGATGCCGATTGATCCATTTTGGTTCCAACGATTATTTGTGTTTGAGTTGGCATCCCGGGGTCCGCTCCGTTCGTTCGGTAGCTGGTCGAGAGGATTGCGGTGTTGAAGGAGGTTTTATCGCTGGCGTCGCAGAGCTGGGTTGGAATGACTTCCACCAGTATGTCACGTCTTCAGAGGTGGACTCGTCTGCAGGCATGCTTCGCCATGGATCGGGGGCGAGTCCAGCAATTACCGGTAACACACCACGACATAGGGATCTAATCGATGCCATTTTGAATCTCGAGCGATCGGAGTCCGCTATCCTCTTTTCCAGCGGTTACGCTGCAAACGCAGGGACTGTTTCCGCATTGGCTACTGCCGAGGACGTCGTCTTTAGCGATCGCCTCAATCACGCTAGCCTGATCGATGGTTGCAGGTTGAGTCGAGCCAAGGTGATTATTTTTGAGCATTCGGATATGTGCGATTTAACCGAAAAAATGCATCTACATCGACATGTTGGGAAGAAGGCATTTGTCCTATCCGATAGCGTTTTTAGTATGGATGGCGATGTGGCGGATCTGGCGTCCATCCTGGAACTTTGCGAAAAGTTTGATGCCACTGCGATCCTGGACGAGGCGCATGCAACGGGGGTCTATGGGGTTCGTGGGGCTGGTCTTCAGGAGCATTTGGGAATTGAGTCCGATCGTCTGGTTCGGATCGGTACGCTCAGCAAAGCCGTCGGGTGCTCTGGGGCGTTTGTTGTCGGTCCTGAAGTATTGGTGCAATGGCTCGTGAATCATGCTCGACCCTACATCTACAGCACGTCCATGCCCCTGCCCAACGCTGTCTCCGCCTGTCTCGCACTGGAACTGATGCAGGGAATGTCCCGGGAGAGGGAGGGTTTGCGAGCCAAAAGCGTACGGCTACGTGAAAGTCTCAAGGAGATCGGGCATATCGTTGGCGCCGGGGATAGTCCGATTGTTCCGGTCTACGCCAAGTCTGTTCGGGAGGTCGAAGCGTGGAATGCGAGGCTTCGGGAGCGGGGTTTTTTTGTGCCTGGAATTCGTCCGCCGACAGTGCCGTCCCACGGTTGCTTGCTCCGAATTAGTCTGCACATTGGGCACACCGAAGAGGACATGGAATCGCTGGTCGATGCGTGCCGTTTTTGACAGGCAGCGTTTTACTAGTACGAACCCCATATTCGTAAGTCTTTTCAAAGTATGGCTTTGTGAAACAAAATTTTGCGAATGGCACGGAGGTTGCATCCGCGAAGGAGTTCTCGAGGGCGACTGCCAATCCTGCGCATTGAGCGTTTGGGGCTGACTGGGTTGCCTGAGCGTTTTCCGCCCACTCGAGACTCGCCCAGTTTGTGGCGATTGTCCCCTTCCTGCAGTCGTCCGTTTTGGGGCGGCTCGAAAAAAGACAATTCAGTTCGTTGGTAGTAACCGACTCATCGCAAGGAGTTCAACGTGGCAAAACAGATGGTTTTTGATGACGAAGCGCGTCAGCCCTTATTGGCTGGTGTTTCGAAGCTGGCGAAGGCAGTTCGCAGTACCTTGGGGCCTCGTGGTCGTAACGCTGTTCTTGACAAGGGTTGGGGATCCCCAAAGATTACCAAGGACGGCGTCACCGTAGCAGAAGAAATCGAGTTGGATGACCCCTACGAGAATCTCGGGGCACAGCTGGTTAAAGAAGCCGCTAGCAAGACCAACGATGTTGCAGGTGATGGAACGACGACCGCGACCGTTTTGGCTGAGGCGATCTTCCGAGAAGGCCTGAAGATGATCGCTTCCGGTGCAGATCCGATGTCTTTGGCACGAGGTATCTCTAAGGCGGTAGAGGTCGTTAACAAAGAAGTCGACAAGTTGGCTATCCCAATCGATGCGAAGAGCAAGAAGGAAATCAAGCAAGTTGCGACGATCGCGGGCAACAATGACACCGGGATCGGAGACGTTCTAGCGGAAGCGTTCCTCAAAGTTGGCAAGGATGGAGTGATTGCGGTCGAAGAAGGACGTGGTAGCGAGACGACAGTCGAAGTCGTAGAGGGTATGCAATTCGATCGAGGATTCCTCTCGCCTCATTTTGTGACGAATCAAGACGAGGTGACTGTGGAGTTGGAGGATTGTTATATTCTGATCCACGAAGAGAAGATCTCGAACAACAAGAAGCTAATCCCGCTGTTGGAAGCGATTAGCAAAGCGAAGAAGCCGCTTCTCATTATTGCAGAAGATATCGAGGGGGATGCCCTTGCAACCCTGGTGATCAATAAGATGAGAGGCATCTTGAGCGTTGCAGCGGTGAAGGCTCCGGGATACGGAGATCGTCGCAAGGCTATTCTCGGAGATATTGCAACGTTGACCAACGGAAAGGCGATTTTCAAGGACTTGGGAATCGATTTGGAGTCGGTTAAAATTAGCGACCTAGGTAAAGCGAAGAAGATTTCGATCACGAGCGAAAACACGGTCGTCATCGGCGGAGCCGGCAAGAAGGATGCAATCGAGGGCCGAGTCGCTCAGATCCGTCGTGAAATCGAGAATACAGACAGCGATTACGACCGAGAGAAGCTCCAGGAACGTCTGGCTAAGTTGGCCGGTGGGGTGGCGCAAATCAATGTTGGAGCCGCTACAGAGACCGAGATGAAGGAGCGAAAGGCTCTGCTCGATGACGCCAAGGCTGCGACACAAGCGGCGCTGGACGAGGGAATTGTCCCTGGTGGTGGCGTGGCGCTCCTCCGTTGCGAGTCCGCCGTGAGGAAATTAAAGCTCGAAGGTGATGAGCAGTTCGGTGCTCAGATCATCGCCAACATCCTTGATTATCCGTTACGATCGATCGCCAACAATGCCGGCTTGGATGGTGCTGTCGTGGTGAACCGAGTTCGTCAGCAAAAGGACCGTAATGAGGGTTACGACGCGAACGCAGGGAAGTATGTCGACATGATCAAGTCGGGCATCATCGATCCTGCGAAGGTGGTGAAAACAGCTCTCAGCAATGCTGCCTCGGTCGCATCCTTGCTGTTGACCACTGAGTCTCTGATTACGGAGATTCCGAAGGAAGAAGAGCCCGCCGCGGGAGGCCATCATGACCATGACCATGGCATGGGTGGTATGGGTGGTATGGGCGGCATGGGTGGTATGGGCGGCATGGGAGGAATGGGTGGCATGGGCGGCATGATGTAATGTCATGCAGTCTGGCTCGTTCAGCAATTGCAGGTCCCCAGCGGACGTTTCTCAATCAAACATTTCATTCAAATCACATTTCAAACAGTAATAAAGGAATTCCAACATGGCCAAAGTAAATCTCCGTCCTCTCGATGATCGTGTCGTCGTTCAGCCTCTCGAAGCAGAAGAAACCACCGCTGGTGGGATCGTGCTTCCAGATTCTGCGAAGGAAAAGCCCCAACGCGGTAAGGTCGTGGCCGTAGGGCCAGGAAAATTGCTGGATAACGGGGTTCGCGCTGCTCTCAGCGTTGCCGTGGGTGACGAAGTCATTTTCGGCAAATACGGTGGAAGCGAAGTTGAGGTCGATGGCGTTGAGTACAAGATTCTTCGCGAGAGCGACGTTCTTGCAAAGCTCGCGTAAAGCTTTTCAACATCTAAAGAAATCCAAACTAACGATATAAGGACAAGCTAGCGTGGCAAAGCAATTACTTTTTGATGATCAGGCCCGAGCTCGTATGCTCCAAGGGGTCGAGAAACTGGCGGATGCTGTCGCTGTTACGATGGGGCCGACCGGCCGTAACGTGATTATCGACAAAAGTTTTGGTGGTCCGACCGTAACGAAGGACGGCGTCACTGTCGCCAAGGAAGTCGAACTCGAAGATCGATTCGAGAATATGGGAGCCAAGCTCGTCGTTGAAGTCGCGCAGAAAACGAGCGACCTCGCGGGGGATGGAACCACCACAGCGACTGTTCTAGCCCGTTCGATTTTCAAGGAAGGGCTTCGGAATATTGTTGCTGGTAGCAATCCCTCTGCGATTCGTAGGGGGATCGATAAGGCAGTCGAGGCCGCTGTGGTCAAGCTTCAAGAAATGGCTAAACCTGTCAGTCACCGAGACGAGGTTGCCAACGTCGGAGCGATTTCTGCGAACAACGATATGTCCATCGGCAATCTGCTCGCGGAATCTCTCGAACGCGTGGGTAAAGATGGAGTGATTACGGTTGAAGAAGGCAAGACTGCGAACACGAACGTCGAATACGTCGATGGGATGCAGTTCGATAAGGGGTTCGTATCCCCTTACTTCATCAACACTCCTGCGGACATGAGCTGTACCTTTGAAAATGCTCTGATTTTGCTCTACGAAAAGAAGATCAGTAACATTCGGGATCTGGTTCCTGTGTTAGAGAAGGTCAGCGCTTCTGGCCAGCCGTTGTTGATCATCTCCGAGGATGTCGATGCAGAAGCTCTAACGCTGCTCGTCGTCAACAAGCTGCGAGGCACGCTCAACGTGTGCGCAGTCAAGGCTCCTGGTTTCGGCGATCGCCGCAAAGCGATGATGGGGGATATCGCCACATTGACAGGAGGAACATTCATCAGCGAGGATCTCGGCGTCCAGTTGGAGAAGGTTTCTCTCGAGAATCTCGGCCGAGCGAAGAAAGTCGTCGTTGACAAAAACAACACGACCATTGTCGAGGGTGGTGGAGACCGCAAGACGATCGATCAGCGAGTCGCTCAGATTCGCGCCCAGATTGAGCAAACCGACAGCGAATACGACAAGGAAAAGTTTCAAGAGAGACTTGCAAAGCTGGCCGGTGGTGTCGCTGTGATCAGCGTCGGTGCCGAAACCGAAGCAGATATGAAACAGAAGAAAGCTCGCGTCGAAGATGCGCTGCATGCGACTAGAGCCGCCGTCGAAGAAGGCATCCTCCCCGGTGGAGGGGTGGCTTTGATTCGATGTCGTGAGGCTGTTAAGAGTGTTGTCGATAGCCTGAAGGATGATGAAAAGACAGGCGCAGACATCATTCTTCGAGCTCTCGAAGCTCCTCTTCGTCAAATTGCTGACAATGCTGGCATCGATGGTAGCGTTGTCGCTGACGAAGTGAGCCAGAAACCAGTCAACACGGGATACGATGCGAATAAGGGCGAGTATGTCGACATGCTCAAGTCTGGTATCATCGATCCAGTGAAGGTGGTCCGAACCGCGCTGGCGAACGCTGCGAGTATCTCGGGGTTGCTCCTGACCACCGAGGCTTTGGTCACGACGTACGATAAGGAAGACAAGAAGAAGCGGAAGGTCGAAGGAGCTATCAACTAGATCGTCAGAACGATTGAACCAATCGTTACTTCAATAAGCGAGAGGTCATTCGCATGGTAAGAAACATGCGGATGACCCTTTTTCATGTAAGTACAACGGATTTTTAGCGAGTAGTACGGTGTCAGGAAAACGGGATTACTACGAGGTCTTGGGAGTTTCCCAAGGCGCATCGCAAGACGAGATTGCGAAAGCTTATCGCAAGCTCGCTTTGAAATACCATCCCGATTCCAATCAGGGAAATGAAGATGCTATCCATAAATTCAAAGAGGCAGCGGAAGCCTATGAGGTGTTGAGTGATGAGCAAAAGCGAGCTCGTTACGATCAATATGGCCATGCGGGGATCGAAGGAGCGGGTGGCGCTGGCTTTCGGGACGTGGGGGATATCTTCGAGGCGTTCGGAGATGTCTTCGGAGGTACTATTTTCGAGGATTTTTTTGGTGGCGGGCGTGGCAGGTCGCGAGTGCGGAAAGGTGCTGACCTGCGTTGCGATGTGGTTCTCGAGCTGGAAGAGGCTGCAAAAGGGGTAACCAAAACGGTCGCCTTGACTCGTCATATTGTATGTGAGACTTGTGCGGGCTCAGGTGCAGCTTCTGGTTCGCAGCCAGAGCAATGCCGCAAATGTGCAGGCCGAGGGCAAGTGGTTCAAGCGACCGGGATTCTGCGAGTCCAGACGACTTGCCCCATTTGCCGAGGGAGCGGCAAGACGATCAGCAAACCGTGTAAGACCTGCGATGGTCATGGGCTGAAACCAACGGAAGTTAAACTGGAAGTCAAGATTCCAGCGGGTGTCGATGATGGCATGCGTGTGCGTTTACCCGGAGAGGGGCAACCCAGTCCTGACGGAGGTCCCAAAGGAGACGCCTACTGTTTTATCCATCTCAAGCAGCACTCGATCTTCCATCGGGATGGTCACAATTTGATTTTCCAATTGCCTATCTCCTACAGCCAGGCCGCGTTGGGGGCCACGGTCGATGTTCCGACCCTCGAGGGTAAGAGATCGCTCGATATCGGTAGTGGAACCAAAAGCGGAACGGTGTACAGGATTCGAGGGCTCGGGATGCCGGACCCTCACACGGGAGCTCGCGGAGATCTGCTCGTGGAAACCATGATTGAAGTTCCAAAGTCCCTATCGAAAAGGCAGCAGGAATTACTTCGAGAACTTGCTGAATTGGAACATAAAGAGATCACACCTGAACGCAAAGGGTTCATGGATCGGATTATGGAGTACTTCAGTTCAACCAACGGGGAGCCATTGAAAACGAAGTAGTCGCCCCAGTCTCCTTTTTTGGATAATCATTTTTTATTCGCTTGATTTGTTGTTCCCTAACCGGAAGTAGTACGATCATGACGCAAGATACAAACGAAAAAGCAACCCCGGGTAACGATGAGGCCCTCGATGCAGCCATGGAGCAATTGAGTGGCTCAGGGGATGATTCTCCCGAAGCCATCGTGGAGCTTTTGGAACAGCAAGTCGCGGACTTGAGAGATCGGGAGCTGAAAGCGCAAGCCGAATTGGAGAATTTCCGCAAACGATTGCTCCGGGATACCGAGCAGCAGCTCAAGTACGCGGCAATTCCAATCGTGCGCGATATGTTGGATGTAGTCGATAATCTCCATCGAGCAACGGAAGCCGCGACGAGCGCAGGTGAATCGGGTGGACTGGTCGACGGTGTAAAAATGGTACTGCATCAGCTCACAGGGGTCCTCGAAAAGCATCACTGCAAACAAATCCCCGCGGTTGGGCATCCCTTTGATCCCAACGTCCATCAAGCGATCGCACAGCAGCCGAGTCGAGACCATTCGGCTGGAACGGTCATGCTGGAAGCGTCCGTCGGGTACATACTTCACGACCGAGTCATCCGGCCCAGTATGGTTATCGTTTCGACAGGTTCTAATTCGTAAGGAGAAGATCGAATGCCAACCTATGACTACGAGTGCGACGCCTGCGATCACAAATTTGAGCTGTACCAGTCGATCTCTGCGGAACCTGAAAAGACTTGTCCCAAGTGCAAGAAGAAAAAACTTCGCCGCCTGATCGGGACAGGGGGAGCGGTCATGTTTAAGGGCTCTGGATTCTACCAGACCGACTACCGGAGCGAGTCCTACAAAAAATCTGCGGCATCGGATTCGAAGTCGAGTGGTTCCTCCACGGAATCGAAGGGCGAAGCCAAAAGCGAATCGACTAAAACGGAATCCAAACCCGAGGCGAAGTCGGAAAGTAAATCCACCAAGTCAGCCGAGTGATGCGGGAAGCTCCGTAAGATTGAATAGCTGAGCCATAGGAAATTCTTCTCCTAGACGCTCCGCTTGAAACGAGATTCCTGTTGCAAATCGGTAGAGTGAATGGGTGCAAACCATTCCGTGCATGTTGATGTTGCCCAGCGATCTCAATCGCTCGTTTTGTCATTCCTCTTTAGCGGGAATGTTCTTTAGGACTGAATGTGCAGCGAACTAATCCCAAAGCAAAGACGGATAGGTAGTTCACGGCGGCCATCGAACCTTTTATATTGCGATCCAGCCTTTGTTGCGTTTCTGCCTGGTGACTCCCTTTCTTTGCATCTTCGGGAATCATGAATTATCTCCTATCGCTGTCTCTCCTTTTGGTTGCATGGGTCCTGTCCGTCGCATGGAGCGGTGCCCTGCATGGCCAGGAGAACGACGCAGATATCGTTCTATTACGGGCTAAAGTCCACACGATGGATTCGAATCAACCGGTCGCGGAGGCTGTGGCCATTCGCGGAAACCGAATCGTACAGGTCGGAAAAAAGGAAGCGATTGAAAAGAGAATTGGAGCTAAAACGAGAAAGATCGATTTGGATGGGCGATTGGTACTTCCCGGGTTCAATGACTCGCACGTTCATTTTTTGCAAGGCGGTCAGCAATTGTCGAGTGTTCAATTGCGAGATGCGCGTTCGCCACTCGAATTCACGCAACGCATTGTTGACTTTGCAAACAAAGTCGAACCAGGTAGGTGGATCACAGGTGGGGATTGGGATCACGAGAATTGGTTTAGCGGCGAGTTACCACGTCGGGAGTGGATAGATACAGGGACTGCGGGTATCGGTGTTTTTGTCTCCCGTTTGGATGGACATATGGCTCTCGTGAACAGTTATGCGCTCAAATTGGCTGGTATTGATCGCAATACAGCAGATCCCCCGGGAGGTCTGATTGTGCGAGATGAGAAGACGGGTGAGCCGACAGGAATTCTAAAGGATGCTGCCATGGGGTTGGTTTCGAAACATATCCCTCCACTCACTCATCCCGAGCGTTTGGAAGCCGCACGGGCCGCGACCAATCATGCAGCTGCTCTGGGTGTCACCAGTGTTCAGGATATGTCTGGCGCTGGTTATGAACCTGTCTACCGAGAGCTGCTAAAGAAAGGGGAACTCAAGACGCGCATTTACTCCGCCGCACCGCTTCCGCAATGGAAACGTTCCGTCGATCAAGGACTCCGCAGTGCTGTTGGGGACGCATGGATTCGGCAAGGTGCACTCAAAGGGTTCGCGGATGGGAGTCTCGGTTCCACGACGGCTCTATTCTTTGATCCGTATTTGGACGATCCTCGCACTTCGGGACTGCCCAGCGACGAGATGATACCTGAGTCCAGTATGGAGGATCGTGTTCGGCAAGCCGATCTCGCTCAACTGCACATCATGATTCATGCGATCGGGGACAAAGCCAATGACTCGGTCCTCACGATCTACGAGCGGGTGGTACGTACCAACGGGGAGAAGGATCGACGTTTTCGCATCGAGCACGCGCAGCACCTGAGGCCGAGCGACATACCGCGATTTGCGCGCCAAAAAGTGATCGCCTCGATGCAGCCGTATCATTGCGCCGACGATGGAAGATGGGCCTTGAAAAGGATCGGTGACGAGCGAGCAAAAGGGACTTATGCCTTCCGCTCCTTGCTCGATAACGGGGTAATACTCGCGTTCGGCTCGGATTGGAATGTAGCTCCGCTCAATCCGATCGCTGGGATCGCAGCAGCCGTTCACAGGCAAACATTGGACGGAAAGCACCCAAATGGCTGGGTGCCGGAACAGAAGATAACGGTCCTCGAAGCCGTCTATGCCTATACGATGGGTTCCGCGTACGCAGAGTTTACGGAAAACGAAAAGGGGAGAATTCAGCCTGGCTTTTTGGCCGATCTGGTCGTGCTCTCCAAAGACATCTTCACCGTAGGCCCTGACGAAATGTCGACGGCCGAAGTTCAAATGACAATTGTGGATGGAAAAATTGTATTTCAGTCGGATCGATTCCAGTGATTGTGTGTTGTCCATCTTTCGCATCGGTCTTAATCTCTTCGATGGATCGATTCTGCAGAGGTTGGAGCATCGTTCCGTGGGTGTGAGAGTCTCTGTTACACTAAATGTGTTCTAGGTAACGCTACAAGCTATTCCGGGACACGAAATCAAAAGGCAGTTCAATTCATGGCTGGCGGTTTTATTTTAAAGCAATGGGCAACCTCGGGATTCTGGGCATTTGCCGGGTTTCTTTTGACTGGTGCCTCTTTTGGATGGGCGAGCGCATTTACGGATCACTTCGAGGATGCAGCCATACGGATGGAATTCGTCCAGAGTGGTCATGCTTCGAAAATGGATTTAGTTTTGAAACGGATGGTGCTCGAAAAGACGTGGCCGGAGAATCCAAACCGACTGGTGATGCCATTCGAATACGGAAAGTTTCGCATTCGTATTCTCAGCACCGATGGCAAGCAAACACTGTTCTCAAAAGGATTTGACCCACTGTTTGCGGAATATGTAACAACCCAGAAAGCGATCGATGGAGCAATTGGCGAGTTCGAAATGGCGACTCGTTTTCCGAAACCAAAGCATGCAGTCCAGATCGTGATAGAGCAACGTCAAAAAGACAACTCCTGGACCGGTGTTTGGCAACAAGACTTCCTACCCGATCGAGCCTCGATCGCGACGGACTCAGACTCGTCTGTCGAGGTTTTACCGATCTTGAACCAAGGACGGCCCTCGCAGCAGGTCGATTTGGTATTTGTTGCCGAAGGGTATCGCGCCTCAGACAAGGAGAAGTTTGTAAAGGATATCGAGCGTATGGTCGACAAGCTCTTTTCCGCGAATCCCTACTCGCAAAACCGCGAGCGTTTCAACGTGCATGGCGTGTTTGTTGCGAGCAACGAATCTGGTACAGACGTTCCGCATCGGGGACTATTTCGCGACACGGCATTGAATGCTTCCTTCAATACCTTGGACATTCAGCGTTATCTCCTGGTGCAGTCCCAACATCGTTTGCATCAAATCGCCTCGGCAGCTCCCTACGATAATATCGTGGTGCTCGTCAATGCGAGTGAATATGGGGGTGGTGGAATGGGGCTGGATTACTGTGTTACGACATCCGATCATGCCTTGAGTCCTTTTGTATTCATTCATGAACTCGGTCACGGGTTCGCCTATCTTGCGGATGAGTACATCGGCAACGTGACTTACAATGACATGTATCCAATCGATGTGGAACCGGTAGAACCTAACTTAACCCGTGAGTTGGATCGGTCGAAATTAAAATGGGGGCGATTTCTTACGCCCGACATTCCATTGCCAACCGAGTCGAAGGAACCGTCGGATCGAGTGGTGGGTGCATTCGAAGGAGGGGGGTATTTGTCGAAGGGGATTTTTCGTGCGGAGGCAAAGTGCTGGATGGGAACCGGAGAGTCTAAGCATGGCTTTTGTGTTGCATGCGAAGATGGTATCCGCAGGATGATCGACTTTTATACGCTAGGCGATCATGAATAGATTTTTCTTCTTCATTTTCGTTGTATCGATGACCACTCGATTACTAGCCCAGGAGTTCACGTGGGGTGAATTTTCTTCTGTACCCGATAGGCAGGGGTTGGCTGGTCCTTACGTCGGCGTTTTGGATGGGCGGCTGATTGTGGCTGGTGGAGCGAATTTCCCGGATCTGCCTCCGTGGCTTGGAGGTACTAAGGTATGGCACGATGATATCTATGCCTTGGGGAAATTAGACGGAACATGGGAGCGAGTCGGGACATTACCGACAGCCCGCGCCTACGGTGTAACGATTTCAAACTCCGATGGGATGACATGCATCGGAGGGAGCGACTCGAGTCAGCACTTTGCGGATGTCGTTCGAGTTCGTTTGAACCAAGATAGCGTTCGTTTGGAGCAACTCCCCTCTCTGCCTGAACCAATCGCCAATGCTTGCGGTGCCTCTTGGAATGGAAGGATTGTTTTGATTGGAGGGACGAAATCTCCATCGTCTACCGAAGCCTTGACGACGGTATGGAGTATCGACACGACAAAACCGGACGCGGTTTGGAAGAGATTGGAAGACCTGCCTTCCGTCGGACGGATGCTTTCCGTGTGTGGAGTGAACGGCGATGGACTGTTTGTTTTTGGTGGGGTTTCACTCCATTCTGGACCCGATGGTAAACCGGTTCGTACATACCTTCGCGATTCCTATCGTTATACGTCCGAGGGATGGAAACGGATCGCCGATCTACCGGTGCCGGCAACTGCCGCTCCATCGCCGGCAATCGCGAGTGGGACGCATCAACTGATGGTTCTCGGTGGAGATGAAGGTCTTTATCCAGCCACGCTACCGCAACAGGAGCATCCTGGTTTTTCCAAGAAGATTTGGGTCTATGATACGAAGCAGGATCGTTGGTCACTGGCGAGATCGGAGTTGCCAGCCGGGCACGTAACAACCTCAACCATCTTTTGGGAAGATCGATTCATTATCCCAACAGGAGAGATCCGCCCGGGCGTTCGGAGTCCGAGGAATTGGTGGCTTGGTATCCGGTAAGCCGCCCGCTCGAGTCCCCGAGGTGAAACCGCGTGATCAGTGAGGCGGGTTGTCAGCGATACAGATCGTATCGAAGTGCTCCCACTTCATGACATCGGACTGTTGAATCCGATCGACTGGTTCACATCCCAGTTCGCCAACCGAGTAGATTCTATAACCAAGCGAATCGATAAAAGACCAAAGTGTTTCTCGCTGATAGCGCTGCAGATGGCGATAGAATTCGACGTGCATGACAGGATGCTGCTTGCGTAACAATTCCTCCATCGATTGTAGTACCTGGAGGTCGAACCCCTCTGCGTCCACCTTGACGAATCGGAGACGATCAATTCTCTCCGGGTGGTTCTTACGCATCCAATCATCGACGCGAAGTGCTTGAACCGTTAGCGAGAATGCGTGTCCATGCTTCCACCGGTTGATGCCTTGAAGGTTGCCACCATTACAAAATCCAGGATCCGAGTAATGGAATGAAAGCACACTCTCCACGGGGCCTGCTGCCGCGCAAACGGGCAAGATGTTTGTTTTGTCGCGATTGAGTTGCGCGTTCGCCTCCAACACTTCAAAAACGTATGGGTTCGGTTCCCACGCGAAAACGGCTCCGGTCGCGCCTGCTGCCAGGGCTAAGGGGATTGTAAAGTCGCCGCAATGAGCTCCAATATCGATCGCGGTATCGCCTTCACGGAGGTATTCCCGCAGGGCTAAAACGTAGTCTTGGGGGAACGGATGGAATCCATCTTTGGGGTGCAACCATTTCTCGAATTCGACGCGTCCATCCTCTGCCAAGTCAAATTGAATGCGCCGAGTACCATATTTCTTTGGTTTTGGTTTGAGCCCCAGTGTCCATACCAAGGATTTTAGCTTCATCGTTCAGTCCTGCGCTTTCGAGAATTCGCGTAGAATATTCGAGGAGTTAGCATCGAGACAACTACGATTTGAACAACTTTTCCAGAGTTCTGGTTTTTCTTTTTTGATTGGCTGGCCACAGAATTTATGCGACTTGTAAGGATCTTTTTGCTGGTTTTTTTGTCTCATGCTTCTGCGGGTGCCGCGAGCGGTCCGGTCAATGTTTTACTGGTCACCGCCGACGATATGAATGCGGATTCAGGTGGCTGGAACGGCAACGCATTGGGTTTGACTCCAAACTTGGATGCATTTGCAAAAACCGCGTATCGGTTCGTCCATAGTCATGTGACGGTCCCCATTTGTCAGCCTGGCAGGTCGGCGCTGATGACCGGTCGTGTGCCGCACCGCAATGGAGCATTGGGGTTCAATCCGATCGATCGCGGTACCCCTACGCTCGTCGAAATCCTCCGGGAAAATGGCTATTACACGGCGGTCATTGCTAAAGCAGCCCATATGGCTCCCGCAGACAAATTCCCTTGGCACTCGATTGGTGAGCAGGCGCTCGGAAAACAACCGGAGGAATTCGCAGCGAAGCTAAGAGGCATGATCACCGCTTCGGCTGAGGAGGGTAAACCTTTCTTTATCAATGCGAACATTTGCGATCCGCACCGGCCATTTGTGAATGGTGTTGGCAACAAATCGAATGGGAAGAAAGGACCGGATCCATCGCTGGGGGGTGTGAAAATCCTGAAGCCTGAAGAGGTCTCCGTCCCCGATTTTCTGGAAGACATTCCAAAGGTCCGCGAGGAAATCGCACAGTACTACTCGAGCGTGAGCCGATTTGATTTGACGTTTGGCTTGATATTGAGGGAGCTAGCGGCCGCAGGTCGGGAAGCTGACACGTTGGTACTGTTCATGTCGGATCATGGCATGTCCTTTCCGTTCTCGAAAGCGACAGTCTATCGAAATGGAACTTGGTCCCCTGTACTTATTCGTGTCCCGGGAATGGGTTCTCCCCAGACTATTCCAGAACTGGTGAGCAGTGTTGATATCATGCCCTCGTTGCTCGATCTGATCCATCTACCGCGACCGGAAGGTATGGATGGTCGATCCTGGGTTCCGTTGCTACGCGGAGAAGCTCAGGCAGACCGAGACTTTGTCATCACGCATGTCAATACAGTCAGTAGCGGTAAGTCTTTCGCCCAGCGATGTATTCGTACCCAAGATCGATCGCTGATGTTTCATGCTTGGGTAGGTGGACCAAATCCTTTTCGAGTGGAAGCGATGGCGGGATTGAGTTTTGCCGCGATGAACGATTCAACGGATCCCCGAATTCGCTCTCGTGTACAGCAACTCGTTGTTGGGGAATCGCTGATGCTCTTCGACACAAAGAACGATCCGAGCGAGCGCAACAATCTCGTTCGCGATCCTCATTTTCAAGAAGAACTCAATCGGTTGAGCGGAAAATTGCTGCAACATATGGAGCGGACTGGTGATCCTCAAACACAGGCTTTTCGTGAAACCCTCGCGAAAATAAGTGCCCAGTAGAAATCCCGACTCGTGTTTTTGTTTAACTGCTTCGAGCCTCGATCACAATAACATTAAGATGTTGTGGCGATGGAACATGCAAACTTTGCGAATTGATCCCTACACGCTTCTTCACACATTCATCGGAGTCATCTTGGTCCTACTCACACGTTTTTCTGCTGTGTTGTTGGTTCACACGGTTTTGTTCTGCACCCTCGGTTTCGCCGATCCAGGGCCTTTGAGAGTGTTTATTTTGGCAGGTCAATCCAATATGGAAGGACATGCCAAGGTAGAAACATTTGACTACATCGGCGACGATCCAGCCACGGTGCCTCTCTTACAAAAAATGCGTGACTCGGATGGAAAGCCGAGAGTCTGTGAAGGTGTTTGGATCTCCTACTTCACCGGATCAGGTGAAGCCGCCGGCGAGGGATTCGGCAAATTGACAGCAGGTTATGGAGCTCGCAGGCAAGCAGCGATAGACGGGGGAAAGATCGGACCTGAGTTGACGTTCGGGATCACGATGGACGAGTTTTTCGACGAGCCGGTGCTGATTATCAAGACCGCATGGGGAGGAAAAAGTCTTCACACGGATTTTCGTCCACCGAGCGCAGGACCGTACACGTTTCACGAGTCGCAATTGAAAAACATGGAACGGCAAGGGAAAGACAAAATCGCAATTCAGGAGGCAAAGAAACGGGAAACCGGTGTCTACTATCAACAGATGATGGCGCACGTGAAATCTGTCTTGGCGGATATCGGTCGTGTTTGCCCTGTGTATGAACCGAAGCGAGGATTTGAGATTTCGGGATTCGTTTGGTTGCAGGGCTGGAATGATTTGGTGGATTCGGGGACCTATCCAACTCGGGAGCTCCCGGGTGGCTATGAAGCTTACAGCCAGGTTTTGACTCACTTCATCCGGGATGTTCGTCGAGACCTGCAGGTTCCAGACCTTCCTTTTGTCATCGGTGTCCTGGGAGTGGGAGGGAAGAACCCGAATAAACAGACTATTGAATTTCGAAAAGCCATGGCAGCTCCTGCGGAGTTGCCAGAATTTCGAGGGAATGTCTTTGCGGTGCAGACAGCCCCGTTCTGGCCGGAGGATCTGGGGGTCATCGCTAGCAAATACGATCAGGTACGGCAGATGCGATTCTTTCTCGAATCCAAGCATAAGGACCACGCCAATGCCGACGGAAGTATGGATCGAAGTCAGATCGATGACTTTATCAAAACATTTCAAGCAAAGACGATAAGTGTTGAAGAGGAACGGCTCTGGAAGCGGGGTGCATCCAATGCCGCCTACCATTATCTAGGTTGCGCGAAGACATTTGCGTTGATGGGGCAAGCCTTTGCAAAGGCAAATCTCTCGATGATCAAGCAAGAGAAGCGAATTCAGGAATGACAAATAGCTAGCAGCATGAGGGGATCGAGCGGATGAGGCTTATGGTTCGGATCCAGATCTAGACCCATTGAGTGCGAGCCTAGCAGTCGATCGAGAACAAGCATACCATGGGAACAAACATCCCATGGTAAATGGACTCACTCGGCCATGAATCGTTGGTAAAACTCATCCTCCGTTAGTACGGGGACTCCCAAGCTTTGGGCCTTTTCAAGCTTGCTGCCAGCCGCTTCGCCTGCAACGACAAAGTCTGTTTTCTTGGAAACGCTGCTCGACGCTCGCCCACCAAGCTTTTCGATGATTCTCTCGATTTCATCACGGGAATAGCGACTCAACGATCCTGTGACGACGACCGTTTTATCTTTTAATGCCCCCGATTCGTCGACGCGATCCTCTTCCGACGTTTCGAGAAGTACGCCGGCGCTCCGCAATTGCTCGACCAGCTCAATTCCTTCGGGACTATGCAAGAAGTCATAGACGCTTTTTGCGATCACTGGACCTATCTCGTTCGTACTGCTGATCGTCTCTAAATCCGCATCGCAAAGTTTATCTATCGATCCGAATCTCCTGGCGAGGATTTGGGCAACACGTTGCCCCACATGCCTGATGGTGATTGCATTCAGGACACGACTCAAGCCACGGGATTTACTCGTTTCGATTCCCTGCAGCAGGTTCTCGGCGGATTTCCTTCCCATCCGGTCCAAGACCATGAGTTTTTCCAGAGTCAACGCGTACAAGTCGCCGAACGATTGAACCATCCCATGATCGACCAGTTGGTTCACAAGCTTGTCGCCTAATCCTTCGATATCCATGCAATCGCGCGTCGCAAAGTATCTAAGTCGTTGTCGCCACTGCGCCGGACATTGTTTGGAGACGCAGCGGATATAAACACCCTGGGTGTCTTTGATCAACGCAGAGCCGCATTCTGGACAATGAGAGGGAAACTCATAAAGGGGTAATTCCTTGTCTCTGCGATGTTTCTCAACCCGTACGATATGAGGAATGATTTTGCCAGCTTTCTCAACGACAACCCAATCACCCACACGTATGTCTTTGCGTTGAATTTCGTCTAAATTGTGAAGCGATGCGCGAGAGACTGTCGTACCAGCCAACTGCACGGGTTCCAATTCTGCGACAGGGGTCACTGTCCCCGTTTTCCCTACCTGGGTTTTGATGTCGAGCAATTTGCTGACCGCTTCGTATTTTTCGATTTTGTAAGCGATCACCCATCGAGGGCTCTTCGCGGTTGATCCTAGAGTCTCTCTCTGCTCTAACGAATTTACCTTGATGACGATCCCGTCGACTTCGAAGTCGAGTTCGTGCAAATTTTCCACGATCGAATTGCAATGCGCGATGAGCGCATCCTTGTCATGGAATAGCTTAACACCTGGAGTGGTTGGAATCCCTAATGCTCGGACTCGTTTGAGAAAGGAAATATGATCACGTTCGTTGATGCCATCACAAAATCCAATACCGTGACACAGGAACCGCAGTCGACGCTGTGCGCATAGTTTCGAATCCAAGAGCCGTATCGAGCCCGCGGTTACATTGCGTGGATTTTTAAATTCCGATTCACCTTGGCGATTTCGTTCCTCGTTGAGGGCGACGAGGTCGGAATTGTTCATATAGACTTCCCCGCGAACCTCGAGCACATTCGGAATTTGTAAACCCAAGAGCTGTTGTGGTAGTCCCCTTAAGGTTCGAATGTTATGAGTGATATCATCCCCTACCTCTCCATTACCTCTTGTTACCGCCTGGACCAAGCACCCTTGTTCATAACGAATGGAGGCAGCAACCCCGTCGACTTTTAATTCGACGACCCATTCGATTTTTTCACCCGGCAGGAGCTTCTCGGTTCTGTTAAAGAAATCCCTCAATTCCTTTTCCGTATAGGTATTTTCGATAGAGAGCATCGGAATACGATGAGTTACTTGCGTGAGTCCATCGATTGGTTTATCCCCCAATCGTTTCGTAGGGCTATTGTCCGAGACCAAACTCGGGAATCGTGCCTCGATATCCTGCAACTCACGCATGAGCCGATCGTATTCCAAGTCGCTGATGATGGGCTCTGCAAGAACATAGTACTTGTAGTCGTGTTCCCGTATTTGAGCGGTCAATGCGAAGATTTTCGCCTTGGCATCAGATTCATTCATGAGTCGTAGTGTGGGGCTGAGGGGAGATGCGGAGGAGTTGGCTCGGAAAAATTCATCTATTCACTAGGCTCATGTTATGCATGCCACCAAGGCGACGTGGCATTTGCAGTATCGACTGGTAAACCGATTTTCCTCGAACGGATGGATGCGTGGAGGTTGGAGTGGGATGGCAAATGCAAAACGCAGTGGCTTACGGTTCGTTTGACTCAGGGGCGGAAGCGACAGCGTTTTCGTCCACTGGACCACGCGAGTCTCCGATAAAGCGATATCCAGCGTCGCGAACTGTCAAAAAGTGTTTTGGTTTCGCGGGATCCTGTTCGAATATCTTTCGCAGCCTTAAAACAAATTGATCCACGCTCCGTGTTTGCATTTCACCGGACATGTCCCAAACTTCAGCAAGGAGCTCTTGTCTGCTGATGACTCTCCCCTCATTTTCAGCGAAATAACGAAGCAGCTGCAACTCCTTGTGAGTCATCTTGACTTCTCTGTCGTCCACCGTCACTTCGTAGGTTTCAAAATTGATACGTGCTTTTCCGAACTCCATCGTGACACGTTTGACTGGCGCCGGAGACAAGGGTTTTTGTGATTGCTTTGGGTACAGTCGCATGAGGTTTTTCACTCGGGATAGCAATTCGTCGAGATCAAATGGTTTGGTCAGATACTGATTAGCACCGCAATCGAATCCGCGGGTTCGATCTTCTGACAAGCTTCGTGCGCTCAGGATCAAAATGGGGATCATGATTTGTTCGTCTCGAATGGTTTCAGCGACGGCGTATCCACTCATCCCCGGCAGCATCAAGTCGAGAATGATTAGATCGAA
This sequence comes from Pirellula sp., assembly GCA_040396935.1. Classification (GTDB taxonomy): domain Bacteria; phylum Planctomycetota; class Planctomycetia; order Pirellulales; family Pirellulaceae; genus JBKCUI01. The sequence continues at coordinate 57,902 of JBBAXA010000012.1, forward strand.
GGAGTGAGGGTCGGCAAGCACTAAACGGAGCGCAGTGGGACCATCCTCTACCAAAGTGACTCGATAGCTTTCCGCTTCGAGGTTGTACTTCACCAGCGTTCCCAGATGCTTTTCGTCTTCGACAACCAAAATGTGTTTTCGGTTCTTCATTTACGATTCCTCCGATTTGAAGATCGGATTGTAATCGGAGATGCCTTAACGACGTCAGGGGGCATCGCAATGCGTCATCCTGGTTAGGATATTGTATCTCAACAGTGGTAGATGTTGCCGAATCGACACGGATGACAGGCGAGGCGGTCTAACACTCCGAGAGCACGATCGATGCGAGTCGAATTTGCAACTCAAAATTACCGCATAGGCCCTTCCGCAACCACCGATCATTTCATTTTCTGAGTGCCCGGTAGTACAGTTGTTTTTTTCACGGTTCGAACTGTAGAGATCCTGTTGGGAGAAGTAGCATCTTATGGGGCGCCTAGCACGCAATTACAAAGGGTGATTCCAGGCGAAAGCTAGGAGTCTCTCAGAGTATAGAATCGAGTTGCCGAAGCCCCTCGCAGGCAGCATCTACGTCGGCTTGTTGCGTCATCGCTCCTAAGCTCATCCTGAGAGTACCGCCACTATCGAAGGTATCCAGGTAGGGGTGGATGGCGCCAGCGCAGTGAAATCCGGCGCGACATTCCACATGGGCCATGCTTTCCAGCATCATGGCCATCTCTTGGCAGATCCCTGGCTTTCGAAGCTGAGCCGTCCTCGGTACAACGCTGACAATAGGCAATCGATCCTGCAAGGATGGACTTGAGAGTCCCACGCATTGGATATGGTTACAGTCCGCAACGGCATCCAGCAACTGTGCAATCCATCGTTGATAATCGGGAGCTTGATGATTCCTTTTCCATGTCATTCCCGCCTGTAGAGCCGCGATGGCGGGTACGTTGATATTCCCTGATTCGATTGCCGAGTGCCATGGAAAATTTCCGCTAATCGTGTCACTAGTCTCACCGGTTCCGCCAATCCAAAGTGGTGAGAGGAGAGCGTGAATTTCCTGTCGAGCGTAGAGGATCCCGGTTCCCAGGACTCCGCCCAGCCCCTTGTGCCCGGGAGCAGCCAGGATATCGATACCTAAAGATCGAACATCGATCGGAATCATTCCGAGGGTTTGAGCAGCATCGACGATCATGCCGATCCCACGACCCGCGAGCATGTTTCGAATCCCTCCGATATTCTGAATCGTACCTGTGACATTCGAACCGTGGTTGATAACGACCCATCGTGTTCCAGGCTTGATGGCTTGTTCTATCTCCGAGAGGGGAACGGTTCCGTCTGGAGAGCAAGCTACGGCAGTCCAGCTCAACCAACCGCGTTGAGCAGCGAGAGCTAAAGGCCTAAGGACACTGTTGTGTTCTGTTACGGTACAGACAACATGAAACGGATTGCCCAGAGAGCCAAGCGCTAGTCCCATGATTGCTGCATTGAGTGCATGCGTACCATTTGCGCAGAAAGCGATCTCTGTGACTGCCGCGGCGTTCAAGTACTCCGCGACAAGGCGTCTGGTCGACTGAACAATTCGATCCGCATCGAAAGCCGTCCGATAGCTACCTCTCCCAGCAGCTGCACCATGGTTGCGGTCGTAGCTCTGTGCCGCCTCAATCACACCGGGCAAACGCGGCCAAGACGTCGCGGCATGATCTAGATAATGACGCATGTGGGCCGACCTTTCATCCCCAAGAATCGTTGATTCTAGCCTTCATTTCGAACGATCTATCTAGGAGATGGTTGCTAGGGAAATAGGTATCGCAAAAAATTGCGAAAGGGTTGGTTCGCAACGTAGGCGGTGGGCTGGCCGAGGATTCCTCGCCCCAGCTGAGCTTGCGATAGATTTTGACCGAAACCGATGAGAGGAGCGTAGCCGGGATTGTATCCACCGTATCCGTAGGGAACGTACGCAGAGGGTGCGTAACTGAACGGTGTTCCCCCTGGGACATTCGGATTGGATTGAGGCGCGTATGCAGGTTTTCCAGTCGGACCGCAAGGATCCGAAGCAGGTTTGAAGACCCTCGAATCGACCATGAAACGTGCATCCCTCTCGCATGGAGGGCCGCTCACGAAGGGTTGCGAATTCACGTACGGGGACGAGGTGTTATAGCGTGGCAAAACATCGTTCGGACGCGATGTGACAGGATTGGGAGGCGATACACCCCCAGCGGTGGCTGGTGGTGCGATCGGGGCCGACTGGTATACGTAGCCGGGAGGAGGAGCGATCAAAGGCGGAGTGGATGAGACTGGAGGAGTCGTCGTTCCCAACGGAGTCGAAATAATAGGTGCTCCCGTTATCGGAGCGGGTGGCATTACCGGTGGAGCGATGTTGGTGGGAACCGTTGGCGGCGAGGTGATGACCGGTCCTGTTACCGTATTTGGAAGGATCGGATTGGTGATGGTCGCAGGGGGGTAGGTTGGAACCATGCCGCTCGGGGCTACACCCCCATAGGGTGTCGGGTTCGGTGTTGCAAACGTGGCGGGATTGGTTGGGGGCATCACGAAGCCTGGATTCGGCCCAACTGCAGGAACAGGTGGATAGGTGGGTGGAGGAGCAACCGGGGCTGCAAAGGGAGTCGGAGTTACCAAAGGCTGCGAGCCATAGGGTATTTCTTGGAAGTAAACGGAACGGACTGCATCCGAGGGGCTCTGTCGTGCCGCGCTGGCCAAGGTGACGGAGGAGTTTGTCGAGTTGGAGGTCACCAGGCTCGTCGGGCGGAAAAGATCCAACCGAACTCCATCGGACTGTTTCGTTTCTGCCAAATTGGACCGTGATTTTGTATCCTTCTCTTGAGAATCCAGCAGTTCGGTCAGGTCTTGGGTGGCCTGCCATTCTAGCTTGGGGGATCTATAGGATTCTCCTTCTTCGGATTTCAGCTTGGGACGTTGCTGAGCTTCGTCGTCATCCTTCCACTCGAGGCGTCGCGAGCGAGCAGGATCCAATCGAGGTTTGCTTTCGGGCCTTTTGGCGTAGTCCGCTAGCGGATCGATCGGGCCTTTCGAGTCTTTCACTTGGCTGAGTGCATAACGAATTGCTTCGAGATCTTGTAATGCGCTCTCATCATCACGGGGAACAAAAGCAATCCCCTGGGACTCCTCTGCGCGTACGGCTGGATGGCTTGTCAGGCTACCGAAACAGAGCGAGTATACGAGCAAAGCATCCACCGTGATGGTTCTCAGATGTCCTGCGTAAAATCTAGGGCTGAATCGCATGTTGGATGAACTGTTGGGAATCGGTCAAGTATCCTGAAGGGGGCTCATTGGCGGGATTCCCTGGAGGAATTCGTCGTGGTTGGGTGATAGCGACAAGAGTCCTG
>JBBAXA010000012.1:61351-91783 GCA_040396935.1 Pirellula sp.
GGCGGGATTCCCTGGAGGAATTCGTCGTGGTTGGGTGATAGCGACAAGAGTCCTGTGCTCTCTCACGGGTCCGACAAATTCCATCATCGTACTTCAGGGTTGATTTTGACTCCAACCTTTTTCAATCGATCGATGGCCTCGGACTGTTCGCCGATCAGTTTGGTATCAACGTACAATCGGAGAAAGGGGGCAAACCGTCTGCCCGTATCGGCTTCGCAGGATTCGACCAGTGGATTTAAGGTTTCGATAGGATTCTGTTCCATCATCAATAGGCTGATCTCTTTCAAGTCCTTCACGAAGTCAATTTTCTTCAGGCCGCAATTCCTAACGTTCACCGTTTTGAGTCCCTTTAACTCAGCGAGGGAAGCGATCGACTCGAGAGGGTTCCCAGCAACTTGGAGAGTCCATAGTTTCTTGGACCCCAAGATCGGATCGACGGACTTGAACTTGTTGTCCGTGATGTAGAGGGAGTTTAGATTCTTCATGTCCTTCAACGGGGATAGATCCGCAATTTGATTTTTGGACAATTGCAGGTACTGCGTGTTGATAAGACCTGCGATCGGAGCAATCGATTCGATTTTGTTCGAGGAGAGATCGATCGATTGAAGAAGCTTCAATTCGGAGATTGGATTCAAATCGCTGATCTCGTTGTTTGCGAGATCGATTTTTGCGAGGGCTTTACAATGCTGCAGTCCTTCGAGGCTTTTGATTCCCTTCCCTTTTCCGATCACCTGGGAAATATTCTTCACGTCCTCAGCTTTGATTGGTTCCGTGTTGAATCTCTTTTCGAAGACTTCCCAGCGTACGGCGGCCTCCAGGGCTTTGTCTGGAAAAAGATCCTGGGCTCGGATCGACTCCGGTAGGTAACCGAGAGAGGCGAGTAATGCAATTTTCGCAAGCAAGGTCAATCTTTGGAGAGGACCAATCATCCTGGGTTGCTTTCCATGGTGTGAGGGGAGAAAAAACCGGGTTTCTTTAACACACTCACTTTATCTCAAGCCTAGGGGCAATTCCAGCGTTACCTGTCCCCAAGGGCCTCCCTCTTCGTGTTTTTGAACTAAAACAGGTATAACATGGCGTTCAGTGCTAACCAGAAGCGAGGTTGTTTTGCGAATTTTGTTGACTGCGTTCGAACCCTACGACATTTGGGACCAAAATTCTAGCTGGGAGGCACTGGTAGAACTTCTGCACCAACGTGGCGCGATTCCAGGTTTGACGACACGCCGATATCCGGTCGATTTAGATCAGTTGCAGAAGCGCCTTTTCAAGGACCTCAGCGCGGGATTTGATGCCGTACTTCATCTCGGCCAATATCCTGGCGCCAGTAGGATTCAACTCGAGGCAATCGCACTCAACGTCGCTGGAATGACGGAGGCCGCTGGAGATTATTTCGGTCCTTTGATTGCCGATGGACCAGTGGCGTATCGAACGATGTTTCCCCTGGATCAGTGGCATCGAGAATTGATGTCCCTGGGGATACCATCCGCGGTATCCTTTCATGCGGGCACTTATCTTTGCAACGCAGTCATGTACTTAACGCACTATTGGATGCAGCAACACGGACTTGCCAAACCTGCTGGATTCTTGCATATTCCTCTAACGCCCGAACAGGTTCTGCGGTCTCATCGCGACCTTCCCTCGATGCCGAAAACGCAATCGGCCGAGGCCATCAGTCGGGTTTTGGACATGATCATGCACTACGACCCTCAACCCTCAGTGACCACAGGATGACTCTTCCGAAATCGGAATCGACCGTTGATCATCTTATCGAGGAATTCAAGAAAGGAAATTTTTCTTCCTTGGAACTCGGGCAGCGAATACTCCAAGCTTCGATAGCATCGAGTGGTGCCATGACGATCGATTCGGAGCGCAAGAAGCGGTGTGGCTTTCCTGAAGTGATTTATGGCGCAGGGAAATCCAACGACGCTATTCGAGTCGGGATTGAACAACTGCTCACCCAGCATGAAGAGGTCCTGGTGACGCGGGTCGTCCCCGAACAGGTTCGGGCCTTGAGTGAATGGTTCCCATTTCATCGTTGGAATCATATGGGTAGAACCTTGCGAGTCGGTCGCGATTCCACCCCTTCCGCTCCCGATGAAATAGAACATCCGATCGTCAGTGGTCGGGTTGCCGTTGTGAGTGCAGGAACGACGGATGAGCCGATCGCGCTCGAAGCGGTTGAAACTCTCGCTTGGATGAAGATCCAAAGTTGCTTGATTCAAGATGTAGGGGTAGCAGGGCCTTATCGGTTGCTGGCGAGGGTCCCGGAACTGCAGCAGATGTCAGCGATAGTCTGCGTTGCTGGTATGGAGGGAGCGTTGCCCAGTGTGATCGGCGGTCACGTTGGCTGTCCTGTCATCGCCGTTCCGACCAGTGTCGGCTATGGTGCCAACTTTGCAGGACTTTCAGCCCTTTTAACCATGCTCAATTCCTGCGCTTCCAATATCGCTGTGGTCAATATCGATTCCGGTTTTAAGGGGGCGTACATGGCAGGATTGATCGTCAGCCGAGCTTTCTCAAGAACCTGATCGGTAAGCCCACCAAAGCAAAGCTGCTCCAGCGATGAATCGGTAAGCGGCGAACGGGATGAATCCTCGCGTGCGAACCCACTGCATGAACCATGCGATTACCGCGTAGGCCACGACGAAGCTCGTCGCGAAGCCAGCCGCCAAATTGAGCCATTGACTTCCAGACGGCATGGGGTGTTCCAGGAGATGCTTCAGTAGTTTGAAGCATGCCGCTGCAAACATCACAGGGATTGCAAGAAAGAAGCTGAATTCCAGGGCTGCAGATCGGGTCAGTCCGAAAACTTGACCTCCTGCGATTGTCGACATCGATCGACTGGTACCAGGAAAAGCTGCAGCCAGGATTTGAAACAATCCGATCGCGATGGACTGTACCAGAGTCATCTTCTCGATTTGGTCCGTGTGCGCTTTGTCCGCAAAGATTCGGTCGATCACAATCATGGCCAACCCGCCGAGGATCAAAGCCCACGCGATGTAATCCAACCGCTCCATATTTTCGCCGATCTTTTTGTCGATGATAAAGCACGGGATGGCTGTTACGACAAAGCTGATCATCACCATACAAAACGGGTGTCGATACCAGGAAGTCGGTAAAGAGGGCACCGGCTTCTCGTCGGTCGAGTCCGGACGGGAATTCGTTCGAAAAACATCGATGAACGAAACGCCAAATCGATAAATCTTTTGACGAAAGTAAACGACAACCGAGAGAATGGCGCCTAACTGGATGACCACCGTAAACATCTTCCAAAAGGCATCGGTGCGATCCAGGCCCAGGAATTCCTGAGCCAAAATGATGTGGGCGGTCGAACTGACGGGAAGGAATTCTGTCAGACCCTCGACAATTCCCTGGATTATGGAGGCGACGAGTTCATGCATGGGGTATCGATGGTTACGTAAAGGTGATGGCTGTCCTCGAGAAAGAGGCCCAGGGGAGACATCCTCGGGAGAAGAGAAAGTTCTCTTTGCGATTGTGACTGACGGGCTGAATCAAGCTGCAATCAAGTCCCGCAAACAGAGCAAGCGACGCTTAATTGGAATGAAATTTTTCGGTCGTAGCGATTGTTCCGGGGCTCTGTCGACGTCTTGGCAAGGTCGGTGAGCTGAATACACTGCATGCTTATGAAGCTGCGAATGCGATTGTGGGGCAAGAAAAAAGGGGGCCGGATGAGCGGCTGGTGGATCATGGGATCCTTCGGCGAGGCTTCTTTTTTTGCCGCGTGTTTTTTGGTGGGTGTTCTTTGCTTGAGCACGCTCGTGACCTGGCTCCGAGTCGGAAGCGGTTTCTGGCTGGCGTTCGGTGTCTCCTTGGCACTGATCGTCATGGGGGGCGTCGGTTTCTGGTATCGCGTCCTGAAAGTCGCCATGAGCGATGAGCACCGTGAAGCCGTGGCGACGAGCGGGATATTGCCGAGACCGGTCGCGAGAAACAAGAATTTACCGCCACCGATGATCCCTTCGCTGGAGCCTTTCACAGACAGTCCCGGGGCGAAGCTCGCTTACCGACTCCCTTCCCCATCGCACGATCTGATCGTACTGATCGCTCTCGGCGTATTCGCGATGGCTTGGAATGCAATGCTGGCAATATTCACGGTGATGGCGGTTCAAGGCTTTTGGGCTGGTGAAATTCAGTACTATCTGCTGTTGCTCTTGATACCGGGAATCTACATCGGACTCCGTGCGAGTCAGCTCTTTTTCAAATCGTACGTTCGGGCCATCGGGATCGGTTCAACCACTGTCGAAATTGAAGATCTCCCCTTGGTACCTGGCAAGTCTTACCGTGTATTGCTCGTGCAGTACGGGAGACTCGTCATCAAGAAACTATCAATGAGACTGGTTTGCGAGGAGGAAAGTACCTATCATTATGGAACGGATATAAGGACCGAGCGTTCTGTGGTTCGTGAGCAGAATATTTTTGATCAAGGTCGTTCGAGAATTGATTGGGGGCGTCCGTTGGAACTCGAGGGTGTTGTGTCGATCCCAGTCGATGCGATGCACTCTTTCCAGAGTTTGCACAACGCTGTCCATTGGAAGATCATCGTCGAAGGAGAGGCAAATCGATGGCCATCGTACTCCCGAAGTTTCCCCGTGGTAGTGTACCCACGCGCCAAATCCAAACCGACGGATCTTCTGTCATGATCCGATTGCTCGGTCTCCAGCCGACCTACAATCCTCAGGATGTCTTAGACTTCGAGTATACGGTTTCGAACGTACTCGAATCGTCTATTTCTGCAGTCGAAGTGTCCGTGCTGTGGTTGACGGAGGGTAAGGGAACGGAGGATATGGGAGTTCACTATTTCCAGCGATTGAGCGGGAATTCATTATCAGCCATTCGGTGGTCGACTCCGCAGCAGGTTCATGTGCCTCTGCCGGATTCCCCACTCTCCTACGAAGGAACGATCGTCAAGATTTCTTGGTGTGTGCGGGTGCGATTTTATTTGAACGATGGGACCGAGCTGGTCGCACAAGAGCCTTTCTATCTCGGTACGATCACGAAGGCTATCTAAACGGAAGCCACCCTCTTTTACAGTAGCGAGTCGAGTCGCTCCTCACGCTATCGAGTTCGTGGCTATTCCGCGTGTCCCACAACGCACCGGATCGTGTCGAATCCACTTTTGCGAGGGGAAATCCAGTTGCCGGATCGCTCGGCAGTAGGATCGCAGAACTGCCGACAATTCTAGACTGCCAGGCCTGCCGCGTGACCAGTACTCCAAGCCGCCTGGAAGTTAAAACCACCGATAGGGCCATCCAGATCCAGGATCTCACCTGCCAGGAACAACCCTGGTTGTTTTCGACTCTGCATATCCTGGAAATTGATTTCACCCAATTCGACACCTCCCGCGGTCACCTCAGCTTTCGGATAACCTCGGGTCCCATGGATCGGTATTGCTAGACCTTTGATTCGTTCGATCAGCAAATTGCGATGCCGTTTCGAGAACTCCGCCAACCGTATCGATTCAGGTGCATCAATATGCTTCATCATGCATTGGGTCAAACGTCTGGGTATTTGGGTTGCAACCAGGTTTTCGACGGATCGGTTTCCGTTCTTTGCCAAGTCTGTAAACCAATTTTCGCATTCCGTTCGGCTCATGGCCGGTAAAAGGTCCAGATGGATCGATGCTTGAGTGCCTGTCTTCAGGTCCGCGAAGCATCTCGACACATTCATCGCTGTCGGGCCAGAGCAGCCAAAGTGAGTCCAAAGAAAACCTCCACGGGAGGAGTTTCTCTCAATGCTCAAGGGGGAATTACCGTTGGAAACCTTTGCCGTAACGGTCACGTCATCTAGAGTTAGGCCACTGAGTTCATGAACCCAATTCGCTTCGGAAAGCAACGGTGTCAGGGCCGGACGGAGGGGGGTGACTGAGTGACCAAATCGTTTTACCCAGGGATAGCCATCACCGGTCGTACCGCATCCACTGTAGCTTAGTCCTCCCGTGGTAATAAGAAGCGAGGTGCAATTCAAGTCGTGAAGGTATCCATCGATCTTCGCGTGGACCGTAAAACCTCCGTGAACCTTGTTCGACGTTTGGAGGACGGAAGCACCCGTGCGCAGGAATGCTCCCGCAGTCTGCAAACGTCGAACCAACGCATCGCGTACATCGAGCGCGCGATCGCTCGCGGGGAAAACTTTGCCAGTTTCTTCAACTTTAGTCGCAACTCCTAACGTGTGGAATTCCTGAACCACATCCTCGGGCGTGAGACGCTTCAATACGGAAAGTAAAACCTTTCCCTGTCTTCCGAAGGCTTCTGCAATCTTGCGACTGTCGCAGTTGTGGGTGATGTTGCAGCGGCTCCCGCCGGACATCAATATTTTCACACCTGCTTTATTGTTCTTTTCCAGCAAAAGAACTTTTCTGCCCCGTTGGGCCGCTGTACCAGCAGCCCAAAGCCCCGCTGCACCCGCCCCAACGATAATGACATCCCATTCGGTTTGCACGATGATTTCAGGTTCAAACTCAAGACGAAAGAAAGGATGTGGGGTAAACTAGTTCCAAGATTCAAACCCACCGAGAACACGCCAGCCATTACTTTGTACTCGCAATGTCAACGGACGCAACCAAAACGGAGATTGGAAGTTATTTCATTTCCAATTATCCGCCTTACTCGCAATGGAATATCGATTCATTGCCGCTTATCGAGGACGCGTTGGGATCTCCTCCGAACGATGTTCCGCTCGGATTGTATCTCCACATTCCTTTTTGTCGGAAGCGATGCAAGTTTTGTTATTTCAAAGTTCTGACGAACGTTAACGCGGACGAAATCGAACGGTACGTTTCCGCGCTGTCACGCGAGATTGAGATTGTGTCCCAACAGCCTGTCATTGGAGGCCGGCCTATTCGGTTCGTCTATTTCGGAGGTGGTACACCAAGTTTTCTGAGTGTGAAGCAATTACGATCGCTTTTCGAAAGATTGCATCGTAGCATCACTTGGGAAAAGGCAGAGGAAGTTACTTTTGAATGCGAGCCGGGGACATTGAGCGAGCAAAAGGTTCAAACGCTCAGGGAACTAGGCGTTACCCGATTGAGTTTAGGCGTTGAAAACTTCTCGGATGCCATTCTCGAAGAGAATGGACGTGCCCACTTGTCCAAAGAGATTCTTCGAGCCTGGGATTGGATCAAGGCGGCCGGGTTTCCGAACGTAAACATCGATTTGATTTCTGGGATGGTAGGTGAGACATGGGACAATTGGCGCGAGAATGTCCGTCGATCTCTCGAGTTATCTCCAGAGAGTTTGACCATTTATCAAATGGAATTGCCCTTCAACACGGTCCTTTCTAAAGGACTCCTCGAGACAAAGCAGGAGTCTCCCGTAGCCACTTGGGAAACCAAAAGAGAGTGGGTGCGGTATGCATTCGAACAATTTCAAGCAGCTGGTTATTCGATCAGTAGCGCTTACACGGTCGTAAAGGATCCCTCCAAGGTCAATTTTTCGTACCGAGACAATCTATGGCAGGGAGCTGATCTGTTAGCTACCGGGCTCGCGAGTTTCGGGCATTTGTCCGGCGTGCACTATCAAAATGTACCGGATTGGAATTCGTATCTGAAATGTCTACTAGACGAGCAGAGATTACCATTGGGTCGAGCTTATCAGCCGACGCCGTTGCAAAGTCTCATTCGTGAGATGATTCTACAGCTCAAGAAAGGCTTTCTCATCGTGGAGTACTTCCAGAGGAAGTACGGAGAGTCGATTGTTGAACGTTGGAACTCAGAGTGGAAGGAATTAGTAGACGAAGGTTTCGCTCACTTTGTGGCGGACGCAGATGGGAGGATTGAGCGAATCGAGTTGACGATGGATGGATTGTTGTGTGTGGATGGGTTGCTGCCTCGCTTTTTCGAAGCGCAATTTCGTGGAGTCAGGTATACATGAACGAGTCGCTCACGTTCTCGATGGGTGAGTTTACGGCTGAGTTTCCAGTGGATCGAAAATATGCCAGGAATCACATGTGGGCGATGAACCTGGAGGACGGTGTGATACGCTTTGGTTTTTCAGCTTACGCGGTCCGTCTCTTGCAGGATGTCTATTTCATCGATTTCGATTGCACCCCGGGAGCCTCTCTTGAGCACCGTCAGGAATTCGGCAATATCGAAAGTAAAAAAGCGGAGAGCGGTATCTATGCTCCAATCGAAGGGGAGGTCGTATCCATCAATCAAAGGCTGTTAGAGGATCCGTCGATCATCAATGTTGACAAGTACGGCGATGGGTGGCTGCTGGAAATGCGAGGCAATGAAACGCTGCTCCTGGAACCGGTGGATTATCTAAAGCATCTGGAATCAGCATGGGAGGTAGCCCAGCGTACGATCAAAGGACAGGCGAATCTAGAGGATTAGCTTGTCTGATCGATCGGAGTGCGTAAGACGTATGGAAATAAAGACTGCCTTGGAGACTCCGATTCCACGGAAGTCGAGGGACCAAGCGTTCCATAGCACCGCATCCATGGTTGATTGACATTCGCAATCATGAACCGACCCATTCTCTCATTCATGGAAGTGCAGGTTTCTCTCCTCAATGATCGCTGCAATGATCATCCACTGCAGCAATTGTCCCAGATGCAATTCATCGAGGGTAGGCAAGGTAAGTAGGGTACTGAAACCCCCTTGTTCATCGATTCGGCGATTGCAGACTTCGAATTCGTAGGATCGATACTGCTGCATGGAATTCCCATCCAGCAGATGTAGAGAATCGAATCGAGTCTCTTTAGCGAACAATTGATGAACGACATGCGATGGCTGCTTATCGATTTTAGCCCCCCCAAGCGATTGGGTTTCGTATGCCATTCGGAAACCGTAGTTAGAGGGTAGTGCCCTCGAGAATAATTCATTGGTCCAGCACCCAAAGCTTCTCATATTGGGATGCCACAGTCTCAACATGTGGCCGGCGACTGGATCGATCTGTCGAAAGAGGATGTTGATTGCGACCCACTGCAATACCAGGTTCTCCTCCGGACCTGTCGATAGAAAATGATTTGACAAGGTCATGGCGCCAAAAAGCAATTCCATCACGTTGATTCCTAGCAACGCTGCAGGCAGCAGAACGGCAGGAGTGAATGGTAGTAAACAATTTCTTAGACAAGCAGGAAGCACAAAATGGTTTTCCCCAAGAGGCTTGGACGCCTTCCCCTCGTGCAGTTGACAAAAGAACGGATCCGGAATTTGGGAGGAACCGAGGTGATCTCGGAGTTCCGCGAGAAATCGATCGACCAGCAGTCCATGGACGGTCGAGGATTCGGAGGTGGAGACATCGATGAGGGCCCAGCGATCGATTTCATCGATCGCCTGTCGATCTCGCGGAGTACTAAGCAAATGCAGCAAGCCTTGGGTGCAATCATTGTCGTGATGGTAGCCATCCAAGTACAGTCTTGGCTTACTACCACGTTCCGCCCGAGAAAATTCATTCCAGTAAGGCTGGCAGCAGACGCCCAGCACGGACTGAATCGCCGTCACAACCGGCTCGTCTGCTAAGACCACGACGCGATCGACTCGGCTATGCCAATAATTTGCCAATGCGAATACCCTTGCCAATTCGCTCTTCTGCCGATCGATCGAATAAGCTGATAGAAGGGATTGGGGTTGGGTAATCGCGAACGAATCCAGTTGAAAAATGCTCGGTGAGGGATTCGTCGGAGTGGGATTGCTGGCAATTGCCAGACTGCTTCGAATGGCCAGCAATCGTTCCATCGTTCGCTCGAAATCGATCTGACGAATAGGTCCGTTGGGTTCGATCAAGTGCTTCCACTCGAACGTCAAAGGCTTCAAAGTGTTCCTTCGAAGTTTCAAGGATTGGATACCTCAGAGAAAAGAATAGATGCTAGCAAATGACCTTCGTTGCAGTTTTCTGGATAGCATTTTGGTATGGACGCTGCTAGACAGAAGTGACTAGGATTTTTACAGTCCATTTACCTGGTTACTCCTGACTACCATTTCATGCATTCCACTCCGCTCAATATTGCCTTGATGTCCTCCCAAACCAATTGGGGGGGTGGGGAGCAATTTGTCTGGACGTTAGGGCGAGGCTTGATTGAACGCGGGCATGAAGTCGTATGGTTTGCAGACAAGAATAGTAAGTTAGCCGAACGAGTTCGAGTTGCTGGCTTTCGATTATTTCGTGTACCTAGTCGCACGCCTAGGCCTCGGGATTTGGTTCGTATTCGACGGATTTGTCGAAAAGCGAAAGTACAGCTGATTCATGCAAATGATACTCATGCTCTCACATGGGGATCTGTCGCTCTTTTAGGTCGTACCGGAATCAAACGCGTTGGGGTGAAGCATACTGCGTTCCCGATTCGATCGGCTTTACGATACAACTGGATGTTGCATTCGTTGGTTTGCGTATCGCAGGCGGTGAGAAAACTCTGCATTGAATCGGGAATTTCAGAGCAAATCGCAACCGTGATTCATGGTGGCCTGGTACCTCCCAAAGTCGATCGATTCGCAGCTAGGCATCAGGTCAGCCAGGAACTTGGCGTGAGCGTGAATGTGCCTGTTTTCTCGGCTGTGGGTAGCTTGATTCCGTGCAAGGCATATCATCGTCTGATCGAAGCCGCCCATCATTTGCGTTGGCATCTTTCCGATTTTCGAGTCGTTATTTGTGGCGATGGACCCGAACGGGAATCCCTGGCGCGGCTGATCCGTAAATATTCACTTGAAGAAAAAGTCAAGCTTCTCGGTTTTCAGGAATCACCTGAACGATGGATCGCAGGTAGTAACACATTCGTCCACCCCTCGATAACGGAGGGGCTTTCTCTGGTGGCAATCCAAGCGCAGATGCTGGGAACCCCGGTTGTCGCTGCCGACTGCGACGGATTAGCCGAAGTCATGAGGAATCCGTACACCGACGAGGAACTCGGATGGATTATGCGGGGGGATGATCCATCACAGCTAGCAAATCTCATGATGAATACTTTGAATGAAAACAAGCTACGTGGAGAACGGATCCGAGCAGCCCATGCATCCGCGATGGATCGGTTTCACGTAGACCGCATGATTGATAGCTTTGAGAGACTGTATAACCGTCTCGTCGTCGGGACGGATTCCCAATTCATTCGGCAGCGAGCCGCATGAAGAAAAGCCCTGCACAAACGGAAAAAGACTCGAGGTTCAAAAGTTCCGGTACGGCAGTGCTAGAAGTCCGGTTGTAGTGGCATTCTACAATTGTTTCACTCATGGCCTCGAAAATTTCGATGATTTGCCGACAGGTAGAAGCTGTACGAGGAGTTCAGCGACCATTACGGTAATGGAGTACAAGTGCGATGAAGCTACTCGCTAGCAGCTGGTTTAAGCGAACAATAGTGTCGATCGGTCTTTTGGGAATGGCTGGTAGCTTTGTTGCTGCCCAGGACGATGCGTCCAAGCTGACTCAACCCGTATTAAGAATCTCCAAAAATGAAGTTGTGGCGCCTCCTCCTGCTGCCCCACACCCTCTCGATCCCGCGATCAATCTGGCACATCAGTCTCTCGGGATGATTCAAAGGGATTTGGCTGACTACACGGGTGTCTTGGTAAAACGCGAGCGGATTGGCAATTCCCTCGGCGAGCATGAGTTCATGTTCGTAAAAATCAGGAACCGCAAGACGGACAGCAACAATCAACTGACCGTTCCCTTCAGCGTCTATCTAGCATTCCTCAAGCCCGCTGCCGTCAAAGGTCGCGAGGTGATTTTCGTCGAAAACCAGAACAGCGGAAATCTGATCGCACACGAAGGTGGGATGAAGCGAATGCTGGGTACCCACTCCCTCCAACCGACCGGAATGCTGGCTATGGCTGGCCAGCGATACCCTCTCACGGATATCGGAATCGAGAATCTGGTGTTCAAGCTGATTGAACGTGGAGAGAAAGATAAGAAATACGGAACCTGCAACGTGGACTTGATTCCTGGGGCCAAGGTTAGCAAACGAGATTGCACGATCATTCAGGTCGTACATCCTGTGCAGCAGCCGCATTTCGACTTTCACATCGCTCAAATCTTCATGGATGACCAACTGAAGATACCTGTGCGTTACGCTGCTTTCGACTGGCCTGCTAAGGCTGGCGATTCATCAGGAGAGGTGATTGAAGAGTACACCTACCAAGATTTGAAATTCAATGTCGGTCTAACAGACGCAGACTTTGATCCGAGCAACAAAGATTACAATTTTCACAAGAAGTGATATGGCAGAGTCGGTAACTCGCCTCTCTTCCTCGCGTTTCTAGTCATCCAAAGCCTCTGAAAATTCCTTTCGCTCTCCAAGCGTAGGGGATCTTCGGAGGCTTTTTCTTTGGATTCCCGCATTCAGTAGTCCCTGGCGGGATCGGCTGTTACGGAGCAGATTACCAGCGAATTTTCGTTCGGGTTGCTGCCAGGAATCCCCGTGCATTCAACGCGTTCGATTGAGTGTAGATAGCGAGGGAGGATGCAGGGCTCTGGATCGCCCGGCATCACCATTCAAAAATCGTATCGTTTTTTGATTGATACAAGCATTCAAAATCAATATACTATTTTGAATGGTAATCTTCCCCTGTTTAGGAGTAGTCTGTTGGCTCGTTCGCATGAAGTCTTTTTGATTAGCAAGGAAGAGGATTTCGATCTCATTTGCTCGCCTGTCAGGGCATCGGTTCTCGAGGCCTTGGTCGCCTTTGGACCGATGTCCAATCGAGAGATCGCCCTTCGATTGGGACGGTCGGCTACCCTGATCCATCATCACGTCGGTATCTTGCTGAGAGGTGGGCTGGTGCGAGAGCATGCCCGGCAAAAACGGGGTAAGCATCTTGAGAGGGTTTTTGCGTTACGTACGGAGGATTGGCAATTTGATTACGATTCGCGTCCTGAGGTGATGGCGGCTGGCATGCTGCGTATTGCTCGCATCTGGGGGCGGCATGCCGAACGTCTTTTGACCAAGATCCTGAAGAAGGATCGAGGTGTGACACCCTCGATGAGGCGCTTCTTCACAGTCCGGGCGGAGACCGGCCTATTGGGTGAGAACGCAGCGCGAACCGTTCGAGAGCATTTGGCTGCAATTCGCGAGATTTTTGAGCAGGAACGTAAGAAGGAAAGCGGTTCTCCGTTTCATATCTTTTGGAATTACTTTCCGATGTCTGAAGAAGTACCAGATAAAAAGCAATTGAGTCGCAAGGCAAAGAAAAGTGCACCTAAAGTCCATGCTGACAAATCGAAAACCAAGTCATCCAAGTGAGCGAATCGAACTACTTCATAAATACGAGTATTCCATATGAGTGCTGATCCCTCTTCCGACGCAATGTCCCGAGTGGGTTATGAAGCGTCACCGTTAATGTCAAATCGCTCCAAGAGCCGATTATGGGTAGCGATCGTCCTTTCCTGTTTGGTTGGGTGTGTCGGGAGCTTTGTCGTCGTGAGTTACCTCCCGTCGCGCGCCTTGTTTCTCTTCCTGGAAACATTGAGTTGGTATGAGATACTCATCGCGTTGCCTCCTTTGATGTGGTTTGTAGTTGCCGTTCACGAAATCGGGCATCTGATCGGAGGTGTGTGGAATCGGGCGCGTTTTGTGATGCTGATCATCTATCCTTTTCAGTGGCTCGCGACGCAGAACGGGGTTCGTTTTGAACTGGTGACGGGAATCGGACATTTGGGGGGATTGGCCATCACCGCACCAACCGCAATCGGTCCACGGATCAAGCAGCAGTTGTTTTGGATGATTGCAGGAGGTCCCCTTGCGAGCCTGGTCCTCGCAGTATTGGCGACTGTACCCGCCTGGAATTTCGATGGGCGTATGGCTGGTTACTTTCAGCTGATTGCTGTTTTGTCTTGCTTCTGCTTTCTTCTGGCGATCGTACCTGGCAAGGTCGGTGGATTTATGACCGATGGTATGCAGTTGATCGAGTTGGTAGGGAAAAGTCGATCGATCGTTGAGCGGACGGCGGTTCTGGAGATGATGGCGCAAATGATGGCTGGCCATCGTCCTCGTGATTGGGATGTAGAGCCTGTTTTCAATGCAAAGCTCGAGACATCGGAGGAGTTCGCTCGCCGTCTCGCGGCGTGGCAATACCTGCTTTACTGGGCGATGGATCGTGATGATCAGGTCAGGGTCCACAGCTATCAGGAAACGCTGGAATCGAATGTCTGTCATGGTGCTGACGGTTTTCGTCAATCGATTTACATCGAGTTAGTCCTGCTCGCCGCGCTAGAACGCGATTTAGAAAAAGCAGAGGCTTTTTTGGCTGGAACCAAGGGTGGGATCGCGACGAATCGTTCGAGGCTCGAGTTGGCCTGTGCCGCTGTGGGATGGGCCAAGCGTGATTTCGAAGCAATGCAGCGACACGTGGATGCCGCCGAAGCGTCGATGTCGAAACATCCTGCGAACGGATTTGACGAGTTAACCCGCGATCAGATCCGAACACTTTTGGGCAAGCCTGTCGACTAACAATGGGATGCGCCCGCTTTAAGAAAAATGCGGATGGTTCTACAGAATCACCTTTTCAAGAGTGGGCTGTACTGGAAAGACCGCTTCCTAGTCGCTGGAAATGGGAGCCTATTTCAGAATAACTTGAGTGACAAAGGGTACTGCCAAACTTCACCGTCGCTCGCCTTGATCCCGCCGATGATCGGGAAGACGATCGAGAGCAAAAGTAAGATCGCAAACAATGGGATGCCGATAAAAACAAAAATGAGTAATCCGCAAATGAATGAATAGATCAATGCCGACACTATCCAGTTGGCAATGATTCGACCATGGGCATCCAATTCGGGCATCTCCCCTTTCTTGAGTTGCCAGATCACAATGGGGATCACAATTCCAGACATGGGAACGAAATAGTTCGCGAGTTGTGCCAAATGCATCATCATCGCCCAAGTTTTTACTGGTTGGTCTGTCATGGAGAGATCCCTACGCAAGCTTCCCGATCATCAGTTGACTTTCAATATCTTATCCCTTTCGAGTCGACGAAAGCGATTTCCAAAATGGAACATCCGATGTGATCGCGTGGGTGGCAGGTCGATGCAGATGCATCACAGAGAGTTTGACCGAGCGTCGGATAGCAGCCCCACCGTATTCGCGGGGGCTCAAACGATCACTCGACCGTTCGGGAAAAGTATACCTACAAGATTGGCTGTTGGTAATCTACCGCTTCGAGCGAGCGGAACGCTCAGACTGGATTGGGAAGGCTCTCTCTAGCTGGGCGGGGTAAACTTCGGTGCATCGGTTTGAGTTCCGGATTGTTCGTCCTCATCCTGTTGGCGAAACGAAGACTTTGGCTCATAGGTTTCTACAGCCTCGAACTCGCGCTTGAATTCGTCGACGCTTTTCTTGAGCCCTCGATAGGTACCACCGAGGTTTCTAGCCACTTCCGGTAATCGTGAACCGAACAGCATGAGTGCAACGACCCCGAGAAGAACCATCTCGGAGCTTCCAACCCCGCCTAAGAAGGCAATAGGAAAAAAATCAATCACCTATCTCACCTGACTTGTTGGAGGTAGGAATTGAAACATAAACGACTACGATGGTTTCGAAGCGGTGTCCGTTGTGGGTTCGCTATCGTCGTCACGCATTCCTTTTTTGAACTCCGTAGCACTTCGGCCGAGATTCCGCATCAGACTCGGGAGTTTCGCGCTGCCGAACAGCAACATTGCGACAACGAGTATCAGCAAAAATTCGGTGGAGCCAATATTCGGCAAAAAGGCAACGGGAAGCATGATTGGATTCCAGGGTGGGAGGTCATCAATCGCGAGTCGATCGATGCACTCATTTTAAGTGATTGATGGAGGGTGTCAAATCTCGGTTTGTCTCAACTTCACTTATTCCAGACGGCGCCGAGGACTGCGCCGGTAACCAAACCACCGAGGTGGGCCATGTTTGCGAGCCCTAAACCACCCGGTGAGATGAACCCGAGAACCAAAATAAGAGCGGTCATGAGGTAAGCGTCCGGTGGAAAATAGAATCCACTTTCGGGTCTCAAATGCGATTTGACCGCCAAATAACCGAACAATCCCAGAACAACTCCGGAAATACCGACAAAATAGGGAGAGCCCCAAGCCGTTTCAGGCAGTAGTCCTTGGAGTAAATGGGCTCCTGCGGCTGTGATGAGAAGGATGATTGCGTACTTGCCCATCCCCTCCAGACGTTCCGTTAAACGGCCGAGCGATGCCAGGGAGAGCATATTCAACAAGAGATGCATCGCCCCGCCGTGAAGGAAGGCGGGAGTAAATATCCGCCACAATTCGAACTGTTTCAGGGATGCTGCAGGGTCTTTGGTTTTCGAGTAGAGGCCGGAGTCGACGAACATGAGTTCTTTCATCGCAGTTCGACCGAGCCAATTATTCTCAGCCGGCCTAGACAGATTGGTTACCAGTCCGATAACCACGCAGAGAATGATCAAGGTGAGGGTTAAGGGAGGCATCGGTCCTCCCATGATCGGCTGCGTTCCACGATTGATCTTTTGGATACTTCGTTCTCGTTCACGACGCTCCGCGGATTTTTGCCTAATGATTTCCTTGGCATCGGTAATCGCTTGGTGATAGCGGGGGTTCTGAGGATCCGAAAGAAATTGCGTCAGTTCCTGTTTCGCATCTGCCATACGATCTTCGTCGCGTATCCAGATCGACCAACGTTTAGCCCCTTCATTGGCCGAGGAAGCATGGGAGGTGGGAGATCCTTCCGCCTCGACATGCGTAGAAATTCCACGGGTCAGCAAATAAGCCACGAAGGCTTCTGCGTTACTTTTTGAATCGATATCCGAAAGGTGTCTCATGCGAAAAGTTCAAGCGATTGGACGCAATTGATGGATGGGAACGTAGTATTTGACGTACCTGCGACCGTCGCTGAATCGTTGACCGCGATCATCCTCGACGAGAACCGTTGCTCGTCGAGTGATTCGGTTCACAATTCCGATCAGCATTTTTCCTTCAAATCGAAATGCGACTCGGTTTCCGGCTCGAACGTTGAATTCCTTAGCGGCTCGTTCCTGCTGGGTGACCAGTTCATGTCGATGTTCTGTATGTCCGAACATGTTGTGAGTGATGGACTGAAATCGACCCGCGGAACAATCGCTCTGAATCCACACCAGCATTTCGCAGAGATGGATCAGTTCGTGCTCAACAATTCGTTGCATAGCAGACAGTCTGTCGCCGCAATCGTAGCCACAGACTCGTATCTTGTCAGTCGCAGATCGAAACGACTGAAACAAAAGAGTCGTTGATAATGCGATTTCATATTGTGTTTTGCTCGGCTCTCCGCGTCGAGACGGGTAGGTCGTCCGGGTTGTCTTTCCACCAGCCCTCGTCATTCGGGAACTCAATCGGAATGAAAGACCGTACGATTCGGCCAGAGGAAGGGCTATTCCCTCGAGGAATAGTTCGTCGTAGGCATAGGTCATCAATTCCAGGTCGTGCCGAGAGATGGTTTGGAAATTCCGATTTTTCATGGCTTTCGACCTCGACAGCACTCGGTCAGCGATCCTCTCCTGCCGGGCTTGGCGATCAGACCACACGTTCGAGGGCTGAAAAAGCAGTTCGCCGAGGCGCTTTTGTCTTTCCGATCGGACCGCGGAGGTCGACGCAGTCGCGTGGAGCGACCATCCTTCTTTTCTTTCCGCGACGTATAGAGAGTCCGTAGGCTTCGAAGTCGATTCAGTACTATTCGATTTACGAGGCTGCCCCATTGGATCCGTCCATTTACCTCAGTCAGTCAACCGGTCCACACCGTCCCAGAAGTATAACCGCTCGACCGAGAAACGGTTATCCGCAATCACCAGAGCGTTCGATATACTTGGGGGAGTTCGTCCCACCAACTCCATCCTGAGTATACAAATGCAGATTCTTCTAGCAACCAAAGCCTTTTTTACGGTTTTGTTGAATCGCGAGAAAGCCAAAGCGATCGAGAGCACCTTGCAATCCTCCACGGTCCCCAGGTTGGAAATCGAGGAGTCTTTCCAGTCTCGGGAAAAGCCAGTTGTCAAGCCTACGACTCCAGCCAAGCAGCATCGAAGTGAAGCAATCACGCTGCTTAGTACGCTCCAGCGGGATGCGAGGTTTCTTGATTTGGTACAGGAATCCCTGGAACAATATTCCGATGCACAAATTGGAGCCGCTGCCCGAGACGTCCTTCGAGAGACACGCAAGTGTCTCGAGAAACACGTTGGGATTCAGCCGCTCGTTGAGGCATCCGAGGGACAATCCGTCCGTTTGCCGGAATCGCCGTCGCCGGTTCGATGGAAGGTCGTGGGTCATGCGAAGGAAGAGGGGGTTCTCGTTCATCCCGGTTGGATCGCTACCAAAACAGAGCTTCCTGCCTGGACGGGGAGTGTTGAGGATTCTCTCGTCTTGGCCCCCGCCGAGGTCGAGTCCTAATACGACGTTACGACTCAGGTGTCTCGAATGTCGCGATCGCTCTCTCCATTAGTACCTGGAACTGTTCTCGAGATCACAGCGGGAGCCAGGTTGCATTTTGGATTGCTGGAGATTCGACCAGGAGAACCGAACTGTTTCGGTGGTTTTGGGCTGATGCTAAAAAATCCTAGAGCGCGGTTGCGGGCGGTGGTAGGACTGAAAGAAGCGAGTCAGGTCGAAATCGATGCAGAGAATTACTGGGAAGAAAGGATTCGGCAATTTTTGGTCGATTGGGCTCATCGGGTTCCGTCGGATGCATTCCCCGTAGAGTCTGTGAAACTCTCCACGGAATTTTTGCCCCACATCGGCCTCGGGTCAGGGACTCAGGTTGCATGTCTGATGGCTTCGGTGTTATTGCTCGCCCGAGGTGAGATCGATGGAATGGAGAGGCTGAGCGTAGGAGATCTGATCCAGGCGAGTTCGCGAGGTTTGAGATCGCATATCGGAGTGAACGGTTTTTTGCTGGGTGGCGCGATTGTCGACTTAGGTCTCGATCATCGATCAGCCGAGCGGACACAGCGTTATCCGTTCCCCGACTGGCCCATCCTGCTGCTTCGCGATCCGAAACTTTGCGGCGATTTCGGGGTTGCCGAGCGTCGACTTTTCGAAGAATCGTCGATTCGTGCCAACTCGAATCGGGAGTTGATGCTGGAATTGTTGGAGCAATCGATTTTGCCCTCTCTTCAGAACCGGGATTGGACCCAATGGGATGAGGCGATTGGCGTTTATGGAGCGTTGGCTGGACAGGTTTTTGCAAACTCCCAGGGAGGAATCTATCGATTTGAATCCATACGAAGAGTGGCTGTCTTTGCTCGTTCGATCGGATGTCGTGGTACTGTTCAAAGCAGTTGGGGGCCAACCACTGCCATCGTCGCAAAAGATGAGGACCATGCTCGATGGATTTTCGATCGGCTCCAACGTGAGTTTCCAGAACTCGTTATCCAACAGACCACGGGTAGTAATTCGCCAGTCGAGGTCATGAGGCAATCATGATGAACTTATCATGAATTATGTCGGTCGACTGGCTCCATCCCCAACCGGAGCGCAGCATCTGGGGAACGCCAGGACCTACCTGGTCGCATGGCTCCATGCGAGGTGTTCGAATGGGCGACTTCTTTTGCGAATTGAGGATTTGGATACGCCTCGTACCAAGCTAGGCGCAGAGCAAATGATTTTGACGGATCTCGATTGGCTGGGGCTCGACTGGGACCGCGACGGATCCGGCAAGGGTTACCTTTTGCAATCCGAACGGTTGGATCGCTACAGCGAAGTTCTAAATCGATTGAAAGACATGCAGCTTGTTTATCCGTGTACCTGTTCTCGAAGCGAGATCGAGCAATCCTCATCCGCTCCGCATGAGTCGCGGTTGGATGGTGTGGTTTACCCAGGGACCTGCGCGAGCCGGTCGGTCGAGGATGCCCGTAGGCTGGATCTTCAAGGTCGAAAGTATGCTTGGAGATTCAGGTTCTCGTCAGAAGCCAGACTTACCTGGACCGATGAATTCGATGGTGCTCACTCGTTGCTCGTATCCAAAGCTCTTGGCGACTTCATCGTGGCTCGGAACTATGGCGCAATCGCTTATCAGTTGGCGGTCGTGGTAGACGACTACGACTCGGGAATCACGCACGTGGTCCGCGGTAATGATCTGGTGTATAGCACGTTCAGGCAAATTGCGATCTACCAGGCTCTGGATTGGCCTGTTCCCAAATGGCTGCATCTTCCGCTCGTAGTCGGTGAGGATGGATTGCGACTGGCAAAACGGCACGGCGATACCCGTCTCTGTGCGCTTCGAGAGAACGGATTTTTATCGACCGAGATCCTCGGGAAACTTGCGAAGAGTTTAGGACTCGCAACTACGGAATCCCCCATCGGTGCACAAGAGATATTGCGCTTGGCAAGGGCAACCGATTGGTTGCGAGGCATACCGAAGCATCCGGTACGAATCGCTGTTTCGGAGTTCCCGACGAACTAGCTTGAGAATCATTTCATCGGTTTGGCTCGTACGACGTCACTGGCGAGTCCGATGGACTCCAAAGCGCGAATGACCCACCATGACATGTCGAATTCGAACCATCGATGCCCGTGATGGGCTGCCCTCGGTTGAGCATGATGGTTATTGTGCCAACCCTCTCCATGAGCGATCAATGCGACCAGCCAGTTGTTTCGGCTATCATCACGAGTTTGATAGTTTTTGTAACCGAAAACGTGTCCGATGGAGTTCACGCTCCAGGTTCCGTGCAACACAGCAACCGTCCTGACAAAGACTCCCCATACCAGCCAGCTTGCGGCCGTTTGGAATGCCACATTCCCGTCTCCGCTCCAGCAGAATCCAAACAATCCACCCAAAAACGCGATCACGGCCGCGTGCAACCAAAAGACCTTGAGCCATAGGCCGCGGCGTTCGAGTTTGAGATAGAAGGGATCTTTGAGTAAATCGCGTACGTACCGCTCGAAACTGGTGACCGAATCGTGATCACGATTTCGATAAATCACCCATCCAACATGGGCCCATAGCAAGTTCACCAACGGTGTATGCGGATCCGGTTGATGATCGCTGTGTTGGTGATGCATTCGGTGGATAGCAACCCACCGCGCGGGACTGTCTTGTAGATTGCAAATGCCCAGGATAGCAAAGGTATGCTCTAGCCATTTTGGACATGTGAATCCACGGTGCGTTAGCAGGCGATGGTAACCCACCGTGATTCCGAGCATTCCAAAGACAAAGTGCCCCAAAATAGCGACAACGAGACCCGACCAGGTAAAAAACCATGGAACGAACGCTAGCAGGGCCAGCACATGCATGACGACCAATGGTATCAAGTACAACCAGTAGATACGAAGAGGAGTCGCACTTGTTGGAGGAGGTACGCGTTCCACACTTTCTTTGTCATCGTGGGTGAGGAGTTCCGCATCCGTGTTGGCGAGATCGGCAATATCGGTGACGCTCATAAAGAGTTGTTTCAAGGGGGTAACAGGGTACGTGCCGCAGTTTCGAAAATGAGATCGAGGAATCACTCCTGGCAGCACCAGCTGGTGCCGTTCGGGATGACGACGCACTGCCGAATAGTATCCCGCATGGTTCGTTATTGGTCGATGATGGAATTCAAAAATTGCTGTTACATTGTGGCCGCCGGGAGCTGCTTTTCAGGCTTGCTTTGTTGATTTCGTTATTGACAATATCGTTTTTACCGGCTTTGTGCCGATTTCAAGTCTTTTTTGAGCGAAACGTGCCGAGGCGAAAGGTTTTCGAGAGCTGGCTCGTTCAATCACAACGATTACGAAATGGAAACCGGCAAAAACATTCTAGTAACCGGTGCGAATGGATTTATCGGAGCACACCTCGTCAAGGCGATTGCCACCAAGAATTGTAAGGTCATTGCCACGTGTCGGTCTGAGGCCAGCGAGTCCGCTCTTCGGAGTGCCGGGGTGCAGGCAGTCCGAATCGATTTGGCGAAAGCCACTCTCGGCGATCTCGATCGTCAACTGCCCGATGTGGATACCGTTTACCACCTTGCTGGAGCTCTCTCGGGACCGGTGACCGAATTGACGAAAGTGAATGGAGAGGGGGCTCGAATCCTAGCGGCAAGTTATGCGAGGAGATCGACCCCCCCCACATTTGTGCTGCTCAGTTCGATCGCAGCAGGAGGACCGTCTTCTCGAGAGGCTCCGCGAGAGGAGCATTTCGATCCCTCGCCGGTTTCCCATTACGGCCGCAGCAAATTAGAGGGAGAAAGGGGGGTGGCGTCATTCCACGAGAGGATGCCGGTTTCCATCGTGCGACCGGGAATCGTCTTCGGACCGGGTGATAAGGAGTTCATCAGGATTCTTCAATCGATGTACCGAGTCCGCTTGAACCCCATGATCGGATGGGGAAATCAGCCTTTAGCGTTGATCGAAGTCTCCGATTTGGTGGATCTAATCCTGCGCATTGCTTCCCATGGTGAGCGTGTTGCGGGTGTCTCGTCGAAGGGAGATCCTGAACGCGGAGCAGGCGTCTATTATGCCGCTGCCAAAACGCCGCTCACTCTCAAAAAGTTGGGAGAGATCTTTTCAGTTACCTTGGATCAATTCGTCGTGCCGGTCCCTTTCCATCCTTGGATGGCTTGGGCGCTAGGAGTGTCGGGGGAATGCTTCAGCAAGCTGACGGGTCTTAAAACCACCCTGTCTCGAGACAAAATTCGAGAAGGGGTCGAAGCAGGTTGGTGGGTAAGCGTGAACAAGGCGGAGCGGCAGCTCGCCTGGCAGCCTAAGTTGAACCTGGAAGAAACGATGCGAAACTGGATACGGCAAGCCCAGCAGGATGGGCTTTTGTAACTCAAACCAGCAGTAGTCGAGCGGAGGACTTTTCTCCACTCGCGCGATTGCGACTTCTCGATTCGTAAGGGTTTGAAATCCATCTCGATGTACAGTCCTAAGCGCATCGCCAGTAGGCCCATCGGTAGGTAAGCAATGGGTTGTTGATTTGGGTTCGGCCCGGAACCGAGTTGAACTGCGACATGGAACTGCGACATGGAATAGGTACGGTTTGCTCAACTGCTACGATTGTTGCAACCCGACCTGGGATTGTATTTCCGATACAGGCAGACGACCGAGATAAAAGAGATTCTCCCTTCATTCGGAAAGTTGACGGAATGGAGGCGGATCGTTCGGAAGCCATGTAGAATCGTTTGTCGCACTCTCCTCATTAGCCCTCTTTCCAAAGAACTTATGTTTGGGCTTTTCATCCATTTGCCGTCAAAAAGCCGGTTCTCGCGGGCATTGCCCATTTTCATCCTCGGAGCGTGGATTGCGATTTCATGTGTCTCCCTGTCTGAGGAATCTGGCTCTGCTCCGACGTTGTGTGTAGACGCCTATCATGCGCATACATGGATCGAGACCGTTCCGTCTCCCGAAATGCTGGACTACCACGTGCTTCATAGTCCATCGAGAGCGGTTCAATCGCTGAGTCAACTCGGTTGGAAGTGCAAACCGCAGTTGCTTCCTTGGACAAAGGAGGTGCTCGAGCAGTGCGATGTTGTGATGCTTAATTTGCCTTCGGCCGATCAACCTCCTTATTTGGTGGATGAGATCCTAGCGCTGGAGGAATTTGTTCGAAACGGCGGTGGACTTTACATCATCGTGGATCATACGAACTGTTACTTCCATAACAGTGTTTTGGGTGCCCTCGCGAATCGACTGGATATCGAATTGCGTAGCGAAACGGTTTGCGATCGGGTTCCCCACACGACCGGTTTTGGTAACGCCTGGGTCGTGTTCAGCGACTTTCGTCCGAGCCCGATCACCAGCGGGCTGAAGAAAATCGCTTATCAAGCGGGTGGATGCGTTGATGAACGATTCGGAATCATCTTCTCGAGCCCCAAAAGCTGGGCAGACAAAGCACGGATCAACCCCTACGGAGCCAATAATAGTAACCTAGGATTTTATGGAGACTACATTCAGGAGTTTTATGAGCCCTCGGGGCCTCAGGCTGTCGTGGCAGCAAAAGAATTAGGTCGAGGACGCATCGTCCTGGTGGCTGATCAAAACTGTATCGGCGGTGTTTTTCTCAACTACGCCGATAACAGACGATTTTGGTTACAGTCGATGTATTGGGCGGCTGGAGTTCCATTCGATGCGGAATCGCTTCGACAGGATCGGGATAAAAATCGATCATTGGTTTGGTGTTTGGAAATCGTTCGAGGTGAGCGTGGTCAGTTTGGCGATGTTGCGGAGAGAGGACTCTACTATTTTTACGCATGGTTATCGAAGGTCGCAGATGCTCGCGCGACGGACGAAACGCTCTCAGATGCGAAAGTCCTCGTCGTTCCGGATGTGGAACTCTTGAAAGAGGATTTGTTACTCGAGCAAATTCGTGGATTCCTGAACCAGCCGGAGAGAACGGTATGCGTTTTGGCTGCAGAAGCCGACGAATCTTTACTGAAAACGCTAGTTCAGGGATGGGTGTCGAGCCCGTCGAAAACATCCGACCCCCTAGGCTCGAAGGCTTGGTCGAACCGATCGGGTTCTCGACTGATTCTGGTGCCTCATCGAGACGCATGGACCAATAAATACTTTCCGGAACCTGAATTGCGTCGTTCGCTAGGCCGAGTCGAAGAGAATAAACTAGAAGCGGCTCACCGATTCTTTCTCGGCATGGGGATCATCGACGCGAGCAACAAGCAAAAGAGTTGGCTAGACGAATTAGACGAGTAACGCTTAGGAATTTCCAAAATGACATTTGTTACAGTTTCGTCCTTTGGGCGGACTGATCGTGGAGCTGTCCGAAGCGAGAATCAAGATCAGTATTTCATCGCGGAACTCGCGAGATCGATGAAGGTCGAATCGAATTCGATCGAACTCGAAAGCTATTCTCGATTGTTTGGAGACTCCCTCGGATACCTTTTCCTCGTTGCAGATGGAATGGGTGGACATCGTGGTGGAAAAGAGGCGAGTCGATTAGCGATTCATTACTTCGTCTCCGCAATTCTGAACAGCTTACGCTGGCTCGTTCGCGCGGACCTGAACGCAGAGGCATGGTTTGTCGAAGATCTGAAATCCATGTTGGCAAACGCTCATCGGGAACTGCAATCGCAGTCCGCATCCGATGTCGAGTTGCAAGGGATGGGGACGACTCTGACGATGGCGTATGTTGCTTGGCCGCGAATGTATGTTGTTCATGCGGGTGACACACGCTGTTATCTGCTTCGCGAAGGAGAACTGCGACAAATTACGAGGGACCATACCGTCGCCGAGCAAATGATGAAGTCAGGGCAATTGGATCGTGCTTCTGTCGATCGTTCTCCATGGGCAAACGTTCTGGTCAATGCCTTGGGGGCCGGGGCTTCTGACGTATTTGCGGATATCTACAAGATCGACTTGATGTTCGGTGATCAATTATTGCTTTGTAGCGACGGGCTCAACAAGCATGTTTCGGATGAGCTGATCCTGAATGTTCTTAAGCAAGCTGAATCGCTACACGTTGCTTCGGACAAACTGATCCATAGTGCGATTCAGGCAGGCGGAAGCGACAACGTTACCGTTGTTCTCGCGAAATTTCTCGGAGAATACGCCCGTGACCACATGAGGATATTCGCTACGGCGAGGACAGAGGAAAAGATTTTGATGGATCTTCTGAGACCTACCTGTGAAATCGAAACCGATGCGGATGGGATGCATCTTCCCAACTCCGATCTCCGCCGATTCTCGGATCCAACAGACATTCCCACGTCCGATTATTGAATGGTGGAGGGTGTAGGGGAAATGAAAATAGAAGTTGGGAGTTTGATTAAGTGGTTTGTCTTTTCGAATCGTGCTACGATTGCGTAAGAAGACTAGAGTTTGAGTTGACCCAGGGGAATCCGACATAGGTGAAACGATGAGATCGCTGCGGCATACTTCTATTTTGTTCTTCGTCGTGTGGTTCGCGATTTATTTTGCATCGGCGAATTTCGCCTTTCAGCAACCCCAGGGAATTTTCGAACTCAAGGTACCTGGGATGAATGTGTCCTCGACGGCCAGCTTGCGGGACAACGAGCTCACGATCCGAGATTCCTCTGGAAAGCAAACGAGCTATCAGCGAAATCCTCGCTATGACACGTCAGATCAGCAGTGGATTGCATTTAGTTCACGAGAAGCGCAGCAAGTGATACGGTGGCCACGATCGAATTCGGGCAGTATGCAAATTGGAACCTTGCAGCAAGGACAGATTCAGTTCACGCCGAGCAAGATGCTCATTCAAAGCCTCGGCAATAGTGGCTCCGGACGTGGGGAACTCATTCTTCCCCCGGGGAATTCCAACCGGCCGCCCGCACCCTCGGACGCATTCGCCATCAATCCGATTCCGAATGCGACGACGGGACAATCGAATGCTGGGGGGCTGGGGCTACCGACTATGACGCCACTGCATTTGGGAATTGGGCAGGGAGGGAGTCGCCAATACCTGTCGTTCGGAGCTAGAAATACCTTTGGACTTTTGAATGGTACGAGCGATGTGTCCTCGGCTTGGTACGTCGCCCCCGCAGGGAATGACATGGTCCGCATTCAGCAAAGAGCATTGGATGGTTGGCAAGCGATCGGCTTATCCGCAGGACAGTCGGAAACGGACTGGAATGCTTGGCGTCGACAGCGGATGAGGAGTCCCTCGCGACCGGGGATAGGCTCCTTGGGGCCAGGTAGCAATTCGTTTACGGGCGCTCGTGGTCCGATGGGCAATTTGGCTCTCGGGATGTATCCGTTGGGTGGAGGTAGCGATCAGCTTTGGAGGATCGTTCCTTACGCGGGCGGTTACTGTTTTGAAAACGTGCTCTTGCCTGGTTACGGTTTGACTTGCTCGGGGAATGGTGCGTTGTTTCTGCAACCGATCGTCTACGATCCGTGGCAGATTTGGTTTCCCATGCAACCCGTCATGTCGTTACCCGTTCCCCAATATCGAACCGTTCAGCAGCAATTTGTCGCGAATCCGCCCTTGCCACCGATCAATATCACATTGCTCAATACACACCAGGATGAACTACTGGTTCTTTTTGCCGATCATCGAAATTCTAGAAATCCGACAAAGATAAGGATCCCCGTAGGTAAAGGTGAGCCAATACAGATCCAACGCGATGCGGGAGGCTCTATTGTGGAGACCGTTGAAATCGCGGATGCATTGGGGAATTGGAACCAGCAGCAATATACAACTCCGGTTCCTCCCTCGGTTTTGTACGATCTGAGTGTTTACGAAATATTTTTGCAATCCATAGCGATTGACCGAACTGGTAAGAGTCCAAATCCTGTGGAGGATACGAACTATCAACCTAGGAGTATCGGTTACTTCCTCATTCCACCAGGGAGTGAGATGCAGCCGGATATGGTGATCGATGTGTATCAGACGGCGGTGGAGGCTGGAAACGCGGGTGCTGTACGAAGACTCAACGAACGGGACTTGAAAGGAGAAGCGAATTCGAATACCAAAGATCCGTTGAAGGAGTTACTGCAGCAATTCCAAAGTCAACGGGCCGCGTTTTGAACGATCCTGAAGAGTCACCAGATCCACTGCCTAGCATCGTTACCGAACCTAACGTTCCCCTCCCTGTGGTGAGAGCAAAGAGGGAACGCCGCACTTTCTACGCGCGGTTGCGTCGGCAGATGAAGAGTTGCCGTTGGTCTTTCTGGGGACTTTGGGCATGTTTGTTTT
Organism: Pirellula sp.; assembly: GCA_040396935.1. Classification (GTDB taxonomy): domain Bacteria; phylum Planctomycetota; class Planctomycetia; order Pirellulales; family Pirellulaceae; genus JBKCUI01. Next base: position 88,859 of record JBBAXA010000012.1, read on the forward strand.
TGGGGTGGGGGGCCTACACTTTTGCGTTACCGGTAGCAATAGATGCTTATCGCGTTTGGATCGGTTGGAAAAGACCACTCTACGAGATACCCCTGGGATTTCCGCAGCGGGAATTGTTCCGAACGTGTGAGTATCTGGCGGTTGTGTGGTTCTTCTATTTTGGTGCGAGTATTGGAAGTTTCTTCAATGTCCTGGCAGGTAGGTTGCCCTACGGCAAGGGAGTTGTTTTTGGAGGCTCCAAATGTCCCTATTGCAATAATCATCTCAAGTTCATCCATAATTTACCCATCCTCGGTTGGCTCTGGCTGAGAGGAAAGTGCGGTTTCTGTCGCCTGCCGATCTCGTCGAGATATCTGTGGATGGAGGTGCTCGTGGGATCGATTTTTTTGCTAATCGCAGGCCGCGAATTATTCAGCGGTGGCATGAATCTACCTCGATGGGAAATTTCTACGTACTCTGGTGTATTGCACACCGTGTTTTACCCCAAGTGGCCGATCATTATTGCATACGCCCACCATGCCTTTTTTCTTGCGGCTCTTACGATTTTGATCGCGGTCTGCTTTGAAAAAAAGACATTCCCATGGATGAGCTGGTTACTGATCGCAGTATTGATTGTATCTCTCCGTTTCCTGGATCGATCCTTTGAATTCGTTCGATGGTCCGATGGGCTGAGTCTGGGGCAGATCCAATTGGCCCCAACACTTTCGATCGCTCTGACGATCGGTCTGGGAAGTATCGTCGGGTTGGGGATCGGTTTAGCCACGGCTTTGAGGCTGCCGAACCAAATCGCGCCGAACGGAAAAACGCTTTGGACGCAGGCGGGCGTCATGGTTGGAGCCGTTCTCGGTTGGCAAGCTGCGGTGTTTCTTCTGCCAGTGGCGTTGCTGTTGGTAGTGTTGATCTGCTGGAGTGGATGCTGGAAAAAACCTTTTGTTCTCGTCGGATTTTTAGCACTCCTTGTGCTATTAACGCTCGTCCACCATATGTTTTGGAGACAAATCGCAAGTATCATATTGCTCGCTTCCAAATGACTTTTGCGAAGTCTCACGCATTATCTTTCGGCGATGAAGCGTCGTCGAATCATTCCTCCCACATCCGATAAGGATCCCAAGATGAAGATACGAACGAGTTTGGCAACCCTCCTTTTAGTAAGTGGCGGATGGGTCCTGCCTTGCCATGCAGAGATTAAAGTCCCCAATGTTTTCTCCGATCACATGGTTTTGCAGCAAGGTCAGGAGAATAAAGTTTGGGGAAGAGGGAATGCGAATGAGAGTGTAACGATTTCGATCGCAGACAAAACCGTGACTTGTACCGCGAACAAGGACGGCGAATGGTCAGCCAAACTCCCCGCTCTCTCGGTCGGTGGCCCCCACACGATGAAAATATCGGGGTCGAGCATCGTGGAACTCAAAGACATTCTCGTCGGTGAAGTCTGGATTTGCTCCGGTCAGTCGAACATGCAGTGGTCTGTCAACCAATCGAATGATCCGGACTTGGAAAAGCTAGCCGCAAACTATCCCAACATTCGGATGATCAACTTCCCCCAAAAGGGTTCGCAGGAGCCGATTTGGAGTCATGAAGACCGAAAATGGCAGGTTTGTTCTCCGACGACTGTCGGCAACTTTTCCGCCGTCGGTTATTTTTTTGCGAGACAATTGAATCAGTCGATCAATGTTCCCATCGGCATGATCAACAACGCCTGGGGAGGGTCCGCATGCGAGGCATGGGTGAACCGAGATGTCATCGCAGCCCAGTTTCCCGGTTTGAACAATCGTTGGAAGGACATCGAATCCAAGAATGCCGAGGAGATCGCAAAGCTTCAACAAAAAACGGATCGAACTCAGGATGAGAACCGCCGGCTCCAAACCTTGCAAAATCAACTCACTGGGAATGCTCGTCCGTCCAATATTTATAATGGTGTGCTGAAGTCCCACCTAGGTTACGGGATCAAAGGAGCGATTTGGTATCAGGGTGAATCGAATGCTAGCCGCGCTTATCAGTATCGCGATCTATTTCCGGCGATGATCAAAAATTGGCGCGACGAGTGGGGGCAGGGCGATTTCCCTTTCTACTGGGTTCAACTGGCGGATTTCCAAGCCGAGGTTTCGCAGCCAGCTGAAAGTGATTGGGCGGAACTCCGAGAAGCTCAAACGCTGGCTTTGAGCAAGGTTCCTAATTCAGGACAGGCTGTCATCATCGACATCGGCGAAGGAAAAGATATACATCCGATGAATAAGGTGGATGTAGGTCGCCGGCTAGCACGATGGGCTTTGGCCAATCAGTACGGGGTCCAGATCGATTATCAAAGTCCAAGATACGATTCGATGGAAAAAGCGGGTGACAAGATCTTGATCCGTTGTAACTACTTGGGTGGTGGATGGCGACCCTTCGATACGCAAGAGATTTTTGGTTTCTCCGTCGCTGGTGCTGATCGCAAATTCTTCAATGCAAAAGCAGTCATCAAAGAGGATGGAAGAATTGAAGTCTCTTCCGGCGAGGTGAAAGATCCAGTTGCTGTGCGTTATGCTTGGGCACAAAACCCCATATGCAATTTGTTCAGCCGCAACGGTTTGCCACTCACTCCGTTCCGAACCGACGATTGGCCAGGTGTTACTGTCGGTAAAGAGTAAGGAATCTGCAAGATTCGCTGTTACGTAAGAGAAGTACCGAGTCGAGACCGTCCTTTGACTCGGTACTTCATTCGTTGCGCAGATAGATTGCCAATTTGAAGGCTCGTTTGAACTCACCATGGAGCGACTGCTTCGTCTTGACCGAAGCTTGATTTTTTGTGAACGACTCGCATGAGTCGATCGGTCGGAACTGCTTGGGAGTGCGGCGGCTGATGCCGCCGCTTTGAAATGCGATCACACGGGGAGTTGTGCCAATGCCTTTCTCGCACGCCCATCGCAAAGCTTCTGGGCGTGC
>JBBAXA010000013.1:0-55077 GCA_040396935.1 Pirellula sp.
GAGCTGCGTTGGTGAAATGGAAGTATCAACGCTACATGCAGGACTATCTCGCCTGCGTTCAGGGAGTGGATGACAGTGTCGGCCAAATGCTCGATTATCTACAAAAGAGCAACCTTTTGGAGAATACGATTGTGATCTACACCGCGGATAACGGATGGTACATGGGTGAACTGGGGCTTTACGACAAGCGTTTCATGTACGAGCCGGGTTTACGGACACCTCTGCTAGCAAGAGGCCCTGGGGTCCAGGCGGGTTCGGTGCCGACCGCTATGGTTGCAAACATCGATTTGGCTCCGACAATGCTGGATTTGGCTGGGGTTCCAGTCCCAGATTTCATGCAGGGACGATCATTGAAGTCGATTCTGGCTGGGGAAACACCTGCCGATTGGCGCAGTTCAGTCTACTACCGTTACTACCATTCACCCGGCCATCACAATACGCAAGCGCATTTCGGTGTGCGAACATTGACGCACAAGCTAATCTATTATTGGAATAAAGAAACCTACGAGCTGTTCGATCTCCAGAAGGATCCGACTGAGCAAAACAATCTTTTGTTCGACGAGTCCAATCGAAGCCGTCCGGAAGTGCAGCGACTGTTTGCTGAGCTCAAGGCTGAATTGAGTCGACTACAAACGTATTATCGAGATGAAAACCAGTATGCATCTCCAAAGGACTGGCCTAAAGGGGGTGTGGATGGTCCTTTCGACAAACCGAAAACGCTCGGCAAGAAGAGTGTTCAAGAAGCGGTTGCCTTGACGTCGGGAATCTCCTCAAACTGATCGAACCGTTCTGGCCTAATGTCAGTCGGAATCCATAGGAATCCTACTCGTTCTCCGGCCAACAGCACTCGCTGTCGGTTGGCATGATAGTGGTTGATTCCAAGGCGCGCTGGCCGACGCCCGAAGACTCGGTCGGCATGGATTTTCATCGTCACGTAGCACCTCATCTCCTGTGATCTTTTGATCCCCGTTGATCTTTTAGTGGAACCCCTTGGCTGCATTCCTACTGATCGGTCTCCCGTCTAGATACCTCACGGATTGGGGGGACTATACCAAGGTCTATCCGTGTACAACGGTGCGACTCCTTCGTTTCGCGTCGTCATGATACGTGATGGCAAGTGAATCGACGGCCACGAAAGGGTAACTGCTGGTCGCGTTGCGGGGAGCGGTACCTGCGGTGAGGAGTTCGTTCCTGCGCGGAAGGAGTCGGCAATTCCCAACGAAAGAAGCGGTTTCCATGAAAACTCCTCCAGATATTGGAAAATCCTGAACGCTCGGGACCAATCGTGTCACGCGAGGGTGCGATAGTTATTGCGTCAAGGCGAAGACCCAAGCCCTGAAGGCTACGGGGGCCTCTGAGCAACAACATCCACAGAAGCAGCCTTGGCTCTCCCGAAAAGGGTTCAACCCTCTGCTCTTGCAAACCCTCACGCAAGAGCAGAGTGGTGGAACCACTATTTGATCAGCATCTCGCACATTTCAAGGAAGAATCATGGCTAAATTCTATGTTCAAAGTGGAAGTATCCAAGCGGTGATTGACAGCGTAGATATCGATCGAGCTGCTCTCTGGGTGGTCCATCGCGTCATGAACTCAACTCTACCGCTCGACGGGATCGACGATTCTAGGTTGGTTACCGATGTCACCGAGGAGACGGGGCAGCACTTAGGGCACACGATTCGAATCAGCGAGCTGGGATTTGACAGAGAAGATGCTGCGGTTATAGACACTCTGGAAACATTCAGGCACTGGTATGAGTTGTACCAAGCGATCTCCATTCTCGCCGACCGATGGTAGGCTGGCGAAAAGGTATCTCCGTCCTGTCGGAGTTGTGTTCGATTACTTGCTAAGGATTCATGGAATCCAAATAGCGATGCGATCGCGCGCATCGCGGTTGGCATCGTTTTCTAGACTCGAACTCTTTCGGATTTTCAATCCGTTAACTCTTCCTCGAGAGACATGACTTTTGCGAAAAAATCGAACGTATGCGCGATTGCCCCGTTCGGACACGAGCCGATTTCCACGGTAACGGCTATACGCAAAAAGATGAATTTTTCGCCATCGACGATTGATGGGTTCTTTCGTTGAAAATCGGAAACTCCGACAATGGAATCGGGATTGAGGTGTTTTTGTCTAGCGTTTGGATTTTCCATGATTCGGTTTTTACTTGTCGCGATTTTGATTCCCACGTTTTTGTTTCAAGTGGTAGGCGCGATTGCGGAGGAGCTTCGCGATCAAGCGAGGGAGTCATTACGAAAGGGAGTGCAATTCTTTCATAAAGCCGTCGCGGTCGAGGGAGGTTACGTTTATCAGGTCAGTAGCGACTTGATGTACCGCGAGGGGGAAGGGGTCGCTGAAGCAGGAACCGTTTGGGTGCAGCCTCCTGGAACGCCAGCGGTCGGTATAGCACTCCTGAACGCTTACGAACGAACCGGTGACGGTGCTCTTCTCGACGCTGCAAAGGATGCTGGTTTTTGTTTGGTACGAGGGCAATTGCACAGTGGCGGTTGGCAGGCCCATATCGATTTTGGACGGGAGTTACGGCCGAAACATGCTTATCGGGTAGAGGGACAGCCTGGAAAGAAAGCACGCAATCTCTCGTCGCTCGATGACGACAAGACGCAGTCTGCTGTGAGGTTTTTGTCACGGCTCGACAAGACGCTCCAATTCAAAGATGAGAGAATCCATGAAGCGTGCTCCTATGCCCTGCAGTCGCTGCTCGCGAATCAATTTCCCAACGGTGGTTGGGGGCAAGTCTACCAATTGATCGACGACCCGAAGAAGTATTCCATCAAGCCGGCCAATTATCCCGAGCAGTGGCCTCGCAAATATCCAGGTGGAGATTACTGGTTTTTTTACACGCTCAACGATAACAACATTACTCAGTTGATCGATACGCTTCTCCTGGCTGTGGAGGTTTACGGAGATGTTCGTTATCGCGAGTCAGCGGTCAAGGCGGCTGATTTTCTTCTCTTGGCGCAAATGCCCGACCCCCAACCTGCATGGGCGCAGCAATACAACTTTGAGATGCAACCCGTTTGGGCTCGAAAATTCGAACCGCCGGCAGTTTCTGGTGGGGAATCGCAGGATGCTATCAAGTCATTGATGCGGATCTTTGTTGAGACAGGGGACCGAAAGTACCTGGCCTCGATCCCACGAGCCCTGGACTATCTCGAAAAAAGTCTCTTACCCAATGGCAGACTAGCTAGATTCTACGAATTGCAAACCAACAAGCCTTTGTACTTTACCAAGGAATACCAGCTAACCTATTCCTCTGACGATCTGCCGACGCACTATGGGTTTACCGTACCCAGCAATCTACCCAAGCTCCGACGTGACTACATGAAGATTTCCAAAATGAGCGATGAGGAGCGGCGAGCCTATGCGGTGTCGGAACGAAAGAAGACCGAATTGAAACGACCCGCCGACCAGGAGATTCGCGCGATCATTCAAGACCAAGATTCGCGGGGTGCCTGGGTCGAGCGAGGGAAGCTCAAATATCACAAAGGTTTGGAGAATATCGACTCCGTGATCAAGAGCGAAACCTTCAGTGAAAACATCGACAAGCTGAGTAGATTCCTTGTCGAACAGGAGTAGCCACGGTGGATGATCCACGTGTGGGACATTATCTTAATAGGGGTATGGTTTCGATTTCCATGCGTGAATGATCCTGATAACGCGCGCGGCGGGTAGAAACCTAACGGGCTGTCTACGCTGAAGCGCTAAAAAGAGTATCGGTCGAGCGCAAGCAAACTGATGTCCTGGTAGATTGATTTCGGCCCCTCGCACAAGCATTTTTTCCCTAGGTAAAGTCAGCTAGAAAAACTATGTCTCTAAATCGTTGGTTGCAGACGTCTCGGTTTCAAGGATCGATTCTCGTTCAGGGGCATGCATTCAATGCAGTCGGGCGATTATTCTCCGTGATTGTTTGTTGCGGGATCATGCTGAGCATGGCGCGTTTCGGGCTCGCGCAAGAGGCTGCTAAAACGGGTGCGGTTGCCAAAGCAAACGAGGCCAAGTGGATTTCCCTGTTGCCGACGGACGATTTAGACGATTGGAACATCACCAATTTTGGTGGTGAAGGATCGGTCGAAATCAAGACAGGCACCTTGAGTTTGGGTCGGGGCGATCCACTCACAGGAGTTCACTGGAAAAAGAAAGACTTCCCTCGCGATCAATTCGAGATGCGATGGAAGGCGAGACGCGTGGATGGTTCTGATTTTTTTGCGGGTGTCACTTTCCCGATTGGGAAGGAGTATTGCTCCTTCATCTGCGGCGGATGGGGAGGTGGTTTGGTTGGAGTGAGTTGTATTAATGGAAACGATGCCTCGGAGAATGAGACAGCCTCCTTCAAGGATTTCAAGAATGGAAAGTGGTATTCGTTTTTGGTTCGGCTCGACAAGAAGCATCTGAAGGTTCTTATCGATGACGAAGAGGTCGTCAGTGTCGAGAGAGAAGGGAAAGAGTTTTCCTTGAGAGCGGAAGTGATTGGATGTAAGCCCCTGGGCTACTGCGTTTTCCAATCCGTGTGTGAGATCAAGGATTGGGAGTATCGGCCACTACCCCAGGAATCGAAGTAAGCGAAGTTTTAGTTCAACTCAGCGATCGATGCTAGCACCGACGTTTGTGCCGTGTTCCAATCGCCTGCGCGTGGAATGTTTTTCGGATTGAGTTGGCCTTTTGCAGACGATTGCGGGATTCGCGCAGAGCGATCGCACAGCATGAGATCTGCTGAGGAATATCGCTTCGAGCATGTCATCGAGCGACGGCTGTTGGTGCGACTTCAGTCGAATTTTTGCGCTATTTTCAACGCAATCGGACGGAAATGTCTGCGGTTAAATCATGAAGAATAGCAAGCTGCGTCGAGTGTCGCCCATAGATGGATAAGCCATCCGAGCATCACGAGCCAAAGAAGTGTCGCGAGGACAAAGAAGAATAATGCTGAGATAAATCTACCTTGTGCCAATTGGCCGAGACCTGGGTAGATAAAACTTGCCAAAGCAGCGAGGACGTTGCCTGTTGAGCCCCGATGGACAGAAACACGGATTGGTTGAGGGCTTGAGGAACTCATAGCGTAGGATTCGTCATGGCGAGCAGGATCTTGGGGGTAAGTTGGGGAAATTGTTCAACAATTCAAGCATTTGCAGACCCTAGTTGACGGTGCCTCGTCGATCGGATTATGCTCGGCTGGATAGGAATCAGCCGGTTGTTGTGCCACGGAAGACTCAGGGAGGATATCAATGATGCTGTCTAATTCATCGAATGCACCGAAGCTATTTGTGTTGGACACCAATGTGATCTTGCATGACGCGAGTAGCATTCGCAACTTCGAGGAAAACGATATTGTCATTCCGATCGTTGTGCTCGAAGAGCTCGATCGATTCAAAAAGGGCAATGAAGACATTCATTTTCAGGCACGTGCGTTCCTTCGGAATTTGGACGAATTGACTGGGGATGTCTTATCGAAGGAGGGGGCTTCGCTCGGGGCAGGGCAGGGGACTATTCGTGTGATTCTGGCTTCGGAGCCGCATCCGAGCATGCGTGGGGCTTTTCTAGAGGATTGTCCCGACCATCGTATCCTGAACGTGGCTTTGGTGTTGCGGGATCAGGAATCGCATCGTCAGGTTGTGTTGGTTACCAAAGATACCAATCTTCGAATGAAGGCCAAAGCCTTTGGTTTGACTGCCCAGGACTACAGTACAGATAAAGTTGAGAGCTTTGATAAGCTCTATACCGGCAAGCGGCTGATCGACGATTTTCCACTCGAACAACTCCAGTTGTTTTTGGAAAATGGTGGGCATGTGGCTGCGGAGTTTGTTTCGGGAGTCCAGTCACCGATACCCAACGAGAACTTTATCTTGCGAAGTGGGAATCGATCGATTCTCGCGACCTACGATGCGAAGCAGCGGGTGTTTCATCGAATCGATAAAATCGCGGCATCTGGGATTTTGCCTCGAAATGCGGAGCAGGCGTTCGCTCTTCGGGCATTGTTGGATGACAACCTGAAGCTCGTCACGTTGGTGGGCAAGGCTGGCTCGGGTAAGACCCTGCTCGCGCTGGCCGGTGCTCTCGAATGTCGTTCCCGCTATCGACAAACGCTTTTGGCGAGACCGACCGTTCCGCTCAGCAACAAAGATCTCGGATTTTTGCCTGGTGATTTGGAGGCCAAGCTCGATCCCTACATGCAGCCTCTTTACGATAATCTCGCCGTCATCAATCCGAACAAAGGTGAGGGAAGCAGCAGCCAAAAGGCACAGGATTTTTTGCAGGCTAATCGCGTGGACATCACGCCTTTAGCCTACATCCGTGGAAGGAGCCTGCACAAAGTGTTTTTCATCGTCGACGAAGCGCAGAATCTCACTCCTCATGAAATTAAAACAATCATCACCAGGGCAGGGGAGGGGACCAAGATCGTCTTTACGGGAGATATCTACCAGATCGACCATCCCTATCTCGATTCTTTATCCAACGGACTAAGTTACGTCATTAACCGGATGCGAGGCCAGATGCTTTATGGTCATGTTTGGCTAGAAAAGGGTGAGCGATCGGAACTATCCGAATTAGCGAGCAAGCTGTTGTAGGTTCGTTATGGAGTGCCAAATCGTGGCGATCTTTTCTCTCGAAAGGCTGCGATTCCTTCTTGAGCATCGGGGGTCCCGAGGCACTCGATGTAGGCAGCCGTATCGGCGACATAGGCACTCTTGGGTTGCACTCCCTCGTCTTGGTGGAGGAGTCTTTTGGTTTCCCGTAGTGCCATCGGGGGCATTGCTAGAAGTTTGTCGGCTAATTCGATGGCAGCCGATTGCAGATTGGATTTAGAAACAAGTCGATGCACCAATCCGTAATCATAGGCTTGCTGTGCGGGTATCGAATTCCCGAGCGTGCAAAGTTCAATGGCTCGGGCTTTACCGATGAGATTCGTTAATTGAGCGATTCCGTAACCGGGTGGCCAGCCTAATTTGATTTCCGGCATGCCAAATCGTGATTGGTGACTGGCGATTCTAAAATCGCATGAGCAAGCCATAACGCATCCGCCACCGAGGGCATTCCCATCGATCGCAGCGATGATCACTTGTGGGAGCGACTCCCATGCTAGATACATGCGAGCTTGGCGGTAGCTGAGTTCCCTCGCTTCGTCGAGATCCAGGGATCCAACCTCAACCACATCGTCGCCCGAACAAAAAGATTCCCCACGACCCGAAAGGATGGCGATTCTCACCTCGGGATGTCCTGCAAGCCATGCGTTGAGGCATTCCCAATCGGATGTCATTTGCCGATTGACGGCGTTGAGCTTGTCGGGACGATTGAGATCGACATAGGCTATCGGTCCGTCGATGGAGCATTGGAGTGTGGCAAGGGACGGAAGCGAGCCGGTGTTCGGTGGTATTTGCATCGGGAGAACCGTTCCGTAGTGATGTGTTGGTGTTTTTTGTGCTATCCGATCGGCGATGCGATCGACGCTGACGATCATACGTCGGTGGGTACCCTTGCCGATCATTTCGCGATGGTCAAATGCAGTCACATCAAAGTCGATCGCCTTTCCCTGAATGGCCGTTACTTGTGCAAAGGCTGTGACCTGAGCACCGATCGGAGTCGCTGCAACGTGCTCGATCGCAACCTGGGCTCCGACCGATTCCTCGCCGACTTCGAGAAACGGTTCGATGGCTTTTCTCGCCGCTCGTTCCATGAGAAGAATCATGTTGGGGGTGGAAAAGACAACTGCCGAGCGGCGCGCCGTATGCCCCTCGGTCCCCCATCCCGAGCGATTCATACCGAGGTGAATGGTATGTTCACTGGATACAATCCAGGTGAGTTCCGACCTGTCTCCAATTTGGAGTCCGGGTTTCATGGCAGACTACTGCAGTACTGGGAGCGGAGCGGACTGTGCTTGCGAAGCGAAACGAGTCGCAATCGACCTGACGAGTCCTCTGCAGACGTTCTCGAATGGTTTCGAAAGGTTTGGATCCTTGAGTGCTTCTGCCAGCCGACCCTCGTCCGATTCTCTTCGGAGTGCAATCTGAATCGGAACTTCGCCTAGGAAAGGTACACCTAGTTCCTCGGCCTTACTTCGAGCTCCACCTTTCCCGAAGATGTCGTAGGTTTTACCTGTCTCCGGATCGGTGAAGCCACTCATGTTTTCAACAATACCGAGAATGGGTACTTTGGTTTTCTCGAACATTGCGATCGCTTTGCTCGCGTCTAGGAGAGCGACTTCTTGCGGGGTGCAAACGATAACCGTTCCCGTCAGCGGTAGCAGTTGAGAAAGGGTGAGAGCCACATCTCCGGTTCCTGGAGGCATATCGATGATCAGGTAGTCTAATTCGCCCCAAGCTGTATCTCGCAGGAACTGTGTAATAGAGCCATGAAGCATTGGTCCTCGCCAAACGACCGCTTGATCTCGGCCGATGAGAAAGCCCATCGACATGACGGGCATCGTTCCGGAGAAAATAGGTTGGATCTTCCCGTCGACAATTTCCGGACGTCCATCCAGGCCTAGCAAGTGAGGAATACTCGGGCCATAAACATCCGCATCCATCAGGCCGACTCGCGAGCCTAGTTTTTCGAGTGTCAATGCAATGGAGGCTGCCAAGGAGCTTTTTCCAACTCCACCTTTGCCTGCAGCCACCGCGATGACGCACTTGGCCCGGAGGCCGATCTGTCCGATCGGAACAGCCGGCTTGTACAGCGACTCGATCGCGACCTCCACTCGTTTGACTCCAGGAATTGCTGCGAGCACATGGTCCTTCAGTCGGTCCGCGAGTTCCTCTGCGATGGGCTTCATTAGCGACGATATGCTGTATCGACAGGAAACCACACCGTCGCTAACAGTACAATCGCCGACTTGTCCTGACGGGCCAACCGGCCGTCCTGTTTCGGGATCGATGAAAGAGGAAAGAGCGGAAGCCAACTGCTGATGAATTTCTAAATCGGTCATGTTCATTCAAAAAAAGCATGGAAACACTGTGTGGTAGTGTACCGCATTGGGAATGATCGGGGAGTCCCAGAGTTGAAGGGGCTTTTCGTCACAAGCCGGGGATTTGTAGCCATAGCATGCGGTGAACGTTTAGAATACGTTTACGCAATCGATCCATTTGTGCAGGATGCTTGAGCGCAGTCGATCCTGGTGAAAAAGATTATTTCGGAAGATCAATATGAGAGATTTGGTAAGTCGCCGTCGCGGATTGTCGACCTTCATCGCAACTTGTCTATTCCTGGCTGGGGCAGGGCAGGGGAGGACGCAGTTGCCGGATTTCGCAGACCAGCTTCCGAGAATTGCCCCAAAATCTCCTGCGGAGTCGATGGGGACCATGAAGGTCTCGCCGGGCTATCGAGTGAATTTGATCGCCGCTGAACCCAATGTCTATGATCCAGTCGCGGTCGCATTTGATGAGTCTGCCCGGATGTACGTCGTTGAGATGTGCGATTACTCCGAGCAGGAGACTGAGCAGCTAGGCAATATACGATTGCTCGAAGACAAAGACGGTGATGGAACCTACGAGTCGAGTATTCTTTTCGCAGACACTTTGTCCTGGCCGACGGCGATCGCTTGCTATGACGGAGGCGTATTCGTCGGAGCAGCTCCTCACATCTGGTACCTGAAGGATCAGGATGGCGATGGAAAGGCCGACCGCAGGGATCTGGTATTCACGGGGTTTGGCCGAGGAAACGTTCAGGGTTTGCTCAATAGTTTCTGCTGGGGGCTCGACAATCGGTTGTATGGTCAAACCAGTAGTTCAGGAGCAGTAGTGACTCGACCCGACAAACCTGAATTCAAACCAGTGACGTTGAGCGGTCGGGATTTCTCATTCGATCCAGCCGTGTTGGATGTACGTCCCGAGAGTGGTGGAGGTCAACACGGGATGTCGTTTGATGATTGGGGAAATCGTTTCACTTGCCACAATAGCGATCATCTTCAGCTGCATCTTTACGAGGATCGATACCAAAGATCCGATAACATTTTGCCATTGCCACCCACTCGGCAGAGTATTGCTGTAGATGGTCCGCAGGCGAGTGTTTACCGGATCAGCGAAGTGGAACCGTGGAGAATTCTAAGAACAAATCTGCGTATTAACAAACTGGTACCCGGAATTGTGGAGGGGGGCGGCCGGCCTAGTGGATACTTCACGAGTGCGACGGGCATCACGATTTATCGTGGTGATGCCATGCCAGAATTACAAGGTCTCGCGTTTGTCGGTGATGTCGGAAGCAACATCATTCACCGAAAGCGATTGACGCGTGATGGAGTGAGTATGCGAGGAGAACGCATGGATCAGGATGTGGAATTCCTGGCTGCATCCGATATTTGGTTTCGCCCGGTTCAATTTGCCAACGCGCCCGACGGTAGTTTGGTGGTACTGGATCTTTATCGGGAGGTGATCGAGCATCCGAAATCCCTGCCGCAAGAGATCAAAAAACATCTCGATTTAACAAGCGGTCGGGACAAAGGCCGTATTTACAGTCTGTCAACCGTCAGCGGGGCTCCTCGTCGGAGTAATGATTTAAGTCGGCTATCGGTGGATCAAGTCGTCGAGTTGCTGATTCATCCAAACGCCTGGCAACGCGAGACTGCGGCTCGGATCATCGCTCAAAAGATGAGTAAAAATCCTGATCCATCGGTCATCCGATCGATAGAGCGTGTCGCACGATCGACCCAGAGCGGGGCAGGGCGGCTGCAGTGCCTCGGCGTGCTGGCGTATCTGCGTCAAATGCCAACCGATACGTCGATATGGTTGTCGCATGAGGATCCTAGAGTTCGAAGAGCTTCGGTCCGGTTGCTTGAGGCATCGGCCTCTGAAAATCCAGCGTTGAGGAAGGAAATATGTAAGCTGGCCGAGGATCCTGACCTGGCTGTACGCTTTCAAGTAGGACTCACGTTGTCGCTGATGCCGATTCTGGAAGACGAACGCATCGTAAGGACCGCTGCATCGAAAAAGTTGCTGCAGACTGCAGTAGGAAATACATGGGTTGAGAGCGCAGCGGCCAATGCATCCCGCGGGTTACTGGAGGATATCGTTCGAGAGCTTGTTTCGGACAGGGCAGGGGAGGGGAGGGCAGGTTGGAGTCCCGATGGCGAATATCTTCTAGGACGCGTTTTTGTATTGCAAGCGAGTCAGGATCAACTAGTCGACGTCGATCGTCAATTGTCCCAGGCACAATCTAAAACGCTACGGTCATTTATTCAGGGTTGTATTGCTGGTATCGCATCGAAATCGAAATTCAATTTGTCGGCGTTTGATGGATTGCCAACCCTGAAGGGAGTCGTTGTGGAATCGATCGACAGTGCACGGGCGAAGCTTGCCGATGCGACCGCGGATGCAAAGGCAAAAATCGAAGCCGTGCAGTCGTTGCGTTGGCAGAGGAGCGAAGCTAACGCCGAGTTGCTAGTGAAAGCGCTGGATCAGCGGGAGCCTGGGAGTGTCCAGGCCAGCGCGCTCGATGGGATTTCCGAATACACCGATTCCGAAATGGCAATTCGATTGCTGGCAAAATATTCCTCGCTGGCGCCGTCTCTCAAGACGAGAGCTACAGATCTACTTTTTTCTAAGAAGCCATGGCTCCAAGCGCTCTTGCGAAGGGCAGGGGAGGGGGGCTTTGATTTGAGAGAGCTCGATCCAGCTCGGCAGAATGCGCTGCAACAAAACGCGGATCCTGTGATTCGAGAAACTGCAGCGAAACTTTTGGGGCGATCTGCGAATGAAAGTCGCGCTCAGGTTTTGGCAAAATATCGCGAAGCTTTGAAAACAAAAGGAAACCCCGAAGTTGGTAAAGCCCATTTCGCGAAGGTCTGTGCGTCATGCCATAAGTACGAAGGCCTGGGTTACGAACTCGGACCCAATCTCTCTACATTCAAGTACCGAGGTGCCGAAGCGATTTTGGAGAACGTGCTGGATCCTAATCGTGAGGTCAATCCTCAGTACGTCAGCTACACGATCCTGACAACCGATGAGCGAACAATCACTGGCATGGTGGAATCGGAATCGGCCACCAGCATTACCTTGATTCGCGGCGATAACGCTCGCGATACGATCCAGCGAAGTGAGATCGAGCAAATGAAGAGTTCCAAGCTTTCGATCATGCCTGAGGGGATCGAAAACCAGCTAGATATTCAGGCCATGGCAGACTTGCTCGCCTTCTTGACCGGAGATGCAATCGTCAAAAAATGAGTTGAATCGAACGGGTTTGCGTCGATTTGCTATCGAATGTTAAACCTTTGCGCCTAGGGGAATTTTGCTTATAGTAGCGTACGAGGTTGGTGAGATTCCTTGAGTCTCCCTGTCGAGTAGGGCAGGGGAGGGGGGCTGAACTTACCCCTCCGATTTGAAGGAATTTCATGGTTAAAGTTCGCGACTTTCTAGGTCCTTATCGACTCGCTCGGCTCATCCGGCTGGGGAGTACCTGCCAGGTTTGGGAGGGGATCAAGGACGACGGAAATCATTATGCCTTGAAAGTGCTTCGGCCTGAGCAGCGAGGCAACAAAGAGGAAATTGCTTTTCTAAAGCACGAGTACGAGATAGCTAGCACGTTGAATCACAAGAATGTGATCAAAATTGTTGAGTATGTTACCGACGCAGACACTCCCTTCATCGTGCTGGAACTTTTTAGCGAAATCAATCTAAAGCAAGCATTGAGGCGAGGCCCAGAACCGATTGCGTTCATGCTCTCGAGCATTATCGAACAGTCGGTGGAGTCACTTTATTACCTGCATAGTAAGGGTTACGTGCATTGCGATATCAAGCCGGATAATTTGCTGATCAATCGCGAAGGATTGGTCAAGCTCATCGACTTTACAATCGCGAAGAAGATTCGAACCGGAATCGGGAAACTGTTTGGTGGCAGGAACAAGGTAGAGGGGACGCGATCGTACATGTCTCCCGAACAGATTCGCGGACAGGCGCTAGACCCCAGGAGCGATATCTACTCGCTCGGTTGCATGATGTATGAATTGCTGGTCGGCAAGCCTCCCTTTACCGGGAACACGCCGAACGACTTGTTGAGTAAACACCTTACCGCAACGCCACCGTCTGTCTTGGTCACCAACGATAATGTCACCCCGGAGTTCAATAACGTGATCAAATCTTTGATGGCGAAGAAGGCTGAGGATCGACCGCAGTCGATGTGGGATGTGCTCAAAACGGTAAGAGCGACCCCGATTTTCAAGCGACCACCTCGTAAGCCGGAACAGTCGATTTTTGAAGACTTCTCGGGCGGCAAAGTTGAGAATCCCTCCTAACTGGCGAAAGTATCTGATCGATCACCTGTCGAGTGCATAGGCAAATCAAATGGAAACAACACCTCCCGGATTTGAGTTTGAGCAACCGATGCTCGATATCGAAATAGAGCTTAGGCAGCTTGAGCAAAACCCGAGTCATACTCCGGAAGAAGAGCTGATCATCAACTCGCTACGTCGTAAATGGACGGAAGTCACTCGGAAGATCTATGCTGATTTGACTCCCTGGCAAGTCGTGCAGGTCTCTCGGCACAAGGATCGTCCCTATACGAAGGACTACCTCCATTTGGCTTTTGATGAGTTTGTGGAACTTCACGGAGACAAGTTCTTCGGTGATGATCGAGCGATGCTCACTGGATTCGCAAAGCTCGGCAGGCGTAAAGTGATGGTCGTTGGACACCAGAAGGGGCGTACCTACAAAGAACGCGCCGCGTGTCATTTCGGTTGTGCCCATCCAGAGGGCTATCGCAAAGCGATGTCGAAGATGAAGATGGCGGAGAAGTATGGGCTGCCGATCGTCTGCTTTATCGATACCCCAGGAGCGTATCCTGGAGTCGGCGCCGAGGAACGGGGGCAGGCGCAGGTTATCGCCGAAAGCATGTTCCTGATGAGTCAGCTGCGGGTTCCCATTGTCTGCGTTGTCATCGGTGAGGGGGGCTCGGGCGGTGCGTTAGGGATCGGTGTCGGCAATCGTGTTGCGATGTTGCAGTATTCGTACTATTCCGTGATCAGCCCCGAGGGTTGCGCTGGGATTCTGTGGAAGAGTCACCAATTTGCCCCCAAAGCCGCTGATGCGCTTCGATTCACTTCGTCCCACCTGGCCAAGCTAGGAGTGATCGACGACGTTATCGAGGAGCCGCTCGGGGGGGCGCATCGAGATCATCAAAAAATGGCTGCACGGCTTAAGAACTATCTCTCCAAGACGCTAGACCAGCTCAGTTTGATGCCAGCGGAGGAGTTGGCTGCGGATCGATACGAAAAGTTTCGGCGTATGGGAACGTATCTGGAGCAGCTCGAGGATGGTTCGGTCAAGACGCATGGGTATAGCGTCGGTATCTGATAGGAATCGCCTACGCTTGGTCTGTCGCTGGCAGGCTTGAGTCTTGGGGGCTCAGGTGATTCAAACCTTTCTGTTCCGTGGCTGGTCGGTTTTCCAGGCGATCGATCACGCATCGGTAGCCGGCTAAGGTAAAGCAACGCATGGCAACGAGAGACATCGCGATCTGCGTTGCTGCGTCAAGAAAATGTCGAACCGTGTTTTTGGGTGACTCGCCAAACCGTTGGAAATCTTGGAATATCCAAAGGAGCGATTCCCTCTCTGGAAGGTCGCTTTGAAGCGCATCGGTGCCAGGAAAAGTAGCTACTGGGACAGCAAGGGATGCTTGAATCCCCCATCTCAGGCTCGCAAGGATTGGGATCCAGAGTATCGCTGCTGCCAAACGATAGGATCTTAAATATCTCAAGAGGAACATGACTGTCCAATGGATCGGTAGGAGCAAGCCGCCCAGGACGGCTGTGGTGGCGGTGTTGCGAAGTATTGGCGAAATGGGTAGACGAGCAGCAGACGCATCGGAACCGCTGGAGGTCGTGGATTGGATAGCGATCATGCTAAGGGCGGTCATGACAAAAAGTAGGAGTAGTTTGAAAATGGTTAGTGCGTGCGGCTTTTCTTGATCCCCCCTAGTCTGCTCTTTCAGGATTGCCGCGGAGGTAAGCCATTGGAAGTACTTGCAAGCGATGCTCCCTGTGAGCAAAAAAAGCAACCAATGCATTGCGTTGTAGTAAATCGCTTCCGGCCATGCTTGGGCCGGCAGTCCGTAGAGCATGACAGCATTCCAGCAAAGAAAAGCTATCGGTAGGATCGTTGTTGCGAGGATTGCAGCTTCTTTGATCCGGATTCCAGGGCGCCAGCCGAGCCAGATCGTGCCTAGTGCTGCAGGCAGGAACAGAACCATGCCTGAGGTTTGGGAAAGAGTTTCCGGAAAGCGGAACGCCGCAGATCGGGTAAGAATTCCTATGAGTAACAGTAGCAACAGGCCGGCAGGTACCAAGACCTTCATTGGTAAAGTAGGAGGATTCGTCTTGGTGGATGGGGTCAACGGTTGCCTCGTCGTAATTGGATTGTTTCTTTGCTGAATTGTGGATGTCGGATTTATTGGGGGCAAGTGGATGGCATCTTTCATGGAATGGAAGCGAGTAGCCCGAGTGGCGGGTGGCTTTGTCTGTTTTTGATGGTTGGCAGTGAAGGCTAGGGTAGGGGGATGGTTTTCTGGGTGGGTTTGTGAAGACGAATGAGCTTTTTTGACGGGCGTTTTCGTTGTTCAGTGAGAGATAGTTGTGAATGTCATTGGGATGCGTTTTGGTGGGTTCCTGAACCGATTGGTGGAGCTTCGTTTTGTGAGTTCGTTCGTTGTGTTTTTGAGCGCATCTGCGATGGGTGTCTGGGTTGTTTTCTGGCTTGGTCTGGTGGGTGTTGGAGGGTGCGGGTTGGTCTCTGTCGTGCGCACGTTGCATGCTGGTGTCTGGAGATCGATAGCGTTTCTGGGCGACTTTCGGTTGGGCGATTGCAAATGAGGAATCGTTGGCTGGTGTGTGCGTATTTTTGATTGCAGTCAGGTGGTGGGTGGTCGACTGCGCGGGTTGTTTCCGTTCGAGCGTTTTTTTCTCAGGCCTGCAAATTCCTTGATGAAAATGCGATACAACCGAACATAAGAAACATTATCGGACGTTGTTTTTCGGTCGTGATGGCTCGGGTTGGATGTTCGGGCTCTCGTTTTGATGGCCGCTGGATGGCCGCTGGATGGCCGCTGCTCGGATCGATTGGTACGGAGATCGGGATGCCCAAAAGATCGTCCCGGGGTGGTTACCCTCCGAGCCTTGGTAGGAAGATCATGCACGGGATACGGAGGTCGCTCAGGGGCTACGTTGGCAAGTGCCAGGCGTAGGTAAGTGCCAGGCATAAATGGCCTTACTCTCAAATGGCCTTCCCGGGAGCTTGCCTCATGGGAGACAGTAACTGACAGCTACCTGCTGCATTCGCGAGTCCTGGGGAACAATCCTTGGTTCCCCCGGGATAAAACCGGGGCGGCCCAGATCCGCTTACGCCTTTCTGCTCGCACGCCTTCCCCTGCCGAGTCGGCAGGTGCCTGGCATAAAGCGAAGCGAACTCGCACCAAGCAAAGCGACCGAATGAAGCGTCTTGAACGCACCAACAGGTACAGGGAATTTCGCAAAGCCAAGCGAGCGGAGCAGATCCTCGCACTTGTAGGCTTGGATTTACAATTCGTGGCAGTAGAGGCTGGGATCGGTTCCAAGCGTTAGTTGGAACGCAGGTTCATCGAAGCGGGCGATCTAGAGCTCGGAGAAGCAGCTCTTGCAGGTCGATGATTTCCAAGGTGTTCGGGCTCGACCAATGAGGCTTTCCAGAGTCGGCTGATAAGGAAATTGGTGACGAGTGCGTAGGATTTGTCGATTCCGTTCCCGGATCCAACGTTTGAAACCTGAATGATGTGGGAAACGGTTCGGGCTTTTCTGTCACCTGTGGGATTTTTCGTCCTCGGTGTTTCTAGAGGGATACTGTGGGTGTGGCAAACAGGAAGTGCGTAGGGCTTAAGAAGAGTTTTCGGCTCTGCGTACGTTTGCCAATGAACAATTCACCGCGTGCTCACGCTCCATGGCTGGCTCGGTTCTGTGAGTGCCCATTATCTGCGAGTGCCCATTATCACCGAGCACTAAACGAAAGAGGGTCCGATTCGCCTGCGTGAACCGACCGATCCCTCCCTCCCATCCCTTTCCCTGCTCACGGAATCGCCTGCGGAGCGTCAGGAAAGAGGATTCGCCGAATGGGTCAGTCCATTTCGGCGAAAATGGATGTTGCTCGGAGACGCGTATCAAGACGGTGGATGTCTAACACAACGATTTGGTATTCATGCGTCGGTGAAGCAAGAGAATGAATCTTGGCTTGCACGCGGCTGGTTTGATCCGAGCGGCTCGTGGGTTGGGGTAACGATCATGATCCGTATGCATTGCAATGACGATCCCGAGCATGCGATCGAAAGCCGTCGGCCGGGTCATCACAAGATGAGCCTCCCTCGCGAGGCAACTTGAGTGTTTGTGGACACGCTACCGTAATGGTCATGCATCGATTGGGTTTGCGCTTCGAGGGAGGTGTACGATGGGTGGTTTCTTGGACTCGCAAAAGACTGTTCGGAATGGGTCTCAAGAAATCGATTCTCCTGGCGGGGCCGTGATGGGATGGTCAGCCGCGGTTCGATCCATCTTGTTCCATCCAGGTAAAGAAAGATTGCCATTCAAAAGGAAGAGCTCGTTCCAGTCGTTTAGCTGCGCAAGTGATCTATGGTTTCTTCATGCGAACATGATTTAGGACAGAAGTAGAAAGTAGCGTTGGAGGAATCAGGTCCCCAGAAAGTCGCTCGAGTCGTTGGCGCTTTGGCTTGATGTTTGAGTTATTTCCAATTCGTCCCCGGGGGTGGCCATGTCGGTTGGTTGGGGGGCGAGTTAGGTTGTCCCCATCCTTGGTTGGGGAATGCTGGATTGGTGGGTTGAGATGGATTGGCGGGTTGAGGTGCTGGATTTCCAGAACCGAATCCCCATCCCCCCTGCCCTGACGGATTCGTCTGGGTTGGATTGGAAAAAGGATTGCTGATCCCCCCCTGCTCTGCCATTCGGCCGAGGTTTTCCAAAAGACTGCCTCCCTGCCCTGCTCCATTAGAAACAGGAAAGCCAAATGGAGCTGAGGTGTTCGGAATCTGTCCTGCTTGCCCCTGCTGCAATCGCTGTCCGACGTTATCTAGATAAGGGCCAACGACTTGTTTGATCTCGATTGGCAGGATTCCATCAGCGCTTGCAAGGATTCGGCTGATGTAGCGTCCACTGCTCGAATTGGCGATACGCTGCTGCTGTACAGGGCTCAGAAGGGACATCGCAAACATCGTGATAAGCAGGCAGATTAAGATGCCTTTCAGTAAACCAAATCCTGCGCCTAAGTGCCTATCGAATTCCCGCAGTCGAACCTTATCGATCGAACTGCTGACCAATCGAAATAGCATCCAGATCACAAAACTGGAACCGAAATAGAGGAGCAGCATTGCAAGGAATAAATTCCAAGGTGGCTCGGCATTGATCATCTTGGCCACTTCATTCCGAAAAGCGTAGGCAACAAAATAACTGGCGATAATCGATGCGAGCGAAGCCAACTGCCAAGCAAAGCCCTTAATCGCACCAAAAATGGTTGTGGCTGCTAACACGATCAGCATGATGATGTCGTACGTTTGCATATAGCTAGCTATTCTACAGGGAGCCATGAGTCATATTGGCCGTACTATAGAAGGGTATCGCTTGCTCGGTAAATAGATCCTTTTGCGAAGTCTGTCTGGTTGGGGCAGGAATGAATCAAATCAGAGTTCTTTCACCTTGATGGGTTAGGGGCTGCAGCGAATTGTTCTTGGGGGACCCCTGCCCTGCTCCTCGGGTTGTTGGGTGCACTTCTAGAGAGAATATTCTCGCGGAATCGGATTGCTGGCATTGATTGTCTGCCTTGAGCAATGTCTTCTTTGGTCTAGTGCAAGTTCCGAGTTGGTGGGAGTCTCGGCAATCGGATCTGGTACCTCTAATCTCCCCTACTCTACAGCCTACTCACGGAAAACGATCGATCGCCTGGTCGATGAATTCTTCGTCCATAGAGGGGCATAGGTTTGTAAAGTATCTTTCTGAAGGTCTGTCTCGCGTTGGATTTAGAGTGACATTCGGCTTCCGCTCGAGATGTTTCTTTGGTATTTCCATACTCCCCTACCCTGCCCCCTATTTTGATCGTTTCACGCGAATTGCCATGGCAGATTTCCGAACCCATATGACGGTCAGCACCATCGCTGGTTCGTTGTTTGGCTTGGGTGGATATCAGTCGGGTTTCCCGATTGAGAGCTGTATTATCAGCGGTGCGCTTTGCAGCGTCTCTGGGATGTTGCCTGATTTAGACAGCGATTCCGGTATACCGCTGCGAGAGGCTGTCTCATTCGCATCCGCATTCGTACCCATGTTGATGGTGGATCGATTGAGACGTATGGGAATGTCTCACGAAATGATGCTCGTGACGACCATCGTCATCTACTTTGTGCTGCGGTTTGGCATCGCAGAGTTTTTTCGTCGCTATACGGTTCATCGAGGGATGTGGCATAGCATACCTGCGGCATTGACTGCTGCGCTGTTTTCCTTCCTGGTGTGTGCGAGTGAAAACATGAGTTTGCGTTTGTTCAAAACGTTGGCTGTCTTCATCGGATTTATGTCACACATTCTACTCGATGAGATATGGTCCGTCGATTTCCGGCGAGGACGCTACACCTTCAAACATAGTTTTGGATCTGCGTTGAAATTTTTTGGGCAGAGTCGCATCGCGAATGTATTTAGTTATTTATTGCTGATCTCTCTTTGTGTACTCGCTTATTACGACGAAGGTTTAATGCAGCGCTACGGGTATCAAGCCAAATCACCTCAAACGGCGATGGAGTGGTTCAATCGATTCCGCTTGCACACGCAGGATATTTTGACGCGTTAGTTGTTGTCCTAGTGAATGCTACAAGCTGGCCGGCAGCTATTGCACAGCACTGTTTCTAGCTCTCATCGCGGATAGCGGAACGAGGTTGCTTCCTCAAAACCAGTTGGACTGCTCCGGCGCGACATTCTCGATTGCTCAAAAAATCGAGCGATTTTTGCTATCCCCCCTGCCCTTCCCTGCTCTGGAGAGAGCCCTTCTGCCATGTCTTTGAGAGTTCCCCCCTGCCCTGTCCTCGAGATCGCGATAGGTCTTACCCTTTCGTTCCCAGACTTTTGACGATTGTGTCTGAATCGGCTGTGGCTTGATTAAAATGGGAATGAGCACAAACCTCAGTCTGGGGAATGCGTTATCAGATAGCATGATTCCACATGAATGAACGACATGAAAAGTAGCATGACGAGAAAAAAGGTTTCTTTAGCGGTATTCTCTTTGGTAGTCGGCTTTGGTCATTGCGAGTTTTCCCTTTCGCAGGAAAAGCCTAGTAAGGTCGAAGGATCCAATGCAGAGAAGTCGGAAAAAGCTCCGGAGAAGAAAGAGGAGGTTGCCCCGGTTGTTACGGAGGGGAGTTTAGAGATCGACGGCAAAGCCGTTTCCTACAAAGCGACAACAGGAAAACTGAGTCTGAAGGAGGACGGAAAGAAGACTAAAGCGGACATGTTCTTCATTGCCTATACGCGGTCGGACGTTCAAAAGAAAGACACACGCCCGGTGACGTTCTGTTTCAATGGAGGTCCTGGTAGCAGTAGCGTATGGTTGCATATGGGTATGTTGGGACCGAAGCGAATCGCGTTCCCAAGTGACGCTTCTCCACTCAAGCCTCCGTATCGATTGGAGTCGAATGGATACAGTTTGCTTGATGTGACCGACCTAGTATTTATCGATCCGGTCAGTACTGGATATTCGAGACCCGCCGATGGGGAATCCAAAGAGCAATTCCATGGTTATGAAGAAGATCTGAGAAGTGTAGGTCAGTTCATTCACGATTGGACTACCAAGTACGAACGTTGGTTGAGTCCCAAGTACCTATTGGGTGAAAGTTATGGAGGCATTCGTGCTGCTGGGTTAGCAGGTCATCTTCAAGATCGATACTATCTGGAATTGAATGGTATCGTCATCGTGTCCGGGGTTGTCAATTTCCAAACCTTGAGATTCGGGGGTAGCAACGACTTGCCGTATGTGGTTTTTCTTCCAACCTATGCTGCGACTGCGTGGTATCACAAGATGTTGGCTCCGGAACTCCTCGCGCTACCTGTGTCGGAAGTTGTCGCGCAAGCGGAAAAATTTGCCTCTGGTCCCTACGCGACAGCCTTGCTCCGCGGTGCGAGCTTGGCAGATGAAGAAAATGCGGGCATCGCCGCACAAATGGCCAGACTCACAGGATTGTCGGCAAAGTTCATTGAACGTGCGAAGCTTCGAGTGGATATGGATCGATTTTCCAAGGAGCTGCTGAGAGAAAAGAGTCGAACCGTGGGAAGATTCGATAGCCGGTATCTGGGAATTGACCGGGATAATGCGGGTTCCGGTTACGAATACGATGCGAGCGGTGCTGCGATCTTTGGTCCTTTCACAGCCACGTTCAATGATTACGTTCGCAGTGAATTGAAATATACGGAAGATCGGGTTTACGAGATTTTAACGGGTAGCGTTCAGCCGTGGAGTTATCGTCGCTTTGAGGGTCGCTATGTCGATGCGACGGACACGCTTCGCCGCGCAATGACGGCTAACCCCTACTTGCGGCTCTTCTTGGCATGTGGTTACAACGACCTCGCGACCCCGCATTATGCCATGATGAATACGGTGGATCATCTCATGCTCGATGAGTCCTTAAAGCCGAATATTGTTCCCAAGTTTTATGAGGGTGGGCATATGATGTACATCTATGAGCCTTCTTTGAAAAAGCTAAGAGCTGATCTACTCGAGTTCTATCAAAAGAAGTAGGTCCGGAGCATGATGAGCATTCGAGCGAGCTGCCTGAATATCGTCGCGATCGTCTTCCTGTTTTTGGTTCCTTATTCGGTCATGGGGCAATCGATCGATTGGCAACTCCAGGGGAATGCTCCGTGGGACCCGCGGGATTCCCAGGCAGAGTATGCTTTTGCGGGAAAGATGTGGATCGCTGGCGGTTGGAAATCCTCGTTCGAGGCACCCCCTCGGGATGTTTGGGCGAGTGAGGATGGGCAGAATTGGGAACGAGTCGTATCGGAGGCGCCTTGGCTACACAGTGATTTACCCATGTCCTGTGTTTTTCGCGAGCGAATGTGGATGTTGGGGGGTTGGTACAATGGGCGGCTGCCAGGGCATTCTGCAAGCAATCAGGTTTGGTCGTCTCAAGATGGACTCCTATGGGAACAAGTCAACCGTAATGCCCCTTGGTCCGCTCGACTCGCTGGAGTCGCGGTTGCTCACCGCGATCGACTCTGGTTACTAGGCGGTATCGAAAACTATTACTTTGGAAATGAGCAGAGCCTCAAGAATGATATTTGGTCGAGCGAGGATGGGATTCGCTGGGTACTCGAAAGAGAGAATGCGGATTGGACGCCCCGCGCTTATCATCAAGCGGTGTCGCATCGCGGCCGTATTTATGTTTTGGGCGGTGGGAATTACGTTCCCCAGCATCATGCGCAAAATGATGTTTGGTCCTCCGCAGACGGCAAAGATTGGACATGTGAGACGGAAAAAGCTCCTTGGGAGCCGAGGCTTTGGTTCTCAGCAGCTGTCTATCGGGATCGAATATGGGTGTTGGGGGGCTGGTCTAAAGAAAAAGATAATTTCGGAGATGTTTGGTCCAGTCAAGATGGCAAGAATTGGACGAAACTCGAAACAGTGAACTGCTGGAAACCACGGCATGAGCATTCCGCATTTGTATTGAATGATCGACTTTGGGTGGTCGGAGGACATGCCCGCCCTTTGTCCAACGAAGTTTGGTCTTTAGAACTACCAACTGATTGGTAAAGGCTTTGGTGTGAGGCATGGGTGTCTTTCCCGAATGGGTAACGACAGGCCTAGTGATCTGCCCCAGAGATACGTCCTCGGAAAGGGCTCGTCCCCTCGCTCCGCTCCGTGAGTTGCTCGGTCTGTGAATAGGGTTTTTAGCGTTATGGGTTGGAAATCGCGATGCATTTCCTGACTTATGCTCTAGTCAGCCTTTTCTCATTCGACGTTTGTTAGAATAGGTCGATCAAGTGCTTAGGTCAGTGGGAGGTGAAAACGTCCTGGGCTATTCGCGCTGCAGGGCTATCAATCGTGGCGGCAGTGTGGAATCACTCCGGTGCCCTGGTAGATTTGTCCCTGCTGCCCGCCTTCAAAGATCATGATCCTTTCCTGCTTGCGCGAAAAACTATGAAATCCAAAATGAGATCCCTTTGGTCGAGGCGAGATTGGTTGGCAGCTGTTGGAGCCGCTACGGTGCTCTCGAAGCATCCCTCCCGGTCGATTGCTGCCTACGACAAAATCAATCTTGCTTTTATCGGTGTTGGAGGACGAGGCGGAGCGAACCTGAAAGAGATGACCAAGGATAGTAGCGTGCAAGTCGCTGCGATTTGCGACATCAACCCGAAGACGCTCGAGCGAGTGAGTGAGAGTTACCCGTCAGCGCGCAAGTATGTCGATTTGAGGCGATTGTTGGATGATCTCAAAGATATCGATGGAGTCGTGGTGAGTACGACGGAGCACACGCATGCCTATGCAACAGTTCCTGCTTTGCGTCAAGGGAAGCCCGTGTACTGCGAAAAACCGCTGACCTACTGCATAGCCGAGTCTCGCAAAGTGATGCAGGCAGCAATCGAGGCGAACGTTCCTACGCAGATGGGGACGCAAATCCATGCATCCTCGAACTACCATCGTGTGGTGGAATTGATTCAATCCGGAGCCATCGGCGATGTTTCCGAGGCCCACGTTTGGGTGAGTCGCGCTTGGGGATGGCAGTCACCTGAAGACGCACTCACGAACAAAGACATTGTTTCGGTAACGGATCGACCAAAAGAGGAGAGTCCGGTACCAGACGGAATCGATTGGGATCTATGGATTGGCCCTGCGCCGTATCGACCTTACAACGAGGTCTATTTGCCGGGTCCGAAGTGGTACCGCTGGTGGGACTTCGCCAATGGAACGTTGTCGGATCTTGGCGCCCATATGATCGATTTACCATTTTGGGCGTTGAAATTGGACAGCCCACGATTTGTAGAGGCTTTCGGGCCGGAGCCACACCCGGAACTAGCGCCTGCATCCATGCGGGCCACTTATGAATACGGTCCTAGAGGGAACATGCCTGCCTGCAAATTGCATTGGTATCAAGGGAGCGAGAAACCTCCCTTAGTGCGAGACGGGCTCGTGCCGAATTGGGGAAGCGGGATTTTGTTCGTAGGAAGTAAAGGGATGTTGCTATCCGATTATGGAAAGCATGTTCTTATGCCCGAAGAAAAATTCACGGACTTCGAACGGCCGGCACCATGGGTTCCTGATTCGCCGGGGCAGCAACTAGAGTGGGTCCAAGCGGTAAAAAACCGGACACCTACAGCGAGCCCATTCAGTTATGCAGGTTTGCTAACCATGGGGAACCTCGTCGGTGTGCTCGCTTACCGAACTGGCAAGCGCATCGAGTGGGATGGAGAAAAGTTAGAGGCCAAGAACAATTCCTTTGCGAATTCTCTTGTCGATCGGAAGCCTCGAGCAGGTTGGTCCCTGAGTTGAGGTGCGTCTCGAAAGCGCACTTTCGTTGAGCGATGAGTTTTAACCCACAAACGAATCTTTGGATTTTAAATCTAGGGTAGTGGTTTCCGGATATCAGAGTCTGATTCGTTTGCGTGCAGCGGTGGGAGGAGGAGACTGGCTCAGGCGAATTTCGAGTGTTGTTCCGAGATTGGGACTACTTCGAATCCAGATTTTGCCACCATGTGCTTCGATCAGTTGTTTGGCTTTTGCAAGGGATATTCCCAGTCCACGGCCATGTTCGCGTCCGCTGTAATAGAGGTGAAAGGCTCGCTCCGCTGCTTCTGGAGTGAGCCCGTGACCGGTGTCATGGATTGCGACCCGCACTCTTGGAACATTTCCTTCGCCCGGGCCGAAATCTGGATCCGTTGGCTCGACGCTTTCGACGAGAACATCGATTCGGTCGCTGGGACGACAGGCTTCCAAACTGTTTTTCAAAAGAGAGACGATAACCTCCTCAAGGCGTGCGCGATCGGTCGAAACGTACAGTGGGGTCGTCGGAAAATGAGTCTGAAACTCAATCGCTTGGGATTCTTTGAGTTTCTTCCCGTGCTCCATTGCACGTTGGATCAAATCGCAGATTGAAAATGTTTCCCGAGCCAGTTCGGAAGGTTTCACAACTTGCATTGTATCTGCAAGCATTTCGTGGGCTCGCATCGCCTGATCCACAATGGTGGCCAAAGAGCGTTTATCAGCTTCATTCTCGGTTCTCGAGATCAGTTGCTGGGCCCGAGCTGCAATATTAGCTAGGGGATTATTGATTTCATGTGTGAGCCCATAGGTTAAATCATAAATACCTCGCCGCGCGTGGATTGCGACTACTTCTTGGAATGTCTCACGAGCTTGTAACGACTTGATCGCAGAGTGCAGAGCGTTTCGCAGTTCCTCCTTTTCAGTTGTGTTGGCATGCGACAAAACCTCGGTTTCGTTATGTACCGACTGAAGCTGGGTGAGACAGTTTTTTAATCGCTCCACCAACGATAGCCCCTGCATCGTAGTCAGTCCGATCCAATCAGAATACTGTTGCAGCCATTCTTCAAAGGGTGCGTCGGAATCGTCGGAGAATTCGAATCTCTCTCGCGCGAATAGCGAGGCTTGGAGCAGATCAATCGTTGCTCGCTGGAGGGAGTGGTCTATGTTGTGCATCTTGATGGTTGTTGCTGAGAGCGTTGCTAGAACACTCTGCCATAAAAAATGGCGGATACTTCTCTACGAAGCATCCGCCATTTTAAGCTTATTACCGACTTTTTGGCTAGAAGTGATCCACTCACGCTCCGGCAACAAATTGGAAACCGATTCCGGTCCCTACGCCTTTTTCTCTGGAGCAGATCCCTGTTTTCTGAAGCCGAAGCTACACCACGGCGACAGGCCTATCGATTTCGAGCATGTCGCAAACCCGATCCAGCAATCGATCGGTTGTGAACGGTTTCTGCATGAAATCGTTTGCACCGGCGGAACGGAGTTCGGCGACGCGATCGTGCTCGATCATCCCCGAGATGCATAGAATCATGACGGAATCCATCGTGCGATCGCTTCGAACACGCTGGCAGACCTCTTTGCCATTGATGTCAGGCAGCATCACATCGAGAACGACCATGTCTGGACGAAACTCTTTGACTTGCATCCCAGCATCGAATCCGTTATTCGCGGTTCGGATATCAAAGCGACCATCGCGCTCGAAAGTGTCATACATCAAGTCGACGAGATCTTGGTCGTCATCGACGATGAGCAGTTTTTTCTTCCCGCTCTCGAGTGCGTCGGTAGGAATGCCATTGTCTTTCATAAAGACAAAGAGCTGGTCTCGCGGGATTCGTCGGAATCGGCTTCCCGGAACTCGAAATCCTTTCAGCGTTCCGTTATCGAAGCAACGAATGATTGTTTGTTGGCTTACCTTACAAATCTTGGCAGCCTCACCGGTTGTAAAAACCGTTTTTGTACTGGACATAGGGAACCATCCTTCCTGAATGTTCATTGCCATGTTGACGACGGGTCGCCAAACTGACGCGATCGGTCTATCCTGTGAGGTTTTCCCGAAGGAAACAACGGCTCCAATATGCCGCGTCACACTGATTTACCTAAAGTGCCGTAGCTGAGCCGGAGAATATCGAAGCCGCGTAAATGGGGTCAAGATGGATTTCAAAAAGAGCAATCCTGGTAATTTCGTGGCTTTGCGGGCTTCGGGTCTTACGCGTGAATTGTAACTATTGGAGAAAAACACATGGGATCACCACTCATCGAGTGCCGTTGGGGGATTCTTTCGGCTGCGGGTATTGCTCGAAAGAACTGGCGAGCGATTGCTCAATCTAGTGCCGGAACGGTAGTTGCCGTCGCGAGCCGTAGAAAGGAAGCTGCCGAATCCTTTGTCCGCGAGTGCAGCCAGCACACGCCTCAAAAGACCTCTGTGGATGCCCTGGATTCGTACGATGAACTATTGCTTCGAAAAGATATCGATGCCGTCTATATTCCACTACCCACAGGGCTTCGGAAAGAGTGGATCATTCGTGCCGCCCAGCACGGAAAGCATGTCCTGGCAGAGAAACCTGCCGCATTGACGGTTGCGGATTTGGAGGAGATCCTCGAGGTCTGCAAATTGCATCAAGTGCAGTTTATGGACGGCGTGATGTTCATGCATTCAGCCCGTTTGGACCGGTTGAAGGAGTCATTGCTCAGTCCGAGTCAGATCGGAACGATTCGTCGGATCGCTTGCCAATTCTCCTTCCATGGTGGCAAGGAATTTGAACAGTCGAATATTCGGGTTAACAGCAAACTGGAACCCTTCGGATGTTTGGGAGATCTAGGGTGGTACTGCATTCGATTTCTATTATGGGCGAACGACTACGCTATGCCGACACGCTACTCGGGTCGAACGCTGTCGGCGCTCTGTGGCGAGGGGAGTGAGCAATCGGTTCCTGCAGAGTTTTCAGCCGAATTGGACTTTCCGAATGGTTCAACAGGAAGTTTTTATTGCTCGTTTGTGACCCAAAATCAGCAATGGGCCCATATCAGTGGCACCGAAGGTTACGCTCGTTTAGACGATTTTGTACTTCCCTTTTTTGGTAGCGAAGTCGCATTCGAGGTTAGCCAACCCCACTTCGAAATTCGCGGCTGTTCCTTCCACATGCAGCAACATACCGAACGTATCGCGGTCCCCGAGTATGATTCCGGGTTCTACCCAGCCCAAGAAATCAATATGATTGAACGGTTCCAGTCCATTGTGGCCTCAAAGAAACTCGAGCCCGTATGGGGGGATGTTTGCCTCAAAACGCAGCGCGTCATGAACGAACTTTTTCAAAATTGAGGCATCCCTGACGATTACTTATTGAAGCGGATCCAGTCGATGTTCATCAAGCCGTTCCGGTTGGATTCGTTTCGACAGACAACGTACAGGTCGACTGGTTGCGATTCTTCCTTAGTCACCTTTGGGTCCTTCGTGCCTGTCACCTGGTACCACTTGTCCCAACTGCCATTGACCTCGACCTCCATGGACGAAACGAGAGGGCCATCGATTCCACCGACTCGAACTTCGATGCGTCCGCCCGCTCCCGCGGAGGTTACGCTGGCGGTGATCGACGAAAAGTGATTTAGGGAGACTGAATCTAAGATGAAAAAAGAACCGTTATTGATCCCACCGCAGAACTTGCCGTTCTCCGCATTTTGCGAGTTCAATATCTGCATGCCTTGAATCCTTTTCGAATTTTCGGCTTGGGTTGTACGAGGTCGAACGACGATCGAGGACGAACTAGTCAGTGGGGGAACAGATCCCATCCCTCGATCCGTATAGTTCACGGTGAGGCGGATAGGGCCGTCGATTTTTTTGTTTGTTTGCAACAATGCGAATTCGTTGGAGATACCTGTTCGCATTTCGGTCATTTGATTGGAGCGTACGGAGTAGACCCATTCCACCATCTCCCGAATTTCAAGATCGCTAAACTGAGCATGCGGCAACATAGGAACCTTACCCCATACGCCACTCGAGCCATTTTTCACCCGTTCGATCGATTTCTCCAGAGCTCCTGTTTGGTCTCGATATTTGTTTGCGATCTCAATAAACGGTGGTCCAACCAGGGGACGGTCATTCGCGTGGCAATTAAAGCAATCGCTGTTTCGCATTCTTTTTAAACCGCTCGGAGCCGACTCTAAATCCTCTTTTCCCTCACCGGTTTCCAAGCTGGCTTGTACGAAAACACGTTTCGGTGCATCCGCATCGATGAAATCGAAACCATCGATTTCCTCGGAAGAACCATCCTCCTTATCTTGGATCAGGACTTGGTATGCAATGGGATCCCCATCCTCGATGAAATCACCCGATCGAGGCTTCAGGAATCGGACCTCAGGGATGGCGTTACCGACGATGAAACTCAATGTCGATTGATTGGTTCCACCTTTTTGATCATCAACGAACAAAGTTGCATTGTAGATACCAGGCTGGGTTGCGGTGAAAACAGCCGAGTCCGAGGCAAAGGTTCCAGCGATTGACGAATTCCCTGTGTTTTGGCTTGTAGAAGCATCTGTTGCTTCCGCTCGTCGAATTTCCCAGCGATAGTTCAATCTATCGCCATCCTTGTCCGTTGTCCCATCGCTCGTTAATCGGATTTCGAGGGGCTCTTTTCCAGCGAGCTTGTCGCTTTGAATCCTCACGGAAGGAATTCGATTGCCGCGTCGATAATCCAATCGAATGAGTCTTGCATCCGCGTTGACTCCCCATGTCTCTCCGTATTCAAGAACGTAGAGCGAGCCCTGCTGATCGAACAGCATATCGATAGGTCGAGTGAACTTCATTTGAGGGAGGAATGGCTCAATGCTCCTGATATTTGATTCCGTATCCATATGTACCGCAACGATCCAATTACGAGACCATTCGTAGATGAACAGGCATCGATCGAAGTGCTGGGGGAATTTGATCGCGGACTTCAGATTCGGATCGAAGTCATAAGATGGACCCGCGCAGGCGGTTCGTCCCCCCGAACCCAGTTCGGGAAACTCGTTGGATTTTCCGCCTGGATAATAAATCCAAGCTGGCTTTGCTGGCGGTAATTCACGAGTTCCTGAATTAAAAGCGGATCGATTGATGGGTTTGTTTGGGTCAAAGGGATCGGAACTCTCTTTGCTGACAAAGTCGTAGTCGCGGTACGGTTGGTTATTGGCGATGAACAGCGGCCAGCCAAAAAAACCTGGTCCCCTTGCTTGATTCACCTCATCGTATCCGCGAGGGCCACGTTTGCCGTCTCCGCCAGCGTCGGGTCCAACATCGCCCCAATACAGGTAGCCTGTTTTCCGATCGATACTGATTCTCCATGGATTGCGACAACCCATAACATAAATTTCAGGATGACCCATGGATCCGTCTTGCGGAAACAGATTTCCTTCTGGGATTGCGTATCCACCTTGCGGCAGAGGTCGAATACGTAGCACTTTGCCGTTGTAATTTTTCGTATTGGCAGAGGTTCGCAAAGCATTGAATGCGGATCGAGCTTCCCGTTCATCGATGGGAGCAAACCCTTCGGAGTCACCGAAGGGGTTGGTGTTGTCGCCGGTTCCGATATACAAGCAGCCGTCCAGACCGAATTCCATCGAACCTGCATGGTGGCAGCACTCTTGACGTTGCTCTTCGTACTTCATGATAAGTACTTCGCTGGTAGGATCGATCAAGCCATCACGCAGGGTAAACCGGCTAATGTGCTGCCCCGAAAAACTGGGTGGAGAGTATTGGAAATAGATCCATTGGTTTGTACGAAAATCCGGATCGAGCGCTACCCCGATCAATCCATTCTCCTGAATCGTCGTCACTTCTAGTTTTCCGACGAACTTCGTCTGCATCGTTTTGGGATCGAATGCCTTGACATTACCACCCAGCTCGATGAAGTAAATCGTTCCATCCGGAGCGAGCGTCATTTCCATCGGCTGAACCAATCCTGAGGATACAATGGTCCGTTCGAAGCGATTCGGGTCGTAAGGCTCCGACTCTTGAGATAAGGCCTCGCTTCGAATGAGCGAGCTGCAAGAAAGCAGAATAAAAAAGAGATGCGAAAATGTTTTTATTGAATTCCGAGCCATGAACGATCGTGTCAAAGAAAACGAGTGATGGGTTGAATGGGGAAGTAACGGTCTCCATTCCGCTCTAAGGGTACTTCTACGTTCCGATTTTCCAAGGACTGGGCTCCATGCCCTGTCGATTTTTCGTTCCGATCTCCCCTGGATTCCGAAGTCGAGCTTCTGAATTTGATGACCGCAGTCACCGTTGCTGATGGATCACGCGGCGGTGAGGGCCAGCAGGGGATTTTCAGAGGCTACCTGAGGAGAAACGTGTGGGTTTCTCTACTTTGTGATTGGCTCGCGTCGATTCCGACATTCCTGAGCGCGTGAATTTGTGGTTCGATCTCCCATCGGGCTGGGCGAGATGTTTTGTTTATTCTCTAACCGCTATCTCTTGCTCAGATCGAGCAACTCAACCTTGCGAAACTCGATGGGGTGACTTTCTGACTGCAGGGAGATAGAACCCGAACTGAGCATCAGCGTACCGGCTTTAGCAGCCAGTTCCTTTGCATGAGCATCTCGTTCGTCCAATTGCGGTTTGCTGTACTCCAGAACCGTTTCCCCGTCGATCTTATGACGAATCGTTTCGTTGCCGAGCACTTCGATTTCTACGGTGACCCATTGATCCAAGTGGTAGGTTTTGGACTTCGAATTGGTGCAGTGAGCGAGAATGAGTTTGTCATTCATGACAACGTTGGTACCAGGTGTACAGAGATTCGCGGTCGTTCTCGGGGCCGTGCCGTTCCCTCCGAGGAACTGTACTTCGATCGATGCTGGGAAGTCTTGATCCTTGGACATCGTTTTCGGATCCTCTCCATGCAACATGACTCCGCTGTTTCGAAGTGCCCAACCTGGTCCACCTTTGACTTGATCGCCAACAAAACGATATTCGATGCGGAGGCGGTAATGGGAGAAGCTGTCTTTGTAGAACAAGTGACCGAACGTTTCCTTGAACTCTGGATACCCTTCGTATCCGACTTTAAGGATTCCATTCTCGACTCGGAATGTGCTGGCGTGATTGACGCCCAAATCGTGATAACGGATCTTCGGCGTCCAGCCGTCTAGATTTTTTCCATTGAAGAGGGGAATCCAGGCTTCCTTTTCCTGAGCGGAGGCTGCGTTTGGAAGTGTGATCGGGCCAAGAAGAAGTAGGACTAGGAGGAAAATTTTTCTTTGCATGATCGTACGTAGGGTGAAATGATCGTATTTGTGACGGCTGTACTGATTGTAGCGAGAAACACTCGGTGCTGGCCTCAGAAAATAATTAGCGGTGTGCGAGTTGTGTCGGGTGCGAGGTACGTTTGCTCGCACGAACGAAACGCCTTTGCCAACCCACGCGATTTCCGAGCGGATTCACGAGGAACTGAACTTTGCAAACCCTGATCGATTGGATGATCCATTTGGATAAGCATCTCAACGAATTGATCGATGTCGTTGGGCCTGGGTATCTCTACATCCTGATGTTTTTGGTCATCTTCTGTGAAACGGGACTGGTCGTGCTACCCTTCCTGCCCGGAGATTCCTTGTTGTTCGCTCTAGGGGCAATGTGCGCGGTTTCCGATGATCTCAGCCTGGCGATTTTCATTCCCTTGTTGACCTTCGCAGCGGTCGCAGGGGACGCAGTGAACTACTGGCTGGGAGCGATGGTTGGACCTCGAGTTTTCAAGAGCGAAAGTTCATGGTGGCTCAATCGACAGCATTTGGATCGCGCTCAAGCCTTCTATGTACGCTACGGATCGAAAACAATCGTCTTGGCTCGATTTGTTCCGATCGTCAGGACATTTGCTCCCTTCGTCGCGGGAGTCGGGAAGATGCATTTCGGAAAGTTCTGGATGTACAACATCGCAGGTGGTTTCGTTTGGGTAACCCTCTTTCTTGTCGCGGGTTATTGGTTTGGAAACCTGGAGATTGTCCGAAAGAATTTCTCTTTAGTGACCGTGGGGATCATTCTGCTGAGCGTGCTGCCCATCGCTTGGGAATGGCATATGCATCGCCGTTCGCAGCGTCAGGGTAAGTAGAGATCCGTTTCCCAGACGATTCGATCCGTTGTGGCGTCGGTCCGATAAATAAAATCACCGTCTGATATTTGAACTCGGTTTGTGGGTTCGCTGTATTCGATTTTACTCACCGGCTGAAATCCAATCGCCCTCCCCTCGGGATCCCTCTTGAGCCGAAAATAATCCACTAGGTACGGGAAATAGGGGAGCGTTTGAGAACGCCCCAGGATCAGTCGAACATGGCTGGGTATCTCCTCCGATTCTCCGATCGGCATCGTGACGATTTGCGCATCGAGTTTTGCATTTCCCGCAACCTTGGGCGGTTCGGTTCGTAATTTGCCGAACAATTGCCAAACGTCGATCCCATTGATTTTTCCTTCGACGGCCCGATACCAGTGGTAGCGTTGGTAGAGGCATCTCAGGAGTTCGGGTTGTCCGCCAATCGCGAGGGTGATCGATAGCTCAGGGTGATCCTGTGGACGATGGATTTTTTGTGCGAGCGACTCCCGCACGCGTTCTACATTGACGATTCTAGGAGGGGTTTTGGAACCCACCTGCGTCACCATGAGACGCCCATCGGAGACTTGAATGGTATCGAGGGTGGTTTCGCCGGATGAGGTTCTCGTTGTGAGACGGAATTGGCCGGTACCACCCCCAGCAGCTTTGTATTCGCCGCTGACAATGACCTGTTGATGGAATGCAATACTCTGCTGATAGATTTTGCATGCTATCGGAGGTCCCCAAACCGCTTGTTGAATGGCGTTGAGAAGCAGGATGTTCGGATCGATCATCGGTCGCGGCGTACTGCTGCTGGAGGCTGAAGTTAACACTCCCCCTGGTGTCGATGAAACGGGACTGGGCTGCGCGAAGAGTGCTGTCGTGGAGGTCCAAAAGCAGAGGATGAACGCGCCGAACGTTGTCCATTTATTTTTGCTAGCGTTGATTACCGGAAGCCGCATGGGCAAGTTGTATGGGTTTTATCAAAGAATCCACTTCAGCGGTGCCGAACATAACGACAAGGAAGCGCGGAGCGGATTGTAGGTCGATCGCTGGCGCACTGTCCAGGTTGAATACGTCGGTCTCATAGACCAAACGGCGAGCCGGCTTGACCCACCATATTCCAAGGGTATTTCGAATGAAAATGCGTACTAAATGGCAACTCATGGCTGTGTTGGGGTTGGGCACTCCCTGCATGCTCTCCCAAATGCACCTTTCAACATCCCAGGCGGGTGAGCTAGCAAAGAGGCACAATATGCCTCCTGCGGCTCGCGTTGCAGAACCTGGTCCTATGGTCGGCGGACCTGGACCGGGTGTGCTGATGCCGGAGACGATTCCTGTGCCAGGATATGGAGCAGTCGCTCCGACGATCCAGATTCTCTTCAATCAGCCCCAAGCGATGAACATCCTTTACGATGTCGTTGGCGATGGTCACTTTGGAAGCGATCCTCTGGTTGTGCCCGGTCGGCTGGAGTTTGCACAAGGCGGAATCTATCGTCTGAAATTGACCGATATTCCCGGGCGTGAAGGTGTCGAGCTCTATCCTACGGTCGAAGTTGGAACGGCTTCGTACCGAACGGCCGCGTACCTGGCACACAACGCTCTGGCGATCCAATTCACTGAGGATGATCTGGATCAAGCACTCTC
This sequence comes from Pirellula sp., assembly GCA_040396935.1. Lineage (GTDB taxonomy): Bacteria > Planctomycetota > Planctomycetia > Pirellulales > Pirellulaceae > JBKCUI01. The sequence continues at coordinate 34,178 of JBBAXA010000013.1, forward strand.
TGGTAATTTTGTTACCAAGGTGATTTATCTTCCGGATCCTGAATTCCAGGGTGAAGCTATCTCTGGGATCGATACGCTGGTTAGCAATCGTCTCGAGCCAGGCTTGGATCCGATTGTGGAAGCCGATCGTCGCGGATCGATTTTAGCCATCGTGCGCCTAGGAAACAAAGATGTGGAGCTGTCAAGCGCGAGTGGAACTGGAGCATTACCGTATGCTGGCATGCCGATGCTCGATGCGAATGGAATGCCTTGTGGGCCCAATGGCGGCATGATGGCAGGCCCCTACAGCAATCCTCCCAATATGGTTGCTGGAGTAACGGCGCCGCAATACGGGATGACCTATAGCGGTACACCGATCGGCTTACCCGGACCACCTCACATACCGCTCGGGCATCCTGCTGGACTGCAACAGCATGTTATGAAAAACCATACTCATATGCATATTCCTGATCCTGTCGACAAGATGAAGATTCATGTCCGACATCAACCTGGCTACAGCTGGCCACAGCCACCTAGTCGGGCGCATATCAAGGAACAAAATATCCATCCGGGATTCCCATCGGGCGCACCTGGGTTCTACCATGCGAGCCGCGTTGTAGCTCCCAATCAATTCGGTGGACCGACCGGTGGCGGGCCTGCCCCTGGAGGCGCAGCAGGTGGTGCGCCTGGCGAATATTGCCCACCGGGCCAGGTTCGCTAAGCGTCCGACTGGATCGCGAGGGATAGCTCGAGTCTCTGCTCGAGCTATCGGACTGAACGAGAGCTGAAGAGTAGCTTCCTTTGAGATAGCTACTCATTCAGTTTCTAAAATGATTTCGGCGCCATGAACAGGTTTCCAGCTTTCCTGGCCGACTTGTTTCGATCCTGCTGCAAGGAATGCAAAATGTTCAAGCGAGTTTCGTTTCCAACGTTACTTGTAACGTGGATTGCAGCTATCGCCATGTGCTTGCTAGCTGCGATTGCTAGCGCTCGAGCGCAGGAGGGGTCACGCGGGAGACTCGCCCCGGGGACCCAACCACTGTTGAGGGACTCGATGCCTCCCGGCGAAATCGGTGCCATTCAATTGCTTCGGAAGCCGGAGTTGCGAGGTGTTTGGCAAGCGGTCGAACTCAAAGGGCCCGAGGGAATGCGTCTGAGTATGGCCGACGCGGGGCAATTCACGGACGACTTGGCAGAGTCTCGCATCGCTGTCATGGTGGGATATGTTTATCGAATGCGGTTGACAGGACTCCCCTACCAAGAGGATTCCGCTCTCTATCCGACTCTGGAAGTTATCGATCGCATTCATCCTCCACCGGAACGGGAGCATCGGTTCCCAATCCCTATCGAAATCGACGAAGACGACATCAACGAAGCTCTTCGCGGTGGAATGGTGATGCGGGTTGTTTACCTGGAGGACAATGAGGTCGCTGAACCTGTCGAGACTGTTGGTCGACCGCAACGGGTGCTCGACCTTCGTCCTACCCAAGATGCTTTAAGAACCGCCGATCAATTGGGTCGTCCTGTTGCCATTCTCCGTATCGGTTCACGAGTTCCGAACGTATCCGAGGGGCAGGATTGGGATAATTTTCTGTTCGGATGCCCAGCGTGGACAACGCTTAAACCAATTCCTACCAAACAAATGCTCATCGACCGCGGGAATCTACCTGCGACGGCGAATACCGGCTCGATCAGCGACCGACGCTAACCAGGCTCGGTCCAGAAACCTTTATCAGATATTATGAACAAGAAGACGCGCTTAAGTTTCTGGATTCGAACAGCCGCTGTGTTGGGTTGCTTTGTCGGTATGCTGGGCTGTCAGAGTCGTCCTCTCGCCTGGTTTGGGAAAGAGAGCATCGCGGCTCGTCAACGAAGTTTAGCCCAGACACCAATGGCATTGGCAAAGCAAGAATCCCCTCGGCCCTTGCCCCCGATCGTAACGACGGGCGGAGGATCTGTCAGTGCGATGACTGCTGCGGATTCCGGCAACGACCCATCGAAGCCTGGAAGGGTAATCCAGGTTCAACACACCGTTCCGGTTGGTGATCCGCAAGGGTTGGATTCATTTAGTGTACCTCGAGAATCGATGACCATGATAGCTCCGCCATCCTATGGCCCTGCGATGCCTTCGGGGCCAACCGTCATGCCACCCCGATCACAAAGCACGCATAGTTGTCCGACCTGTAACGCGATGCAGGGAGGGAACTATCAACCGGTCTTCCCGCACTTTCGTCGAGAAACCACTGCTTGCGGAGTGACTGCCTCTTACGGTGAGTGCGTTCCTTGCCCCACCGTCGAATCCTTTGCAGTTCCTAGGCAATCAGATCCCCAGGAGTATCTCTTCGATGGTGGCGATCGCGAACCAATCGTACGGGTTAGGAAGGATGACTCTCTGTCCGGATTGGATCCTGAGGACACGGTTATTCAATATGTCACCGAGGATGGAAAGAGCAACGTGGAGAGTGGGTGCCGAGTTGCTATCTATGCACCTCGCTTCGCAAGTGTACGAAAAAAGACAAGCGTTATCGAAAGCGGAATCGCTCAACGACTTCAAGCGACCACGCGTCCTGATGGACCTGGTCAGTTCATCGAACAGCTACCGAGTCGCAACGTGACTCAACCCGTGAAGTCGATACAAAGGAATGATGTACGAGTCGTGGAGGCAGTTCGGGATCGCAATCTGACAACACCGGCAGAGATGGTATTGCCAATGCTGGAGATCAGTGATGCGTTCAAACCCTATGAGGACTTGGCTTTGATCAAACGCGGCGACTTGAGGAGTACCGATCCTGCACGATTAGCCAAAGCGATCGCTGCAGCCCGCGCCTGGTCCAACGTAGATGAACTACAAGTCATTGTTGATGGTCAGGAAGCAATCGAGGTGTCCTCCGCGCTGAATACTCAGGAACTGAGGGTTTATGAAACCAAAGGGGCTCGGATTCGTTTGTGCAAAGTCGCTTCCGAGCAGATGGCGAATCCAGGCGACATCATCTCGTTTACGATTCGCTTTGATAATGTGGGCGAACAACCCCTTCGAAATCTTGTAATTACAGACTCGTTGACCCCTCGGCTCGAATATGTAGCCGATTCTCAGAAGTCGAGTCTCGATGCCGACTTCTCAAGCAAGCCGAACGTGGTCGGTTCGGAGATATTACGCTGGGAATTGAAGTCGGGCATCAAGCCGGGTGACGGAGGCGTCATTCGCTTCGACTGCAAGGTGCGTTAGAAACTCCGATCCGTTGATATTACGACCCATAAAATGCTTGGCCATTAGGATTTTTCCGGTTCGACTCGCGGAACGATTCAGGCTGGATCACCTTTGGGCTGAGTTTTTGGAAGACCTACTCCGTAGTTCCTTTGGGTAGACGAGGGACAGCTTTCCATCCAGCGATGGGCTGTTGAGGATGTGTGCGAGTTTTTCTGATCGAACGGGACTGCGATGGTCTGTTGTCGGACAAAACCTGAACCCGACGGAATCGAGCGGTTGGTTTGAACCTCAAGCCGAAGACGGAAGCCATCAGATGGTCTCCGGATCGAAATGTCGCTGCAGGTGAAGGGGATCGCTATGTTCGGAAAATGCTCGACTAGGCCCCCAAGACAAATCATCGTATCCCTGTGTCGATCCGATCGAAGCACGCGAAGTCCTACTCATCGAGTCGTTTTGACTTCGTTTCCCTGGACCAAAAAGGGAAAGAGACGGAATCCGCAAAATACATTTGCGTGACAAATGCCTCCACAAAGTATTCGTCTACTTACTGACTAGCTTCTGTAGTCCCCCCATTTTTACAGCGTTCGATAAACGCATCTTGGAAATAATTTCAGGATTTGGTAAAGCTCCTGGCACGATCCCATCGACGGGGTCCGAATCGAAGGATACTCGCATGGATCCAGGGTGTGCCGTGTTCCGGTCGTGAAGACAAAAAGTGATGCTTGCCTAAAGCGACATCCCATGAACCGGATCGTATCGAGCTTCCATCATACTTATCGGTATCTTGGGAATCGTATTGATCACTCCTTTTTCGATGCTGGGGTGCTTCGCCGGTCGTCGGAGACGATCGGCAGGTATCGTTTCGTTCATAAGGGGATGGAATTTATCGAGGCAGGAGGCCGTCATGATTTCTCCGTTGGATATCAGCACGAGTGCACTGGTCGCGCAGCGAACCAGACTCAATACGATCTCTGGCAATATTGCCAATATGTCCACGATCAAAAACGAGGATGGTGAGGCCAAACCCTATCAACCACGCTTCGTGATCTTTCAGACCGACGAAGCAGAAGAGGGTGGTGTTGCGGGCGTCAAGGTTTCCAAGATCGAAATCGACCAAGCCGAACCCAAATATCGATATCAACCTGATCATCCACTCGCGATTCAGGAGGGTGAGAAAAAAGGATATGTCGCCTATCCGAATATCGATATGAACGAACAGTTTGTTGATGCGCTCGAAGCTTCCCGGGCATACGAGGCCAACGTGGGTGTCATCGAGGTTACTAAAGGAATGACTCGCCAAACCCTTAGTATCCTTGCTTAATTATGCAGTTACAGAAAGACGATCTATTTTCGCGACATCAGCAACAGGTCCAATTCATGATGGACCAGGTTGCGACACGGAACCGTGTTCTCGAGGGGGAGCCGAAGACATCTCCGTTTGCAAATATCCTGGCAAACGGGATCGGACGCGTCAACGAGATGCAACTTCAGTCCGAGGATTTGGTGGAACAACTCCTTTCCGGCGAAGATGTGAATCAGGCTGAAGTCTTTACAAGCGTTCAAAAGGCTGACATGTCTTTTCGTTTGCTAGTCCAGATAAGAAATAAACTGATGCAGGCCTATGAAGAGTTGAATTCTATTCGAGTCTGAGTCGTTGAGAGCTAATTCGCTGAACCATGAATCAATTCACACAGTTTGCACAACAAGTTCAATCGCTGTTCGTTGGGATGACTCCGCAGGCAAGGCTACTTTCTGTGCTGCTTGCGGCCGCGATCGCTGTCAGCGCTGGCATTCTTGTTTCCGGGTCAGCCAGTGGAACCCAGAAAACAACTTATCTATTTGACGGTCAGACCTTCAACGAAAGTCAGCTCTCGCGGTTTGAGGTTGCATTTAGCACGGCAGGATTGCGCGATTGGGAACGAGTGGGTAGCCGAATTCGGATTCCAGAGTCAACTAAGGGCGTCTATTACAAAGCTGTTTCCGACTCCAAAGCGATGCCTGATACACCCTTTTCGGCGATCGACGAGGCCACGAGCGGCACGAACCTATTGGATTCTACGAAGGTAGTTGAGGCCCGGCAGCTCAACGCTCGATTGAAGGCTCTTTCGAACGCTCTCAAGACCATGCCTTTCGTAGAAGAGGCCTATGTCAACTCGGACCAGGATCGAACGGGGTTTGTTGCGAATCGTCAAAAGACAGCGAGTGTGGCTATTCGGCCGCGTGGCAACGTTCCGCTGACTCCAGCCCAAGCCCGGCACATCATGCAGTACATCCAAAAGTCGGTCGCCGGCCTTAAAGCTGCGGATATCGCTTTGCTCGATTTGGCTAGCGGTCAGACCACACTGGGAGAGGATGATCCACTCATTCTCGAACAGGAACGATACTATCAGGTCAAAAGACAGCAAGAGATGGATTTGCGCCGTCGGGCGAAGGAGTTGCTGGCAGACTACGGAGACATTCGCTTGGAAGTGAACGTCGAGATCGATCCGACGCTCAGCGAAGAAACGAATCGCATGAACTACGACCCAAAGTCGACGACCATCTCCGCCACTACATCGCGCAAAGATAGTGATTCAGCCAAAAATCCGGTCGCTGGTCGCCCTGGGACAGGACCGAATGCGACGCTGAATCAGAGTCAATCCATCACGACTCCCGAACAAGTCAGCAAAGCAAAAGAGTCCACCGAAAGTACGAAGCAGGTCGTTGGAAGCACTCTCACCAGCATTCGCAAAGTCGGACTGCAAACTAAGTATGTGTCCTTCTCGGTACTAGTACCTCATTCGTATTACAAGCGTATTTATAAAAAAGAATGGGATGAAAACCCCGCCAATAATGGCAAACCAATTCCGGCCTTAGACGAAGCTGCATTCACTTTGCTGAAGCAGAAAATTGAAACCAATATCAAAAACATCCTTACTGCCATCATCCAAACGTCAACACCCGGCGAGGATAAATTTCCACGGGTCACTGTCGGACACTATATCGACTTTGAAACTCCCGAACCCGCTCCACCATCTTTGGTGCAAACAGCGTTGGATTGGCTTTCCGAGTCCTGGCAGACGTTGCTGTTAGCAGCAGTCGCACTTGCTGGAATCTTCTCGATGCGAGGGTTCGTAAAATCAGCCCCAGCATCGAATGATTCAGCCTTCGAAAAAGGGTTTGATATTCCTCTCGATGATGCATTGGACATCGATTTGACGGGGCTCGACGACGAGCCGGTCGAATCGATGGAGGCAGGAGGAGAGGGAGCCGACAGCAACCCACTCCGTTTGAAAACGACGGGGGGAGATGTTAAAAAAGACCTTACCAATATGGTGCGTGAGAATCCAGATGCGGCTGCCACTCTTCTTCGTAACTGGATTAGCGGAACGAAAGAATAGTCGAAAATCAAATGGTGCGACTGGAACCGATGCTAGAGAGTCTTAGGCTCTCGGCGGATTACCCACGAAACCAACCCCACGGCAGTCTCTAGCGATCACCGCCGTGGTATTCGAATCGATTGGTCGTGGGCGCTGGAATGGGCAACCTTGCGGCACGACAACTCGACGTGCCTGTTGCACTGTTTTCCCATGAGCGCTAGACAGCGCTTGGCTCAGGTAATTCAAAACCTTTGCTGCGCGCATCGCGGAGTAACGCGTTCGCTTCCGTAGCATAGTCACCCACATGACGCTCTGTTTTTGGATCAAAGGTTAGCCAAGGTCCGACGATATACTCTGTTTGGTTTTCTGGGATACCGACCCCCTTGCTCATGATTTCATGCAAGGCTGCAAAGTGTTCGTATGCGTCCTTGTTATCGCCAAATTGACCTGCTTTGGCATTGAAGGGAACTTTCTTTCCGAGACGGTACGAGTTGTTGATCAAATGCCCCAGGACACATCCGTAATGCGCGTCTAGAACGTTGCCGTTGGCCATACCTGGATCGCGATTTCGGCATGCTGTGATAAAGCTCTTCCAGTTACCTCCGGGTGTCACTTTTCCGTCAGGAACCTGTACGGTCTCACCCTCTTTGCTACCTTTCGAGAAGTATTTATTGCCTACGATACGTCCACCATCTTCGAAATAGTATTCGTTTTCGACTTGTTTCTTGTAGCCACTGTAATTCACATTTCGCACATTGAAGTAGACGAATTGCTTGTTCGGATACTCGGCGATACCAAACATGGTGTTTGGAGTTTCTCCACCATCGTTCCATTTGAATCTGCCACCGAGAGCCATCGCCCGAATGGGATGGGTTTGGTCTTTATCCAGGGCCCAACGTGCGATGTCCAATTGGTGGGTTCCCTGATTGTTCAAATCGCCATTGCCTGTTGGCCAAAACCAATGCCAATTGTAGTGGACCAGGTTCGAATGGTATTTGTCGATGACGGCAGGGCCCTTCCACAGGTTCCAATCCAACTGCTCGGGAGGGTTGCCCCATTGATTAGCTCCGATGGTATCTCGCGGTTTGCAGCAATAACCATACGAGATCTTTAACTTGCCAAACTTGCCGGCTTGGATGGCCTCATGCAGTCCAGCCCGTTTGGCATCACTTCGGTTTTGTGTGCCGTGTTGTACCACCACACCGTACTTCTGCTGAGCTAGTACTGCGATACGCCCTTCGTAGACATCGTGACTCATAGGCTTCTCGACGTAGACATGCTTACCCGCTTGAGCACCCCAAATAGTCATCATCGAGTGCCAATGATTGGGAGTAGCGACCGAGATCGCATCTAGTGTTTTATCTTCCAGTGCTTTGCGAACATCTGCCACTCCGCTCGTTTTGAAACGCCCTTGCGATTTTTCCTCTACACCCTTTAGGGCTCGATTCAAAACTTTCTGGTCTGGATCGATCAAATAGGCAATCTCTACGTTTTCCTGTCCGAGCCATCCTCCGATGTGGGAGCCTCCGCGGCCGTTCACTCCTGCGACAGCGATACGCACGCGATCGTTGGCTCCAACGATGTTTCCTGACGCTTTCGTACCTAAGATGAGAAATGAACCAAACACGGTCGAGGCCGCATTGAATTGCCGACGATTGAGATTGGCCATTGGAGAGCTCCTGACAACATTTGGAAGGACAGAAATGTTTTATGGGAAAAGTAAAAGCATATCACAATCGGCTCCGAGATGCGCCAATAGGATGGGTGGAGATTGCAGGATCAACGTCTTACCCCGCCATCTTTTGCGGGTGGAAGCTGGTCGGGTTGGTGATTTTCCGAGTCCTTTCGGGATCCTGGCAAGCTCGTTTGGGGGAACGATGCATCCCGAAGTGACGGTGTTGCTCTCGTCGAGAGCGCGTCCGTAAATCGGGGAGGTCCATCCTCAGGGGGCTAAGCGATTTCGTCTTTTTAGCAGGATCTACCAATTCACATCCCATCGCATTCCCAGAATATCGGACTCCGTTTTTCCGAAGATAGCCGTATCGCTCGTGTACGGATGAATCCAATCAAACATCCATCGCACTCGATCGCTCCAATACCAGTTGCATCCGAAGCTTAAATCGTTGTATTGTCCGCGAAGGAATTGATTGAGATCCAAATGCGACCATCGAATCTTGAGTTCCCAAGCACCTGGTTGATGACTCGGACGTTTGGCAGAAAAATTCCGGAAGGGCGTGTTTCGACCGAATTGCGAACCATGCTGACCAAATGGCTCATAGTTCCGGTTTTCACCTGTCAGAAAACAACTCAAGTGGATGTACGCACCGCTCGCTAGAGTACTGGGACCATCGATCAAATCGACGCTTGATAAAAACGCTTCGGATTGCACCGTGAAACGTTCCCACACGATGGCTGCCTCCAAATTCCCAGTGGTGTATTTGTCAGCCGAGAGGGGACCGGAATCGATGATGCGAGGCCCTTCGGAAATCTGAGGTCGCGATCGAAATCGAACGATATTGTCATGGTCATCGGTATGCAGCAATCCGACTCCGGTATGAATTAAGTATCGCCCCTTGGATGCCTCGTCATAGTAGGGTAGGCATGTCAACCTACCGCTCAATCGGTATCCCTGATTGTCATCGAGACGCTTTTTCAATCCCTCATTCACACTATCGATGAATATACCACTCGCCCAGTGGATGCGCTTTCCCTCGGTACAGTTGTAAGTGGCCATTCCCAATTCGCGATCGGCGGCGAATACCGTTTGCGTAGGTATCGATCGTTCGAGAAAGATATTATTTGTATCGTTGGTAACCTGTTCCAAACTGAAAGGTACAAAGAAATGCCCGATGCGAAACCTACCGATACCTGGAATATCGTTTAGAGAAAAGTAAGCATCTTTGATGAGTCCGGTTGCCGTCAAGCCACTCGGGATTTCTGAATCGGGCTCGAGCGTTAATTGCAACCGGAAGTCATAGGATTCATAACCCGCGCCATCGGCAACCAGTCGTAGACGTCGGAAGTTTGCATAGTTTTCTGTGTTGGGAATGGATTCCGTCGCATTGGCCCAGGTCACAAGATCCAATTGAATGTGACCGCCTAAGTTCACCTTCCATTTATCACGCGGGGCTTCGCTGGGGTCCACCCGTGTCTGGGAGGTGCCAGTCTCTTGTGGCGACCCGGAGGCGACCCGGAGACTGTCTAGCGAACTCGAAGAGGCATTGGTGGAGGGTTGCTCCAGTTGCCAGGCTTGTAGCGCCATGATCTTTTGATGGAGTTCGTTGAGGCGTTCCTCGACTCGGTCCAAAGATTCGATCGATGTTGTCGACTCGGATTCTTTTGAGGAATCAGCGGATGGACTTTCCTGATGGTCTGGCACGAGGACATCTTGCGACTGCGTAGGATCGCAAAGATTCATCACGAGAGCCACGCAAAAGCATAACCTCAAAAGCCGGTGATAATGCGAGAAGCTGATTGATGGCATTCCGTACCCAAATAGCGCTTTCTGGGATTATCGGCCGGTACAGCTTTTCCAATCCATCTAAATTCACGGAAAGAGTCATTCCACGGGAAAAGTTTAGCGATCAGGATTGGAGGGGTCCGTAACCACCACCGCCTGGTGTGAGAATTCGAATGGACTCATTCGTCTGGATATTCAATTGGACTGAGCTATCTAATCGGTGCGCCGAACCTTGGGGATCGATTTGCCAATTCTCTCCGATTGCCCCATCGGAACCACCCGCGATTCCTTTGGGTGGAAAAGCCCCTCGACGACTGGTTACCAAAGAGACCGTCAGTGGAGTGAGAGCTTGGATCTCTCGAATGATTCCATCTCCGCCACGATATTTTCCGTGACCACCACTCCCTTTTCGGATGGCAAAGCGAGTCAATCGGACCGGGTATCGTTTCTCGAGGATTTCAACGTCGGTCAAACGGGTATTGGTCATATGGGTATGAACCGCGCTAGCACCGTCCCCCAGAGCCGTTGCTCCAGCACCACCGCAGATTGTTTCGTAGTAACCGAACGTTGCATCGCCGAAGAGAAAGTTATTCATGGTACCCTGGCTGGAAGCTGCGAGCCCCAGGGCACCGAGCAGGCAATCGACGACCCGTTGGCTCGTTTCGACGTTGCCTCCGGCGACGGCGGGCCAATCAGCAGCATGGAAGGTGTCTGCGTTCGCCGACGTTCTGCATTGAGGATTCAGGAGCCCCTTTGGAATGATCAATTCGATGCACCGCATAACGCCGGAGTTCAAAGGCATGTCGTCTCCGATCGCGCAACGAACGACATACATCACAGCCGCAGAGACGATCGCTGGATTCGCATTCAAATTGCCCGGTGATTCCATACCGGTTCCGGTGAAATCGATTTGTAGGAGACTCGCTTCATGACGCGACGTTCGTCGAAGACGAACGCGGATGGGTAGGCCGTCATCCATGTGATCTTCAAATTGCATCGTGCAAATAGGCAACGATTCAATCCAGCGACGGGTTTTTGCCTCGGATGCCGATTGAATGTGTTCCATGTATCGCTGCAATAGATCGACACCGAAATCGCTTGTGAGTTCCAGCAACGCTGACTTTCCAAACTGATTGGCCGCTTGTTGGGCTCGAATATCGGCTAGGTTTTCATTTGTTGCTCGGGATGGCCATCGGGAATCCTTGAGTAAACGCTCGATCTCGGGAGAGCAATCGGTTCCTCCTTTTGATAAGTACATTGGTGGAATAAGAACCCCCTCTTCTTCGAGATTCTTTGAAGTCGGGGCCATCGAACCCGGAGCGATTCCACCGATCTCGGCATGGTGTGCACGGCAGGCCACGAAATAACTGGGTTTCGAATCAACCTGGCTCGAAGCAAAAACAGGGGTCACCACGGTAACATCGGGCAAGTGAGAACCGCCTCGGTATGGGTCGTTGGTGATGAAGCAGTCGTCGGGTTGCATGTTTGGAAACTCGTTCATCATGCTTTGGACCGTAGCACTCATCGCACCAAGATGAACAGGAACGTGAGGGGCATTCGCGATCAGTTCCCCGCGAGCATTGAAAACCGCGCAGCTGAAATCCCGCCGGTCTTTCACATTGACGCTGATAGCCGTTTGCTCAAGAACCGTTCCCATCTGTTCGGCGATAAAGCCAATCCTTTGAGCTAAAACCTCACGCAAAATGGGATCTACCGATTGCTGACTCTCCTTAGGAATCACCTCATGCTGCGGGGTTGTGTTTCCAGTGGTCGATAAAATCGTTTCTGTTTTTCTGCTCTTGATTCGCTCGATCAGCAAGGTTCGGTCGTTTAGGACAAAGGCTTGCCAGTCGCGGTCTACAAACGTAGTACTACCCTCGGATTGGATCAGGAGTGGGCCAGCGTAAATAGTATTCAATTCCATCTGTTGACGATGGATGCATGTGGTATTGATCCTCGATTTAGAAGGATTCGAAACGGCTTGTTGTCGCGGAAGAGAATTCAGGGGTTGGGAACGGAAAACCGCATGCATCACGGCTATTTCCACAGGTCGAGTGGGACGATCATAGCCAAAGCGTTCCCGATGTTTCTTACGAAATCTAATTTCGAACTTCTCTGGATCGAACTCAGGTGCATCGGATTGTACTGTCAACGAGCCTTCGGTTCCGAGAAAGCGGGCTTCGATCCGATAGCTGGCATCCATATTTTGTAGAGAGTTAGACTGCGCAATCCTTTGCTTTAGGGAGTCGCGAGTTTCATCAAACCATCGCTGATCAAGCTCCCGCAGCGGACGGTAGATAGCGAGGCTCGCCGTGTGCTGCAAACTTGCCATTCCCATGCCTAGTGCGCTAAGCATGCCTGCTTGTGGGGGATCGATGATTTGGTCCATCCCCAGGATTTCAGCAATCTCGCAAATATGTTGTCCTGCAGCCCCTCCGAACGCTACCAGAGAGTGGGTACGCGGATCCGCTCCCTGGGCGATGGAGATGCCTCGAACGGCACCGGCCATATGTTCATTTGCAAGTCGGCGGAATCCCTGGATCAATGACTCCGAAGATAGTATTTCGTTAGAGTTTCGGTCAGCATTGATGGTTTCCAAGGTTTTTAGCATAGCGGCTTCTGCCGCGGTTCGATCCAAGGGGAACGGGAAGGATGAGGGATCGATCCGTCCCGCGAGTAAGTTCAGATCGGTGATGGTCAGGGGACCTCCTTTGCCATAACATGCAGGTCCAGGGTGGGAGCCTGCGCTTTGAGGTCCCACCCGCATCTGAATACCATCAAACCAACAGACGCTCCCACCGCCAGCTGCCACCGTGTGGATTCGGAGGGTGGGGCTCATCATCCTCACGCCCGCTTTGATGCATTCGAAATCCAAATCCAATTCACCATCAACACGACAAACATCGGTACTGGTCCCACCCATATCGAGTCCGATCAGTTTCGGTAGTTCGAGTGATTCGGCGATGGCTTGGAGAGCGACTGCACCACCTGCGGGTCCCGAGAGTACGCTATCTTTTCCTCGGTAACTTTCAGAGCGGAGCAGACCTCCGGAGCTTGCCATTACCAGCAAGGGGTTTTCTGAATGCAATCCGAATTGCCGCGTGACTCGTTCTAGATATTGCGTCACGACAGGAGTCAGGTACGCATCGACGACGGTTGTTTCACCCCGTGACACGGCTTTGATCATCGGAGCTATTTCATGGCTCAAACAAACACAATCGAAACCGATTTCGATTGCGAGTTGTCGGATGGCTTTCTCGTGTTCGCCATTGCAATAGGAGTGAATGAAGCATACCGCGATCGAACGAAAACCTGCGCTATAGAGATCTCGGAGATGTTGAGCAGCGGCATTCAGATCGAGGGGACGCAGGACTCTACCCTGTGCATCGAGCCGTTCGGGTATTTCAGCCACCGATTCATAAAGAGGCTGCCGTTTTCGGATCTGGAGTTCAAAGAGTTCCGGACGTTCCTGGTATCCGATCGCTAGAAGATCCGCGAAGCCTTCGGTGGTGATCAATGCAGTTTTCGCTCCGGTACGTGTGAGCAGTGCATTGGTTCCACGAGTTGTTCCCAGCCGTATCTCGAGAGGCGGGAGAGGTTCCTCGAGGGGGCAATTGAGAAGGATGCGAGTCGCTAGGACGGGAGCCTCGAGTCCCGCATCGATCTCGATCGTATGCCAATCGGTGGGGACAGCGTCTTTCAAGACAAAATAGCCACCCTCAAAGCTCGAGCATGCAGATGTAGATCGTGGCAACCCTGATCCGTCCAATGCTCGGATTGTAGCCCCATTCCAGAAGTTTCTCGGGTAGCCCCTCAATGCTTCTACAAAGATCCGATGGGGCAGATGCGTAGAGATCGCTTGGCAGTAGAGTACTCCGTGGCTGAGTACTTTGGTTGATTTTTTCGTGCCATCGGGAGATACGATAATACAATCGGTAAAGGTCCCTCCGATATCGCACCAGACCTGGAATGCTTGTGACATTACAAATACTCGCTCCATAAGCCATCGCTGACCACCAATCCGCGTCGCGTCAACCGAACCCGTTGATGATCCCGCTCGATCCAGCCCTTGGCCAGATGCCTGGATAAAGAATTCTCTATCGATGCAATGGTTTCCGCGGGCGCTTGCTGTTTCATGGTTTCCCATTCGACACCGCGCATTTGGCGCATGCCGAAAACGAAGCGTTCTCGAATCCATTGATCCGTCGTTAGCTGCTCGGATTCGACGACCGTCGAAATACCTTGCTCGACACGGCGCATGTATTCCGAGGTCCCTCGATGATTAACACTTCGAGTACGTCCAACATATCTCGCAGCACTGGTTCCAAAGGCCCACCACCCCTCGCCATTCCAATAGGATTGGTTGTGTCGACAAGCATGGCCCGGTTTAGCAAAGTTAGAAACCTCGTAATGCTCAAAACCATGGTCGGTGAGCGTATCGATCGCTTGTTCGTACATTTCCAATTCCACATCCTCGGAAACAGGTACCAGGAGTCCTTTTTCACGCAGTCCCCAAAAGCGAGCCCCCTTTTCGTAGGTCAAACCATAAGTCGACAAATGCTGGACGCCCGAGTCGATTGCTCGCTGGAGATCCTCTTTCCATTCCGAGAGAGACTCGTTCGACGCACCGAAAATCAAATCGAGTGAAACATGGGGGAAAAACTGGTGTGCGACCACGATCGCACTTAGCAGTTGGTCCGGTGTATGGTCTCTTTCTAAAAACTTGAGCTTCTCGGTCTGGAACGATTGGCCACCAATACTTATTCGGTTCACCCCGAGACTTTGGCAGATCTCTCCGAACTCCCGTGTGATATCCAGCGGGTTGGCCTCGATCGAAAACTCTGTCCCAGACTCGGGGTTCCAGTGCATCGGTAACCAGGTATCGAGTTCCTCAACGAGGCTAGCCAATTGTTTAGCCGATAACAAGGAAGGGGTTCCACCACCGAGGAAACGCGTCAAGACTTGTCGAGGTTGTCGCAGCGCCCGCAATTCCTGACGGACGGCATTCAAGTAGCGATCGATGAGGTCGTCCCGATTGGCGAGCAACGAGAAATTACAATAACCGCAGCGATGTCTGCAAAACGGGATGTGAACATACGCCGATTGAGGTTCGTGCGAGTCTTCGGACCATCCCCATTGTTCCAGGTAATCGTTCAATGCACTGCCTCTAATGCGACATCACGCATTGTTTCCCAGGGCTCCTATTCCTAGAGTAGACCTTTCGAGCTGGGGACTCCCATCTGTCGCGGGTCCTGTTCAGCGGCGATTCGAATAGCTCGCGCCGTCGCCTTGAAAATAGCTTCGGCGATGTGGTGCGTATTTCGGCCATAATGCAATAAAATGTGCAGATTGCATGCGGAGTTCGCGGCAAACGACTGCCAGAAATCCTCGACAAGCTCACTATCGAAATCACCGATTTTCATCGAAGGCATTTGCGCATTAAAAACCAAGAACGAGCGACCACTGAAGTCGATCGCGCTGGTTACCAGGGTCTCCTCCATGGGGAGGACCATGTGTCCATAGCGTCTGATACCGATTTTGTCCCCAAGACACTGTCGCATGGCCAAGCCCAGACAGATACCAACATCTTCGGTGGTGTGGTGCGCATCGACTTGGAGATCACCCTTGGCCGTGATCGACAAATCGAGCATCGCATGTTTAGCGAGCAGGACGAGCATGTGGTCGAGAAACCCGACTCCTGTCTGAATGGAGTTTTCTCCCTTTCCATCTAAACATAATTCAAGTGAAATGGAGGTCTCTGCTGTTTTTCGATCGATTTTGGCGGTACGAGGTGTCATTCGCTTTGTTCGTCGTAGGGGAGATTCGGTTTGGAATTGATTTGGCTCAGTCGGATCGCTGCGAATACCAGGGCGGTCAACGATATCGACGAATAGCGATGGCTATCTGAGGAATGCTCATTCCTTAAAAACCATCGCTGCGACAGCTGCCAACTGTCGGACTCGTTGGTCCGAGTGTGTCGTCTGGAATGGAAAGCATCTCTGCAGCCGAGTGACCGGTCGTTCGGGATACGCAACAGAACCCACTTTACCATCTTTCACGGTTCCGCACGATACAAACGAAGTTGTTCACAGCACGTGGTCGCGTCGTTAGACTGCTGCACTGCAAACCAAAAAAGCCGAGGCCTAGGTTTTTTTGCGATACTTTCGGCCCCACCGACTCAGCACCCTAGGTTGACCCTGATCCGGATTGGGGCGGGAATTTCCTCACCAACGGTGTCTGTGCTGAAAGGGACAGCGATGCATCAATCGAACGGCTGAGAGTTGCTCCGATCGAAAGTGTTCTGTCTTTACCCAGGGATGGGCCGAATTCACATTAAAATCCCGTAGTATCTGCTGCCGGCACGAGCTAGAAAACACCGAATGCATTCAACCAGACTTACAACTTCAATCGAGCTTACAACTGGAATGCATCTTCATCGGCTTGTTCGCTGTAGATTGGCAGGTACCGATAATAGACCTCGAGAATCATCGTCGACATACAAGTGATGTAGAGCCGTCCTCCTTGTTTCGAGCCGTGCGCGTCATCCCAATACCAGCTCCCCGCGGAATGGCCTGATTGCGATTGCGTACTGACTAACCGATCTCGCATTCGGGTGTTCCATCGATCCCACTCTTTTCCACCATATTGTTTCATCACCTGCGTCGCGTAGTAGTTGTAATAAGTGCTGTTGTTGATCGGACCGGTCTTGTCGAATTTTTCGACCATAGCTTTGAGGGCTGGATGATCTTTTTTCATGCCCGAATACATACGACAAAGAGCAGCGCAGGCTGTGCAGCTCGGGCTGTACTTCGCATTTTTGGCAGCGGATGAAAAACTGTAGTGATAGGCGGAGCCATTGTCCCAGGCCATCTGATCCAGAAAGTAGTTTGCCTTCCGCACTACATCGATATCGACGGTGAGTCCGCTCATGGCTCCGCTTTTCAGAGCCATCATTTGCCAGCCGACCACGGAGGTGTCGCCCGTACCTTTGGGCTGGTAATGCCATCCGCCAGTTGTTGGGTTTTGGGCATAGCTCAGAAAATTGATCCCTGTTTGAGCGGCCTCGTAGAGCTTTGGGTCTCGCGTCATGCCGTAGGCCTCACAGATTGCAATGGTTGCGATTCCATGAGCATACATGTCATCCTGACCACGGTTTCCTGTCCCCACCCACCAGGATCCATAGCCTTTTTGAAACTTCATGTTTCGAATCAAGAAACTCAGACCGCGAAACACGACCTCCTTATACTCTCCCTCGATATGTGTTTGCCCCGCTCCCAAAAAGCACATCAAAGCCAGACCCGTTGCGGCGTTTAAGCTGGACTTTCTTTCCCCAGAGTGGTCGCATTCGTTTTTACAGATATCTCCGTGCGAGAGAGTCCACGCACCCGATTTTTTATCCTGATGTTCCGCGAGCCATTTCAGCGCCTGGGATACGGCACGTTCGGTTTCGCTGGTACCTCCGAATCTGGATAGCAGTTCCCGCTTTGCGTCCTTGGAACGTCCGGTCATCGCCTGCCTGGAGGAGCTGCTGAATTGGGCGCTCGAGGCACTCTTTGGAACGATGGACGCGGATGTCTCTGCCGCAACTTCGGGGACGCTCACGATCATGGCATCCTCAATGCTCGGGTTGTTTTCGTTGAGGGGAGTTTCCAGAGCAGGTACGTTCGATGCGACGTCGTCCGATGACATCTGTTCCGATTCAGAGGCAGAGGATTCTTCGGCGGATACCTGTTCGAGACTGTCACCATCCTCGGAGGATTCCGTCGAGACGAGCATCAGCCGCAACTCTTCCTGGATCGGCTCGAGATGCCAGGCTGCCAGTCCAAGAATGGCTGCAAGATGAACAAACATACTTACCATCCAGCTCGGCATGGACTGCCAAAAACCTTTTAGTTTCGAAGGTTGGCTTGGTTGGCTTTCCTCTTCTGCACCGATGTGTGTCTTGGGGAGGAGGGCTGCACCTTCCATACCCAAAGCATGGGATCCTTCCGCCGCAACAGATGGTTGTCTTTGGGCATTAGGGCTCAAGCCAGACTCTGGAGTACCAAGATCCTTTGGCTCTGAACGTTTTCGCGAGTCAGCCATTCGATCGAAATCTCAGACGACGAGGGAGGATAGATCTTTCAACCAGGGAACAGAAGGCGTCCTACAAGAGACAAGTCAACACGCTCATGGCTACGAGAATCCATGAAACTCACAACCTCAAGCCTATCGCAAGGTCCGGCCGTTTCGACCGAGCGACATTCTATAAGGATAGCATGATTGAGTAAAAAATAGTACTAAGTCGATGGGAAGGAATCCATCTACCAGGAACTCGGAGTGCTGCCGCACTGTCGCTATTTTTTTAACGTAGCGATGCAAGTTGGCTGGTGCGTTTTTACCTGATGCTGGCCTTGCGACGGGATCGATCACCCCCGAGAGAGCGTTACGCGGTGAGGGCAAGCTCAGGGGAAGGCATGCGAGCATAGGGGCAGCTTGGACAGGGCGCTGCATCGTATCGCTGTGAGCATCGACGAGTCGAAGTGTTGGCTCTGGTCAGTTGTTGGCAAAGAGCCGTTGCAGTTGATCGATCAGGTTTTCCCAGCGATCTGCAGCTTTTTCGAAGCTAACTTCGGCCCATCGAATGGGAGCGACCGGGGCGGCTCGCGAGGATTCCGTACTTGTCGGCCAGATGGGGAAATGAGCTCCATCACTCATGACGAGTCGGGATTCCACTTTTTCACTAATCAAGTAATTCGCCAATTCAGCCGCGGCGACAGGGTGGGGAGCGTTCCGGAGTACAGCCAACGTATTCGGGATGAAGAGCGTTCCGATTTCCCCGACTCCTTGGTCTGGGAAAACGAGCTCGACAGGTTGTCCAGATTCTTTTTCGATCATGGCATCATCCGTATCGGTTAGGCACCAGTCGAGATCTCCGCGGCCGACTGCGATGGCTACCTGTTTGTTCCCAGCGAGGACAATCGCGTTGGACTTCACTGCTTCGATCCAGCGAGACCAGTCCAGGTGAGCATTCGTCATCCATGGTGATTCCTGGTTCTGGCTTCGTACGATTTCGGCGTGGCTGGCGAGCACAGCCATGTGTGTTGCGGTGGTACCGTAGATGGGAAAGGCCAGACCGCATCGCGATTTCCATTTGGGTGAGGCTAGTTCGAGAACGCTTTGCGGCCAAGCAAGAGGATCCGGTAATTTCTGTTTATTGATGAGAAGGACTCGTGCCCGAGCCGCGAAGCCTACCCACGTTCCATCGCTGGACCGATAGGCCTTCGGCCAGGTATCAGGAATCGGCCATCGGCGCGTCTGCAGCAATCCTTTCTTTTGGAGCCGCAAAGTGTGCATGATCTCATTATTCCAAAAGCAATCGCACTTTGGATTCTTGGCTTCGCCTTCGATCCTAGCCACCAAGCCGAGGGTTTTGCTCGATTCGATATCGTACTGCCGAACGATCGAAACATCGGGTTTACTGCGTTCAAACCCATCGAGAATCGGAGTCGCGAATTCCCGGTCTGCAGCCGCGTAAATGGTTACTTCATTCTCGGCGCGAGGTACACATCCAGACAAGGCAACGAACAGAAGACTGCAGTGAAGAAAAGTAAACCGTGCATCGTCCTGTTTTCGCCCGCATGATGAATGTGCCAAAGGTCGTAGATGCATCAACGGCATACCGTCCTTCCCGAGGGGCGGCGTACCAGCCCCTTCATTTCGAGTACGCTCACAGTACTTAACACTCTCGGAACCGGTAGTTGTGTTCGATGCACGACTGTGTCGATATCGGTCGGTTGCGCATCGATACATTGCAGCACCTTTTGTTCGATTTCGTTCAATTGTAATTCAGCGGGGTGAGAGACAATATTTCCCTCTTTCGAGCGTACATTTACGGAGAGAGGTCCTAGGTGCTCGATGATTTCATCGGCGTCTTGGACGAGGACGGCCCCATCCCGAATCAGCTGATTGCATCCTCTGGAGGTTCGAGAGGTCGCTGGCCCAGGTACCGCAAAAACATCGCGTCCCTGATCCCCGGCATGCCGTGCAGTAATCAATGAGCCGGATCGGTCTGCAGCTTCCACCACAACGACACCGAGGCTTAAACCGCTGATGATGCGGTTTCTTTGGGGAAATACTCCGGCTTTTGGTTTGGCAAATGGATGCGTTTCGCTAATCAATGCACCCTGCTGCGTTACATCGAGAGCGAGCTGTGTATGTTCCGGGGGGTAAATCTCGGTGACGCTACTACCCAAAACAGCGATAGTTCTTCCACCGACATCGAGTGCCGATCGATGGCATACGGCATCGATTCCTCTCGCCAAACCACTGACGATCGTGATGCCTTTTCTCGCCAAGGATTTGGAGATACGTTCCGCCATTGTTTTTCCATAGTAGGTGCAATGTCGCGTGCCAACCATCGCTATCGCAATCGAATCCTCTTCGAGGAGGGATCCTTTCACAAAAAGAAGCGGAGGGGGATCCCGAAGTTCCATCAACCATTTTGGGAAATTGCTGTCCCCGGGGAGCAAAAGATTGACATTCTGCCGTTCGCAGTGTTCAAGGACTCGATCGCACAAGTCGGAAGATTTCGCATCTCGTATCAGACTGGCCATCTTAGGTCCAATACGAGATACCTGGTTCAATTGGCTGAGGGTAGCCTGCAGAACTTCTCCGGGAGAACCAAAATTTGCGATGAGGGCTGCGAGTGTGCGAGGACCAACACCAGGAACCAACGCTAATCGAGTGTAGGAATCTCTTTGGTCAACAGGTACCTGCACAATAGGGGATTCAACGTCAAAATCGGACTCGGAGAGCGGAGGGTCCTCGAAACAAGCCCCTTCATTCTCGTTTTCATAGTCGAAGTCGAATCCATTGGGCTCATCGATGGGCATGTTTCGTATTCTTTAAGCAA
>JBBAXA010000013.1:55177-90153 GCA_040396935.1 Pirellula sp.
TCGAAGTCGAATCCATTGGGCTCATCGATGGGCATGTTTCGTATTCTTTAAGCAACTGAATTCAGTGCGGTCGCGACACGTGGTACACCAGAGACCAGTATTCGGTAATTTTCTTTGCACCGGACAAAAAGTAGCGACCGTTTTCTCTTCCGAATTCCAGCTGAGTTGAGGCGCTCTCTGCAGGTGGATCGTGGAGAATCAGTACCGGACACCCTTGATGGGCCGATCCGATTTGTTCGATGATGTCCTGTCGAGGTCGGGCGAAATCGACATAACGAACATCGAGATGGTGCCGGAGGCGAGGGAAGTAACCCAGGACACCGCTAACCATCGCGCAGTCTGGGCAGAAATAAGGAAGTCCATCGCCATCGATAAAATCTTCCTTGAGCAGGAACAGAGTGTCTCTCTTCATGGGTATCTAATGAGTGTGTGATCAATCGGCCGGGATATGACGAGGTCTCTTGACGATCCGCCCCTCGAGCTCATCATCGTAGAGTGTTCTCACGTGTCGGATGTACTCTACCATGGAATGATCGCTGAAATAGTCGATTTTCCGGACTCTCAAAGATGCCAGCAAACCTCGAAAGCGATCCTGGACTCGTTGCCACGATCGGAGATAGCTAATCTTTCCATGACGATTCAGGTAGATCTCCTGTCCCATGTGGTGGTATCCCAGCCAGCGAGGGGGGACACGCGGGACAATATCGTTATTGTTTACCCATCGGTAATGCTTGATCTTGAGAAATGAAGCATATCTTCGATCTCCGACGCGAGGGGCACCGAAACTAAAGATGGCTTGCGGTTCGGATGGGATCGGAGAGAGGTTGCAGCGCACGGCGCACACGGCAGCCATCGCACCACCGAGCGAATGACCTGCAAACCAAATAGGACGTTGATTCTCCTTGAGGAGTTGTTCTAAACGGGGCCATAAGTCATTCACCTCGGTATTGAAGCCGCTGTGTACTCTTCCTACATCCGATGCGACAGTCCAGGCATTCGCATCTGCCCGAATATCATTCCATTGGTTCGGTTCGGTCCCACGGCAGACCACGATACAGTCATGCCGATTGCCGAGAACGTATGCTTCCGCTCCATCGCGAGCCACGAATTGGCACGAGTCAAAGCCCCCTTCGTAGGCGATGCGTTCGACTGCCTCCTCAGGGGCATAGGATAGCCGAGACAATTCGGCAAACAGCAATGACTTTTTGATCCAGGAGAGCTTTTGGATTACTTCGCTGACACGCTGCGTCAATTTCATGTTTGCGGGCGAATTTGCCATTTCGGCATCGCTCAGCGCAAAAGTCGTGGACGAGGAGTCGTTTTTCATCGTGTTCAACGTTGATCGATCGGAATCACTTCTCGGATGACAGGTCCTGTGTAAACCTGACGCGGTCTACCGATTCGCGTGTTAGGAGAGTGATGCATCTC
The DNA here is from genome assembly GCA_040396935.1 of Pirellula sp. GTDB lineage: Bacteria > Planctomycetota > Planctomycetia > Pirellulales > Pirellulaceae > JBKCUI01. The sequence continues at coordinate 56,606 of JBBAXA010000013.1, forward strand.
TACCCAGTGAGCGATCCAACCGGGCAACCTGCCGATGGCAAAGAGAACGGTGAACATCTGAACGGGGATACCCATCGCTCGATAGATGACACCCGAGTAGAAGTCTACATTTGGATAGAGCTTCCGCTCGACGAAGTAAGGATCTTTCAGTGCTACTTCCTCGAGTTGCTGCGCGACCTCAAATAGAGGATCGTTCAAATTCAATTTCTTCAGCAGTGTGTCACAAGCCGCCTTGATGATCTTCGCGCGTGGATCATAGTTCTTATAAACACGGTGCCCAAATCCCATCAAGCGGAAATTACTCGATTTGTCTTTGGCCATCTCGACGTACTTTTTGACGTTACCACCATCATCAGCGATTCGCCTCAACATGTTGACACAAGCCTCGTTGGCTCCACCGTGGAGCGGACCCCACAGGGCGCATATACCGGCTGAAATCGAAGCGAACAGATTCGCATTGGATGAACCTACCAAGCGAACGGTCGACGTGCTGCAATTTTGTTCGTGATCCGCATGAACGATGAGCAGGAGATTGAGGGCTCGCACAAAGTCCGGATCGGGACGGTACTTTTCCGAGGGTACCGCAAACATCATGCTCAAAAAGTTTTCGCAATAGTTGAGGCTGTTGTCCGGATAGATAAATGGCTGACCAAAGGCCTTTTTATAACTGTAGGCTGCGATGGTCGGTAACTTTGCGATGAGACGGTGAATCGAAACCTCAACCTGCTCCGGATCATGAACGTCTAGCGAGTCTTGGTAGAAGGTCGATAGTGCACCGACGACACTAGAAAGGATTGCCATCGGATGGGCGTCGCGAGGAAAGCCGTTATAGAACGAACGCATATCCTCGTGTAGCATCGTGTGCTTCTCAATCGAGTCCTCGAAGTGGGCTAATTGAGCTTGCGTGGGCAGTTCGCCGTAGATCAGCAGGTAGCTGACTTCTAGAAAGCTACAGTGCTCAGCGAGTTGCTCGATCGGATATCCCCGATGTCGCAATATTCCCCGATCTCCATCGAGATAGGTGATCGCGCTGGTGGCCGCTCCCGTATTGGCGTAACCGTCGTCCAGCGTGATGTGACCGGTGTCCTTGAGCAGTTTTGATATGTCTATCGCACGATCGTTTTCTGTGCCGACCAGCACCGGCATAGAGATCTCTTTCTCGCCTACCATCAAGCGTGCGGTGTTCTTATCAATTTTCGGGGCTGGAATCGTGCTCATGTACCGCTCCGCCGCCCATGGACTGCCGGGACGGCTAAGAAAAAGGAAGGAAAACTAAGCTGTGAAGTGTAGCGACTAGGCTAGTCGCAGACAATTAGTGGAAACCAAATCAACCACTATTCACCTTCCTCATACTCGTCGTGAATCACTTCATTAGGACTTTCGATAATTTGGCAATAACTATCGTAACGGCGAGGATCGAGTCGCCCATCCGCTACGGCATCTTTTACAGCGCAGTCGTTTTCGTGGACATGCGAACAATTCGGATAGCGGCACAAGGACGCGAACGGTCGAATATCTCGAAACAAACCGGATAGTTCGCCGGGGACAATATCCCATAATTGAAACTGTCGAACTCCAGGTGTATCGATGATCGACCCGCCATAGGACAGGGGAAAAACTTCTGCGGTCGTGGTGGTGTGTTTCCCTTTCTGATTTTCTTCGCTCACCGCTTGAACGCGTTGATTGAGGCCTTGGTCGATCGCATTCAAAATCGACGACTTGCCCACGCCGCTTTGTCCCACGACAACGCTGCATCGGTGTTCCGTGATTCTTTTCAGAGCCGACAGTCCCCAGCCCTTGGCGGCACTGAGCATCATGACTCGATAACCCATTTGGGCGTAGGTACCAATCAGCGGTTGAATCGTCGATGGATCGATGAGATCGCATTTGTTAATACAGATACATGCGTTCAGGTTGTTCTGCTCGGCGGTAGCCAAAAGGCGATCGATCAAATTGGGTTTCAACGAGGGTTGCGCCGCGCTGGTTACGATCAGCAATTGGTCGACGTTCGAAGCGATCATGTGTCGCCTTTGCTTGCTCGTCCGACTCAGTGTGCTTTTGCGGGGCTCGATGCGGACAATCCATGCCTGATCGTTTCCGGCGGGTTCCAGGCGAACCTGGTCGCCTGCCACGAGCACATGTCGCTGATCGGTCGCGAGATTTTTCAGTACACGACGCAACGAGCAACGGTAGATTTTTCCGTCCCCACCCTTCACGATGGACTCGAGACCGTGCATCTTCAGCACGAGCCCGGAAATGGTCGAACGATTGATCTCTAAGTCGACGCTACCAAGCGTTTCATCGTCCGAGTCATTGAGGGTCCCCTTGACGGTACGGTGTCGCGTCAGATCACCCTTTCCACTGACTCGTGAAGACGCAACCGTATCGATCTCCTCGCGGTTGGTCGCATACTCACCCGTGAGGTCAGCATTTCTTACTTGAGATTGGTGTTTCTTACGAAACTCAATCCTGATCTTATTGTTTTTCTTTCGAGGCATTAAACGCCCACGGGAGTTTCCGGAGTCTCGTGTTGACCGGCATGAACACTGGGGCCGATCAACTCCGTCAATTCCTTTTCGTCGAGTTCCTCACGTTCCATCAACGCATCCTTCAGCCGCTCGAGTTCCTCCCGTCGCAGATGCAAGATATCGGTGGCCCGTCGATCTGCGGCTCGGAGAGTATCTCCAATCTCGGCATCAATGGTCTCTTGTGTTCGTTCGCTAAATTGCCTTTGCTGATGGATTTCTCTTCCCAAAAAAGGGTCGCTGTCGGAAAGCTTGTAGGAGACGGGTCCGAGCTTTTGGCTCATCCCCCAATGGGAAATCATTCGTCGTGCGAGCGACGTGGCTCTTTCCAGATCGTTTTCGGCCCCGACCGAGGTTTCATCATAGATCATCTTCTCGGTGGCTCGACCGGCGAGTAGAACGACCAACTGGTCTCGAATCTCGCTCTCCGCCATGTTCATCCGATCTTCTGCCGGCAAAATTTGCGTACTACCGAGCGACATACCGCGCGGAATTACCGTGACTTTATGAACTCGCTGCGCTCCGGGTAGGAACCAGGCGGCTAGCGTGTGGCCTGCTTCGTGGTAGGCCGTCTTCTCTTTTTCGGCGGGCTGCATGACTTCTTCCCGCTTGGCTCCCATCAGAACCTTGTCGCGAGCGTAGTCAAAATCGGACATGCCAACTCGCGACTTGTCCTGTCGAGCAGCCCACAAAGCTGCTTCGTTGACGACGTTTCGAATATCCGCTCCAGTCAGACCGACGGTCGCCTCGGCGAGCGTGTGCAAATCGACATCGTTGTCGAGGGGAACATCGCGAACATGCACCTTAAAAATCGCTTCACGACCTTTCAGCGTCGGTCTGCCTACGGTGATATGTCGATCGAAACGACCAGGTCTCAACAACGCGGGGTCCAGCACATCCGGACGATTTGTCGCCGCCATGATGATGACCGAATCGTTGGGAGAAAATCCGTCCATCTCGCCGAGGATCTGGTTCAGTGTTTGTTCCCGCTCATCATGTCCGCCTCCCAATCCCGCACCGCGTTGCCGGCCGACGGCGTCAATCTCATCGATGAATACAATCGCTGGAGAATGCTCCTTGGCGGTGGCAAACAGATCGCGAACCCGCGAAGCGCCAACACCCACGAACATTTGAATGAACTCGCTACCATTGACGGAGAAGAACGAAACACCTGCTTCTCCTGCGACAGCGCGAGCGAGGAGCGTTTTCCCTGTACCCGGAGGTCCATTCAGAAGCACCCCCTTAGGGACCCGTCCACCGAGCTTCTGAAATTTTTCGGGAGCCTTCAAGAAATCGACAATCTCCTGGAGATCTGCCTTGACCCCCTCCAAACCAGCGACGTCATCAAAGGTGATATGTTGATCCGACGGCTCGTATCGTTTGGCGGTCGACCGCGTAAAGCTCGACAAGAATCCACCCCCCATCATTCCATCGCGACTTCGTCGGAAAAACAGAAAGATCGCAACGACGGTTGCAATCAGAATCCCCAGGGAAATGAGCGTGAGGAGGGAGGTGAGCGCGTTGCCTGGAATGAATTGAACTTTTAGTGGCGAGCTGGTTCCCCGCGATTTAGCCTGGAGCTGATCGATCTTCTCGAACAATCTCGTCATGGCCTGTGGATCGGACGGAATCAAAACATCGAATTCCCGATTCAACTTTTCCACATCGCGATTGGCGTTGGTGCGAGGCGGTTTCAATTCACCTTTATTGTCGTACGTCGGGGGCTTGTCAGGCGCTTCTTTAAAGGCTCCCTGAATGTAGGAATCATAGATGGTCAGCTCTTGGATATTCTCGCGATCGAGTTGCTCCACGAAAAAACTATAGTCGATCCGGGATGTAGACATCTCGGTGAAGTAAAACATCAAGCCGAGCGTTGCCAAAAGGACGACACCAATCAACCAAGCCCCCTGGCCTCGCCTCGGTTGTCCCTGTTGGCTCGATGTCGCTTTCTCCTCAGAAGACTTGTTGGTCATGTATCTAGGTCACAGAAAGGAATGGTCTCAAAGCACCCAATTGTAGCGATCCATGAAGTTCAGAGACAGCGATCCTAGGATGAAACTGTTTCTTCGAATGATTGTTGCAAGATGTCGGGGCGACGATCCCCCCACCGCCAGGACCTCCCCGATTTCAAATTGACCACAGTAATCATCGCTGGGCTGAACAATCCTGGATCGACCTGATAAAAGTCGTACTGGTATTTTTTAAAAGTCTCCGCGAACGGTTGCCCAAAATCCTTTGAATGGAGGCTCGGTACTCGAGAGCCTATCGATTCGATAGCATCATCGTCCGCATGAACCCACAGGGTGACATGTCCACCATACAGGATGGCATCGTTCGTTCGTCCAATTCCCTTTACGAAATCGATGGCTGGGGGCGGGAGAGGTGCCGAACCATGACCGCCTACGATCGTCTCAAGCGGAAATCCCAATTCAAAAAGTTTATGCAGGCTCGTTTCAACAGACCGTGCGACCACCTGGACGGTACCCGCAATAGATCGTGTTGGAGCAACACACAGGATGATTTCTTTTGCATTCACGCCGCATTCGCTCGCGATCAGCTCTGCAGTTTCTTCTGTGGGGATTCTGTCGCATTCGAGAACTCCGACGGTGTGGTCGGATGAATCCTCGATTTGCAAATGTTCGAGGACAGGTTCGCGCCGGCGTTTTGCTCGCATAGGTCCTGAGCCCATCGCGAAAAAATCTCCATGTTTCACAGGCCAACCGGCATACTGCGAAGCCATGCAGGCTAGAACAGGATGTTCCGAGTAAACCTGGATCATCGGCCAATGTCCAATCGCGGTGTCGGCAGGGTGCACGGTGACCTTCGCCAGATCTGAAAGACAAATCCTGGCAAGATTCTGTCCGGCAAGGATACCGCCATGGACATCGACTCCAAAGTCCAAAACCCTCGCACCGTTTTTAAGTTCGTGAGCTCCGATCCTCCAAGCATCGAGGTGTCCGAAAGCGGAACGGCAAATGCCATAGGCCAGATCGTTCAGACGCATTTGAGATTTCACCACCATCATCACTCAACGGAAAATCTAACCGACTCCAAGCGAAGAACTCGGGACTTGATTATTGTTCGTGGTCGGTCAAGGAATCTTCTATCGGAACAAGTGTCCATGACCACGACTCCTGCAACCGTCACGAATACTCAAGAATCGGATTCCCATTCGAATCGAACGCATCGAGCACCATCTTAAGGACACAAGTTGCGAGTCAAACGATACCTCATGCTATCGAAATTATCTTTGATCTGAGGTTGCAATTGCGTTCTGAATAGCACCTATCGCAAGCTACAACCGCGGCGAGGAACCCGCCCACCACAGCGCCCGACGATTCAAAATCGCAGCAGCCCGTCAAGAACTGCTGCGGAGCATGGATGGGATCCAGGTCCGGCTGGGGGGCCCAGCCGTTCAGCCGGGCCATCTGCTCTCGATGTTCCAATCGCGACCGTTCGATTGTTCAGTAATCCTGGAATCGACGATCGCTGGATCGCTTACCGACGATCCCCCCCTCGATCTCTATCGCCACCACCGCCACCGGAGCGACTGCGGCCACGTCCTCGGCCACCACCACCTCCTCCTCCGCCTCGTCGAAATCCACCACCACCTCCTCCGCTACGATCGCCACGGCCGCGACCTCCGCGATCGCCACCTCGGTCTCCTCGACCTTCGGGACGCTCAGGACGTTCACTTCTTTCTGGTCGCTCGTCGAATCCGATATCCCCGCCGAAATCCTCGCCGCCGAACTCGTCTCCTTCTTCCGACTCGGACGAGGAAGCGAATTCATCCTCAATCCCGAGTTCCTCGAGGGCGCGTCGGCGCGAAAGCTTGACGCGATCATGATCGTCGATATCGATGACGATGACCTTCATCGTATCACCCACCTTGCATACGGAGTCGACACTCGCAACGTAACCGCTGGATAGTTCGCTGATATGACACAATCCATCTTTGCCCGGCAGAATTTCCACGAAGGCACCGAAATCGCGGACGCTCGACACGATTCCGTCGTAGATCTTTCCGATTTGCACGGTTGCTGTGCAGGCTTCCACGCGTCCGATCGCGACTCGAGCTGATTCCGCATCAGCCGATGCGACCGTTACGTTTCCTTCATCATCGACATCGATCGTGACGCCTGTTTCTTCTTGAATAGCTCGAATGTTCTTTCCGCCAGGACCGATGAGAGCACCGATCTTTTCCGGGTCGATTTTGGTTCGAAGCAAACGAGGTGCGTACCGACTGGTCTCGCTGCGTGGGCGAGGAATGCAAGTCAGCATCTTGCGAAGGATCTCGATGCGAGCCTCTCGAGCTTGCTTCAGTGTGCCGCGGATGATTTCTTCACTGATACCAGCGATTTTGAGATCCAACTGGATGCCGGTGATCCCGTTTTGAGTCCCCGCGATTTTGAAGTCCATGTCACCGAAATGATCTTCGTCACCAATGATGTCGGTAAGCAATGTGAACTGGTCATTATCTCGAACCAACCCGATGCTAATTCCAGCCACGGGGTTGGTGATCGGTACACCGGCGGCCATCAAGCCTAGGCAACCCCCGCAAACGCTGGCCATCGACGAGGATCCATTGCTTTCCAAAATGTCGCTGATCACTCGTATTGTGTAGGGGAAATCTTCAGGATCGGGCAGGATAGCTTCCAGAGATCTTTCAGCCAGCATCCCGTGTCCAATTTCCCGGCGACCCGGAGCGCGGATAGGCCGGCACTCACCGACCGAGAAGGGCGGGAAATTGTAGTCGAGCATGAACTTTTTGCTGTACTCTTCGACCAATCCGTCCACGCGTTGCTCGTCGCGAGGAGTGCCGAGTGTGACGGTCACGAAGGCTTGCGTTTCGCCACGTTGAAAGAGTGCTGTACCATGCGTTCGAGGGAGCAAATCGGTCTCGCAGTGAATCGGACGAAGGCTCTTGGTGTCGCGTCCATCGCTTCGACGCCCTGAGAGAATAAGGTCTCGGACGACTTTGTTTTCCATCGTATGCCAAACGCGATAAAAGAGATCCTTCTGGATAGCTCCTTCCGCAGCCGGATCGGGAATGTAGGCAGCGACCGCTTCTTCGCGGAGCACGTTGCAAGCCTCATTGCGAGCTTGTTTGCCTTCGATTTGCTTGGCATCTTTGAAACGGTTGTAGTAATCATTTGTCAGTCGGCCGAGCAGTTCCGAGGTGTCCTGGGCTGTGAACTCCGCCTTGGTCGGTTGAACCTTCGCATAGAAATCGCGTTGGAGCTCGATGACTTCCTTGCAGACATCATGTGCGAACTTGATCGCTTCCAGCATCTCTGCTTCAGACATCTCCTGAGCGAACCCCTCGATCATCATGACCTCTTTCTCATTGGCTGAGACGATCATGTCGAGTTCGCTTTCTTCAAGCTGCGAGTGGGTGGGGAAAGCGATCAATTTCCCATCCACCTTCCCGACGCGGCACGAAGCGATAGGACCTTGGAACGGGAGAGAGCTCACAAACAGAGCTGCAGCGGCCCCATTCATCGCGATCACATCAGCATCGTTTTGGACGTCGCTGCTCATCACCATCGCTTGCACTTGGACTTCGTCGAAGAAACCCTCCGGGAAGAGCGGACGAATCGGGCGGTCGATAAGTCTAGAAGTGAGAGTTTCCTTGGTCGTCGGCCGGCTTTCCCGCTTGATAAAGCCTCCCGGGAATTTGCCTGCGGCAGCGAATCTCTCGCGATAGTCGCAAGTCAACGGAAAAAAATCGGTTCCAGGCCTCGAAGGTCCCGTGGTGGCAGCGATCAATACCACCGTCTCCCCGTACTGGACCAAGACACTCGAGGTGGCCTGCTTTGCGAGCTCACCTGTCTCAAATGACAGAACAGAATCACCAATTTGCTTCTCAACACGAATCTTTACCACGGATTTACTTCCTTCTAATTTTCAAACGCAGTGATCGACAACAGAGAGGATCACCGCGAGCCCTACTAAACTAAATTTTTACCCGAACCAATCTCTACACAATTGACGTTACAAACAAACCACAGCGTGCTGCTAGCACGACCGCAGTCATCACGCATCCCCACTCAAACAAAACCAAGGCTTGAGGATGCCTCTGACCGACATGCTCCAATTCCGCCAAATCGATGCCATGTCCGCCGCTTCTCTGCCTGCCTAAGGACGCCTCAGGCGATCAACTAACCCGTTAGGCTCGACGCATTTGACACAAAGACATGCGAATTCGAATCAATCCTGAAACCTAACTTCCTAATCAAAAGCCAAGGGCTGGATTGATCCAGCCCCCTTTTACCCAGCTAAACTACTTACGAATATTCAACTTGCCGATGATATCCAAATACCGCTGCGGATCATGCTTCCGCACGTAATCAAGAAGCGAGCGGCGTTTGCTGACCATCCGCAACAGACCACGACGACTGGAATAGTCGCGAGGTGCGAGCCGCATATGGGCCGTCATTCCATTGATTCTCTCCGTCAACAAGGCGATTTGAACATCCGCCGATCCACTGTCCGTCGGATTTGCCTGAAATGCCTTGATGAGGTCTTGTTTTCTTTCTTTGCTAACGGTCATTCGCTAATCAACTTACTGAGGACTTTGCTGAGGACAGGTTCATTCCTATCCATTTCACACACACTGTTACCATAAGTCGGGAAAATGTTAGCTGTTTTTTCACTTATTGCAACGGCAATTCGTACCTCCCCAAGGGATTCCGCCATGGAAACGGCCCCTGACTGAATAACCAGGAAATGCCCAGGTTCCATCGCGAAAACTCAAAAACTTCAACCCATTCCTAGGGCTCAATTTGTCCATCGGGAACAGATCCCAACGTTGGCGGCCCAGTCTTTTGGCCTCGGCAGACATCCGCTGCAATCATCTCGATTCGAAGCGAGCTCAAAAAGTCCATGAACTCTTTTCGTTCTTCGTCACTGCCGAGTCTCTGCATCTTCACGCTGCTAGGAGCGGAACCTAGGTTGAGTTTATCGCAAAATTGAGAAGTTCTGGAGGCTTGGACTGGATCGCTAGCGGGACGGATCTGACAGGAAGTCAATTACAATCTACCCTTGGGTGGAGATTACGGCGCTGCTATTCTCAAACAATTAGCGAGTCGCGGTGGAACCTGTTGTCGCAAGAGAGTTGCGTTGCGGGCATTCCTCCTACACTCCATGGTCCTGGCTGCCTAGGTAAACGATCCACGTGAACGACGACGAAGAAGAACTGATACAGTCCGCACTCGCCGGCAACAGCAATTCCTTCGAGGTTTTAGTGCTTCGATACCAGGACAGACTCTACACGGCCATGATCAGCGTGGTAGGAAATGCGGACGAAGCAGAGGATGTCGTCCAAGAAGCCTTCATCCAGGCCTATCTGAAATTAGATACCTTCCAGCAAAACAGTCGATTCTTTACCTGGCTGTACCGTATCGCATTCAACTTTGCTCTGGCACGACGTCGTCGTCATCGTAATCATCTTTCGTTGGAGGAAAACAAAGAGAATGTCGGGCAAGAGCCTGAATCGGAAGTCGACGCTCCAGAAGTTCGGATGTCCCGCTTCGAAGACGTATCGCTCGTGCACCAAGCGCTCGCCAAGCTGTCGGAGGACCATCGAGCGATTCTCGTTCTTCGTGAAATGGAAGACATGGCCTACGAAGAGATCGCCGAGGTCCTGCGCATTTCGATCGGCACGGTACGATCGCGTCTCAATCGCGCGAGGCTCGCTCTGAAAGCTCAACTCGAAAAATTCCCTGAGTGGGATCCAGAAAACTAGATCATGGACGGCTTGCCTGGAGTCACGCTCCGTTGGACGGCGAGCCGGACATCCCTGGGATTTGCAATCGTTTGGCGATTCGCGCGGCTCGAATCAGGGCTTCGCTCATACGAATTGCCTCGTCGGGACCTCGCAGATCCTTGCAGTTCGGGTGCGCTTCGGGGGATTGAATGATTCCTAAATGGTGCAGCAGATGTGCCGTACTGTGCTTGTAGGCTGCGGCGCTACCATTCTTGTCCAGCCTAAAGACTTGATCCTCCATCGATTGAAACGCTTCGAACAACTTGTAAACACGTGTATCAAATCGCCCTGTGCCAGTTGGGAATTTTTTGCCCTCTGCATCGTCTGTCAACCACATGTCTTTGGCTGCGCAGATGAGGGGAGCGGCGCTGCTTGCAGCGCCGATCAGCAGAGGCTGTCCTACCTTGATAGCCGTTGCAATTCCGAAATCATCTCCGCTGTGAGGCGAGAAATCGAGTTGCAAGTCTTTGCACATCGCTGCCCAGTACAGAAAGTGAGGTTCGTCGAGAGTGCTGATCTTGCCACCGATAAACTTGGGATGGAGGGCGAGTTGCCATAACAACCAGGGCTCGAAGGGAGTTGCCCATGGCACGAACGAAGGTTCCAGGGCATGCACGATCCCTGGCCGAACCAGCCATTCCGCAATTTGGTAATAGCCGTCTCGCCTCCGTTCGGGATCGAGGCTGTTCAGCCATCGAGAGGTCATGATCATGACCTCGCAATTCTCATGTTGCTGGACGATATCCAGCAAGGGTCTATAACGCTCGGCATCGAAGGCCGAATCCTTCTCAGCGCCGCGGGCGGTGATTCCTGCGATGAATCTCTGATTCGGAAAGGCAGCTCGAAACCGCTTGAGAACCTCGGCGTACATCGGATCCTCCAATTCGAAGATGTACCCCGTATCCGCATTGAGCACGGGTACGAATTCGACGTTGTAGAATTCCGCAGCGTCCAACATCCATTGAAGACTATCGAAAAAACTTTGCCAGTCGGGTTGTTTGTTTTGGAATGGTAATAGGACAGCGCTGCAAAGTCTCGCTTTTCGTTTGTGATCGATGAGCTCTTCTTCGCCTCTCCAGGCCCAAACAGTCTCTCGCCAACTGGTTTCCGGTTTCAAGTCTCGAGGATCGCAAATCAATTTCATGATGGTGGACAGCCGATGCGGAATTGGTTTTGGAAGAAGAGGGTCAGCGCGCTCCTATCCGTACAAGATAACAGGATTTCGCGTTACTGCGTTCGCTTTACGGTTTGGAAGGGACTTTGCGGTGATCTGCGAGGAAGTGCAACTGACGATACATCGCCTGGGTGATCGGTGCGATGACATTTTTGCGTGCAGCCGCTCTCAATGCATTGCCATAAATGGCCTCGACTTCGATGGGGCGACCGGCGAGGAAATCCAGTCGCATACTACTGTCGTACGGTACCATCTCGTCGGTGTGTTCCATCATGTACTGAACAAACTCCTGCTCGATTTCATGGCCGCAGGCCACCGCTGTTTCTCGAACTTCTCGAATGATCGATTCGGCTAGGGCTCGCGAATGAGGGTGTTTCATAATGGCTTCGGTGCTCGAATTGAGCAGAACGGAGAGCCCGTTGAACGGAATATTCCACATGAGTTTTCTCCAACGTGCCAAAGATAGACTGTCGGTCACGTTGCACTCGATGCCTGTCCGACGAAAGATGTCTCGTAATGCATTGAGCCGTTCCTCATCCGGGCCCGGTTCCGAGTCATCCATCCCTCGGTAAGGTCCCATCAAGATTTTTCCATAATCGAGATGTCGTATATGACCTGGACCGATTTTGTTCGAGCAGAGAAAACAGCAGCCACCCGCGACGCGGCCAGGCCCGACCACTTCTCGAGTCGCTTGCTCCACATGCAATCCATTTTGCAGTACTAATGCAACGGATCGGTCATGCATCAATGGAGGGATCAGGGATGCGAGCAAATGGTTCTGCGTACTTTTGAGGGCAACGATGACGCAATCGCACTTCGGCATTTCCCGAACATCCGTGTAGACATTCACCTTGGGCAGATAAAAGTCGCCGAGTTTGGTGTCGACGCGAAGCCCATGCACTTTGACGAATTCCGCATCGGATCGCATCAAGAAATGGACCTCTGCCCCAATCCTGGCAAGCAATCCTCCATAGAACCCCCCCAAGGCTCCTGTGCCAACGATCGCAAAATTCATTTGAAACGATTCCGAAAGAGACCTCGATTGAATCTGCTTAGCATTAGCGATTCCTAACGATCTGACAACCTCTGGTTCGATGATGGCGTGATCGACCCGTCGGTAAAGGGATCCGATGCAGTGAGGCGCGACGAGCGATATGGTTTGTGGGGCGGAGGCTCTTTGTACCATCCCCCATTTGCCATCGAGCTAGCTAAAATGAAGGGAGCGAATCGACCCACTCCTTCTAGAACCCTGAATGTGCAATCACCCTATGAATTCCAGTTGTAGAAATATCTGTTGCAACGATCGGGCCTTCCATTCTGGCCCATTCTTAAGCTCGGTCATGCTTGTCGGCTTGATCCTGTTCGGCGGAAGCGACGTTTTGGGGCAGGGTCCCACGGATGAACTGGCGCTGATTGGATCGAAGAATGCGAAGACTGGCGTCTCCTCGAGTGTGGAAGAGGAGCGACCTCTGAGTTGGTGGAAAGGGAATCTGCACACGCATTCTTTTTGGAGCGATGGCAATGACTTTCCGGAAATGATTTCCGATTGGTATCGAACCAAAGGGTATTCTTTTTTGGCAATCTCTGACCATAACGTGCTACAGAGCGGACCGAGATGGATGAAAACCGAAACGGTTGTCGCACGGGGCGGTTCTGAGGTGATTCCGAAATACCGTTCCCGATTCGGCGCGGATTGGCTCGAGTTTCGCGGCGAACCCAATACCTCGACTCATGAGATTCGGCTCAAACCGCTCGATGAATACCGCTATTTATTGGAGCAGCATGATCAATTCATCTTGATACCATCCGAAGAGGTTTCGGACAAAGCAGAAGGAAAGCCCGTTCACATGAACGCGACCAACCTCGCCGAAGTGATCAAACCGGTCGGCGGAGCCACCGTTCGAGAAGCGATGGAAAACAACCTCCGTGCGGTACTGGATCAAGAGAAAAGATTGGGACGTGAAATCCTCATGCATCTCAATCATCCCAATTTTCATTACGCGATTACGTTCGATGATCTGGCGGCCGTCATGAGCGAACGATTTTTTGAAGTTTACAACGGTCATCCCGGAGTCAATCACCAGGGAGATCAGCAGCATCCCGGCGTCGAGCGGATTTGGGACCTCGCCAATCATTTGCGAGTCAATAAGTTAGGCGGATCCATTCTTTGGGGAATCGCGACCGACGATAGCCATGAGTACCACGGAAAGAAAGGAAGCCGACCAGGTCGCGGATGGGTGATGGTACGGAGTCGGTATCTCACCCCCGAGCATTTGATTCGAGCCATGAAGGTTGGGGATTTCTACGCATCCAGCGGAGTCGCGTTGGATGATGTGCGATGGGACGCCCAGACGAATACCCTATCGGTAAAAGTAGTTGATCATCCCAATGAGACCATCAAAACGGAGTACATCGTCACCGATCGTGAGGCCGATACGGACCGAATCGGACGGGTGGCCTACTCCTCGACGAATCGTCAGTCTTCCTACCAACTGCAACCCGGTGAATCGATCGTGCGCGCAGTGATCACGAGTTCCCTCCCTCCCGACGATCCCGTTTGGGAAGGACAAAAGCAACAAGCGTGGACCCAACCATTCGTCGCTACCGAGAAACAAGTACGGATCGAGAAAGGGATTTCCTACCTGGGAGAGACGAGTTCGGAGAAGGCTGATCTCTATTTACCACCGAGGATGGATTCAGGTAAACGCTATCCCGGAATCGTCATCATTCATGGTGGTGGTTGGACGGGAGGCAAACGGGATGCTGTCCGGGAAATCAACATAGGAACAACGCTGGCATCGCAGGGGTATGTTTGCCTGAGTATCGATTACGTTCTGCAAGATACCCAGTCGAGTAAATTGGTTTGGCCTCAAAACCTACATGATTGTAAGACGGCCGTTCGGTGGCTACGTGCGAATGCCGAGAGATTGCAATTGGATCCTGCCAACATCGGTGTCATCGGTGGATCGGCCGGCGGACACCTGTCTGCGATGGTAGGAGTTACCCAGCCACGTGACGGACTGGATCCCGCCGGCCCCTACGGCGAGTATTCTTGTGCCGTGAAATGCGTTGTCGATCTCTATGGGCCGTCGGATGTCAACCAATGGAAAGATGTCCCCGCTTTATTGCGATCGAGAACCGATGCGCCAGAGCTTTACAAGCAATTCTCGGTAACAACCTACCTCGATCAAGAGGATCCACCGTTTTTGATCTTGCACGGGACGGCGGATACCACAGTTCCGGTAAGTCAATCTGAGTTGTTGGCAGCCGCATTGAAGCAAAAAGGTATCGAGCACCATCTGGAGATCATCGAAGGCGCTCCCCACACATTCCATCTCCAACCTAAACAAAGAGACCTTCGCCCATTGGTCATTGCATTTTTCGACAAACATCTAAAAGCGAAGTGATCTCAAGTAGGAATGCTTGCAATGGGTGGAGTTCCCATCGTCGTATCCTTGCGGCAAACCGACCTTGCCGGTTGTACGATCTCTGGCTGTAAGGCGGATATTCCAAAGATCGAGATTCATCAAATCCCTCAAAAAATCAACCTCGACTGCCGAATTCCAACCACTATACGGGTCACGCCGAGACGTACTATTCATGGAGCCCTGCGGAACTCTAAGGTGGCATGTTCCTACCGCGTTTCTTTCAACGGGAACTCGGGGAAGTCACTGCAGATTTAAAGCGAGCTTCGAATTTGGATAGAAATAGAAGCCAGATCAAACCCTCGAGTTGGGTAGCGACGGGAATCCCAGCTTAGATCCGACGCGAGGGGGCGGGCTGGTTCGGTCGTTGATTTGAGTATTCGATTCCAACGTTTTGGGATCACAGCGGATTAGAGGGCCGAGAGGCTCTTCGACAGCACGTACTCTCCCCCGTCTTCGAGGCATTGACCTCGAAGACGGGGCGCTGTGTGTTCCTGGAATCAGGATTCGATCTGGCTCAATCGGATCAGCGAGACCAATTCCTCGGTCGACATTCTTCCAGCTCGATCTGCTCCGTCCAAGACTCCACTGATCAACTCTCGTTTATCTGCATGCAGTGCGAGGATTTGCTGTTCGATCGTATCCTTGGCGACGATGCGGTAAACGGTGACGGCCCTTTGCTGTCCGATGCGGTGGGCTCGGTCGGTCGCTTGGTCTTCTACGGCTGGATTCCACCAAGGGTCCATGTGGATAACGTAGTCTGCGGCGGTGAGATTGAGTCCGGTTCCACCTGCTTTGAGAGAGATGAGAAATAGGCTTCCCTCTCCAGCTTGGAATCGATCGACAGCGTCTTGTCGTTTGGCAGCAGGGGTGGAGCCATCGAGGTACTGATACGTGACACCTGCCTTGTCCAAAGCAGCTCGAATGAGTGTCAAATGCTGTACGAACTGACTGAATACCAACGCGCGATGTTCCCCATCCCTTAGCTCGTCAACGATCTCCATAAATAAGTCGAGTTTGGCGGATGATTCAGCCCAACGTTTATCGACCAATGCAGGGTGGCAAGCCAACTGTCTCAAGCGGGTCAGCCAAGCGAGGACGCGAATGCGCATCTGGGCGTCGGACTCCTCTCCGTCCGGTTTTGTGATCTCGCTGATCGCTGCGAGTCGTGCCGCATCGTACTTTTTCCTTTCCTCCTCAGACAGCTCGGCATATCGCACCACTTCGGTTCGTTCGGGTAACTCCGATAGCACTTCTTTCTTCGTTCGCCGCAGGATAAAGGGGCGGACCACGCGACCTAAGGCCTGTAGCCGTTCCCGGTTTCCTTGTCGTTCGATCGGTTCCGCGAAATTTTTACGGAATCGATCCCAGGAGCCCAGCAAACCGGGACTGACCGTGCGCATCAGGCTCCACAACTCGCCCAGATGATTTTCGAGAGGAGTTCCTGAAAGCGCGATTCGCCAGTCGGCATCGAGTTGACGCACTGCTTGTGCTGTCTTGGTTTGAAAATTTTTAATGAATTGGGCTTCGTCCAGGACGAGGGTGTACCAGGATCGAGCGGCGAATCGTTCGACATCTCTCTGCAGAAGCTGATAGCTGGTGATGATCAAATCACCGGGGCCTGCGGAATCGATGAGGGTCTGCCGATCGTGTTCTCGATAGAGCTTGGGATGGAGCGATGGAGCGAATCGTTCCGTTTCCCGTTGCCAGTTCGAACCGACGCTCGTCGGGGCAATGATCAAAGCCGCTCCTTTTTTGGATCGATCGAGCAAAATTCCGAGTGTTTGAACCGTCTTTCCCAAACCCATGTCATCGGCGAGGCATCCGCCAATTCCCCAATGCGCCAGACGGCAGAGCCAGCCGTAGCCCAACTTCTGGTATTCGCGCAAATCCGCGTTGAGCGTCGTCGGAACCTTCGGTTGCAGGTTCCTCGCGGTGCTCAGTCGGTCTAGCGCATCCCGCCAAGAGGAATCGGTTTCGTACGTGATATCGGTTCCGAGGGCTTCCGCGACGACAGCGGTTGCAGCGCGCGAGACTTTGATCATGCCGGTCTCGTTCAACGAAACATCTTGAATGCTGTTGAGTCGTTGTCGCAACTGCTCGGAGATCATCGCAAACTGGCCATCCCCCAGGGGAATGAATCGTCGTCCGCCGCGCAGGGCCGATAGCAGTTCGGCCAGAGGAATCTCGAGTCCTTCGAGTTTTGCAAACCCTTCGACCCCGAACCAATCACGCTGGCTGGTAAGACGAACTTGCAGCCTCTGCGGCGTGATTTCCCCGATGATCTTCATCGGTTGGCTCTTGGGCCAACAAATCGTAGGAGCCGCGTCACCTAACTGCTGGATTCGTTGCAAGAGATCGAGCGCTTCGTCCGGAGTTTCCGCGATCCACGTGTAGGAGCTCTCGTACGATAGCCTCCCGAGCTCGAGGATTGCCGCGACCTCGTCAGCGCGAAGGGCTTCTTCATCGAGTGCTCGCAAGTATTGAAAACGTCCTGCCGAGGTTGCGATCCGCAATCGATCGGGCTCGGCGCCGGGTACCGGTTGCTCGGAAATGGCATCGCAGGAAACCCTCAACGCTACCATCAAACTCTCTTTGCCAAACGGGGATAGCTGTAGTTCAATCTTCGGTTCAAGTGGTTGTTCTGGACCGGCCAGTCGTTCTGGAAGATGGATCTGCACTTGGGTTGGGTCGGCCGCTTTGGCAACCAAATCCACAAACAATTCTGCCGTCTGTTGATCGAAAACGGCTTCGCGACGCTCCGCCATCTGCAAATCATCGATCAACCGCTTGAGGCGTTGATCCATGCTGCTGACGAGAATACAGCGCTGTTCCCTATCCAAGCGAAACATCACCGATTCGTTGTTATTGATGTTCCCTATCGAATAATTGGAACCGTCCTTGGTAGACAGAATCCGGAAATCCCCTTGATAGATACTCGGCTTGTAGACGTCGGACTCCTCTTCCACTCGAACCTCGATCGGACATTCGCGGATCCGAATGGGGGTTTGGAATTCGTCATCGAGGGTCACGTTCGGGTGGTCGCTCAGCAGCTTGAAACACTCTCGAATGATCCGTGGGGTTTGTCCTCGATAGGACTCTTCGGCTGCTTGCAAGAGTAAAACTAGCATACGATCCGAGGCATGGTTCAACGAATTTTCATCGATCGACTCGAGCGATTCGCGAACCAGTCGACCTTTGTTCCATCCGCCACGCTTGCGCATCGTTTGTAGATAGGGATTGATTCGAACCGAATGCTGCGCAAAGGAGATGCGCCACTGGATCCTCATCAATCGTTCGCGTTCCGGTAGCTCGTCTGGATCGACCTCCACTTCCTGAGTTTTCAAATATTCGAGCGACTCCACGAATTTTTTACCGGCCCGCCGTCCATCCGTGATGCAGCTCTCCATCCACTGCATGGCGTCTTCGGTGGATCTCTGGCTCAAGTGCCTTCGGAGGTAATGCAAGCAATAGATTTGGTGAACGCATGGCTTTGCCTCCTCGACGCACGAACATTGAGCGCTGAGTTGCTTCACCACTCGAATCGATAGGTCGTCTACAGACAGACCCAGATTTCGGGTATCGAGTTCGAAAAGAATGCTCGTATTAAAATTGCCGCGAACGGGCGAGACTCCTTGGAGCTCAAAGTCCCACTGCAGACTGGAATCGGTTCGCTTTAGCCGAGGCAGGTCGTTCGAGTTGTAATAACGGGCCATCAGCAATTGCTGAGGACGGATTTTTTTTTCTAACAGAGCGATTGCTTGGAGTATATGGACAATCAATCCGGTCGCTTTGGGAGGGTCCAATTGCGCCAAGTTCGTCATTCGTCGTTCCGTCCAACGTGGGTAAATCGAAAGCAAGTCCACTAGTTTGCCCGATCCAGACCCTTTTTGGCAAGGCGAAATTCCCTGTTGATTGAATTCAAGAACGATGCTATCGGAGTTTTTCTAAGCGAGTATTTCCCGAATGACCTTGCCATGTACGTCGGTCAATCGGAAGTCTCGACCCGCGTAGCGAAATGTTAGCCTCGTATGATCCAACCCTAGTAAATGCAACATCGTCGCATGTAGATCGTGAATGCTGGTAGGATTCTCAACCGCTTTGAAACCGAAGTCGTCTGTCGCTCCATAGGTTGTCCCACCTCGAATACCCCCACCGGCTAACCAAACAGAAAATCCGTAATGATTGTGGTCGCGGCCCAAAAGGGATTTGCCGTTTCCGCCGAGCTCGACGGTGGGTGTCCGACCGAATTCCCCTCCCCAGACTACCAGCG
Source organism: Pirellula sp. (assembly GCA_040396935.1). Classification (GTDB taxonomy): domain Bacteria; phylum Planctomycetota; class Planctomycetia; order Pirellulales; family Pirellulaceae; genus JBKCUI01. The sequence continues at coordinate 75,771 of JBBAXA010000013.1, forward strand.
TGTCCTCAAACAATCCTCGCTGCTTCAGATCCTCCAGTAACGCTGCGATAGGTTGATCGATGTCTGCAGCGAGAGTTCGATGGTTCTTTTCGATATCGTTGTGGTTGTCCCAGGGCTGACCGGCTCCATGCCACAATTGAACGTAGCGTACGCCACGCTCCAGGAGTCGGCGAGCGATCAGTGTTTGTCGACCATGAACTCCGTCGCCATAGCGATCCAACGTGGCGCGGCTCTCCTTGGATAGATCAAAGGCATCGGATGCATCGACCTGCATACGGAACGCTAACTCAAAGGATTGGATCCTGGCGTCGAGTCGCGGATCGATGCGTTCTTGTCGATGTTTTTCGTTCCATAGTCGAAGCAGATCCAACTGCCTGCGCTGCATTGCGAACGAAGCATGCGGGCTCTTGATATTTTCGATCAGTCGTTCCAATTCCCGATACTTGGGATCGACAAAGGTTCCCTGATACGCGCCAGGTAAAAAACCCGACTGCCAATTCTCCGCATCCTTGATCGGATACCCGTTAGGGCACATGGCGATGAATCCGGGTAGGTTTTGATTCTCCTGACCCAACCCATAGAGCACCCAAGCTCCAACGCTCGGTCTCGATTGCACGGAATCACCACAATTCATCAGCATCAGGGATGGTTCATGGTTCGGCACGTGCGCATACATCGACCTTATAACGGCGATATCGTCGATGTGTTGTGCTGTTTTCGAAAACAACTCGCTGACCTCGACACCACTTTCCCCATAGGGCTGGAATCGAAACGGCGATCCGAAAGCAGCCCCTGTTTTTCTTTCGGTGGTTAGGTTTGCAGGAATGGGTTTGCCATCGTACTTGGAGAGTTGCGGTTTCGGATCGAACGTATCGACATGCGAGGGGCCACCGTTGAGGAAGAACTGGACCACCCGTTTCGCTTTCCCCGGAAAGTGAGGAACCTTGGGTGCCAAAGCCTCTGTGTTACTCGACACCTCGGCTAGCGCTAGGCCATCGTCCATCAGCAACGATGAGAGAGCGAGTCCGCCGAGACCGAGACCGGAATGCTCGAGAATCGTACGGCGATTCGGAGTCGTTTTCGAGAAGGGATTCATCATGCACGGATACTCGCTCGATTAGTCGATGAAAATGAACTCATTGGAGAGGAACAACATTTGGGCAAGCTGCTCTAGCGAGGTCAGCGGGGCGATCGTCGGTCCGCTGAAATCCGTATTCGCATCCCAGACTCGTGAATCCATCGACACGACAGGTGCCCATAGGTATTGATCGCTATTGAGTCCTTCGTAAATATCCACAATAAAGTCGATCGTGTCCCCTGCGGCAACCTGGACATTTTCCAAGTCGATCGTGCATTCCCCTGACCGGAGTATTTGAGATCGGAGTTCACCGAGCGCTGACGAAAGAATGCGTATACGAACGCCATCTCCCGCATCCGGTTCGTGCTTGGCGAGCGAGCGAATCCGAATGGTTCCATCCGCAGGAGCAGTCCAGCGACGCACGCTGGCATGCTGCAAGTCGTTGCCAGGATGCCCACCGCTTGCAGTCAACTGAACCCAGCCCAGCTTCTTGTCTGGATAGTCTGCTCCTCCCTGCCAAGCTCCGGAAGCAAAGGAAGGCAATGCTCTGAACTCCTTGAGTTTTTTCGTGTCTTCATCGACCTCTCCAAATCCGTAGCTCCAAGCTCTCGAGGTCTCGGAGATCGGATGCATCGGCGATCTTTCGGAGTCGTTCAGGAATTGCAGGGAGTCCTTTAGTTCCTCATCGGTCGGCTGTCTTGTCAAAATGGAACGATACAGATGTCCGACAATGGCCTCCTGATCGCCGGACGGGACTTTGGTTGATAGATGACGAACCAGCGACTTTGCCCTCTTTGCGAGAAAGGGATGATTGAGCAAGAAGAGAGATTGTTGCGGGATGGTCGTGTCACTTCGTTTGGCGATGTGCAAATCCGGATTTGCGAAATCAAACAACCGCATCGAGTTGGATAAAAACTGTCGATCGACTAACCCGAAGATTGACCTGCGACGGTTGGTGTCCTTATCGCCAAATAGATCCATCGGTTTTTCCGGATACCTCGCATCCATTTCCTGAGATGCGAGGAGGAGAGAGTCTCGTAACTCTTCCAACGTCAGACGATGGACCGGCATGCGCCACAATAATTTGTTTTCTGGATCGAGCTGCTGGGGGAGGTTTCCAGGCCGAGTTTCCTGCGCCGATGGTTGGCTCGACTGTTGGAATGTCGCAGAGGTCACGATCAAGCGGTGGATGTGCTTGCTGCTCCAATCGTTATCGATCAACTCCCTCGCGAGCCAGTCCAAGAGCTGCGGGTGACTCGGCCCCTCGGCCCGCAGGCCAAAGTCGCTCGGTGTTTTCACGAGACCACTTCCAAAGTAGTGTTGCCAAATGCGGTTCACCCAGACTCGAGCAGTCAGTGGATTGAGAGGATCGGTTATGGCCTCAGCCAATTCCCGTCGACCGCTCCCCGACTGGAAATAGGAGTCGGGGCTGCTCTGCAATCGAGATAAAAATCGGCGTCGAACGAATTCACCCTTGTTGGCAGGATTACCACGCTTGAGAACTCGTGAATCACGCGAGATCTCCCGGTCCTGCAGACTCACGGTCATCGCGGGGCTATCCTTTTGCTGGAGCCGCCAACGATCCACCTCCCCCTGCAGCTTCCAGAGATCCACACAGGTACTGCTATCGAAATAGAATTCGATATTAACGACCTCCTCGTCCGGGACGACGCATGGCGAGTTCGTACCATAAAGTACCTGGGTGAGCGGGTCACTCTGGTCGGTAGGTTGTGCGGATTGGAGGGCGGTGGCATACCTTTCTGCGACCTCTCTGAGCGATGACGGGGGAGTGCTGAACGACTCGCGGATTTTCGGATGGGTGTTCGAGAGGGTCAAAACCTCCGTGTGGACCTTCTTGCTATCGACATCGAATCGATCTTTGTCGATCGATGCGAATCGGAACCAGATACTGAATAGGGGATCGGATTCTCGATTCAATCCAGCGAGGAATCGTTCCCACTGACGAATGAACGCCGGAATCAAATCATTGGGTTGTAGTAAAACATCGAAACCTTCCTCGGGATGTTTGTTCAATTCGCTTTGGGCGTAGAGGTAGTCCGCGATGCGAGCTCTTACGCGATCGGCTGCTTCCTGCCGACTCGCCTGAAGCTTCTTTTCTAGTTTTTCTTTGCGATCTTTGAGTCCCGTCAGAAATTCGTCCGTGGGCGGATCGACAAACGCTGGAGCGGGAATCTCTACTTGTCTTTCCAAAGAGTTTTGGAAGACACCATGGAGAGCATAATAGTCTGTCGTGGGAATGGGATCGTACTTGTGATCATGGCAACGCGCACATGCTACGGTAAGCCCCAACGTCCCTCGCGTCACAACATCGATACGATCATCGATGATGTCGTGCGTCACACCGAGGAAGCGCCGCCCGAGAGTCAAGAAACCCATCGCCGCCCAATCCCTCGGATCGTCCGGAGAGTACTGATCGGCAGCCACTTGCAATTGCAGAAAACGATCGTACGGAAGATCGGAGTTGATCGATTCGATGATCCAGTTACGGTAGGATGATGCATGTACAAAAAAACGTTCTTCCCTCGCATAGACATATCCTTTCGTGTCGGAATAGCGAGCGATATCGAGCCAGAGTCGTGCCAGATGTTGACCGAAGGAAGGTGCGTTGAGCAATCGATCCACCATGGAATCGTATGAATCCAGCTCCATCTCCAATCGGTGGGACGCATCCGCGCTCCGAGGGGCGATCTCCTCGGGGAGTCCCGTCAACGAGTAATGCAACCGGCGTCGAAGTCTATCGGGACGCTCCCTCGCAGAGAGATTCAGTCCCTGCTTTTCTAATTCATCCTGGATAAAAAAATCAATTGGATTGACACATCGATCGATCTGCTGGGGAGATGGAATCGCAGGTCTTACGATGGGCTGGAATGCCCAATGCTTCTCGTGACCATGTACGGAATCGCTCGCGCCAGATTTCTGGGCGGGCCACGACGCACCCCTTTCAATCCAAATCCTCAAGTCATCGATCTCGCTTTGCGATAACGAGTTTTCCGGTGGCATCTGCAAATCACCATGGCGAAGAACCGCTTGATAGACGAGGCTCTTTTCTGGCTTACCCGGTACCAGAGCTGCACCCGAATCCCCTCCTCTCAGCAGGGCATCCCGGGAATCCAGTCGCAATCCATTGAATTGCTTGGCACTCGCATGACATTCAAAACACTTTTGGATGAGGAGAGGACGAATCCTGGTTTCAAAAAAGTCTTCGGACCCAGATTGTCCAAACGAAGCGGAGGGACCGAGCAGACTGGTCAAGCCAGCAAGGGATAGAACTAGGAATCGCAAGGACAGACTCATGAAAAAGAACGATCTGGGCTGGGGAGTGTTGGCAGGAAATATCGGGAGCATCAGGGAAGCGAGATCCATACCGCCACCCATTTGTCCCCACCGACACACGATACGCTCGAACTCCTATTTTACTGACGCGGGAGTGGAACCGAATATCCCTCCGCCATTTGGGGGAGTAAAAACAAAGAGATCGTGTGTGCCGCGACGCCCCTCGAAAAGGTCCTAGAGCAGGTCCGTAGGTGCTATGGTTGATGGCGCTCGAAACGTGGGACACGGCTGCAAAGCCATCAAATTCCCCGCCTTGAACATGGTAGAACGAGCCGCGGTTGGACTTAGCCGAGTTCAGGAAAGGACTCGCGACTCGCAAGTCGACTCAGCAATGTTTTCGTTCTTAAGACGAAATCGGACTTGTAGTTGGCGACTTGCTGTTCGGTGATATCCAATCTTTCAGCAATTTCTTTATTGCCAATCCCCGCCACAAACAATAGCTCGATGCATTTCAATTTCTGCCAATCCTCCTTTGATTTCCATTTGCTTATTTGCTCCTGCAATGCCGAAACCAACGCGATTTCTTCTGCGTCGCGTCTCTCGACAGACCTGGCTATACTGCTCACCGCGCGAAACGGAGCGGGTGCATGTTGAGCGCCGTCGCTGGATTCATCGGAATTTGCAAACGCAGTCGTGGGTCGTCGTACCAAACGGCGTAAATGGTCTGTCAGCTTGTAGGCAGCAATAGAAAAAAGATACCCTTCTAGAGGTCGTTCGCAATCGAAATTAGGCAGGCTGTTCAAGAAGCCGACGAATGTGTCCTGAACAATGTCTTCCGCATGAGAGCGATCGACCAGCCGAGCTGAAACGAAGGCCAGCAGCCGACCTTCGTACCGATCGATTAGCTGTTGCCACGAATCCGAATCGCCGCGACGAATGCGGTCCACTAGGATTTTTTCCGGGTTCAGCTGCTGATCGTTCATCCCTTGAGTTTAGCCTGTTCGCGTCTTGCCAATAGGCCAATCATTCCGGAGAGGAGCGTCATTCCGGCCAGGGTGGCAGCTCCAGCAAATCCTACGTGTTTGGTACGCTGACTCACGACGATTCGATTTTCCCAGTCGCGAACCTTTTCGAGTTGAGATTGGGTGATATGGATTTGTTTCCACAATCGGTGGTGTTCGCCCGTGGGGCGTTCCGACACATCGTCGAATTCTTTTCCGTCGACGAGCCAATACTTCTCCACATATTCCTTAGTCAGTTCGGGAAGATTTTTCGCTTGGACATGACGCAGGACTTTTTCATCCAAATGCTTTTGAACCTGGGGTAGGAGGATCGCATCGAATTCCTCGCGGCATCGCTGCAGTTCGGGTGACTCGGTGGTCCAGATCGTAAACACGTGCTCTCCATCCAACTCGGCTTCTCGACGGACCCAATCGGGTGCATCGTCGTTGGGTACATGCTCCAAGCGATGGGACTCCAAATCGTCAGACTTGGATGGAGGCTCGACGTTCGATGGAGGAGTTACTGATTTAGGAGTCGACGCGGTGGTTGTCACGGATTCGGATTCCAATTCCGAAACGGTGGGAGCGCCGGAGGAGGATGTAGAATTCGTCTCAACAACGACGGCCTCAGGCAGCACTTTCGATTCCTGGGGGGGCGTCACGATGACTTGAAATACAAATCCAAAGGCCGTGATCACTAGAATGGTCGACTTCATGATTCGTGACTTCCTAGATAGCGGTTTGACGGATGACTTTACGACAGTTCCAGCAATCGAACATCTAAGCGTATCGGTTGCTCTCGTGATAACTCTTCCAGGGAGAAGCCATCTGAATGGCAATCGAGGTGGTCGCCGCCATGATTAAACACCATGGTGTTGGGAAGTCAAATATTCCCTGAACCAACGCCGCCATCGCGACACTCCACGCGACCGCCCAAAAACTGAATCGGTTCTTACGAAGAACGTCTGCTTGACGCCACCAACGAACGATCCACAGGGTGGAAGCGAAGTAAGCGATATGGGCTGGAAGTAGAGGCGATCCCATCGAGTCATAGAAGCCTTTCCATGCACGATTGAGCGAGCCTATATCGAGCTCGGGTGTGCGAATGTCAATGGTACCCCAATCGCGTGAACTGATCTGGTGCCAGGGGACAGACAGATAATCAGCGATACTGTAGCTAGCCAATCCGAGCCCCACTCCTGCTGTCATAAGAACGAATCGATACACGATCGAATCTTCGTCCTTTGTCTCCCATCGCCGCGTGAAAAAGAGGATGGTCCAGCTAGTTAACAGTGCCATGGTCGATGTCCATGCGATCCCACCGATCCAATGGGAAGCATCTCCCTCGAATCGCGATTGGGCCAGAAGTCCACTTCCTAAGGCCAAGACTGCGATAACCATCCCCGAAAAAGTCCACGAGTAGGTCCGAGCGTAAAACTGGGACCAGATACCTCTTCCCTTGAGAAGCTCCCGTTGCTCCTGCTGCCAATTACGAAGTCGCACGCGATAGGGTATCGGGGACGAAGTCGATACCCTATGTCTCGGAGTCGCTTTTTGAATAGGTTTCGACTGGTTGACTCCTGCAGCAGGCGGAGTGGCTGCGATCGGCAGCATTGGAGATCTCGTTACGTTCCCGGCTTTCTTCGGGCCTCCCAGCATGTACCACATCGCGTAGTAAACCGCGTAGACAGATAGTCCCATGAACGCGATCGGCGCGATCGCACTTCCAAACAGGATCAAGGAGATGACGGTAGCGATAATGACTGCGCCCTGCATACCTGGGGGAAGTCTCCGGTAGCAGTTCTGCAAGTCCAAATAGGCTTGCTGAAACGCACGCGCTACGGGTTCCTCATAAACATCTCCAGGAGAGGCTGCGGCATTCGGGCTCCCAAAAACTCGATTGGCGGTGGGCTTGGCCGACATCGTCGGATAATTGTTCCCTATTTTTTGTCCCAGAGCGGTCGGTGGGCTACCCGCCAAAGGCTTTAGGACGGGTGGGATGCTGGGGGCAGCAGCTGCCTTCGAGGACGGAGTAGCCATTCCACTCCGATCCAATTCCCATCCGATCGAATGGAGGAACTCTCGGCAATCTCGAAATCGATCCGATGCGTTTTTCGAAAGCGCCTTGAGAATCGAGTCGGCGTAGGGTTGGGGAAGGATGCTGACATCCGGTTCTGCAGTCAGGTGCTTGAGAATGATCTCTTGGCTGCTCTCTCCATCGAACGGAACGGCACCGGTTAGCATTTCATAAAGGATGACACCTAGCGAGTAGATATCGATTTCCTTTCCGTATTGCCCCTTGCCTATTTCAGGTGCCATGTAGTGAAACGTTCCCACGCTCTCGGTCTGGCCACCTCGTCTCGATGCACTGATGTATTTGCTGAGACCATAGTCTCCAATTTTGACCAGACCGTTATCGATGAACACGTTCGCAGGCTTTAAATCTCGATGAACGATTCCTTGATCGTGCAGATACGCTACGCCGGCAGCTAACTGCGCGAAGAGCGCGATCGTCTCCTGCGTATCGATGGACTCCGAATGTCGATCGATTCGATCACGCAGGGATTCACCTGCGATGAATTCCATAACAATCCAGCCCTGCTCATCCTTGTCAAATTTAATATCGAAAATGCCGACCAGATTGGGGTGGCGGAGATTTAGACAGTGGCGAACGCCACGGACCTCGACCTCTAAATTCTTTTGGATTCGCTTCAGAGCGACCTCTTTGCCGGATTCGCTCTCTGCAAAATAGACCTCCCCAAAGCCGCCGGAACCGACCCCTCGCTTGATGACATAACCGTCTAGTGGCTTGTCCCCATTGCCGTATTGAAACTTCATCGAAGCACCGACATTTTGCTGATCATTGGGTCGAAAGTCTAAAGTTGGATTTCTAGGAGATCGAGTTTTTCGATGATTCTTGGGGTGTTTGAGCAGGGTGAACATCGCACTTGCGTCCCATGGTTGTCCGGATTCCCTGGCATTTATCTGCATCAGGCTTGCAATTCAACGTAAGAAAGCTTTCGTTCCGAGGCGCCGATGCTTGGACAATTTATTCCATAATCATTGAAATTTCGTTGCCTCGAATCTTTTGGCCCGCAATGAGCGGAAATGGGGCGCTCCTGGGAGCTCCATTCACCTCGATTTGGGCGTCTTTGGAAAAACGCACAAACCAACCGTCTCCCTGCCGGAAAATAGCGGTTCTCGCCGACCACCCGGGATAGACGATGTGGCAACTCGAATCAGGTCCTAATAAAAAGGATTCTCCCAAAAGGAGCGCCGCTGAAAGAAGGGGCTGCCAACGTTGGTTCCCTTGCAATTCGAGAACCGCCGTCGAACTCAATCCGATCGGCCGATGGTACTTGAGTTCGACCTTTCCGAGGCAGATTTTGGCTCGATTCGGTAGGACTGTAGGAACGTCGACGGGTTTATCCGAAATCGTGCAGGGACCGTGGGCTCGCAGGATATGGTCTTCTCCCACGCGTCGAATGGAGGCCGCCATGCGTCCGAGTTCGCCCGTGATCTTCAAATCGGCTGTCGCACCAGGACACGATTGGCCAATGCTCACCTCCTGCGAGGAGCAAAGAGCATATCCACCGACACCATCAATCCAGAGAATGTTCGGAAGTCCCATAGTGTTTAACAGAGTGATGGCTGGGGATACGTCCGGAACCCAGGAAAACGAGGAGCTAATCCCGAATTTTACATCTCGTGACCCATGCGAGGCGAGGTCGACCTCGTCGCAAGAATGAATATCTCCAAAGCCCCGCCGCTCCATTTTAGACAAACGGATCGTAGCAATCTATGGTTAGCCAGGATGTCTCGGTGGACACGTAGTCAAGCGATCGGAGTTGGAAATCTGCCGTCGCGGACTTTTTGAAAATGGATCCATAATTCCAACAGCCGAGCTGCTGCCAAAAAACAGCGAGGAATCGCGCTCGAGTCAGACACAGAGGTCGGGGGCAGGAATGAACCTTCAACGACACCTGCTCGTGCACTGCCGCTACTACCATCAGTGGTTCAGCAGGGCGAGCTGCCCGGTACGTTTTGATCTGCTGCTCGACTAGTAGGGTAGCTGGCCGTAACTCTCCGGATGGGGAATCGAATCTTCTTTTCCCGAGAATACTGGGCGTGTCGGCAACGGATGAAATCGTGGCCATGGAGGAGGGTTCGCCGCTTTTCGCTTCTCTTCCAGCCAAAAACTCCATTTCGCTTTCATAGCCATGGGTAGATCACCGAGCTCGGTGCATCTCTCTCGAATCTGGCATCCAATCGCCTGGAGTGGGGGAGGAATCAGGTTCCTCGGCCGTAAAGGTTCGATCCAACTATTCGAATCAAGCTCGGACTGCATTTCCCAACATTCCGTCGTTGCTGAATGAACTCCCGAAGAGTCGCACGCAAGATGGCGTTGCGCATTGTTCGTGCTCCTGGGCTGTCGGAGGGTCACGCAGCCGGCGGCTGACAGGCTCAAACAACAGCAGGTAATCCACCAGCAACTCCATGCAGAGATGCCAAAGCAAAGAGTGAGGGGGGCAACGGTCTCATCCGAGCGTTGCTGGACGGAATGCCAGCGATGGAGCCATGCGTTGCGGTGGAAGGAGAGCATTGTGTTGGATTGGTGGTTCGAAATCGGCGATCTACCAATCAAGTTATCGTCACAATGCTGTGCCGATTTGAAGGAATTTTCCTACAGCGAAGAATGCGTAGGCTGGGGGAGTCAGGCAACCGTAGTCGATTGCAATCCCTTGAGATATTCCACCGGGATAGGAATCCCCTTCAAGATTCCCTCAACGACGATATTTCGCTCCACGACACCTTGAAACCGACAGACGATCAATCGAGGCTTTCGAACCTTCAGAAGCTCGCACATAACGATCAGGCGCGAGCCGGGGAGAACGGGATCTCGAAACCGAACCTCCTCGAGTCCACCAAACCCGACCATCGTGTCACCGAGCAATTTGTATTTGTGGGAGCAATAGCAACATACCTGTGCGACGGCCTCGAGCATGACCACACCTGGCATCAGAGGCATCCCGGGCATGTGACCCCTGACCCAAAACTCCCTGTCGGTCAGGTCCTTGTATCCAACACAGGCGTACTTGACGGGATCCTCATACACAATGGCCGTCAATTGCTCCATTTCGAAGCGCTGCGGATTGTATTTCCGGATCTCCTCGATATCCGCAGTTACCTGACTGAAATCGATGGTGTCTGGATCGACGATGAATTCTTTGGCAACCAAGAGGCGGGAGTCCTTTTTGCAAGACTATTCGGCTAGAGTTTGCCAGTTTCCCTAGGTACGGACTTTCCGACGCTTTGCTTTCCTGGCTTTGCTGTTCGCTGCACGCTGGCCGTGATTGGCTTTTTTCAATTTTCGGTGTGGTTTGACCATGATATAGATCCCTGAAGGTTCGCAAATTTCCGGTTTGAGGGGCTGAAAACGACTCCGAATCGGAAACCTTTTGATCTGCAACGGTGCAAAATCAGTACCCTTCTCGACCGGAGTCGTAGAATAACAGGAATCGTTCGACTGCGAAAGTCAAATTTGACTTGCCGATTGAGGTCCGAGCAGCATACTATGAGAGAAGTTTCGAGCCTTTAATCGCTTGATCTTCGAGCGATTTTATAGATTTAAGTTCTTGTTTTGATGTGAGGGTTACATGTCATTCAATTTGTCGGAGGTTGCCGCTGGAGAGTTGAAGAAAGCTCACGCCGAGGCAAGTTTCGGTCCAGAAACGTTCGTACGCGTGGGCGTTACGGGAGGAGGATGTGCAGGATTCATGTACTCGCTCCAATTCGACGACAATTTTGACGAGGAAAAGGACACTCGGTACGAGCAGTTCGGGGTCAATTACGTTGTCGACAAGAAAAGTGCATTGCTGCTCGACGGGGCGACCCTGGGATACCACAAGAGCCTGGAGCGCCAGGGGTTTACATTCGAGAACCCAAACTCGGTGAAATCGTGCGGTTGCGGGAAATCGTTCCAGTAATTCCGCTAGAAGCGACCGCCTTCCAATCGAGTGTATGAGAGGTCCCCATCGGGACCTCTTTTTTTGGTGTGCACTGATGGCCTCCGGCCGGTGTGGGATCAGCAACCCGGGTTGCGCATGGATTTTGGGCTTCGGCATTGCAAAACGTCTATTTCCCTTTTCAACCAAGCCCGAATGCGACGGCCAGCAACCCGAGTGGCAGGACGACCTTTGTGGGACGAACAACCCTGATCATAGGGCTAGCAATCGTCAGGTTTTAAAAAGACAAAGAGACCATTATTGGCGTGAATAATCTCTTTCTGTGTTGACAGCGAAGTTTTAAGCGCAATAATTAGGGGCTGCAACACTCGTGAATCTGGAGATGGATTCCATGCCACGGTCAATTCGATTTATTCGATCTTGTCCTTCTTGTAGCAAACCTGTGCAAATCTCGATCGGGTTGTTGGGGAAGCATGTCAGTTGCCATGCTTGCGGCTTTGTGTTTCAGGCTTCGCCGGAGTCGCCAGTTAGCAAGCCCATAGACGAATTCGATTTGAGGGTCGCGCGGTTGATCCAGGCTGCGGATCGTCAGCTCGAGCACTACCATAGTCTCGGAGCTGAGCGTTAGGTTCAGCTTATCCCTAGCATTCGCCTTTCGCTGCTGTCGGTCGGTAGCTGGCATGGCGTGGGAGAAGGTAGTTCTTTGTGGATAGCCTTGCAGGGGAAGGCGTACGACCAGATTGGCTGCTACCATCGGAGCGAAAGAATATCTCTCTTCGCACCTGCATCAGGCATCCGCTGGCTTCATGCCTGGATGGTCAAAGATTGGTAGCTACGATTCGCGAATCCAGGATGTAGATGTCAGTTGTTGCCTTCCCCTGAAGCAGGCTCAGTGGAAGGCGTACGGCCCATTCGTACCTGGCAATTGCCTGCTCTTCTGCGAGAAAAATGGTTGTCGCAGATTTGCCGTACATGGTTGTTTCGTTGCTTGGTTTCGTCGTGGGAAGACAAACATGAAGCACTGGAACGGCCCCCTAATTCACTACCCGATTTGCAAAAAGAATAGCTAGATTTCTGGTCCGTTTGCCACCTCATCTGAGTCCGAACTTCCCATTCGTGGCGGGAGATTAGCTCACGCAAAGACGTTTGAGTTCTCCTCAAGTGGTTTGACGTGTTAACGCCCTTCTCGAAGTCGTTCGCCGAGAAAGTTATCGAGCTCGGGGATTGCAAAGATCTTTTCTACTGTCGAGTGGATGTCGTACTCGATTCGACGAAACTCGATTCGATCACCGTCGAGGATCAGGTAGCAGCTTCGCCAATCGCCGTCTCTCGGTTGGCCGACGCTTCCAACATTGATCATCGCTTTTTCTGCGGGTAGGACCGCACGATAATCGAAATCCTCTGGCCTCTGGAACTGCATGTTGATGGTGAAAATGCCGGGAGCATGCGTATGTCCTTGAAAGGTATATCCCTGCATCATCGAGAACAGCTTCTCCATCTTTCTTCGGTTGAAGACATCTTCGGGGAACACATATTCGTTTAGCGGGTTTCTGACGGATCCGTGAACGTAGAGCACGTTCCCTTCCGAGATAGTTCTGGGCAGTCTGGCCAGGAACTCCAGTCGTTTCTTCGACGCTCCCTCTGTGGATGGATTCTCAAGTTGCTTGCGCGTCCAGAAAATTGCTTGTTCGGCAGCGGCACTAAATCCTTCGGGGTCGATGAGAGCGCCGTAATCGTGGTTTCCCAGCACGCATGCATCCACATTCGCGATAATGTCGAGGCATTCGCAGGGGTTCGGGCCGTATCCGACGATATCTCCCAGGCAGATGATCCGTTCGCATTGTTGGGACTGGATATCTGCCAGCACTGCTTGCAATGCTTCTAGATTGCCATGAATATCGCTGACGATTGCAGTTCGCACTTCACCCCGCCCTTCGAGGCACAGAATCGAAAACAAACAACTTGCTACCTACCAGTTCTTAGGCGGTCACCGAGCATCCGATCGAGTTCTGAGACTGCATAGATCTTTTTGATGGTGACCTCATAATCGTATTCAATTCGCCGGAAAAAAACACGTTTGGCGTCGAGGTCCAGGATAGCATAGCAAGCGCGATTGTCTTCGTCGCGGGGTTGGCCAACACTCCCCACGTTGATCATGAGCTTTTCTTTTCCTAAAGGGAAAACGTGGTCGCACTGCGAGGGCTTGATGAATTCCAGGTCTGGAGTGAACACACCTGGCATGTGGGTGTGGCCTTGGAAACAGTACTGAGTCACTCGGCTAAAGATATTCTCCATCTTTGTTTTGTCGTAGATGAACTCAGGAAATACGTACTCGTTGGTGGGATCGCGAGGCGAGCCGTGGACGTACATTACCTTGTCTTGCAAATGCAACTTCGGCAGTTCGCTCAAGTAATCCCAGCGTCGATTGACGACTGGAGCGGAGCCCGAGTCCAGTCGGTCCCTGGTCCAGTAAATGGCTCGGAGCGCGACCGGATTGAAGCCATCGGGATCGAACAGCGCTGCCTGGTCATGGTTTCCCATGATGGTGACGACAGACTTTTTCATGACGATGTCGAGACACTCGCAGGGATTGGGGCCGTAGCCGACGATATCCCCCAGGCACAGTATTTCGTCAATTCTCTGAGCAGCAATGTCAGCGAGGACAGCTTGGAGAGCTTCCAAGTTGCCATGAATATCGCTGATCAACGCTTGCCGCACACCAAACTCCTCGACCTAAAAAAATGGGTGAAATCATCAACACATTCCTACCTACGCGTAAGTCTAGACGATTCCCTGTGGGGTGGGAGGGCATTCCATGGTATTTCGTCAGGGTGCCTGTCGATGCTGGGAGATTTTATCGTGATCTCAAAGGCGATTGTGATGGTTAAATGGTTGGTGCGGGCTTTCGAACGGGAGGGAATCTTGAATTGGGGTAGACGTAGGATCGGGGATCCCTATTATTTGACTCGCGGGATGGAGCAGCCCGGTAGCTCGCGAGGCTCATAACCTCGAGGTCGTCGGTTCAAATCCGGCTCCCGCAACTC
>JBBAXA010000014.1:0-81180 GCA_040396935.1 Pirellula sp.
GCTGTAGCTCAGTGGTAGAGCACTTCCTTGGTAAGGAAGAGGTCATGGGTTCAAGCCCCATCAGCAGCTCTGTCGACACTGGCCTAGTTTATTGAAGTCGATATATTCAATGAACGGTCTGGTGGCGGTCGCGACAAGGAACGGTCGCCAACAGATCTTTCGACGGAGTGGTTGTCAACGAAATTGTTGCGTTGAGTTTGCTCGAGCGAGCAGGCTTCCAACGAATTGCCGGGTCAGACCTGCAATTCGCAACACGGATGGGCGATGCCCCACGGCGCAGTGTTCGAGTTTTTTATTTGTTTAGGTGTTGTGAGTTAATAATGGCCAAAGAGCAATTTGAGCGTACAAAACCCCACTGCAACGTAGGAACGATCGGTCACATCGACCATGGTAAGACGACAACGACCGGTGCGTTGTTGGCAGTCCAGGCAGCCAAGGGACTAGCACAGGCAAAGTCGTATGCGGATATCGCCAAGGGCGGTACCGTGCGCGACGCTACGAAGACGGTTACGATCGCTGCATCGCACGTCGAATATGAATCGGAGAATCGACACTACGCGCACATCGACTGTCCGGGTCACGCGGACTTTATCAAGAACATGATCACCGGAGCGGCCCAAATGGACGGTGCCATTCTCGTGGTGTCTGCTGCGGATGGGCCCATGCCGCAAACCAAGGAGCACGTCCTCTTGGCTCGTCAGGTCGACGTGCCAGCGATCGTCGTGTTTTTGAACAAGTGCGACTTGGTCGACGACGAAGAGCTGTTGGAGTTGGTCGAATTGGAAATCCGTGAGCTCTTGAGCAAGTACGGATTCCCAGGGGAAGAAACCCCAATCATTCGTGGCAATGCCAAGGCAGCCTACGACAAACCAGCAGATCCGGTCGCGTCGAAGTGCATCTCGGATTTGATCGCTGCGATCGATAGCTTCATTCCTCAACCGACTCGCGAAGAAGACAAGCCGTTCTTGATGGCCGTCGAAGACGTCTTCTCGATTGAAGGTCGTGGAACGGTTGCGACCGGTCGGATCGAGCGTGGCATGATCAAAGTCGGTGAAGAAGTTGAAATCATCGGCTTGATGGAAGAAAAGAAGAAGACAACGGTTACCGGCGTTGAGCAGTTCCGAAAGGAAATGAAGGAAGGGAAGGCTGGCGATAACGTCGGTTGCTTGCTCCGAGGTGTCAAGCGTGAGGATATCGAGCGAGGTCAGGTTCTGGCCAAGCCGAATTCGATCACCCCTCACAAGAAGTTCGAAGCCGAAGTGTATTGCTTGAGCAAAGACGAAGGCGGGCGACACACCCCATTCTTCTCTGGATATCGTCCTCAGTTCTACTTCCGCACGACAGACGTTACCGGCACGGCCAATTTGGTCGACGCAGAAATGTGCATGCCTGGTGACAATGTCAAGCTGACGGTGGAGCTGCAAAAGACGGTCGCCATCGACGATGGCGTTCGTTTCGCGATTCGCGAAGGTGGCAAAACGGTTGGTTCGGGTGTCGTAACAAAGATTATCGAGTAATGCTTGAGTTTTGTCGGTCGACCGTCTAGGCTCGATCGAAGTTAACGGCAATCCAGAAATCTGTGAACCATGCCTGCCGCACATCGTAGCGGCAGGTTGGCGTTAGGGGTGTAGCTCAATTGGCAGAGCACCGGTTTCCAAAACCGGGGGTTGCGGGTTCGATTCCTGCCGCCCCTGCTGACGTGGACGACCGATCCATGAGATTGGATATAGGCTGGGAGCCTGGATTTCCACAGTCCTTTTACTTCATTTTAGGTAACCATGGCAACAATTACCGAAGATTCCTCATCCTCTCGGTCGTTATTGACTGAATTGTTTGCAGGATCGATCTACAAGGGCCGGCAAGGTCGAATCGTGAGGCAGCTGACCTGCTTGGCGATCTGGCTGACGGTTTGGTTGGGTTGTTGGCAATTGTACGATGCGTTCCGCGCAGGGTTGATTGAGGGTTGGCGAGGTCAAACCTACGGTCCCTACCTGATTGCTGGGATTCCGCTGGCATTGGCAGCGGTCGGCATGTGGGTCGGGTATCGATTGGTGAATTGGCCGAAGTTTGCCGATTTTCTAATCAGCGTAGAAGCCGAGATGACCAAGGTGTCTTGGCCGACGAAAAATGAGCTTTACAGAGCATCGCTCGTCGTTATATTCACTATGGCATTCATGGCCATGTTGTTGTTTTGCTACGATTTGATCTGGCAGGCGATTTTTGACTGGTTACGAGTGAGTTAAACAGTTCTCGACGGATTTCTGATCGCATGAGAAGAAACTGTCGAAAGCGTTATTTGGCATGCAGCGATTCGTTTCGATGAATCGCTGCAATCAGCCAGGAGATTGAGCGGTATCAAATCGTCGATCGATTTTGGTGTTCGTTCATTCGTCAGTACTGGCGCAAGGTTTTCGAGTGAACGATTCCACATCCCCAACAACTGAGTCCTCCAGCGCTGGCGAAATGCGCTGGTACATTTTGAAGGTTCAGTTCAACCGCGAAGATACCATTCGCGAAGCATTGGAAAAGCGAATCCGTCTTTCCAATCTGCAGTCGTTGTTCGGTGACATTCTTGTCCCGACCGAAGATGTCGTGGAGTTTACGCGAGCCGGTAAGCGCCGCGTTGTCAAGAAAAAGCTATACCCAGGTTACTTGGTGATCCGAATGGTCATCAATGACGACACTTGGTTTCTCGTTCGAGAGACAACCGGTGTTGGGGATTTCACGGGTACGTACGGCAAGCCTACGCCGATGAGCGATGCGGATGTCGAGCGAATCCTGAAGTTAGCCTATCCGGATGCTGACGAAGAGCATATCCCGAAGACGGCGATTCCGTTCAGGCCTGGCGATCGGGTTCGAGTGAAGGAGGGTAACTTCCAGAGTCTCGAAGGGGACGTCGACCGTATCGACGAAGCGAATGGGCGTGTGACAGTGATCATTAACATCTTTGGTCGCAGCACTCCGGTCGTTTTGGATCACTGGCAGATTGAATCGTTGTAGATTGGTTCTGCGGCAGGGCGATTCGCAGGCATACGTGGTGTGCAGTCGGAGAGTCCTCCAATTCGAAGGGCTTCCACTGTCTTTCGAGGGTAGTTTGGGTAGGGTTGAGGCGTGCCTCAAGACATTCATATGAGATTGATTCGTTCACAGGATAATCAATAAATGGCCAAGCAAGTCGTCGGGAAAGCGGCGTTTCAGGTGCCGGGTGGAAAAGCCACGCCAGCGCCGCCTGTCGGTACCTCGCTCGGTAAGTTCGGTATTAACCTCGGGCAGTTCGTATCCCAGTTCAACGAGCGGACTCGCGAGTTCAATGGAACCCCGATTCCGGTTGTTGTTACCGTCTACTCCGATCGAAGCTTTGAGTTTATCACTAAAAGCCCTCCAGCATCGGCATTGCTGAAGATGGCTGCAGGTGTTGCCAGTGGTTCGGGCGAACCCCACAAAACGAAAGTTGGGAAAGTTACAAAAGCGCAAGTTGAGGATATCTGTAAAAAGAAGATGGCTGACTTGAACGCTCGGGATCTCGAACATGCTCGCCGCATGATCGAGGGCACCGCCCGCAGTATGGGTATTGAAATCGTAGGTTAAGCAGAGGAGCAAGCAGGATAATGGTGAAGCCAACCAAAGCGATGAAAGCGATGCTTGCGAAGACGCCGGGAAAGAACCCGCTTCCTTTGCAGCAAGCTGTCGAATTATTGAAACAGTTCGGAGGTCGAAAGTTCGACCAAACGGTAGAGGTCCATATGAACCTGGGAATCGATCCTGCGCAAGCAGATCAGATCGTTCGAGGTTCTGTGGTGCTGCCCCATGGGATAGGAAAGGTACAGAGAGTGGTGGTGTTCGCGAAGGGCGATCTGGCCAAGGTGGCCGAAGAAGCTGGTGCGGATGCCGTGGGAGCCGATGATCTATCGAAACGGATCAAGGATGGGTGGCTCGATTTCGATGTGTGCATCGCGACTCCCGACATGATGGGTATGGTCGGTCCCTTGGGAAAGGTTTTGGGTCCTCGAGGTCTGATGCCATCCCCGCGGGCTGGTACGGTTACGACCGATGTCGCCCGTGTGGTCAAAGAATACAAGGCAGGTAAAGTTGAGTTCCGAAATGACAAAGGTGCTAATGTGCATGCTGTCGTCGGAAAGATGAGCTTCGACGCTGGAAAACTGGCGGACAACTTGTCGGCGTTCATTTCCTACGTTCAGTCTTTGAAACCTAATACGGTCAAGGGAACGTACATCAAGTCGATCGCGATTTGTGCGACGATGTCTCCTAGCATTCGCGTTTCTGCGTAAGAAAGGGTGCCATGAGTAAGGTAGTCAAACGGCTTGTTGCCAGAGATATTTCGAACCGCTTGCAAGGGGTCAACGATGCGATCGTCGGCAACATCGTAGGTATGTCAGGCGACGAGAATTACAACATCCGCAAAAACCTCCGCGATAAAGGTATCGGGGTTATGGTGGTCAAGCGAACGCTTGCTGCCCGAGCCACAAACGGCACCTCCCTGCGTCCGGCGTTCGACAATTTGTCCGGAAGTGTGGCGGTCATTTGGGGGTCTGAGGACTTTGTCTCCCTCTGCAAAACGGTTACAAAACTGGTGGACTCCGGCGAATTTCCCAAGTTGGAAATTAAAGCTGGGGTTATGGATGGCGAAGCTCTCACGGCGGACCAAGTGAAGAAGGTCAGCAAGTGGCCTAGCCGTCAGGAGCAGATCTCCTTGCTGGTTGGTCAGATCCTCTCGCCTGGTGCAAACCTCTCGGGTCAACTGGTCGGCCCCGCTCGCAAGATCGCGGGTCAGGTCAAGAAGATGATCGAGAACCAAGAAGGATCCTAAGTAAAGAGTCACGCAGGCGGTCCTACGGAATCGCATGCAAAACAAAACGTTGTTACACAGCCGGTTCCATTTCTCGCCGGTGAGTTTGTTAGTTAGTTCTTTCCAAATTGAGGATTAGTGAATTATGTCCGAGTCAGCAACCGCTTTCGCGGAAGAAATCAAGACCCTAGGCGAGAAGATCGTCGGCCTGACGCTCAAGCAAGCCAAGGAGTTGAGTGATTATCTTAAAGAGGTGCATGGTATCGAAGCTGCGGCTGGCGGCGCTGTCGTCATGGCTGCCCCAGCTGATGGTGGTGGCGGGGCCGCTGCGGCTGCCGCCGTTCAAACCGAGTTCGATGTTGTCATGACTTCGTTCGGCGATAAGAAGCTCGATGTTGTCAAGGTAGTGAAGAACCTCACGGGTCTCTCGCTCATGGATGCCAAGAAGCTCGTAGAAGGTGTTCCAGCGAAGATCAAGGAGCAAGTCTCCAAGGAAGACGCTGAGAAGGTTAAGGCTGAGCTTACCGAGGCTGGCGCTACGGTAGAACTCAAGTAGTTCTGCAGCCGGAAGAAGCTCGATTTTTTCTGCCGAAGGTCCGCTTTCACGCGGACCTTCGTTTTGTGACCGATATGCTCCTGAGCGGTCGCGGATCGAGATAGTTTTTCGACATACTTCTGTTTCTTGCTGGTCCTTCGGATTGTTAAAGCGATCCGATTTCGTTTGCCAAGATATTCGCTAAACGCCACCGTCTGAGCGATCGCAGAGGGTTCGGCCGCGTCCGTATTTAGGGCTGGTGGCAGTCTACGCTGTGCATGCAATCCGCTGTTTGCGTCTCTTCGCTAGTCTTGATTTCCCAATCGTATTCCTGCCAGGGATTTGACTGGTTCTTTAACGTCGTGCGCCAATTGCATAGGGTGTTAATGCAATAACCAATTCCTTACTCCGCAGTTGAACAGCCAGACAACAAAAGACCCGTGGGGGTGTGCTGATATTCCATTGCGGAATACTCTGGGGAAAATGCCCGAACCGCTCGATTATTTTCATAGTATGGTCGGTCGGGAACCAAGTCGTAGCGACTCGAAGGCCCTCGACTTTTCATAAATCCTAAGTTCGAATACTGGCAGTAGGCACTCCGATCGACAGGAGTCTTCCCCACTTGTGTCAGGCGACTAACTCGATTTTATGAAACCCAAGTTTGTTTACTTCGATCTGGGAAATGTATTACTGTACTTCGATCATGACTTGGCATTTCGTAACATGGCGAAGATCGCGCAGGTGAGTCCGCGCGAGATGCGATCTGCGGTCATGGAATCGGATCTTCAGATTCAATACGAGACAGGCCATTTGACCAGCGAGCAATTTGTAACGGCCATCGGTCAGCAACTCGGAAAACCGTTGGATACGAAATCGATGTTGGAAGCCGCTGCGGATATGTTCATAGCCAACAGCCATATTCTTCCTGTTCTCGAGCGTGTCCGAAAACTCGGGATACCGATGGGGTTGCTCTCCAATACCTGCGAAGCTCACTGGCAATGGATCCTGGAGTTACGTTATCCACAAGTCATCGAATGGTTTACACCGGTCATCCTTTCCTACGAGGCCAAGAGCATGAAGCCTGATCACGGAATCTATCTGCTCGCGGAGGAGAAATCGGGTTATCGAGGGAGCGACCTGTTCTTCACCGACGACCGGCACGACAATGTTGCTGCCGCTCAATCTCGAGGCTGGCAGGCAGAAGTATTTATCAACGCGGATCGATTGATGCAAACGATCGATCGTTGGCCCTGAGTTTTCTCGCAGTCCCATGAGCTTCTTTTGTGAATGTCCAGCAATTCGAGCTTAATACCTGGTACATCGTTACATTTTCATTTTAGGATTCGCCGTAGTGCGCTTGTGCCGCGAATTGTAAACCCTGGCCCACAAGTGCGAGGATCTGCTCTGCTCGCTTGGGTTTGCGACATTCCAGCTATGTTTTGGTGCGTTCAAGACTCTTGATTCGGTCGCTTCGCTTTGTGCCTGGTACTTGCTTGGCGCTGCTTCCTTGGCGCTGGGTAGCTGTCAGTTGCTGCCTCCCCTGAGGCAAGCTCAGGGGAAAGCGTACGAGCGGATAGGCGTGAACGCCGCTGGTTCGCGTTGGGAAAACCGGACGCTCACGCGTTCCGGGTAATTTTTCGTAACCCTAATTCTTAGTTGGCACAAAGCACGAGTGCCAGGAATGCAATTGCAAGTGCATCCCTCGCATTTCGAGAATGATCGTCCGGACCCTCAATGGAACAGATCAACCTGACTCATCAGTACAGCCTGTCCGAGAAGTAGAACTCGATCTTCATGGCAGCGAACCCGTACGACACCACCTCTCGCACTGGCTTGAAATCCGACCAACTCGGTCTTTTGGATTTGGTTGCTCCAATACGGTGCGAGGGCACAGTGTGCAGAGCCGGTTACTGGATCCTCGGGTACTCCAGCCGCCGGCGCGAAGAATCTCGACACAAAATCGTACCTTGGATCGTTCGATCGGCTGGTAAGAATACAGCCGCGTACCGGTAGAGTCGCAATACGTTGATGATCCGGGCGGAATGTGGTCAACGTTTGTTCTTCGTCGACCTCGACCAAGTAATCCATTCCGGTATAGCCAGCGTATCGAATGGGGATGGATAAAGCCTCTTGGATCTTTCCGATGGCATCCAATGCTTGAGGAACCAGAGAGGGAAAGTCCATCTCGATCCAACCCTCGGATTGTCTGCACGTGAGCCAACCGCTGCGTGTCGAGAAACGGGCCGATTCATTCGGCTCTAATCGCCCGAGGTGCCAGAGTACATAGGCGCTAGCCAATGTCGCGTGCCCGCATAGATCCACCTCGATTGTCGGCGTTAACCAACGAAGGGAGTACCCACCCTCGATGGGGTACAGGAAGGCTGTCTCAGCCAGGTTCATCTCCCGGCTTACAGACTTCATCCAATCCTCGTTCGGGGGTGAATCGGAGATCATCACCGCAGCTGGATTTCCGCGAAACGGCTCATTGGTGAACGCATCGACTACGTAAAGTTGATTCTTCAATTTCACACAACCTTTCGTGACGTTGGTGGTGCGCAGGAGCTGATAGGGATGAATGATTCAGCCGCATGCTTTGAGGTTCGCGGCAGACCCCATCGCTTGGAGTATTTTTGCAATCCCAGCGACAAAACGCCGTTAAACCTAGTAGCGTTGCTCAGGGACGTGTCACCCAAACGCTGTTCAACCTCATGCACCTGTTTTTTGAACAGCATGGTGTGGCACTCACTGACGTTTTTTAGTTCGGGGTGGCACGCGTGGCACGCCCAGAGCTCTGCGTTGGGCGTGCTGTAGCATGAGGCAGAGGTGTTTGGCCCACAACCCATCGTGTTGCTAAGGGGCTTAAGGAGATACGTCGCAATACGATCGAGAAGTTCACCTTGAACCTTCGATCAGTTGATCTTGGCTGGGCCCAGGCGATACTACAACTTGTTGGTGTTCCAAGCGGTGAGTCCACGTCGGGTCAACCGTTGGATCCGCAAGCTCGCGAACCCGAGGTAGCAGTCAGGATTTTTTATTGGATGATTACCAAAAGATTTTCGGTTCCGCAGAACCGAAATCATTTCTGACTTCGGTGCGGAATCAAATACTTTTGGCATAAGAAAAAACTCAGCCGGTCGTGTTGCATCACGTTGGGAGAGGGGCCTACACGTTTTGAATGTGGATGTAGGCGTGCACGTGCGGAGCTCCTCGGAAGTGGATGCATGTATTTTTACCGACGATTCGCCACATGTCCCAAATGCCGTCGGCCTTGAGATCGTCTTTAGCGAAGAATTGCAACGAAAGGGATTTGAGTCCGCCTACTTCCTCGAGCAGTTCCCGAGCCTCTTTCGAGTCCTCCTCGCGATAGACTCCTAGGATCGAAGTCAATGCCTCGTTGACGAGTTGTACTTGGTCACTGCTGAGTGCGGAAACGGAGATTCCTGGGTATGCATCTTTCTTTTCGACGCGCACGCTCCCCTCGCCGGGAATCGTGGCTTGGATCAACGCTTGGTTGCGCTGTTCCGTGCTGAGAGCCTGAAAGACCTTATTCACTTTTTGAGTTTGAAAATAAAAGATATTGTCTTCTGGTGCCGATTCCTCTCCGTGTCCATACACAACCGGTCCTCCGAAAACGACTTTCTTTTGTGTGTTTCCATCGGCCCGAAGCGTCAGATGGCGACCGGTCAGCATCCATTCGAACTCGGAATCTCCCGGCTTTCCAAACCAAGCCATACTGTAGGCTTCGATTCCCCCGTCATCATCCTCCGTTTGCTTTTTGATCGTCTCGTAGCCCGACGGAGAGGCGAGTTGTTTGACGATTTCATGCACCATCGACTGCTGAGACTTGGTGAAGAAATCAGAGCCGATAAGAGGTTTGACCACATGCCAGTTGGCATTGACCTTTTGTCGTAGAGTATCCCCGAACCCCTTGCACACTACGGATTTTTGCGAGTCGGAAAGGGACTCATACAGTTCCCCTATGACGGACTCTGCACGACTCGAACGACTTGGTGCACCGAAGATACCTGGCGATTGCAGTAAACCGGTTGCACCGACGGCGCTGGCTGCTGCGATGAAATTGCGACGAGGAATCGATTGCTGAGAGGTCATCGTACTTTTCCTTTCTTGAATTAGGGATGGATCGAATCCATTTTATCGTAGCGCAACTCGATCGTGTCCTCTCCCACCCTGGGAATTTCTCGATTCCACTACAATAGTCTTTTTCAAAACTCTGTTTCCCCGGAAATCGCATTTAGCATGAAAGCTCTTCAGTTAGAAAAACCAGAAACCTGGAAATTACTTGATATCCCTCCTCCCTCCGCCATCGGAGCGGACGAAGCTCTCGTGCGGGTTCACCGTGTTGGTGTTTGCGGTACGGACATTGGGTGCTATCTGGGCAAGTTCCCCTTTTTCGCGTTCCCACGCATTCCTGGTCACGAATTGGGGGTTGAGGTTGCTGAGATCGGTGAAGGTGTGGAGCATTTAAGCGTCGGCGACCGTTGCTGTGTAGAGCCGTATCTCAACTGCGGTGAGTGTTATGCTTGTAAACGGGGATTCACCAATTGCTGCGAGCACAACCAGACCTTTGGGGTGATGTGCGACGGTGGGTTGACGGAGTATGTCGTTCTCCCAGCTCGAAAAATCCATCCCGCCCCGAGATTAACCTATGAGCAGGCTGCGTTGGTAGAAACCCTAGCGATAGGTTGCCATGCCGTCGACCGAGCGAGTCCGAAACCTCACGAAACCATTTTGATACTCGGGGCTGGTCCGATCGGACTCTCTGCCCTGGAGTTTGCGAAGCTTTCGAACGCTCGCGTTTTGGTCGCTGACCTGAGTCCCGGCCGTCTTGAGTTCGTCAAGTCGAATAGGCCAGGTATCGAGACGGTTCTCTTCCACGGAGACTTGCGGGATCATGAAACGATTCATGCACTCACAGAAGGACGGCTCCCCGATATTGTGATCGACGCTACGGGCAACCATCGCAGCATGGTTCGTGCTTTGGAATTTACAGCCTTCGCAGGACGAGTGGTCTTCGTGGGCATCACTCAAATGAACCTCGATTTTCCCCATGCGCCTTTTCTGCATCGCCGCGAACTCTCCATCCTGGCGAGTCGCAATGCGCCTTCCATGGATTTCGCACGCATCGTTCAACTGATCGAAGCAGGTGCGATCGACACCAAACCGTGGATCACCCATCATGCTACCATGGAAGAGGTGCCTCAAACGTTTGCCGAATGGCTCAACCCAGCAGTTGGAGTGATCAAAGCCATGATTCATATCACTTAGAGGCAGGAACGGATCGAGACGCATGGAGTACGCAAGTCTCGTCGCTAGATTCGATCTTTCCCGCAGGATGTTTCACCGTCTCAATCGAACGTCGATCCGAAACCAAAGCATTCTCCTCCTCTGCATTGGGCGTGTTGTCTTTTCGAATTGGCAAGCAGCAGGGCGATAGGATCAAGTATCGAAAGGCGCTCATCGGTCGAATGGATGGATTCTGCCATCGTCCAATCTCGCAGTCGCCTATGTAAAGAAAGAACGAAGCAATGACGGATCGATCGGAAGTCGATCAACTCTCGGGAGAAGCTGCTGCGTCGACGAACCATAGCAGTCTTCCATGCTTGGGTTCGATGAGCTGTGCGGGGTATTCGTTAGGATGTCGAGGTCCGTGCAGCACCACCTCCATCGCAGGACGTTTGGATACACCGCAGACGAGAAAGGCGACGTTTCTGGCTGCGTTGATCATCGGTGCGGTCAACGTCAAACGGTAGGCCGCAAATTTGGGGACGTAATTTGCCACGAATAATCTCTTGGTTTCCTCCAATGCCTCGGTTTCTGGGAAAAGAGACGCGGTGTGGGCGTCATCTCCTAAACCCAAAAGTACGATATCCAAAGAGGGGAAGTCGTTCGCCAGCTTCTGGTCCGGATCGAGCACGCGGCGGAGTTGTAACTCGTACTCTGCGGCTGCCCGTTCGGGGGCATTGACGGAAATTTGGACGGGGAAAATCCTTGGTACTTGGGGGGCCTTTGTCGGATCGAGTCGATCGAGCCAAGCTTCTCTCACCATTTTGTAGTTGCTGTCGACGTGGTCGTGCGGAACGTTTCGCTCGTCTCCCCAGACCAAATCCACGCGGGACCAATCCAGAGAGTCCAGCGAGCTTTCCACGATGATCTGATAGAGTCGTTTCGGAGTGGAGCCTCCCGAGAGCGCCAGACTGCACCTGCCACGCGATGCAATTGTTTCCTGAATCGTCTCGATCAACCAATCGTGTGCCGCGGTCGCCACATCCTCAGCATTCGTTTTGACGATCGTTTGGTGGTACATGTAAAGCTTTAGTTGGGTAAGTGGCAGGTGCTGGGTTCAGCCGATCAAGATCTCGGGGCATCGACAAGATCTGAAATCTTTCCGAGAGCAGATTGTAAGGGACATTCTGTGGCAACAGTAGCAATCCCGCGTCGATATGCGTCGAGAAGGATTCGTGATTGCTGGGCTAAAATTCGCCGAACCTCCCGTCTTTCGCCACGGACGCGTGGAATCTTCATATGGTCGTAAGCGGTTGTTTGATGCCGCATCCACGCAATCACCGCAGACTCGACGCGCTGTTCGAGAGGGATTCGCTGGGTTCTCGCGACGGTTCCACTACCGACGGGTGTGGCATGCGCGGTCACCACCGCAGCCATTTTTTTGGCGATCGAGTGGTATCGCGGAGCGAAGTCGAGGAACTGGAAAACGGCATCTCCAAAGTCCTCGACGTATTCATCCTGCTTGCGATTTCTTCTGGCGGAATCGGATGCTCTCCGATTCTTGTACTTCTCGGTCGCTCGTTCGGATTCCAATTCTGCACGTCTTTGTGCGATGACCGATCCTGAGGCCCATACCCCTAACGAAAAAGTCTTGCGACCTTTTTTGATCTGAACGGTCCAGGTTGGAGTGGAGGCTTTAACGCGACGGGTGAGTCCTGCATCGCCTGGGGGGAGCAGTTCCCAGTCCGAGGGTACTGCGAGTTCCGTACCATCACCCGCGATGACGCTATGAGGCGATCTGCCGGGAGCGACGATCTGAGAGTCGTTGTTTGTTCCCTGACTCGCTGGTTTCGGAGGGAGTCCTGTTGTCTCAGCCTTGGGCGAGCGCGGCATACTTCTTCGAAAGTAGATTGCGAGGCCATGCGAATCCGAGGCCTATTCCCCCGAGTAATTCTGTCGGTACAACCCCACCTAGCACCTTGAACATGGGACGGTAGAGCGACTCCCAATCCTTGTTGCCGGCAGGGCAGTATTGTCGGCCATTCCCTTCGACCGCAACCATCCCAGCGATCCGCGACGCCAGCGATGCCGATGTTAGAAAGGACGCTCCCACACAGGTGAGATCCTGAACATAGCACTTCATGCCATAGTGTCGCGCCGCAGCAGCAAACAGGATGGAGTCGCTGATCCCCTTGCAAGCCTTGACAGCGATCCCGGAGTAACCCTGCTGCTTGGCGAACATGAAAGCATCCAGATCCGTCAACGATTCGTCGATCACCACCGGCTTCAGTCGACTCACTCGATGCATCGTCACTTCTTTTCTCGCTCGAAGATCGCGTCCCATGGGCTGTTCGATGTAATGCAGTTTTGCAATCGCCTCGCGTGCGAGTCGATCGATTCGCTCCAAAAAGTCGATCACATAATCCTCGTTTTCGCAGGCCTCATTAAAGTCCATCGAATAGGCCCATGTCCTGGTGGGTGCGACGCGCATCGCAATACGTTCAATCTCGACCAAGCGACCGACATCCGCATCCAAATCCGTTCCCGTGAGCTTGATTTTCAGGTGCGAAAGATGCTGCGCACGAATCCACTCTTCCAACGTCTCTGGGAGTCCATCCCCGACTGGTTTGCTCAGATCGGCCGTCGAAAGAGGATCGAGGGATCCCACTAAATGGTAGAGCGCTAAGGTGGATGCAGGTTTAGGCAAGAGCGTTCCATTGAAATGCTTGCCGACAAAGTCCTCTCCCAACCAGGGGGAAAGGTCGCTCCCGATATGTTCTGGGGTCAAACAATCAAAAGAATTCGCATTGTTCAAACGCCCATAGGCATCATGGATCGCGATGTCCGCGCTCGAAAATGCGAGAGCGATCGCCAAGTCGGGGATCGGTTCCGCCAGTTTCATGGCTGTTGCCAACTCAGCCGCTTTGGCTTTCGCCATCGCCTTCAGTTGAGTGGCCAAAAACAGAGGGTGCTGAGCTGGTTCGAGTTCCGGCAACGACTGAGCGATACGTTCTGCCAACGCAATAACAGTCCTCAGCACCTGCTCGGGAGTGAGCGTCTTGCTGGGCCATGCCCAGGCTGTCCCCATGGTCATCTCACCCATGCCATAGGCAATTTTCTTTTTACCCTTGTCCTCCAGGGTAATCGTAGTGCGAAATACCGTTACGTCTTTGACGACTCTTCCCCCGAACTTCAGAGGGGTCCGATAGACAAACGGGAACTTTTCCGATTCGGCTTCGACGACGGCAATCTTCGTGGATTTCGACATGACATTCAATTGGAAATAGCTAGCCATCTGGCTCAAACACAATTCGATAGCATACGGCCCGAGAAGTCAGTTTCGATACCCCTAACTTCAATTTTTCGGGCCGCAACGCTCGGTTATGGGACAGCTCGTGTTGACGTACGCCAGACGACTTTTTCATAATCCCCCAAAATAGTGGACCGAAGTCGAAAGGATTCTATGGTTACGGTTGTTTGCACACGTTGGCTGGATGCCTTTCCCGCTTCCTATGTTCGTCTCCTGCGAAATGCGGTACGTGCGAATCTCTCACGAGAGCATCGTTTCCTATGCGTTACAGATAATCCTCGGGGGCTCGACCTGGACATTGAAGGGGTGCAAATGCCTGATATGGGTATTCCGCTCCACTTCCAAAAACATGGCTGCTGGCCCAAGCTCTCCATATTCGCCCCGGGGTTGTTGCCGCCTGACGAACCGACTCTCTATTTGGACCTCGACATGATGGTTCGGTCAGGACTCGACTCCTTTTTTGAACAGATTGAATCGAAACAGGGATTCCATGCCTTGCGAGAATGGAATCCTACTCTTTGGAGTGCCGTCCCCCTGGCATGGAGGCCGGATCGAGGGGTGCAGGGATCGATCCTCGGTTTCATTCCAAGCGAACAACACTATCTCTACGATGAGTTCATGGCCAATCAAGAACTCTGTTTCCAGCGATATGGTTTGGATCAGGATTATCTGTCAAAAATGGCCAAAGCTCGAACGTATTGGCCGCACCACTGGACTGCGAGCTTCAAGTGGCACTGTGTTCGCTACTACCCTTTCAATCGGATTTTCCGAAAAATTAGGGAGCCGCGACATGCCAAGATCGTAGTTTTTCATGGTAGCCCCCGCCCGATCGATGTCGTTCCCCTCGGAGACTATCGCTGGGGAACATCTCGCAAGTTCGGCTACGGGCCTGTCGACTGGGTTAGAAAATACTGGCTTACCCACGATGAGGCCTGGAGTGATTCCATGGCCGGCACCCGCCCAGTCGCTGCCGCAGCTTGACCGAGTTCCCCAACTCAACCGCCTTGACCAATGAAAACATTGGTCTTCGGAAATTTTTTCTCACTACAAGTCGGTCGTGTTACGTTTTGCGAGCAATCGCGTGAAGGCCCTGGGAAGGCCCTGGGGACACACGTAATCTGGCCCTGGGGACACACGTATTCGGAGCGCTAGCAAATAATCGATAAGCAGTGTCCCCCATTTGCTCCTTCGCCAAGCATCACCAAAAAGCAGTCTTCCCCGATTGACAAAGCCCGATTGGTCAAGGCTGTGTCCCCAGTGGCCGAACGAGTGGTCGAGGCTGTGTCCCCGAGTGACCCGATCCCCGAGTGACTCCGCGAAAACAGGGTTATCGACGCGGGGTGACATGCGTCGTTTTGCACTAGCATTAGCCGCACTGCTCTTGGGCCGTTGTTCTTCGCAATAGATGCCGAACCAGTACAATGCTTGCTCTGCTTTACCTCGAGACCAGAGGCGTGCGAAATTCATTTTTCGGTTCCTAGGGAACGCCTCGTCTCGAGATTCCCTGCTCCTCATTTGCAACCGTCAATGGCCCACGATTTAAACCCAGTATTGGTTCGTTTGGAACAGAACATCGAATCCGTTGTGCTGGGCAAAAAGGAAGTGGTTCGTCGGATTCTTGTGGCACTTATGGCGGGCGAACACTTGCTCCTGGAAGATGTGCCGGGGGTTGGAAAGACGCTATTGGCCAAAGCGATTGCCAAAAGCATCGATGGCAAGTTTACCCGGGTGCAGTTCACTCCGGACTTATTGCCCTCGGATATCACTGGAAGCAGCATCTATCACGAGGGGGAGTTCAAGTTTAGTCCGGGGCCTATCTTCGCGAATATCGTCCTGGGGGATGAGATCAATCGGGCTCCCCCTCGAACGCAAAGCGCGTTATTGGAAGCGATGAGTGAACGTCAGGCGAGTGTGGACGGTAAGACCTATCCCTTGCCTGAACCGTTCATGGTGATCGCTACGCAGAACCCGTTTGAGTTTGAGGGTACTTACGTATTGCCTGAGAGCCAACTCGATCGTTTTATCATGCGTGTAGACGTTGGATATCCAGGACGCGAGGCAGAACGCAATGTATTGAAATCCCATCGTTCCGGGGAGCCTGTCGATCAGCTTCACGCCGTCGCGACGGTCGAGGAGGTAAAGCAATTGCAACGTTCGGTGCGCGACATTGGCGTCGAGGACTCCATCATCGACTATTTGCAAGATATCGTAGATCAAACACGACGCAGCAATGAAATCCAGGTCGGTGTCAGCACGCGTGGAGCGCTCGCTTTCTACCGGGCAGCTCAGGCCCATGCGCTCCTGACAGGTAGGAGTTACGTGGTTCCCGACGACATAAAATCGCTCGCAATTCCTGTTTTGGCTCACCGAATCATGCCGCGTGGATTCACAGCAGGTAGCGAGCGGGCAACGGCAGAGTCCATCATCGAACGCTGCGTGCGGAATATCGATGTACCGGTTTAACACTCCAGCATCCATTCTGTACCGCATCCAATCGCTCGAGAACTGAGATGGCTGAACTACCCACTACTTCGAGCATGCAAACGATGAATGCGAACGACGAGACGCTCGCAGGATCGACCGAAATTCGTCGCAGTTCCCTCTCCAATCCTTCCTCCCAAACAGGAGTCATGAACTGGATCTCCACTCCATTTCGTTTGGCTCGAAACGCGAGGCGAGCGACCACACCAGTCAATGTACGGTTGACTCGCGAGGGTTGGCAATTCCTGTTCATGGTATGCTTTGTGATCCTCGGAGCAGTCCTTCGAGATGTCAATTTGCTAGTCATCCTAGCCGGTACTCTTCTCGCACTGCTCCTGATCCAGTGGAGAGTCTGTTCAAAAAGCGTCTACGGATTGATCCCCTACCGACGTTTGCCACGGGCCATGCAAGCGAGAAAGGATTTTGAGATCGAGTTATCGATTTCCAATCCGAAACGTTGGCTCGGTTCCTGGTTGGTTCTGGCTCAAGATCGCATCGTCTTCAAACCCACCGACGCGTCGAGTCCTCAGGTCTCCCAATCGATAAGCGTTTTGTTCCAGTCGGTTCCTCCTCAATCCAATCGCACCCAGAAGTATCGATGCAGAGTTCAACGCCGCGGCAACTACCAGTTTCTTGGCACCGAGATATCGACCCGATTTCCACTGGGATTGATGCGAGGAATCCTACCAGCGGTGGGCGATGGCGGTTTCGTGGTCCAGCCAGCCATAGGAAAATTGCTACCAGGTTGGTTGGAATTGTTCGACAGCAAGATCACCGGAGTGAAGCAACGCAAATCGAGGTCGTTGTCCGACGAGGGGGATTTCTTCGGCCTGAGGGCGTATCATCCCGGAGACAGCCCTCGCTGGATCCATTGGAGATCATCTGCGCGGATGAATGAGCTCGAGGTAAAACAATACCAGAAGGCGGATAGTCGCGAGTTTGTCGTGGTTTTGGATTTGTTTTCTCCTGGGGAATTGTCGCGCGCCGGTCGCGAGCTCCAATCCAAGATGGAGGATCTGGCAGTCGAGTATGTCGCATCGATTGCTACCCAAATTGCATCCTCCAACAGTTCGATCCTCACGGTGGCCATCGCCGATGCTCATCCGACCGTTGCTCTCCGAATTCAAAACCGCGGGCAAAATGGGGCCCTTCTGGATCGGCTCGGCACGGCGCACGCCGGTGAACGGGATGGGCTCCCTAAAGCATTAGAACTTTTAGAAAGAGAATACCGACGGATCGAGAAACTGGTCATCGTCAGCACACGACCTCGCCCCTCCGCGTTTCAGCGCTCGACGGACGATGCACAGCCTGGCGCAGCGGGACATTCGATCGTCTTTTGGAAAAGCATTGTTTGGCTCGATGCGACTCGAGGCGAGTTGCATCCTTACTTTGTTCCAGCCCCTAGCAACTGAATTCCGATTGATGTTGTCTTTGGTTGTTCGAACGATTTTCCACTTCCGCAATCTGCTCCTACCGGTCGTGTTCGGAGTCTCGGTGGCAGGTGCTGTGATTGTCGGCGCTTTGATGGTCGGAGACAGCGTGCGAGGATCGCTTCGGCACATGGCGCTCGATCGCATCGGAGACTACGACCGCATGCTGATCGCTCCGCGGTGGTTCGAGCCATCGATGTTCGATCGTTCCCAGTTTAAGGGTGATGTCGAAGAGGTTTTATTCCTTCCCCAAGCCACCGCTCTTCGCGAGCAGTGGAATGGATCGGATCGAGCCATTTTCCGCGCCAACGATATGGCGCTCCTCGGTACCGAACCATCGTTCTGGAAGCACGGCAAGGGACAAGCCATAAAACAACCACAGGATGAGGAAATCATCCTGAATGAATCTTTGGCCCGCGCACTACAAGCCAAGATTGGTGATCCGCTCACGCTTCGAGTCCCGGCTCAATCTGTCGTCCCGGCAGAGAGCGCCCTCGGAAAGCGAGAGCAAGACACGTTCGTTCTACCCCGATGGAAGGTCATCGATATCCTGCCAGACGAAAGCCTCGCTCGGTTCTCCATTCGGAGCGATCAACGCCCCGTGATGAATGCCTTCGTCGATAAAAAGTATTTACAGCAAGCCATTGAGGTCGGAAGCAAAATAAACGCCATCTTGGCGAAGAGGGATCCGTCAGCCCCTCCACAGTCTGATCTCCTTTCTCGCCTGCAACCCAGTCTCAAAGACCTGGGCTTGTCCTTGGAGCGAGTGACTAAAACGTTTCCGAACGACGACGGGGAGCGAGTCTACGACTACACGCATCTCACCACCGATCAGATGTTGCTGCCGGATCACCTCGCGGATCGTGTGATGAAAGAGGTTTCCGAGTTGAAACCCGTTCCCATTCTCACTTACCTCGCCAATGGAGTGGAAAAGGAATCAGGATCGATCGACGCCACCAAGCGCAAATCCGTCCCTTACTCCACGATCAGCGCGGTGAAATGGGAATTACTCGAAGAGATTCTCCTATCGACCGTTCCGCCGGTAAATTTCGAAAAGGATGCGGCTGATCGCTCCGATTGGATCGTCGTCCATCGCTGGCTCGCGGATGAATTGGGGATTCGAGTCGGAGATCGATTGAAAATCGATTATTTCCTTCCGGAGACGGTCGAAGGGACCGAAGTGGA
Source organism: Pirellula sp. (assembly GCA_040396935.1). Lineage (GTDB taxonomy): Bacteria > Planctomycetota > Planctomycetia > Pirellulales > Pirellulaceae > JBKCUI01. The sequence continues at coordinate 18,993 of JBBAXA010000014.1, forward strand.
GAAGAGTTTCACTGCGACCGTGACCGCGATCGCACCCATCACCGCGCCCGATTCTGCTCCGCGCGGCAGAGGGAAGTCCAAACAAATTCAGTATTCCAATCGTCCCACCCCGTTCAATGATCCTGCATGGACGCCCGTGGTTCCCGGAATCACCGATCAGGATTCGATATCCAAATGGGATACCCCTTTCCCGCTCAAAAGAGAGATCGAGCCCCAAGACGATGACTACTGGAACGCGCACGGCCTCACCCCGAAGTTATTCATCTCGTACGAGCGAGGAAAAGAACTCTTTGGTTCGAGATTTGGGAATCAAACTAGCTTGCGTTTCGATCATTTGAGCGATGTTCAGCGAGAAGACACAGGGAAGAAACTGACGCGCATCGCGAGCTCGGAGTTGCCTGCGTTGGGGTGGCGCGACTTGGCCTTGCGAGAGATTCAGATGCAGAAATCATCAGGGACTACGCCGTTCGATGCCTTGTTCTTATCGCTTAGTTTTTTTCTCATTGCGGCAGCATTGCTGCTGGTCGTTCTTCTCTTTCGGCTCTCGATCGAGAAGCGGGCTGATCACTGGGGTTTGCTGGCGGCCACGGGTTGGACCAGAGGATCCGTCCGTAAACTCTTGCTGTTAGAGGGAGCCATCCTCGCGGGTTTGGGAGCCCTGGGAGGTGTTGCCCTGGGCACGCTTTATGCGATGGCGATGATCGGGTTACTGAAGACATGGTGGGTGGGTGCCATCACTGTTTCCTTTCTCGATTACTACGTTCGGCCCTGGAGTTTGTTGCTGGGCATGGCCTTAAGCTGGTTCGTGGCTTTGGCGGCGATCTATCTTTCGACGCGTCGGCTGAAGAAGAGCCCCATCGCTTCCTTACTGAAAGGACGGGTCGACGAACCGCGGCTTGAAATGAAATCCTCGCGGTGGACGCGGATCGGCATGATCCTTTGTTTTGTTATGGCGATCCTACCCATGGCCGCTGGAGGTTTTTTACAAGGCCAGCAACGCGCGGGAGCCTTTGTCGTTTCTGGAATGCTTTTCATGATGGCGGGTTTGATGTGGGTCTGGAGGAATCTGAAACTGACGAATTCGCAATGGAGTTTGTTGCCCACCTCGATCGATCTGGCTCGGAGTAATGCGAAGCGCTCGCCGACACGCAGCATTCTCTCGATCGCGTTGGTAGCGATCGCCTCCTTTCTGATCCTGTCGATGAGCCTTTTTCAAGCCGTGCCGAGCGATCCAGGCATGGGAGGATTCCAGTGGATGGGTAAAAGCGCTAGTCCGGTTTATGTTGAGATCGGGAACCAGGTCAGTCGTCAGCAAGCGATTGGAGACGCCGCTCTATCGATGAAGGATTGGGAGGTCGTCTCCATCCGAGTTCGAGGCGGCGATGATGCGAGTTGCAACAATCTCTATCAAGCCAATGAGCCGCAGATTCTCGGCATGTCGCCGCGCATCGCCAAGATCGATCGCGATGCATCGGGTCAATCGAGGTTCGCATGGTTTCAGCACAAAGACTTGGGCTCTGATGAGTCACCGTGGAGCCAGCTCGAGGAAGTGCGGGTCGGAGATGCGACGAGTCCTATTCCTGTCGTGATCGATCAGAACACCGCGTTGTGGGCGCTGCACCTGGGGGGGTACGTGGGCGAACGATTTCAATACAAGTTCGATCAGCGCACGATCCACTTTGAAGCTGTCGGGATCCTCCAGAACACGATCTTGCAGGGGAGCTTGATTATTGGAGAAGCGAACTTCCAGAGTTTGTTCCCGTCGTTGACGGGATACAAGAATTTCCTTGTCGAGGAGAAGCCCTCGGGAACGGGGGGCGACGGAAAACGACTCTTGGAAAATGCGTTCGAGGAGCAGGGGCTGAGCCTGGTTCGGAGCGCCGATGTTCTATCGCAGTTGCTGGCGGTACAGAACACGTATCTTTCTGCTTTTCAATTGCTAGGAGCTTTGGGATTGCTTTTAGGCACGATCGGTTTGGGAGTCGCTCAACTGCGAGGTGCCATGGAACGGAGAGCGGAGTTAGCATCCATGCGAGCCATCGGCTTTACAAAGTCGCGATTGACGTGGCTCCTTGCTGTTGAAAACGCCTGGCAACTGCTCCGAGGCATGCTGGTCGGTGGCTTGGCAGCGGCTCTCGCGACGATTCCCGCCTTGGTGGGGGGGCAGCCGTTTGCGGGGCTGCAGGGACCGCTCTGGATGCTCTCGTTCATTGTGATCACGGGGTTGCTGACCAGTTGGATCTCCGCAAAACTGGCGATGGGATGGCCGCTTTTGAACGCGCTGCGCTCCGATCGTTGATCGAAATCCGCATGGTAAAGGGTCTAGTCCGGATGGCGGATGGTCCGAAGAGCAGCAGATCTTACCCAAATAGCGCGATCGATGCTTACTGCGATTTTGGAACACATTAAGCCCGGCCTACTGTAGCGGAACGTCTCTTCGCGGATTAAACTTTTGGACGCTTTGCAAGCTGCCGCGCGAATCGCATGTTGAGGCGAATCCATACTCCACGCGGAGCACTTTCTCTTACCTCTCCGAGTTCTGAGCTCTACACACATGAGTGAATCCAAGAATAACGATGCAGTGGCCCCGAATGCCCATAGGCTGTTATGGGCGGGCTTTATGGCAATCCTCGCAGCTGGCGTGGGCTTTGCGATTCGAGGTGGCATCCTTGATAACTGGGGTAAGGAATATGGCTTCAACGCGACACAGCTCGGCGCCATCGGTGGTGCGGGCTTCTCGGGCTTCTGTTTCGGAATCATTATCGGGGGCGTGATCGTCGATAAGATTGGTTATGGCAAGCTGGTTGGCTTGGCGCTCGTCGGTCACATCCTCTCAGCGATCATTACGTTTGCGGCATCCACTCCCGAAAATGCATACAACTATCTCTATTGGGGAATGTTTATTTTCGCGTATGCCAACGGAACGCTCGAGGCCGTAGCGAATCCGCTCGTTGCGACTGTTTTTCCCAACAACAGAACACACTACCTCAACATTCTGCATGCGAGTTGGCCTGCAGGGATGATCCTCGGTACGGCAGCAGGATGGTTGCTCGATGACCGCTTGGAATGGAATTGGAAGGCGCAATTGGCACTCTATTTGGTACCGACCGTTCTGTATGCGGTCATGTTCCTAGGTCAAAAATTCCCCAAGTCCGAAGCAGCAGCCAGCGGCTCGAGTTTCGTAGAAATGTACAAGTCGGTTGGGATTCTCGGATCGCTCGTCGCATGCTATCTGCTGGCGTTGTTCTTCGGTGACATCTTCAAGGGATGGATGCCAGAGAGTGCTTCGTTGATCGGATATGGTATCGGCGGTGCGCTCCTTATTGCGGTCGCTGTGATGACCAACTTCTCAATCGGTTCCTTCCTACTCTTTGTCTTGTTTGTTGCACATGCTTTTGTCGGTTCGGTGGAGTTGGGCACCGACAGTTGGATCCAAAACATCACAGGAAACCTTTTCACATCGGAACAGGGCAAGTACCTCTTCCTTTGGACCTCGGCAATCATGTTCGGATTGCGATTCTGTGCGGATTGGATTGAGAAAACATTGAAGCTTTCGCCGATCGGACTTTTGCTCGCGTGCTCGGTCATCGCCTGCCTCGGACTCACCCTGGCGAGCGGCATGCAAACCTTCTGGATGGCTCTGGTCGCCCTCGGGATCTATGCTGTCGGGAAGACCTTCTTCTGGCCGACCATGCTCGCTGTCGTCGGTGACCGTTTCCCACAAACAGGGGCCGTCGCTATGTCGATCATGGGTGGTATCGGTATGCTGTCAGCAGGTCTGATCGGAGGTCCTGGTCTCGGATATTGCAAGGATCGATTCGCCTCCGAAAAGCTCGCCCAGGTCAGTCCCGAATTGGCTCAGCAGTACAAATCCAGCAAGCCAAGCGCGTTCCTGAATATCAAGTCCACTGAAATCTACGGTTTGGATGGAACGCGGTTAGCCGAAGCCAAGGAGTCGAAATCACGCACTCCCGAACAACAGCAAGTCGTGGAGGCCGATCAAGCTGGTGATCGAAGCACGCTCAAAGCCGATTCGATCATTCCAGCGGTGATGGCTGTGATCTATCTGCTCATCATGCTGTACTTCAAATCGATCGGTGGATACAAACCCATTTCGTTGGCAGGAAACCGCAGCTAAGCATTCATCGCTTTGCAAGCCTAAAGATCAATTTCCATCGAACCAACATGCGTCGAGTCACCTCGAAACATGTTGGTTTTTTCTTTTGGTTTGAGGAATTCCCGAACCCGCCCCGAATCGATTGTAGAACCATCCTTAACGATACCCCCTGATCGCGGACGCCGCGCCGGCGTGTGGCCAATTCCACGCGAGGAAGACGCTTAGACCTCCTTTGGCTTCGCCGCAATGGATACGTCGGAGTACAATGTTCGGGAGAGAGAGGTGGGAGTCGTAGCTATTCAGCTTGCGGTTGGTACGATCGCACGACACCCTTGCGTCATTGCAGTTTCGGCTCTTCACCAACGATCCTTGCCATCCACCCAAATCCGCGTCTTTTCTCGCAGAATCGTGGCGATCCTATCGAACATCGATGCGATCTCCAGTCGATACTACGCAGAGGGGACAGAAAGGCTTTGGCTTTGTTGCGTTGGCTCCGTTCATTCCTCAGGCACACGTCATGCTGAATCGTGAAGAATTCGTCGAACAAGCCTACCTTTTTGGGGTGTTGATCGAGCGGTTGGGAAAAGACATCACGCTCCAGGAACTTTTCGAGCAATGTCGATATGAAGTTCTCGCAACAACCAAACTTCCCATGGCGATCGATTATCTTTCTGCGGAACTCAAGCACACCGGCGTCATAGCCCCGGCCATGCGCAAACTGAGTCATTATTTCACCCCGTTTCAAACCTTCATCGTTGAGCAATCGGAGCTGGATCGAGGTCGATTCGATTTTTATACCGCCCTCGTCATTCTGAAACATGAGGCGGACTATCGCGGCAAATCTGACAATCGCCAAGGTTTTTTCTTCTACCAGTTTGAAACCCTCTGCCGCAATCGATTGAATTACGACGCGGGACTCAAGGCTATGAGCGAGGACCCGCTCTATTCGCCAGAATGGAAGGAATGGTTGCTCATCGTGAGAAGACAGCTCGGATTCGTCGACATTGCTGATTTGATCTATGGACGAAGCGAGGAGTTCGTCAAGTATCGCAAACGGCATCTGGGAGAAGATGCCGAGGCGGAGTATCCGATCCTATTCGGCGAACGGGAAGGCAAAATCGCGTTCGCGAACCGCCGCAAGGATCCTCTCTTCTTATTTTCGGCCATGCAGAGGCATCTCGGCTACCCGCCCGTTCCACGTCGAGAAATTCAAAACGACACTCTCGATATGATTCCTCAAATGCATCGTCGCATCGAACGCTTGGAGATGCGCATTAAGCTGATGGAGGAAGAACAGCGTCAGGGAATTGATATCACCAAATTCTATACGAATAACAAGCCCATCAACCTCGACCTGGAATAGCGTTCTCGAATGGCATCGTTGCAACAGAGGATATCGCTTGCGAAATAGGGACCCAGCGCATGCCTAGCTTGGCGATCAAACCGACCTGGATCGTCACCATGTCCAGCGAACCTCTTCGAGATGTATGGCTAACCGTCTCCGATGGATGTATTGAATCGATCAGTACCGCCCAACCGTCATCCTCGCAAATCCAGCATGCCTGGGAGTTGCCTGGGTTGATCCTGACGCCTGGGCTTATCAATAGCCATTGCCATTTCGAATTCAGCGATCTCGACCATCCGATACAAGCCCGAGGAAGCTTTATCGATTGGATTGGCGAGGTACTTCGCTATCGCCGTGAAAACGCTGGTCCAAACGATTCGAACTCCAGACAAAGAGCTCTGCAATATGGGATCCTCGAGGCATGGCGTAGTGGCACACGACTTGCCATCGACACGATCACGGAACCCTGGGATCCCGATTGGGTCGCTGCAACGATCCGTGGCATGGTTTCGGGTGATTTCCTGACCAGTGGATCGGTCGGTATCGCTCCTTTTTGTTATCAACCCTGTCCTGAGATCCTCGATATTCATGCGAGCCGCCGACAGCCTACATTGGACTTTGCGAGGATAGTCCATGGTTTAGCACCTCGAGATTGGAGTTTACCCCGAGCTGCCATCTCGCCTCATGCACCGTATACGGCCTCCATCGATCTGGTTCGGGAAGCGGTATCTCAATCCATTTTGAATCGAGGCATCGTTTCGATGCACCTCGCGGAATCGCGCGATGAAATGGAATGGCTACAGGGCCATTCAGGTCCCATGGCTCAGCGCCTCGCACCCTACCGAGATACAGCTTTTCAGAATTCGTTTGCTACAGTGCGTGAGTATTTGAATGAGCTTCTCAAAGCTCCCTGTTCACTCATCATCCATGGAAACCATCTCGATGCGCACTGCTTGCGACAACTCGCAGATTCCTCTCAGCGCGCGGCGATTGTTCATTGCCCCAGGACCTATACCCATTTTCATGGGAAACTCGAGGGTCGCTATCCCTTGGAGATGCGATTGTCGTCCGGGGTTCGGCATCTTCTGGGTACCGACTCAAGAGCCTCCAATCCTGACTTGAATCTTTGGCGTGAAGTCCAGCATTTGGCGGAGCAATTCCCTCACATCAGCGCCGATACATTGGTCGCGATGGCCACAAGCGATGCGGCACTTTTTCTAGGACGGAATGACCTGGGAACGATCGAGGTTGGCAAACGAAGTTTGCTGACCGCTTTCGTGTGGCCTGAATGTTTTGAATGCAACGAAAACACGCTCCTTCCTCGGTTGCTGCATGCCGATCGCAACCCGGTTCCTTTCGAATTGGTGCTTTCCTCGCTGGGGTACGAATTCCAGTAAAGGCCGAGGAATCCTTTTCCTTGGCAACTATACTAAACGCGGATATTTTCTGACGCCTAACCTTTTCCTTCTCTTCAGCAAACGATGTTGAACCGAGTATTCTTAGTAACCGTCCTTCCACTTCTGACAGTCATTTGGTTCATGGACACGAACATGAGTCTGGCACAATCTGAGACCAAAGCCCCCCTGCAATACCGCGTATCGTTCCGCCAGGCGGAGACGCACCGGGTTGAGATCGAGGTAACCGTTCCAACGGAGAATCAGTCTACGCTCGAATTGATGATGCCGGTTTGGACACCCGGCAGTTACCTGGTTCGGGAGTATGCGCGACATGTGGAGACGATTTCAGTCTCTGACGGAATCTCCAATGCTCCGCTCTCTTTGGAAAAGACGAGCAAGAATCGTTGGAAATTGAGCTGTCCGGGAACCACTGAGATCGTTTGCCGCTACACGCTCTATTGCCGGGAGATGGGCGTTCGAACCAACTGGGTCGAGCGCGATTACGCCTTTCTGACAGGTGCCGCTACATTCATCACTCGAGCCGACGCGCTCGATCGACCGCATATCGTGCGATTGGATGCGTTACCCCAATGGCCACAGATTGCAACGAGCCTCTCCATCGAGGGGAACAACCCATGGGTGCGAGCGGCAAGGAATTTCGACGAGTTGGTGGATAGTCCGATCCTCCTCGGAAATATCGATATTCAAAGCTTCGAAGCAGGGGGAGTGAAGCATCATCTGGCAACCCTCGGTACCGATGGATTATGGAATACGAAAGTCGCTGTTGCGGATGTCCAAAAGATCGTTGAGATCGAGCAAAAGTTTTGGGGTGAAGTCCCCTATCCGGAGTACTGGTTTCTGAATCTGGCTACCGAAACCGGAGGTGGTTTGGAGCATGACAATAGTACGGTCTTGATGACTAGCCGATGGGCCATGCGTCAGAAACCCAAATACGTCGATTGGCTGGCCCTAGTGTCCCATGAGTTCTTTCACACATGGAATGTTCGGCGACTGCGTCCTAAGGCGTTGAACAAGTATGACTTCGAGCATGAACAGTACTTTGATGAGCTCTGGGTCGCGGAGGGAATCACCAGTTACTACGATGATCTACTGGTCGCTAGAAGCGGCCTGTGTACCCCGAAGGAATACCTCGAGCGAGTCAGCAAGAATATCTCGACGGTCCAATCCGGTCCCGGACGATCCGTCCAGTCGTTGAAGGACAGCAGCTTTGATACCTGGATCAAGTTTTATAGGCCGGATGAAAACGCCAGTAACAGTCGAGTCAATTACTACACCAAAGGAAGTCTCGTAGCGATGCTCTTGGATGTAGAAATTCGATACGCGACACAAAATTCGAAGTCGTTGGATGACGTCATGCGTCAGTTGTGGCGGGAACATCGAACGGCTGGCTACGACCAGGAGGATTTCAAGCGAATTGTTCGTGAAATCGCAGGTGTCCGTTTGGATCCGTGGCTCCAAGCCGCAACCGAATCAACCCAGGAACTCGATTTTACGCGATTGCTCGAGTGGTACGGTCTAGAATGGAAGCCAAAAGAAAGTACTCCCGAAGATGCCAAAGCATTTGGGAACACGTTTATCGGTATGGAGGTTCAACCACAGGCTGGGAAAGCGATCGTTACCAAAGTTTTGAAGGATAGTCCTGCGTCGTTGGCTGGTATCAATGTCGATGATGAATGGATTAGCCTGGACGGTTATCGTGTCACTCCAGAAGGGTGGACCGAACGTCTTAACCTGTATCGCCCGAACGATCTACTTTCCTGCTGGTTCTCTCGACGGGGAAAGATGATCGAACTCAAGGTGAAGCTCGGTGAGCAGCCTCGTGAAACTTGGACGCTCCAGCGTGTCACCAAGCCATCCGAGAGTCAGGAAGCCCATTGGATCCATTGGCTCCAGATTCCCCCAGTGGAAGAGAAAAAATAAAGGGTGCCAACTAGGCTAACCCGATCACACTACCCATCGAGCTTCTAGGGAAATCGTTCGTTGCAGAGCACTTGCGGGATGAATGCGTCTTTGCTCTGATGCGTGGTCGAACGAAGTTTTTTATAGGGAATGAGATCGAAATGGTTATCTCCTCCGCTTCGTTCCGACTGCCATTCTTGTCGTTTCTTAGTACCAGCGGATCGAGTTGATGTATGCACCCACCAGCGAAGCCTTCGACATGGATGTTTCAATGGAATGATTGCATCCTGCTGGCTCTGGCGATTGCATGGAGCCACTGTGGGGGGGTGAGGGCGGACGAATCATCTGCTGACCGACGTCTGATTCGCACTGCATTCGACTTGAGTCAAGACGCTGGGCAATCGCTCGGTAGCCTGTTCGAGGTTCGTGGAGCAGATGGTCGAGTCCTGGCAGGAGCTGGATTTCTCAATAGTTACAACACGCAGGACCGAAGCGATCGGCGGATGTTGCATGTTTACGCAAGAACGACGAGACCAACTCCATTCCATCTCGCTCCGCTTCCTCGGCCCACCAGCGAAGCGGGTACCTATCTCTATGGCTATCGCGGTGGACTGTTCTCCTTCAGTCGCTCCTCGCTCGATCGCGTTTTGCGCCGTTGGAATTCAGAGCAGCAGATGTGGAGTATCGAACAGAGCACTCCGGCTCTGGCGATCGAAGTCCAGGGACGACCTATGAATGCGAACGGAAATCAAATTCTCTACGACAAAAAGTGCGTGCTCGAATGCCCCGAGGACCAGGGTACGATCGGGGAGTGGTATTACAACGCTGGTGTATTGATCGTCCGATCTTTTAAAACAGACGCGACGACAACCCCAGGCGCACTGGTTGCTTTCCGATGGAACCCGGGGGATTCGCAGCTCCATTGGAAGGAGGGCAAGTCGATTCCGCTAACGCATCCCACGGAATTCATCTACAGCTATGGACAACTCGGTCGCGGCGCTAACCATCAGATCTTCGCAGCTTCCAATCGGGGTACGGTTCTTCTTTTTCGTAACGGATCTTGGGAATCGGTTCGGGAATCCGATGGTCGAAGTTTTCAGGTTTACTGCGCGCTGAACTATCGAGACCGTTTACTCGTAGGGCAGTATCCCACAGGGCAACTTCTCGAACTCTCCGATGGAAAGCTCGAACTGCTACCGGATTCTCCTCCGGTGATGCCCGGCGTTAGCCGCAATGCGCGTGAAGCCCAGTCGATCACGATCTTTGGTGGGGATATGATCGTCGGGGTGTGGCCATGGGGAGAGGTCTGGAGAAGAAACGAGAATGGGGGAGACTGGGAATTCCTACAACGCGTTTTCACACATCCCGCACCGACAGATCAAACAACGCATCCCTATGAAAAAGAAACCATGGCTCTCGATCCCGTCCTGAATCGTTGGGGACAGCGAGTTACCAGCCTCGTCCCCATGGGGGACTCGCTCTACATCAGTACCTCTGCCAAAGGTCACAACCCGTTTGAAGAAAAGTTCGAATTTCTATCCGACGGAAAGCATCTCGAATACGGTATGGTCTACCGCTACCAACGTTCTGGTTGTCTATCGTTGCCGATCTCGTGGACGAACCAACGAACTCGAGTGGAAATACAGTTTTCAAAAAATCGAATTCGAGTCCTTCAGGATGGTCAGGAAATGGGTTCCTCAACGTGGGAAATGAGCGACCCCGCAGTGCTAGAGGATTGGTCCCTGACGGCAGGACAAGGCGTTTACGGTCCGTTCGACGGCCAGAGCTTGGATGTCCAGTTGCTTCCGTGATCCAAGCCTGATGAGATCACCAGTAACAAGGGGACAGAGTGCTATCGAACGGGTTCCTCGGATCGCATCTCGCCAGCGATCGGTCTACCGGATGGATCTGATCTGTGGAAGGAAGAACGAGTGTATTGCAGCATCGCAAGGGTTCTACGTAGAAGGCTAGCGATCGAACGGTCTTTCACGATCCCCATGCTCCGAAGTCGACTCCTGAGAAACAGGCTTAGCTGCTCGGAATACCACGATTCCAAAAAAGCTTGATCGGAAAAATCTCAAACTGCGGTAGAGTTGAGACTTTCGAATCGGGCTCCCGGGTCCGAACCGATGATGGTCACTACCTGGGATTGCCAGTGCGTTTCGCGCCTATAGAAGGGAAATGGAATAGAGGCTGAAATTGGCCATCGGATAGAAGATCTATATACATTATACTGGGGATCGATCGCGATTCTGATTCACTGGGAAGGATTGGAACGTAGGCTCATTTTGGAGATCGCAATCGTTGAGCCATTGCAGCAGATACCCTGCTTCCTACGCGATTCGCACGCAGACCAACTCGATGTGGAAACCACGCGCATGTCAACTCCTATACCTATGCAGCTATCGCGGATCATCATCAGCGAGATCAGTGATAATCAGGTGATCTATCTCAAAGAGGTCGACGGAGATCGCCAATTCCCGATTCTGATAGGGATCTTTGAAGCGACCAGTATCGACCGTCGCGTCAAAACGACCTCCCGGCCTCCCAGGCCACTGACGCATGATCTCGTCGTGAACGTCGCTGAAGCGCTCGGAGGGGAAATCGAATGTGTCGTGATCTCCGATCTCCAAGAGCAAACCTATTTCGCGCACTTGCGAATCAAGCGAGGTGACGAATTGCTCGAAATCGATACGCGTCCCTCCGATGCGATCGCGATTGCCGTCACGTTTCATCCGCCCCTTCCGATCTACGTTGCCGAAGAAGTACTCGACCGCGTAACTGGCAAATCCTGATGGCGGCCAAAGAGAGTTCGGACTACCCCAAGAGAATCCCATTCAAAGTCGATATCGCGGGCGTTATCGAGATTATGGGTACGTCTCTGTATTCGAATCCCAACACCCCCGTTCGGGAGCTGCTGCAGAACGCCCATGACGCGGTGATGCGACGCCGAGCGAAAGATCTGTCGTACCAGGGACGGATCGATGTCGTTCAAGGTCAGGAACTCCGCACCCTCGCTTTTCACGATGATGGTGTGGGATTGTCTCCCCTCGAAGCCGAGGAGTACTTGGGAACGTTGGGGATTGGACTGACCGGCTTGATCAAAAAAGGGTTCAACCCGGAGAATCTGGATGCTCTGACCCCTGCCAGCAAAAAGGATGGGAGTTCGCTCATCGGACAGTTCGGGATCGGTCTCTTCTCGGGATTCATGTTGGCCGAACGGATTGTCGTGGAAAGCCTCCGGTACGAGGGGGAGCAAGCGATTCGATGGGAAGCGGGAGCGGGCACGGAAATCGAAATATCCCTCTCGAAGCGAACCCAGGTCGGCACCTCGGTTACCCTCTTTTTGAAATCGAACTACACGATCTTCTCCGAAGACGAGTCGCTGATCGAGGATAGCATCAAACAATATGCGGACTTCCTGCCCATACCGATCTATCTGAACGAGTCCAAAGCCAGAGTCAATCTGATCCAGGCTGCCTGGTTGGAACCGACGGTGGACAACGATGCCGTGATTGAGGAATTGGCATCCTACTTTGGCGAGACTCCCCTGGAAACGATTCCGATCACTCTCGAAACACCGGTGGCTGTTCGAGGCGCATTGTATGTTACCCCGCAACGCACCCCTGGTTTTGCGGATGAGGCAACCATTGCCGTGAGCGTGCGACGCATGATCATTTCACGACACATTCGCGAACTGATCCCGGGCTGGGCTCCTTTTTTAAGAGGTGTCCTCGAATTACCCGATTGTTCTCCGACCTCGAATCGAGAGGACTTGGTGCGGGATACGATCTTTGCGGCGGTTTGCGAGTCGCTCGAGGAATCGATCTATCTCCACTTTGAAAACCTCGCTGAACGCGACCCGACGCGATGGCAATCGTTGCTGCAATGGCATCGCTATACCTTTGCCGGTATGGCTGTCTACGACGAACGATTGCGACGCTTGCTACGCAACTCGTACCGCTTCAACACATCCCATGGCGAGCTCACGATGCTGGAGATTCTCGAGCGAAGCGGTGCAGATTCCGTTTTGGAATCGGATCCCGATCTTCGTTATGTGGTTTGGTATAACGCGGATCGGCGTCAGGAAGTATGGCTCAATGAATTCTTTTCCGCCGCGGATACTCCCTGCGTGCATACGCTTCGCAGTTTCGAGGAGACGCTGCTAGCGACGATGGTCCATGAGATCGGATCGGGCTATGCCAGCCTGCGAGCAGCGAGTCCATCGTCTACGAATTTCTCGGAGAAGATCCTCGGGATCAGCAGTCGACGCAGCGCAGATCCGGAGTGGGTTGAGTTCCTGAGTCGCTTGAAGGTTCATGTTTTTGTCGCCAGCTCGCGAACGGGTCCTCCGGTGTTGGCATTCATCAACGAGCGTTACGAACTCTCCAAAACCTTCGACGAGATTCGCGAAAAGGGGGATCTTCCAAAGGGTTTTGATCGAATCATTCAGCAACACTTCGAACGACAGCCCGCTGGAAAAAATGAAATCATCCTCAATCAACACCACCCGCTGATCCGCAAAGCGCTACGACTCGGTACGAAAAGTCCGACTGCGCATGTACTGCGAATTCTCGTCGTGAGCGCTTTGACCAAAGCGGGAGCGAATCTCAGTCGCGAGGCTCTAGACAACCAATCGTTCGATTTGACGACGATCGCGCAGGCGCTCGATCCCGATGAGGTCGCGTAAGAGAATGGAGTATCGGAGGATCAAAAACCATCGATTGACATGCCCGGTAAGTACAACTACTACCCGACCCGCATTGCAGCCGGGGGGATCGCTCAAACTACTTCGAGTACGTGCAACGGATCAATACTCTTGGGTTCGGACGATGTCTTACCCACGGCTTGGTTGGAACGTCCCGATCCATCTCGTAGGGTATGACTGAAGTATCTATGTTTAGAGTCGATGTCATTACTCTTTTTCCGGAGATCTTTTCGGGTTACCTAACGCAGAGCTTGCTCGCCAAAGCGATCGCCCGCGAATTGGTTGCGATTCATGTCCACGATCTGAGACAATGGTCCGCCGATCCTAAGCATCACAAGGTCGACGATCGACCTTACGGAGGTGGTCCTGGGATGCTGATTTGTGTCGAACCTGTCATTCGGTGTGTCGAAGCAGTCCAATCGATGGCGGAAATTCCAGGTCAAATCGTTCTCCTGACGCCGCAGGGGGAACGACTCCATCAACGACGAGTCGAGAAACTCGCTCTCTCGGAACGACTGATCCTCCTGTGTGGAAGATACGAGGGTTTTGACCAACGTGTAATCGATCTTTTGCAACCGCTCGAGCTCAGTATCGGCGACTATGTCCTCAACGGAGGCGAGGTGGCTGCGATGGTGGTGGTCGATGCAACCGTACGAATGATCCCTGGGGTGCTTGGCGACGAACAAAGTTCATGGGACGATTCGTTCTCGCGTGGCAACCGACTGCTGGAGTTTCCACAATACACCCGACCTCCGGAGTTTCGAGGACATCGCGTCCCTGATATCTTGCTGAGTGGTGATCACAAGAAAATTGAACAATGGCGAATCGAACAATCCCTGCTCAAGACCAAAATCAGGCGCAGCGATTTATTCGATGCATCCGACGAATCTTCTCGCGAAAGATGAAACGATGAATGTTGACTTCCCTACTCCGGAACCTGTCCGTGTGTGGACCCATTTTTTTGATTTGGTAGCCGTCCCGAGACCTTCCAAAAATGAAGGGGCCGCGATCGACCATATCGAGCGCTGGGCACAGCGGCTCGGCTACCTCGCGTTGCGGGACAAGGCGAATAATCTCGCGGTTCATGTCCCTGCGACTAGGGGCTCTGCGAGCCCCGTGATTCTCCAGTGCCACGTCGATATCGTCTCCGTTACGGTTGAGGGAAACCCCGTCGGTGCCGATGCATCGCACGGTCGCATACCGATGGTCCGAGGAGACTTCGATCCGAAACAGAGTAAACGCTTGGCCCCGAATCCCGAAGGGGATTGGATCAATGCCCCTTACACCACGCTGGGTGCTGATAACGGGATTGGGGTTGCGATGATGATGGCGCTCGCTGAAAAGACGGATCGACCATGCCCACTTCAGTTGCTCTTCACAATCGACGAAGAACAGGGAATGACAGGTGCCATCGGATTGGAACCTGAGAAATTAAAATTGAACGGTCAGCGATTGATTAATATCGATACCGAGGACGACGACGAAATCACGGTTGGATCGTGCGGTGGTCGGGATGTCGAGGTCGTCTGGGAGAGTCCATGGCACCATTCCTCGCTCCCTTGCTGCTTCCGCCTCCATATCGATGGGATCAAAGGTGGGCATTCGGGCGTCGAGATCAACCAGGGACGAGCCAATGCCAATCGTCTTGCCGCTCGACTGCTCAATGCCATCTCGGAGATCACTCCGATCGAACTGGTGGAGTGGAAGGGAGGAAGTCGACGCAACGCGATTCCCGACCGGAGTACGGTCGTCTTCGCCATGGATCCATCTCGGTTTTCAAAAGTCAATTCCTTGGTCTCCGAGTTCCGAGCCCAATTCGATCGGCTCTATAAGGACCGAGACAATCCAGTGAGCATGGATCTGGAACGGGTGCAGGATTCGGTAGGACTCGCGTTAAGCAGCGAAGCGAGCCGTGTCTTTATGCGTATGGTTCAGGCGATTCCGACTGGGATCTGCGAGATGACCCCCGAACTCCCATTGCTTGTGGAATCCTCATGCAATCTAGCCCTGATCGATTTGCAATCCTCGAGACCAGCCGTGATCACTTGCAGCGTCCGGGGAACGACCCCTGAGTCGTTGACCGATGTCTCGGACTCGATCGCTGCAGTCGCTCATCTGGGTGGAGGTAAGACGAAAATGGCAGATGGATATCCCGGATGGAAACCCCACCTCGATTCGGAACTGCTACATGTCGCGACGCAGCAGTATGAACAATTGTTCCACTCCCAACCCAAAGTGCACGCGATTCATGCTGGCCTCGAATGCGGTCTCCTGGTCGAGAAACTCCCAGGCTTGCACGCCATCTCGATAGGTCCGACCATCAAAGGAAATCATGCCGTCGGCGAACGGGTCCAAATCAGCTCCGTTGCCAAGTCCTATCGGTATGTTGAGGCCATCCTGGACGCCTTGCACTCGTAGTCTTTGTTCGTCAGCACCAGCCTCCCCTCGTGGGGCAAGGCCCGATGTTTAACGCCATGGCTTGGGGTGGCGATCTAGCACACGTGCTATTTCCTCGCGAGCTTTTGTGGTCGCGGTGGGATCCCGCTCGGTAAGTGAATCCATTGCATCGGTTGACCGAGCTTTCTCTTCCAAAAACTGGACCATGGTCGCCCCACTTTTCGGCTATTTCGTAGCAAATCGTTGCCCCGATGGGCCAAGTGAGGCGATGTGGCCAAGCCTGAAAAAGAATGGCAGCATTTCAAAATAGGGTATTTGGTATTCCCCTCGAAGGCCCCGATTCGACTATACTATCGGTCCAGCCTCCCCCTCCCCAGCCATCCCCTTTTATGGCGAGAACGTTGATGCGTTGTTTCAATCAAGCGCTGTTAGCTTCGTTCGTTTCGGTGGTGCCTAGTTTTTCTTATGGACAAGGCGGTCCGACTGAATTGATTGCTTCGGCTAAGTCTGTTCCCAGTATTGTCAAAGAATCCCGAGCGACTCTTTCGACTACCAAGCCCCATTCGGGAACGGTTCTGTTGTGTGGCGGAGGCCCGATACCTCACCAGATTCGAGAGAATTTTCATGATCGAGGGAAAGGGGATAAGGGGTCGTTGGTGGTGATTCCGACCGCGTCCTCGATCGCCGACCTAGGGGACTATACCTATTGGATCGATTTCTGGGGAGCATTTCGCTGGGGCAGTTTAGATATTGTGCACTTACAGGATCGAGATGCCGCCATGGCGGATGAAAAAGCGGTCCGCAAGCTGGAGAGCGCCACTGCGGTGTGGATCGGCGGTGGCGACCAGAGTCGATTGGCGGAACGCTACCTTGGGACGCCCATCGAGGCAGCCATCCATTCCGTCTTGGGGCGTGGGGGAATCGTGGGCGGGACGAGCGCGGGTGCAGCGATTGCATCCAGCCTGATGATCTCCGGAGGATGGAACGATCCTAAACTCGCTTCCGGCTTTCCGCTCCTCCCCAAAGCCATTGTCGATCAGCATTTCACCCAGAAGCGACGCTTCGAGCGGCTCGCCCGTGCCGTTTACTCCAACCCTGAGCGAACGGGTATTGGAGTCGATGAATCCACGGGCGTTTTCATCTCGCGAGAGAAGGCAAAGGTCGTCGGAGATGGCGCTGTGTACGTCTATCGGGCGACCGCCAATCCGCCGAGCGAGCCACAGGTGGATTCCCACGATCCGATCAACACTTTTCTGAGCATCGAAACAGCCCGTTTGCTGCCGGGAGATGAAATCGACGCACGCGACCTGGACGTTTTCGGTCATTGAGCCAACAATCGGGTCTATGATTGAAATTACTCCAGACCCGATTCCCGTCGCGAAACTCGTAGAACTCGCCTCCGATGAGTCGTGCGGTGCCACGGTTCTGTTTCTAGGTTCGACCCGGCGATGGACCAACGGTCAGGAAACCGCCTATCTCGAATACGAGGCCTACACGGAGATGGCGTTGGTCAAGATGCAGGAGTTAGCATCCGAGGCTCGAACGCGATGGCCCGTGAAGAAAATTATCCTGGTCCATCGTGTGGGAAAGGTCGATATCTGCGAGCCGAGTGTTGCCGTTGTGGTGAGTTCGCCTCATCGAGCCGAAGCGTTCGAATCGGGGCAGTGGCTGATCGACGAGCTCAAGAAACAAGTTCCCATCTGGAAGAAGGAGTGGTTTTTAGCTCAGGGCCCTGCTTGGATCCATCCGGTTCCATCCGAATGACCTCGACCTTTCCTCCTCTCGTAGACTCCTTCGGTAGAGTCCATAGCTCGTTGCGGATCAGCGTCACCGATGCGTGCAACATCCGTTGTCGTTACTGCATGCCGGAGATGGTCAACGGGTTCTTACCTAGCCATCGATTGATGACCTTCGAGGAAATCGAACGGATTGTTCGAGTCCTAAGCCGTGCGGGGATTCGTAAAGTTCGACTCACCGGGGGTGAGCCTCTCATGCGTTCCGGCCTCGATCGACTCATCGAGCAACTAGCGTCGATCGAGAATCTCGAGCAGATCGCGATGACCACAAACGGGATGCTGCTACCGCCGATCGTCGAGTCTTTAGCGGATGCGGGTCTTACGCACATCAATATTTCATTAGACACGTTGCGAGAGGAGGCATTTCATACGATGTCGCGACGCGAGGGGATCGATCAGGTGATCGCGGGAATTGATGCAGCGATGAAGACTCCATTGCACATTCGCCTCAATGCTTTGATCCTGCGTGGGATCAATCTTTCGGACTGTGTGCCCTTGGTGGATTTTGCTCGTCAACGCGGGATCTTCATCCGTTTCATTGAGTTCATGCCCCTGGACGCTGATCGACAATGGAGTCGTGATCAAGTCGTATCGGGAGAAGAAGTGCGCAGCCTTTTGGAAGACCATTTCGGATCGCTGGTTCCGCTCGGACGAAACGATCCTGCGCAGCCGTCCAACGACTATGGTTTCGAGGATGGGCGAGGTGGTGTGGGTTTCATCGATCCGGTGTCGAAGCCGTTTTGTGGGGATTGCAATCGACTGCGACTCACCGCCGATGGAAAATTTCGGAATTGTCTCTTCGGCCGGGATGAGTGGGACGTGCGAAAGGCGATTGCGAACGGGGCTACCGACGAAAGTCTCTACTCCATCGCCGCTGCCTGCGTGCGAAACAAATACGCATCGCATGGGATTTCCACGAGTACTTTCCAGCCACCTGATCGAGCCATGTATCAAATCGGCGGCTAGAGATTGCGGATTCTCTAGGCGTCCAACCCGGAGCGCATGCGGTTGTTGGACACCTGGTTTCCTCGATACATTATTTCAGACATGCCGTACGGGACTCGATCGAAAAAGATTTAGTCGTGTGTCAAAGCCCGATTGTTCTGAAAGCGGAATCGATAGGGTTTCATTGTTGTTTTTCGGGGTCTTGGTCGCAGTTCTGACCGTAGAAGGAGAGGCTCCAAAGCGTCGAGCGGTTTCATGCTCGAGATGAGACGCCCTCCTGGGCCAGGATTGCCAACGAGATCATCGCTCGTAGAGACAGGATGCAAGGGGCACAAAGCGCGGAGTAAAATAGAGGGATTGGCGACCTGCATGGCGGTACAGAGAGATGCCGGTCCGATCCGAGAAACCAACGTTTACGATCTACTTGCAGTGCTCTTTGCAGTGCTTAACGACGATTCATGGCCCGGTATTGTCGAATCAGCTGGTTGGTAGAACTGTCATGTTCCAGGGGAGGAATGACGGGTGATTCGATCTCGGGCACGATTCGCTGAGCGAGTGCTTTACCCAATTCGACACCCCATTGATCAAACGGATTGACACCCCAGATAACCCCTTGGGTGTAAACACTGTGCTCGTACAGAGCAACCAGCGCACCGAGGATCCTAGGGGTTAGCTTTTGGATGAGCAGAGTATTGGAGGGGCGATTCCCCTCAAAGACACGATGTGGAACGAGCCAATCCTGCGTCCGCTCGTTTCGGACTTCCTCGGCTGTCTTACCGAACGCGAGGGCTTCGCTTTGGGCCAAAACATTCGCGATCAGCATATCGTGATGTCTACCAATCGGTTCCAGGGATTCCGCGAACGCGATGAAATCGCACGGAACCAGATGCGTCCCTTGGTGGATGAGTTGGTAAAAGGAATGTTGTCCATTGGTTCCGGGCTCGCCCCAATAGATGGGGCCTGTTGGATACGAGACGGGTTCTCCATCGAGTGTCACCCGTTTGCCGTTGCTTTCCATCGTTAATTGTTGGAGGTAAGCGGGAAAACGTTTGAGGTAGTTTTCATAGGGAAGTACCGCCGTCGACTGTGCGCCGAAAAAGTTGGTGTACCATACTGTGAGCAGTCCCATCAAAACGGGGATATTTTCGGAGAAAGGAGCGGTTCGAAAATGCTCGTCCATTTCATGGAATCCGGACAGCATCTCGCTGAATCGGTCGGGACCGACGGCGATCATGGTCGACAATCCGATGGCGGAGTCCATCGAGTAACGACCACCGACCCAATCCCAAAAGCCGAACATATTTCTGGTATCGATTCCAAAATCGGCAACCTTTGCAGCATTGGTAGAGACTGCAACGAAATGCTTTGCCACCGCAGCGACGTCGCCCGAGTAGTGTTTGAGAAGCCAACCGCGGGCTGTTTCCGCATTGGTCATCGTCTCGAGTGTGGTGAATGTTTTGGAAGCGACGATAAACAACGTCTGTTCCGGATCTAGATCCTCGGTTGCCTCGTAGAAATCCATACCGTCGACATTGGATACGAATCGCATCGTCAGCGATCTGTCGCTGTAATACCGGAGGGCCTCGTAAGCCATCACCGGGCCCAAGTCCGATCCACCGATACCGATATTGATGACATTCCGGATCGGCTTCCCTGTATGTCCCCTCCACTCGCCGTTTCTCACTCGCGAGGAGAAAGAAGCCATCCTGTCCAGCACTTCATGAACGTCGGCAACCACGTTTCGTCCATCGACCAGAAGCGTTTGATTTCCCGGCATCCTCAGTGCAATGTGTAGTACCGAACGATTCTCTGTCACATTGATCCGATCGCCGCGAAACATGGCATCGATCCGATCGCGAAGATTTCGCTCCTCTGCCAGCTGAATCAATAGTTTTAGCGTTTGGTCCGTGATCCGATTTTTCGAGTAATCGAGATAGATCCCCGCTGCCTCGACTCGAAATTCCTTTCCTCTTCGCGGATTGGAGTTGAACAAGTCACGCAGATGGAGCGTTTTGATCGTTCGATGATGTTCACCGAGGAGTGACCATGAGGTACACTCCGACAAGGGGCGTCGCGATCCAGCCATGTGTTTCATCCTCTCCACATAACGAGTCGTTGCTTACTCATACTGCAAAGCAGTCGAGACATTGAGTCGAGCTGCACGCTCTGCAGGTACTAACGCAGCAATGACCACGACGAGCAATTCGAACAGCAATCCTCCCCCTAGCAGCCAAGGGTAGATTCTGAATTGAACGTCGTGTCCTGTCACTTGCATGGTCGTCAGGTTGATCAGATAGGATATCCAGATCCCTGTGAAAACGCCGGGAACGATACCGATCAAACCCATGATCAACGCTTGGGATAAGATCATTTTTCTTACCTGGGCTCGCGTCATAGCCACCACACGCAGCATACCGATCTCGCGTGTTTGCTCCAAAATATTCATGGCTAGCGTATTGATGAGCCCAAAGGCGGCGATGATCGAACCCAAAATGAGAACGGACCATAGCCCACCCGTTACGCCATTGAGTGTATCGCGAATGATTTTGACGAGGTCCGCGTAGGATTGAAACATCAAACCCGTCTCATCGCACAGCGCTCGCAGTTGACGATCGACCGATTGGTTCTGCCCCTTCTCGGACCGAACGACAATCACGTCGGTTCCATCGACATTCATCAATCGTTTGGCATTTTCCGCTTCGAGGTAAAGAGTCAGTCCACCTGCGATGTATTCATTGGTGACACCTGCGATCCGCAATTCAGTCGCTCCCTCGTTGGTTTCGAGCGGAATTCGATCTCCGGCATGTAGATTCAGTCTCTGCGACAGCACCGAACCGAGGACCACCTCACCCTTTCGGATACCTGCCATCACCTCCACTTCGTTTCCTTCGATCAAATCGAAGTAATCCTGTTCCGGAGAATTGAATTTGCGAACAACAACAATCACCGAATTAGTTCCTGTCCGAGCCCGGACGAATCGGAGCGTATCCACCATGGAGACACCCGCCATCGCCGAAACTTGATCGGTCAGCCCATTGGGCATGTCTGCCGCTTGTCCACTGTTCATGTCCGGCATCGCTGCGCGAATAAAAAAATCACCGATGATCGCTCGCTGGTACCAACCCTCGACGTTCCCGATAAAGTCGAGGATGGTACTGGCCATACCCGAACCAAAGCTCATCGCGATAAAGACGATCCCGATCGTCAACGAGGACCTGCCTCGATGACGCATGATTTGCCGCCGAGCTAATGCTGCCTCTGTCTTAAGAAATGGAGAGAGACACCAACTGACGGTTCGAGTCAGTTGATCGATCACTCCGGGGAGCAAAAAAACGATACCAATCACCATGGCCGTAGCACCGGTAATCGCATGCCCGACATCGATGATTCCGGAAACGGAACAGATTTGCACCACGACGCCGATCGTGATCATCGTGCTACCGAACACGAGCCATCCGACGCGCGATGTTCCGAATTCTCCGGATGCGACGACACGCATCGCTTCTGCAGGTGATAAACGAGAGGCTCGTAACGCAGGAAAAAAAGCACCTATGAATGCGACCACTAAACCGGCAATGGCAGCGGTGACGTATGGCCAGAACGTCCATGGGCTCGGAGGAATCGAAATCTGCAGCAGCTTCGCCGTCGATTGATTCAGGACACGAGCTCCAATATTGCCGACCACGCATCCGATGAGGACTCCGATCACTCCCAGCCAAAGCCCCTCGCGCACGATCATCCAAAGGAGTTGTTTTCTCAGCGCGCCCATCGATCTCAGAATGCCCAGCTGGCGTCGACGTTCGCCGACGTTCATCTGGAACGTATTGTAGATAATGAACGCAGCGATGAGCAAAGCGGAGGCTGTCGCTAAGCGTAAACCCTGTTGCATCGCGACCGTACTCTCCCCAGAGATCTGACTGCGCAATGAGGGTTCACGAACCTTGACCCCCTCGGGCAATTGCTTGGCAATGCCCGAAATCATTTCGGACGGCTTTTTGTCCTGGGTTAGAACGATTTGTACCGCATCGAGTTTCCCGTTGGCTTGTGACCAGCGTTGCACTGTTGAAAGTTGTGCTACGACCAATCCCGACTGCAAGCCTGCGCTGGCATCCTTCGCTTTGATCAACCCGATCACGGTAGCGGTTTGCCCGAAGGACCGCGTCAGCAACTTTACCTGCGTACCGACTTGGATGCGTGCGGATGCTGCAAAACCGATGTCCATCAGAATCGAGGCTTTGTCCGAGGCGTCGTTCGTCAGCTCCTTACCCTCGAGAACGGTGTAGCCTCGAACTTGGCGATCCAATTCAGGGATCACACCCATCAGCTGCACTCGAAACGACTTCGGGACTTTGCGTTCCGAAGACGCAGTTGTCTCCTTGTCATCGCCCCCGGAGACGATCTGCATATTCGAAAAGCGACGCAGGATGGGAGATGCGACCTCGACACCCTCCAGCCCCGACACGAATTCTAGAGGTTTACCATCAAACGAGGCGCCGCCGATTCCTTCGATCTCGAGGGAGGCGCGACCCGTTACCGATTGGACCATCGCCACCTGGGCCAACTGCGCCGAGTTCGATGCCAACGACGTGGCAACGATCGCGCTAACGCCAATCACAATACTCAATAACGTGAGCAAACTTCGCAGAGGACGCCCCTGAATCTCTCGCCATGAGAGTTTTCCGAGAGGCATCAGCGATTTCCCTCCGAAAGTACGGGATTCCCAGGTGGAACAGCGGAGCCCTTCGGATACTGGCCCGAGACTGACACGGGAAAGTTACTCGCAAATTCCTCCTGCGGAATGTCTCGCTCGATACTACCATCTCGAAACAACAACAACCGAAACGCTGACTTGGCGACATTGGCGTCATGCGTCACCATGATGATGGTTTGCTGATGATCGCTCGCGAGGCCCCTCAACAGGGATGTCACGCGAGTGCTCTGACGCGAGTCCAAGTTTCCGGTAGGTTCATCCGCTAGCAAAATCGCAGGCTTGATCGCCAACGCCCTCGCGATCGCGACACGCTGCTGTTCCCCGCCAGACAATCGCGATGGAATATGACTGGCTCGGTGGCTGAGTTCCACACGTTCGAGGGCCTCCGCAGCGCGGCGATTCGCTTCTTTGGAGTCCACCCCGTCGAGTTCCAGGGGCAAAGCGACGTTCTCTAGAGCCGATAGCGTGGGGATCAAGTTAAAAGCCTGGAAAACAAATCCAATTCGTCTACGTCGTAGCAGGGTCCGTTCGTCATCCGATAGGTGAGCGATGTCGACCCCATCGAGAATGACTTCGCCGCTCGTCGGAGGTTCAATCCCTCCCAGAATGCTCATCAACGTACTCTTACCTGACCCCGATGGACCCATCAATGCTACAAATTCGCCGCTTTCAATCGATAAGTCCACACCTTTCAGCACCTCGACCGCGACGTCGCCGGTACCGAACTGTTTCTTCAGGTTCCTGGTTTCGATGATTGGCATTATTTGGATTAGAAAGAAAGCGGACTGCAACGAGCAAAGAACAGCGGCGAATCTTGCCAGGATTAGCCAAAATTACGGAAAAGGATAATAGCCGTCCCAGGACATGCTCGGACAGTATATTCCATCCAGCCCTCCTACGGGAGACGCCGTCGAGGTCGGTTCACCAAGCTTTTTCTCCTCGGCCACCGTCTCGCAAAGCCCCAAAGATTTGCCTCGGATCCATTCATGGGCGACCTCAGAGGCCGGAACCTGGGCTCCTAAACCTCCATCGCTCGTACCGGGTTGGCCAATCATTTTCCTCATCCGCTGGTACGAAAGACTCTTCTTCACACGTGTAAGCCCTCAAGTCGAAAGGACTTAAGAAAGTGTCACCCTCGACATTTCCCAAAACGACGGTTCGGTGGATCGTCGAGCAATAGTGGATGCACTGCTCGAAAACCTGAGCCCCACCGACGATGAACAGTTTTTGATCGTCTTGGAGTCCTCCGAGGGCCTCCGAGAAAGAATCGGTGACGCGACAGCCCTCGACCGACAAGCTTCGATTTCGGCTTAATATCCAGGTAGTACGGCCCGGAAGGGGGCGACCGATGGAGTCGTAAGTCTTCCTACCCATGAGCATCGCATGCCCCATCGTGATCTTTTTGAATCTTTGCAGATCCTTCTTTAAACGCCAGGGAAGACCATCGTCACGACCGATTATGCCATTTTCCGCAATCGCAACGATTGCTTCCACGCGGGGATGAGGGATTTCGATTTCAAATTCCCTTTCGAGAGCCGAGAGCGTCCAAGTCAACTTGCCAATTCGCTATAAAGTGCTGCAGAGGGAATCATACTCGGGACGGAAAGCTACCACCAGCGAACATGCGAAAGTCAAAAGTTGTCATCATCGGTGCAGGGCCGGGCGGTCTGGCGGCCGCACTGCAACTCGCGCATGCCGGAGCAGAGGTCACACTGCTGGAGGCACGCGATCAAGTAGGGGGACGCTGTTCCCTGCTGCGAGCCGAGGGATTCACTTTCGACCGCGGGCCGACCTTTTACCTTTATCCAAGAATCCTCAAGGAGATCTTCGAATCGGTCGGGCGGAACATCGATGATGAAATCCCGATGAAAAGACTAGATCCGCAGTACCGAATCGCCTTTGGGGAAGGGGGTAAATTGGACTGCACTCCTGACTTGGATGCGATGGAACGAGAGGTCGCCAAGCTGTCTCCCGAGGATTTAGGAGCCGTACGTCGCTACATCGATCACAATCGAGTCAAGCTGAGGAAGTTCCGCCCCATCTTGGAATCACCCTTCAACAGCATGCTCGATTTGCTCAGGCCAGCGTTGGCCGCCGCAGCCCCGTATGTGAAGCCTTGGAAGTCGCTCGGGCACGATCTCGAGACGTATTTCAAGGATCCTCGCCTGGTGATCGCGTTCTCGTTTCAAGCCAAGTATTTGGGGATGTCGCCATTTCGTTGCCCGAGTCTTTTTTCCATTCTGTCGTATCTCGAGTACGAATACGGAGTCTTCCATCCGTATGGGGGTTGTGGCCAGGTTAGCGAACGCATGGCAGAGGTCGCAACGGAACTCGGTTGTAACATCAGACTGAGCGAGCCCGTGACAAAACTGGAATTCTCAGGGCGACGAATCAAGGCAGTTCGCACCGACCAAGCTCGCTATGAGGTCGATGCGATTGTGATCAACGCAGACTTTGCCCATGCCATGCAAAGACTCGTTCCTCCGGAATTGCGGACGCGATGGTCGGATAAGAATCTCGAAAAGAAACGTTATTCCTGCTCCACTTACATGATGTATTTGGGTGTCGAAGGGGAGTACTCCGACCAGATGCATCATACGATCCACATTTCCCGAGACTATCAAAAAAATCTGAGAGAGATCGAACAGGACCAAGTACTGCCGGAGGACCCATCGATCTACATTCAGAACCCCTGCATCACGGATCGATCCCTGGCTCCTGCAGGAAAGTCGGCGCTCTACGTGCTGGTCCCTGTTCCCCATCTCAACCCGAAGACCCCATGGGATGCCCAGCAGCGGGCCCACTACCGGGACGTAACGCTGCGGCGGATGGAGGAGTTAGGATTCCCTGACATACGCAGGCGTATCGTCTACGAAAAGGTCGTTACGCCAGCCGATTGGCGCGATGACTTTTATGTGTATCGAGGAGCGACATTCAATTTGGCCCACAACCTAGGACAAATGTTGCACCTGAGACCCCACAACAAATTCGAAGAGCTCGATGGGGTGTATCTGGTCGGAGGTGGGACGCATCCGGGTAGCGGTCTCCCTGTCATCTACGAATCCTCCAGGATCACTTGCAAACAATTGATTCCCAACCTCAGGGAACTCGCAGGAGTTTAGTTGAGTCCTGGAGAGTTTATGCATGTCGATGTATCCTCCGTTCTCATCTCGAATACTGGGTTTCTATAGCTCGCTCAAAATCCGATTGCGATCCCTCAGAGATCCGCCCCCTGTCAGTAGTCGCCAGGTTCGGTTTTTGGAGGGGATGATGGCCCCACCTCGATGAAGGTGCGCCGCCGGATGGTTCGTCATGACTTCGCCGCATTGCCCCCTTCGTATTAGGAGCCTCGTTTCACTAAGCAAGGGCACGAGTGCAAAGAACCCATTTGGCTGCCAGAAAAGATATTATGCGAAATACTGATCTCGGTAGGCGTCGTAAAATGCACTGATATCCAGCGGTAGTTTCTCGTTCTCGAGCGATTCGATCACCTTCATACCCGCGGAATGGATGTTCGGTGCAAATCGGCCAATGTCAACCACTTCGCAAACGAAGTGATAGTTTTGGAAAACCCCGCTGTGTTTGAGAATATGCGAGACCAGATATCGCTTTGCATCCGGGTACACAAGAAACAGCATTCGAAACCCCAGCGAACTAACATCTTTCGAAATACCGAAGGATGTTTCCTGTAAATCGAACTCGCCATCTCTCTCCGGAGTTAGTACCCAGGGGAGTACACGAAGGCAACGCTGATCGTCCCTCACCTCCATCGCTCTAAAATTCAATTCCGTAGTGAGGTTGATAAGCCGACAAAGCTTGGCTTGGGCCTCTTGGACCTTTCTCGTTTTGAAGAGGTTTAGGATCTTCATGGTTACCTCACCGGTTCAGCTTCAAAGCTAGTGCCGAGTCTCCCCAATCACTTTGGGTTTCGGAAAGCAGTTTCTGTCAAGTCGGCGTGAGAAGTTGCTCGTTGCATCGTGAAGGTTGAACGAATGAACAAGCGAGGATTGTCGGAAGAAGAGTCGGAAATTCCTCCCACTCCTCCGATGTTTGGAATCCGTTCCGTCCACTTCCTCACCTCATGCTGTTGTATGGAGTAGTCGGTCGTCCCATGTTCTTGCAGGATAAGGGTTGTGGAGCGTCTCCGTGATAGATCCAAATCTGACCCGGCCCTGCCCCTTTCGCAGCGAGTAGTGCCTGTTCCGTTCGGTTCATCAACAGCTCGAACGAATCCGTGGGCTGGAAGAGTGCCACCCCGATACTCACGGTCAAGGGTAACGAATCGACTTCCGATGGCCGCTCTACGTTCGCAACCTTACGACGCAGAATCTCGGTAAGGTAAACCGTTTCCTCATAGAGCAAGCCACGAATCAAAACCAAAAACTCCTCGCCCCCCATCCAAAAAATTTGTTCGTTCTGATTTAAACACTTGGAGATGGCTGTCGCGATCTGCTTCAAGAATAGATCTCCATGTTGGTAACCCAACTTGGAATTGAACTTTGCGAATTGGTCCAAATCTAGCAATAACAAAGCCTGTACAAGGTTTGATGGCAATCTGACAGAGCGGCACCTCTCGCATTCCTGCTCGATCGCCTCCATGATTTTGACGAATGGCATCGGCGTGATGTCGTTTGTCATAGCTGACCGCTCCCAGTTCCTGCAGTAGATTCGCGCCCTTCGCGTTCCTTCGACATCGAGCCACCGTCGGATTTACCCTTTTTCGCACACTACCACTTGTAGGACTTGCCCCCCTTTAGCTTCCAAAGTTGTCGCACGCAGAGAATGTTTTTTTCGGAAAACGACCAAAAATCTAGCTAATTCCTCGGTCTCGCCACCGGTTTTCTGTGAGAGGCTTCGGTTTATACGATGCTCCTCGAGTTCCCGAGATGAAACCTGCACGTCAGGTTCGACCCGAGTCGAGACGAATAGTCTGCCTTGGATGCGCGGATTGATTCATGTCGAAGCGACTCGTTCAGTGAGCCCATAGGAGGGGTGTGATTGGCGCCGATGCACGAGCAAGTGCTGGGAAATCAACCAGCTTTGATCGTGGGGCGGTTCCCATGGCGGATAAGATTAAGGTCGCACGAGGAGGAAGCAAAATGACAACCAATCCAGGGATGAATCGAGATCCCGCGGTTGAGCAGGCACTGGGCCGTCCGGAGGAAAATCTCCAGAGGGTCACCCGTTTTCCTGTAATTGCTGCCAGCGACGATGAAGAAGTCTCGCATGGGTTAAAGCGGATTCTTGGGGAGCTTCAATGCCTCGATATTCGTTTGATTAGTTCTGCAAAGCTCAACAAAGTCTCCGAAATCGATCCTGGTTTCACATCGTTGATCCTTCTGGATATTTCCGGCGACTCGATTTCTCTGGCGTCATCGAAACTCTCCTTTTTACAAGGGGTAAAGCAACATGCCCTGATTATCTTCCTGGGACGGAATCAGACCGCATCCACCGTTTCCATATGGTTTCGTCAAGGGATTTTCGATTATCTCGACTGGCAAACCGATCAAGCGGTCGCGCGACTGGCTTTATCTCGAGCGATTCAGCGCGCTGAATATCAACGTCAGCTCGAAGTGGAATTTCAATCGCTCCAACAGCAAAAAGTTTCGATCACGGAAGGGGAATCACAGGTTCTCGACTTGATCATGCAGGGGCTAACCAATCAATCGATTGCCCGCCGGCTCGGAATCAGTCTTCGCACGGTTGAAGCGCGACGTCAGAAAATACATAAAAAGATGCAAACGCCCCACCTTGTCGACCTGATTCGAACCGTCCAGCGTGTCGAATGGCTTTCTGGTCTATTGGACGATCGATAGTCTCATTGATGACTGACATTTGCACAGACTCGATACGGGAACCTACGAAAATCTGTCGCTCGCTCTCGTCTCCCATTGCGGAAATATCGAACCAGCGAGTGGATCAAGGTACGTTTTTTCCATGAAACGGCACGGGGCAAAGATGGCTTGGTTTCCGACCTGAATACTAAAGTCGACGAGCTTTCAATACGCTACAATCTGAAGTGCAACGGATTCGCACAGCATCCTCTCTAACCGTGCTTTCCGGTCGTGACTTTAGATACTTCTCCTTACATAGGCCCAGAGTCAAAATCTTAGACGCAGTCTAATGTCCTCAATGGAGTTGTAAGGATTTTCGTTGGGTCGTCGTACGAAGTCTCTTTTTTGGAATTCGGATATCTCATGAGCGAATCCATTCCGACGGATGTGGTAACCACCACTGCCCAGGTGCAAAAGCTTTTCGTTCAGCATCAGCAAGACTTGATTTCTTATATTCTTTCCATGGAGCCAAACCACTCGGATGCAACCGATATTCTTCAGGAAGTCTTTTTAGCGGTGAGCAAAAAGGCGGAATCTTGGAACGAAGGTACAAGCTTTGTCGCCTGGGTCTCGGGATTTGCCAGAATTGAAGTCCTGAGGTTTCAACGCAGGCGAGGCAAACAATTACGACGACTCGAGCCCGAGGTCCTCGAGAAGGTGTTTGCGGACGTCGATGATTCCCAGGAGCAATTTAGAGAAAGACTAACTCTGCTCCAAAACTGTTTGGAGAAATTACCGCCACGTTCCCAGGAGTTAATCCGCTTTCGTTACCAGGAGGGATATCTGCCCGAGGCAATCGCTCCGCTGATGGGCTGGACAGTAAACGCTGTAAGGGTGGGACTGTCTCGAGCGAGGCAATCCCTTCGTGAATGTGTTGCACGAGGGGCTCAGCACGACAGAAAGAATTGATCGTCGCGCTCCGGCGATTCGCTCTAGGAAACTCGGATAAGCCGCAATCCTAAAAAGTGCCGTAAGAGACGGACCTCTTAGGTGAGACGCATGCTCCGGCGTCCATTCGCCTTTAAATCCTGTGGCTTTTTGTACGGAGATCCGGTTCGATTGTCGGGGTGATACCGCATTCGATGGCATCGGTGATCCTTGCCATTCGATCTCACGCCGCGTTTCCAAGAGAATGGAGTTCCGTATCGAAATAGCCCCGCAGATGGACCAGTGCGTTGAAAAATGGTAGGGATTCAGTGAAGAAACGATCTGAACAGCCTGCATGGTTTCTTCCGAAGTAGACGATGCAGTGATCCATGTCGCGGTAGCACCGATGAAACTACTCACTCCGTTCGACTCGTTGTACGCGCACGATGTTCATCTAAAAATCAACAAAGTTACGCATGCATCCCATGCGTCGCCCAGGGGCTAGGTTCGTGGAGCGAATGATTGGCTGCCTTTGTCAGGCGCAGGCGTTCCCCTTTTCTGGAACTCGTGTCGTTTCTGGGCTCTGAGCTCGCTTGCTTTTTCCGGTTACTTTGCAACACTAGCTCGCCCAGACTTTAGTTCGATGAAAAGGTATCCCATTCCTATGAGTTCGCAGTTCCGTCAAACTCCATTGCACTCCTGGCATACCAGTCATGGGGCGAGGATGGCAGAATTTGCGGGTTATGAGATGCCCATCCAATACGAGGGGATTGTCGCCGAGCATCATGCAACCCGAACGGCCGCGGGTTTATTCGACATTTCTCATATGGGACGTTTGCGTTTCGATGGTCCTCGAGCCGATCGACTGCTGGATCGCTTGCTCACGCGCCGCGTCATCGACATGCAAACAGGCCAAGTCCGATATTCTTTGATCTGCAATGAAGATGGCGGAATACTCGACGACGTTCTGGTCAGTTGTCTCGAAAGCCCTAGCGGAAAGATCTACTTCCTGCTGGTCGTCAACGCGAGCAATCGGGAAAAAATTGTGAAGTGGATTCGGCCTCATTTATCGGACTTTCCCGATGTTGAATTTCACGATGTAACCGAGTCCACAGCGATGATGGCTGTCCAAGGTCCGAATGCCATCGAGATTTGCAGGCCACTGCTTCCCTCCTCGGCTTTGAATCTCGGGTATTACCGATGCAAAGTCACCGACCAGATGAGCAAGCCATGCATTGTTTCGAGAACCGGATATACGGGGGAAGATGGTTTTGAGCTCATCGTTCGGGCGGAGGATGCCCCGAGGGTTTGGGAGAACTTGATGCTGTCAGGTCGAAACTTGGGAATCAAACCTGTCGGGCTCGGAGCGCGCGATACGCTTCGCCTGGAAGCTGGAATGCCGCTGTATGGGCATGAGCTCGACGAATCGATCCATCCCTTTCAAGCAGACCTGGGTTTCGCTTGCAATTTAAAGGATCGTCAGTTTATCGGTCATGAACAAATCGCTCGCTACGCCCGCGAACGCATGGGCTTAAAACGTGTGGGCCTCCGACTGGAGGGGAAACGTGCCGCGCGGCAAGGGGCGTCGGTAATCGATCATGATTCGAGGGTGATCGGTGCCGTCACCAGCGGCAGCTTTTCGCCAACACTCAGCTGCCCCATCGCGATGGCCTATGTGGAGCCCGCGATGGCGACCATCGGTTCGAATGTCGAGGTTGACATCCGAGGTTCACGAATTTCTGCATCCTTGGTTTCCTTACCCTTTTACAAACGAGCAATCACTCCATGAGCATTACTCCCGATCAACTCAAGTTCTGCGAAACGCATGAGTGGGCTTATTCGAACGATGGAATCGCAACCGTCGGCATCTCTGCCTTCGCCGTTGCAGAGCTAACCGATCTGGTTTTTATGGCCCTTCCTCAAGTAGCGCAGCAAGTACAGAAAGGTCAGGAATTTGGGGAGGTTGAAAGCGTCAAGGCGGTCAGCCCCATGTACAGCCCCGTCTCGGGCGAAGTCGTGGAAGTGAACGGACCGTTGGTCAATCAGCTTGAGATTTTGAACACGGATCCCTACAACGCAGGATGGATCATGAAGGTCCGTATGAGCCACCCGGAGGAGCTCGCCCAACTCCTCGATTGGACGGCCTACCAAGCCCAATGCGGCAACAGTTAAGAATGGCTCCCCGATGACACCACTGCGCGGCTTGGTTCGCATCGACCCGCCTGCCTCGGGCCCTGCCAACATGGCGATCGACGAGGCCCTTTTGACGGAACTCACTCCGGATTCGCCGATCATGCTCCGGATCTACCGATGGATTTCTCCCACTCTTTCTTTGGGACATTTCCAAAACCTGGATCAGGCTAAGGCTGCCCATCCAGAATCCTCCTGGGTACGACTCCCATCGGTCGTGCGTAAAACGGGGGGCGGCGCGATCGTCCACGATCTGGAATTAACCTACTGTTTGGCAATTCCGAATTTCCCTGCTTTGAGTCTTAAGGGACATTCCGAAGCTATCTACCGGGTTGTCCACGGCGCCCTGGTGAGTCGGCTGAGCGACCTCGGATGGAAAGCCTCGTTCTCCGAGGACTGCACTTGCAAAATTCAATCGAACGGAGGGACGGAGCCTTTTCTTTGCTTCTTGCGTCGATCACCCGTGGATGTTCTGGTCGAAAGCCATAAGATAATGGGGAGTGCCCAGCGTCGATCCAATCAGGGGCTCTTGCAGCACGGTAGCCTGCTATTGAAGCATTCCAGCGAAACCCCCGAACTGCTCGGATTACTGGATTTGGTCGATTCGATGAGTTTGCCCCCTACCCTATCGGAGGCAACAAATCGCGTGTGGTTAGCCGACGGTGCCCTCGAGTTCGGGAAAGCCGACGACCCAGGCCATCGAGACTTGAAGTTTTGGCATTTTTGGGAACGTTGGCTCGTAAACACCATTCAAATGGGGTTGGAGTCGGTCCTAAAGTGCGACTGGGAAGAATCAAAAACGTAGGGGAATTTATTCCCCAAAAACAATTCGATAGTCGATTTTGTCGACGACATAGTTTAAGTTGTAGTGTTGCGATCTCGCGTGGATACGGGAGGAAGAGGAAAAGCAATGCAGGTGATTCTGAAAGTCCTAGGCGGCACCCACGAGGGCAAGGAAATACGAATCAAGGACGAAAAGTTTTTGATCGGGAGAAGCGACTCCTGTCAGCTTCGGCCCAAAAGTGAATCCATTAGCCGAAAGCACTGCGCGATCGTCCAAAAAGATGGACGCGTTCTACTCGTGGATCTGAAGAGTAGGAATGGGACTTTTGTCAACGAAAAACAATTGTCACCTGAGAAAGCAAAGATACTCAAATCGGGTGACAAAATCCGTTGCGGTCAGCTGGAATTCGAGCTGGTGATCGAGGTCGGGATTGCAAATTCCAAGCAGTCGGAGGTCGCTAACGTCAAGCAAGCTGCGGAACGAATGACCGAGCCGAGCGGCTTCGATTCCAAAGAGACTTTCGACATAAGTTCGTGGTTAGCAGAAGCTGACCAAATCGACCGTAAAGAGTCGAAACCCGTGGAACTAGAAACGCGTCAGTTCTCGATGGAGGATACGACTCGACTCGATGCCACCGTCGAATCCGCCCCCGAATCCCCCGAGACTGCTCCTGTTGTAGAAGCTGATGCAAAGGCTGCCGAAGAGGCCGACGGAAAATCCAAGCGGCCCGATAAAAAAGGACCGATCAAGCTTCCGAAGCAAAACGCAGGTCCCACCACGAAGAATACAAAAGACGCAGCCTCGGAGACGCTCAAACGATACTTCGGTGGTCGATAACCATTTCAGTGCACTATCATCAATGTCGTGCACTATCATAAATGCAGTGCACTATGATCGCTTCAGTGCACTATGATCAATGTAGTGCACTATCATCACTTCGGCGGTCGCTAGGATTCGATGATCGAAAGATCCTGGCTCGAGCCCCAGGATATGCATCCCGGGGGGCGACTCGATGTTCATTTCTTCACTAGATTTCTAACTTGGCGAGGATTCCTAATTCTCGTTCCAACATCGCGTTGCGTCCTGGTCGCATGCATCGCCGCGTGACCCATCAGGCGATTCTGTCTTTCTCTTTCGATGTCCGTTCCCGTCTCGGGTTATCGATCTGGCTAATCGGTGCGGCACGCAGCAAGATCGGTTGGCATTCGCGAACTTGGGGCATTCAATCGAACAGGGTCGGCGGATGGTTTTTGTCCGACCAGTTTTCGTCGGCAAACACCATCACCCGTCCACCGCACGGACCGGAGAATTCTGATGGTTTTGTCAAGTGGGGAGTGCAATCGGTGAGATCTGTTCTAGGAGGCGAACGCGAGAGAGAAACTTACGAAGTCGGCCGGTTTTAGGTACACTGCGAAGCCTTAGTTGCCAAGAAATAAAGCCTCGCACTCGTGATTCCGATGTCCAATCAAAAACTGAACAAGATTTCGTCTCGCATCACCCAGCCTAAATCGCAGGGAGCCTCCCAAGCGATGCTCTACGGAACAGGGATGACCCCTGAGGATATGAACAAGGGGCAAGTCGGAATCGGGAGTGTTTGGTATGAGGGCAATACGTGCAACATGCACCTCTTGGATCTCGCCATGCATGTCAAGCAAGCGGTGGTTGCCGAGGGATTGGTGGGCATGCGATTCAACACCGTGGGCGTCAGCGATGGAATCAGCATGGGTACGGACGGAATGTCATTCTCTCTCCAATCCAGGGACTTAATCGCGGATTCCATTGAGACCATCATGGGCGCCCAGTGGTACGATGCTTTGATCACTCTGCCGGGTTGCGACAAGAATATGCCTGGCTGTTTGATTGCGATGGGTAGGCTCAATCGCCCTGCCCTTATGATCTACGGGGGTACCATCCGCGCTGGTAAATGGAATGGCCACTCCTTGGATATTGTTTCTGCTTTCCAGTGCTATGGCCAATACATCGCGGGCCAAATAGACGAAGAGACTCGAGCCAACATTGTTCGGAATGCATGCCCCGGGGCGGGAGCCTGCGGAGGTATGTACACAGCCAATACGATGGCTTCAGCCATCGAAGCCCTGGGAATGTCACTTCCCTATTCAGCGTCCATTCCGGCCGAGGATCCAGCGAAGATCGATGAATGCGTTCGCGCCGCTCGAGCGATACGCCATCTGATGGAACAGGATCTCAAACCTCGGGATATCATGACACGAGCCGCTTTTGAGAACGCGATGGTCGTCGTCATGGCCTTGGGAGGAAGCACCAATGCTGTACTCCATCTCATCGCTATGGCCAGAAGCGTTGATATTCCATTGACACTTGATGACTTCCAGAAGGTGAGCGATCGCGTCCCATTCTTGGCCGACTTGAAACCATCCGGAAAGTTCGTACAGGAGGATTTGCATTCCATCGGTGGTACCCCGGCAGTCATGAAGTATCTCTTGGCTGAAGGGTTCCTACGTGGGGATTGCATGACGGTTACTGGCAAGACTCTTTCAGAAAATCTCTCGGAACTCCCCGGTCTCAAACCCGGACAAAAAATCGTTCAACCTATTTCGGATCCCATCAAGCCGACCGGACATATCCAAATCCTGTACGGCAACTTAGCTCCGGAAGGCTCTGTTGCCAAAATCACAGGAAAAGAAGGGTTGAAATTCGTTGGTCCCGCCCGTTGCTTTGATAGCGAGGAAGCAATGCTGGAAGCCTTGGAAAACAAAAAAATCGAAAAGGGAGATGTGATCCTGATTCGTTACGAAGGTCCCAAGGGGGGGCCAGGGATGCCAGAGATGTTGACTCCAACCTCTGCCATCATGGGAGCTGGACTCGGATCGCACGTAGCCCTTCTAACCGACGGTCGCTTCTCCGGGGGATCGCACGGTTTCATTGTCGGTCATATCACTCCCGAAGCACAAGTGGGTGGTCCCTTTGCCTTGGTACGCGATGGCGATGTCGTTACCATCGATGCGGAAAACAATCGTCTCGATGTCGGCGTTTCCGACGAAGAGCTTCAAAGACGCCGCTCAACATGGCAAGCACCACCTCTCAAGGCCACCCGTGGCACCCTCTACAAATACATCAAGAATGTAAAAAGTGCTAGCGAAGGCTGTGTCACCGACGAGTGAGTCGATTGATTGATATTGCTTTTGAACTGGTGATAGAGTCAACAACTTGGTAGACAACAGCCAGGTGGCGGCGAGTTGTCATTCGTATTGCGGCTGCCGCGCCGCTGGCAGGGTATCGCCTTCTCGCGTGTTCCCCGTCGATCGCTAGGTTTGGACTACCAGATGAGCTCTGCACGAGAATCACGCTTCGTTGCCCCTCTGCATGTTGAGAGATGGATCGATCCGAATCTCGCATCGTGGCTGGTGATTCTGATCGTATCGGCCGCGATCTTGCTACCGAGTTTGAATGCAACCCGTTTTTGGGATCAAGACGAGGGGTACTACGCATCGGTTGCCCTCGAGATGCATCAAAGGGACGATTGGATCGTACCGACCTTCAATGGGGAGCTTTTCGCTCATAAACCTCCGGTGATGTATTGGGGCATGCGAGCCGGTTTTCTCCTGTTTGGTGTCAACGAATTCGGTGCACGATTCTTCAGTGCGATCGCAGGTATCATCACGATCCTCGTGACCTATCGGCTCGCCAGCAAACTCTTCGATTCCGCGGTTGGCATTCTCGCGGCTTTAGGGTTGGCAACATGCATTCTGTTCTCGATGGTTGCGCGATCGGCTACGGCGGATACCTACCTCTGCATGTTTACCGTCCTCGCACTCCATCATTGGGTTTGTGCCTATAGCAAGGATTTGGATCGAACCGTCGCCGAGAGACTCCATGGGATTGTCTGGAAGGATTGGTTCGTGGTGTACAGCTATTTAGGGTTTGCCATACTCACGAAAGGGCCGATCGGGTTTTTATTTCCTGCAGCGGTCATTGGGCTCTTTCTTCTTATGGAGAAAGCGTCTGAGCACCAAACTCAGGGAATGTTTCAACCGCATCCACGGTTTCGTATTTCTGTTTCGATCCTGAGGAGAGTGGCCGGATTCAATCAACCAGAACACCGGAGTGCAAACGCACTGCCGCTACGATTGTTTGGGGTACAACGCGGACTGCTCGGCACATGGTTACCTGTGGCTCGCCTGTATGAGATACTCAGGATTGTCGATCCGCGTTCGTTTCTTCGAACCTGCCTGGCGATGAGACTATGGGTAGCTCTGTTCGCTCTGTCATGGACTGCGGCTCCCTGGTTTATTCTCGTGGAATGGAAATCCCAGGGCTTGTTCCTCGAGGAATTCATCGGGGTTCATCACTGGGGACGTTTTCATCAGGCGATGGACAACCACCGAGGATCGATCCTCTACTATCCGGCCGTTTGCCTCGTCGGATTATTTCCATGGTCCTCCTTTGCCATCCCGACCACCATCCACTGGCTGCGATCCCCAACCCCTACATTCGATCGTCGCGCACTCCGCTTTGTCACGGCATGGATCCTCGTCTATATGGGAATCTTCTCATTCGCTTCGACCAAACTACCCAATTATGTTTTACCAGCTTATCCCGCATTGCTGATGGTCATCGCCTATTACTTCAAGGACTCCGTTGTTCGCGAAAGGATACATCGTCGATGGCAAATCGCCGGTTGGCTATTCTTCTCGCTGGTGGGGGTGGCTCTTGTGGGGTTTCTGGGCCTAGTCCCTCGACTCGAAATCTCAGGGAGACCACTGCTTGATCAGTTCGAGATTTCTTCGAGTGCTCAGTCCGCAATTGGATCGCTGTGGCTCATTGGAGTACCGATCGCGATCCTCGGAGTATTTGGATTGTATCTTGTCTGGAATGCGAAACCGCAGATGGCGACCGTTTGTTTCCTCAGCGCATCGATCGCTTTTACAAGTCTGCTGTGGCAATATGGAGCGAGGATCGTCGATCGGTTGCAGACACCTCAGCTCGCTGCGGCCCAGCTCGAAGCGTTGGGTGGATCTTCCGGGGTTCGACTGACAGCGATTAATCTGTTTCGACCGTCGATGGTCTTTTATTTTGGAAATCCGATCCACTTTGAAACCGATCGATCGATACGAGACAATCACTACGAAGTATCTTCGTCAAACAGCGAATACCTGATTTTGTGTGACGAGGATTGGGAGCAGCTGCACGAACGTTTTGGGGACGACTATCGCGTGATCATGCAACTTCCCAACTTCCCAGAAAACGGGAATCTCTTGGTCGTATCCAACGCTCCCTCATCGCAATCGTTAGCAGACCGTTCGACTGATTCGAAATCGATTCGTTAAATCGCCGTCCACGAATCGTTTGAATGCGTATGTCTGTAGAAATCGAGGATTGCGCGAACTACCCCAAAATTGCATTCCTCTCGGGCATTCCGCTATGTGTTCGTCGAGTTCCTGTCGCGCAGCAGGATTTCCTGAAAACTCTGGACCTGGGGGCCTGGGTAGCTGGAGGATAAAGGTCGATTGTTAGGACGGATGCTCGCAACCGTCTGGAATCCCGAGGTCGTCGCTGCGATTAGCTCCTCAGCGATGTCGGAAACGAATAGAACACGCGACGGTATGGCTTCCAGCTTCTCGGCGATCTTTGAGTAGCTCGCGGGATCCTGTTTCTTTCCGATCGTCGTATCAAAGAAACTCGATAGTAGCCCGGTTAAATCTCCTGCCGTCGTGTGTCCAAAGAATAGTTTTTGGGCGAGTACACTTCCCGATGAATAAATAGAAATTCGATAACCTCGGGAGATCCAATCATGGAGAGCAGGCGGCACATCTGGAAACAATTCGGCCGTGAGCAATCCTGATTCGAAACCTTCTTTCCAGATCAAACCTTGCAAAGCTTTCAGGCCAGTCGTTTTACTATCGATATCCATGAGGTGTTCGAGGTAGACCAGCAATTGCTCTTGAAAACGGAGGTCGTCACGCGAGATGCTATTCAGTGGATTCTCCGGATCCATTTTCGAATCCAAAACGACTTGGTCGATCGCCTGGGCAACCTCTGCCGAGGACGCATGCTGAGAAACGAAGTCCCGCATGTGTTGCCTCGCATAGGGAAACATCACGTCGAAAACGAATCGAACGTCGGATACGGTCCCTTCGATGTCGAGCAGGATATGCTGGACACCAGAGAGTTGGACTTGGGTCGGACTCATTCGCACGCCTTTCGTTTCCGTCGAGATATCGTATTTTCCATAGGGCAACGGGGTTGGATCGGATCCCTAGAAAACAAGAAAGCCTGGGTTTCCCCAGGCTACTGTCGTTCTAAATTTTTACGAACGTTTGTCTAGGCAGGTTTACTCGCGAGGGCGAATAGCGCCGGTGAGCCCGCTATAGTCAACACGGTCATCCGAATGCCACAGTGGCTGTCCGAGTTCGACGCGACGACGAAGGACCTCGATTTTCTCTTGCGATCCAGCCGGGGCATCGGTCGGCAAGAAATGATTGTCTACGATTGGGTCGAAGTCTTCATCATGACCGTACTTGAGAATTGCTTCAAAAACGTTCTTGCACAAATTACTCATTAATTATTTGCCCTCCCATTGGTTCCGTGTTTCGCGGGTGATGACGGACACTCCCGCGCCTATACCCAGGGACGGAGCGGAATCCCCACTCCGAGAAATCCTGTCGGTGACTGCTACACTTTGACGCCGCCACAAGCGACGAACTCACCCACAAAAATTCTTCTCGTTTCTCCCAACATCTAGGATTATTGGCATGAGGGCATCAAAGTCAAGAAAATTTTAGCCCCAACAAGGGACTCCTCCCCTTGTAAACGCTGCAAATTTCGAGCAGCTAAACTCTGACGCTGGAGTTCGTCCAAAAGGGAGTCGGGAGTTCTCTCATCCATCATGGCTTTCTAGGTTCGGTCGGCGCCGCAAAGCTCCTCTAAAGCAATTCTACACACCACAATTTTACATCCAGCTCGAAGGGACGTTAGAATTCCCTGTTCAGCCCAGTCACCCCCAAGAGCACATCCGATGAAACAATCCCTTCAAAAAATTTTTCAATTCTCCCCTGTTTTTATCTGCCTCCTGGCCTCGATCGGCTCCGCCAACCCTGCTGCGATCGCTCAGGAAACAGAGAAAGACCTGGATGCAAAGTCCCTGTTCACTTCGTCCAGCCAACGATTAACCCCCTACGGCAAGCAAATCGATCTTCCCGGACTCCGTCCGCAAGTGATCGCCATTTCCCCCAGCCAGCGATTGATGGTCACCTCGGGCAAAACGAGCAAATTGATTGCCATCGATCCCGATTCCGGTGAGGTACTCCAGCAGGTGGACCTTCCCTCGAATGAACAAACCGAAATACCGGATATCGCTTCCGCAAATATTCTTAAGCCGGACAGCAAAGCCTTGGCGAGCTATATAGGCCTCCTGTTTTCGCCTGACGGTCGTTGGATCTATCTCAGCGACGTGAATGGATCCGTCAAAGTTTTTCAGGTCGGTCCAGACCGAAAGATCGTTCCTGCCTACACGATCCCCCTGCCCAATGCAAATGCGCCTCGTCGAAAACAGGAGATCCCTAGTGGCTTGGCGATCCATGGCGATGGTTCCAAACTCTATATCTGTGGGAACTTGTCCGACAAACTGTTCGAATGGGATGTGTCGGCCAAGCGAATCACGGCGACTTGGGAGGTTGGAGTCGCACCCTACGACGTCGTACTCCATGGCAACAAAGCCTATGTCAGCAACTGGGGTGGAAGACGCCCTGAACCTGGGAACGTTACCGGTCCTGCCGGGCGAGGGACCCAGGTACGAGTCGACAACCAGCGGTTCATCGCGAATGAGGGATCGATCACAATCGTCGACAAATCCTCGAATACCACGAAACAGGTACTCGTCGGATTGAATCCTTCGGACCTGGAGATCACGCCTGATGGCAAGTACCTGGTGTGCGCGAACACCAACAGCGATACGTTGTCGATTCTCGATCTCTCGCGAGACGAAGTCGTTGAAACGATTTCCGTCAAACAATCCCCTTCGGATCTGTTTGGTGCCTCCCCGAATGCGTTAGCCTTCGGCCCCCTGGGTAAGCGACTCTACGTCGCCCATGGATCGCAGAATGCAATCGGCGTGATCGACTTTGATGCCGAGGATCGCGGAGACACGAAATTGATCGGTCTACTTCCAACCAGCTGGTATCCGGGCGCTCTTGTGTTCGACGAGAAACAAAAGTCTCTATGCGTCGCGAATTTGAAAGGCTTGCCCATCACGAAAGTCAAGAAAGAGAAATCGGAGGGGTTCAATTCGCATCAGCACTATGGTTCGGTGAGCTTGATGCCGATCCCGGACGACTCCTTGTTGCCAGCCTTCTCGGAGCGAGTCTCTCGCAACATGCGGTATGGTGCGATGAAAGATGCTGCGCTTCCTGCACGCCCAAATCAACCCGCGAGAGCGATCCCTCAACGCATTGGTGAGCCGAGTTTGATCGAGCATGTCGTCTATGTCATCAAGGAGAACCGTACCTACGATCAAGTTTTAGGAGATATCGATCGAGGCAATGGCGATCCGGGGCTCTGCATTTTCGGTCGCGAACTGACACCCAACCAACACAAGATGGCCGAGGACTTTGTTCTGCTCGACAATACCTACTGCTGCGGTATCCTCAGCGCCGATGGCCATCAATGGAGTACCACCGCAATCAGCACCGCTTACCTCGAGAAGAGTTTTGGTGGGTTTCCTCGCAGTTACCCCGATGGCATGGGGGAGGACGAAGCCGATGCGCTGGCCTACTCACCCGCGGGATTCCTTTGGGATAATGCGATCGCACATGGCAAAACGTTGCGCAACTATGGTGAATTCATGATTCCAAAAGTGCGATGGCGGGATGCGACCAAGGCAGGGAAGCCCAATTACATGGCATGCTATCGGACTTGGAAAAAAGATAGTGACGAGGTGATTCTCGAATCGGAGCCTGCCATTGAAAGTATTCGGCCTTATTCCCCGACCCGTTATGTCGGCTGGGGAATGGAGGTTCCGGATCAGTATCGAGCGGACTTCATTATCGACGAACTCAAAC
Organism: Pirellula sp.; assembly: GCA_040396935.1. GTDB lineage: Bacteria > Planctomycetota > Planctomycetia > Pirellulales > Pirellulaceae > JBKCUI01. The sequence continues at coordinate 61,039 of JBBAXA010000014.1, forward strand.
AGTACGAAGAGCGAGGGCAATTCCCGAATCTCGTCATTATCTGTTTGCCGAATGACCACACCAGTGGAGCCTCACCCTCCTTCCCGACACCGGCATCGAGCATGGCTGACAACGATCTGGCCTTTGGTCGAATTGTAGACGCCTTAAGCCATTCTAAATTTTGGCCGAAGATGGCGATTTTTTCGATTCAAGATGACCCTCAAGCGGGCTGGGATCATGTGAGTGGCTATCGTACTACATCGTACTGCGTGAGCCCTTACGTCAAGCGAGGCGCAACCGTCAGCACCCGATACAATACCACCAGTCTGATTCGAACCATGGAACAGATACTCGGTTTACCACCTATGAATCAGTTCGATGCCGGTGCGGTTCCCATGTTCGATTGCTTTGTGGACACACCCAATCTCGAACCATTTCAATCGGTTCCCATCACCGTTCCACTAGATCAGTTAAACCCCTCAAAGCAGGCACTCCTGGATCCTGCGAGAAGGATACTCGCCGAACTATCGGAGTCGATGGACTTTTCTCAAGTCGACAAAGCTCCAGAAGACCTGCTCAACCGAGTCCTGTGGCAAACCATGCGTCCTATCGATCCCTATCCGGAATGGGCGGTCGGTTCTTATGTAGATGATGATGAGGAAGAGGAAATTGGTAAATAACGCTCATCTTCGGCGCGTGGCGATCGCGTGATCCCAGCCCATCGACTTCCCAATGTGGATGCAGATCGACTGCCTGTCTATTCCGGCTAACTCGTCGAGAGAGAACCCACCAGGGATCCCGTCCAGTTTTTGAGCTGCACTGCCGTTTTATAAGTCGCATGACGGATTTGGGAACCCAATTGACTGGATGCAATAATCCAGCGTTCCTGAGGGTTGCGTTGCGCACCGAGCCGTTCTTTGTACTCTTCATCCCCACGCATAAAATCGACTTTGGTGCAGCCAAGCGAAATCGCATGTCGAATGAGACCGAAACTGGTCTGCCACCCTGGTCGATAGTCGTTGTACTCCGTATTCATACCCGTCAAATAAACGGACAGAGTTCCATCACGGACGAATGCAATAGCACCGCCGCCAGGTTTCCCATCGATATGCAGCATGGCGACAATCGGATGGGTTCGTTCGTCGAACCAGTACCGATCGAGTGCATTCTTCAAAAAGGAACCAAACGATTGACGCGAGAAACAACCACGGATGCCACGTTCTTTCCAACGCGATTGATGCAGGAGCGTGATCTGCTCGAATAGCTCCATGGCTCGGGGTAAAGAATCCGCGATTTCAAAACCACAGTTCCTCGATTGGTGCTGTTCCGACTCCTGGTACATCTTTCGAACTCGTCTGGAAACGCTCGCCAGGTAGGTTGGAAAGCTTTCTTTTACCGTGAGTTCCCAGCAATTCAAACTGGCTCTCCGCTCCAAAGAAGGTTGACATCCCTGAATCAACTTATCGAGAAACGCATTCATCCCGGCATCCTGCGGCCTTACTCCGTCCAGATCGATATGATCCCAACGGAACGACCGATGGATGGGTGCCGCTAGAAATCCTGCAAAGGCCTCCGCGACCAGGTTCTCATCTTCGGGTTGACACACGAGACCCATATTGTCCGAACATGCTTTTCCACTTCCTAGCCAAACGAGAGTGTCCCCGGTGAACAAGCTACGATGCCGCGCCAAGGGGAGAAATCCGAGCACTTTCTCATCCCGGACTGCCTCCAAAATCATCAATTCATGATCGCTGCGGTAGGCATCCCACCAGGACCTCAGCCAACCAAAGCCGCGATTGAAATGGGGAATCGTTATCTCGTCCCAGAGCGACTTCCGGGAATCCCATTGAGCAGTGTTTTGAATTACGTTTACATTCAGCATGGGACTTTAGAATTGGAAATAAAGAAAGGGACTTTCTGCATCGAACCGTAGAATGCAAACCAATAAAAGAATCGCCAGGCCGATGGCGGATACCCAGTTCCGTCGGGGCTGATACTCCCATGCATTTGGAGACAGCCAGCAAAAGAGAAGGGCGCCGCAAGGGAGTAAGAAGGGTGTTGAGAAAATGATCGATAACGGGTTCCTCTCGAACCCATGACATCCGGTAATCGCTAACGACCATTGCCAGGCCATCTCGAGACTGGTCGATCGAAATAAGAGCCATCCGATCATCACGCAAAACAACGTACCCAGCATTCCTATCGCAGACGGTATCGCAAAAGGTAGCCGTTCTCGCAGAAGCGAATGGCTCACGAGTAATACTCCGTGGAAAACTCCCCAAAGTACAAAGGTCCAACCCGCTCCGTGCCAGATACCCCCGAGAATCATGACAATCAAAAGATTGCGGCAGGAGATCCACTTTCCAAATCGACTTCCACCCATCGGAATGTACAAATAGTCTCTCAAGAACGATGAGAGAGTCATGTGCCAACGCCGCCAAAACTGCTGGATGTTCGTGGACTTGTACGGAGAATCAAAGTTTTGAGGAAACTCAAAACCCAGAAACAGTCCTAATCCGATCGCCATATTACTGTAACCGGCGAAATCGAAGTAGAGTTGGATCGTGTAACCCAAAAGAGCCGACCATGCACCCAAAAACTGCAACGAGTCCAGATCGGCCAAAGAGGGATTGGTGACACTCGCGACGCTGTCAGCGACCAAAATCTTTTGAGACATGCCGATAACAAAAAACCAGATACCTCGCGCGATTTGATCCCAGTCAGGTCTGCGAGGCAGGTACTGCATCTGCAATTCAACATCGCTGTATCGCACAATCGGTCCGGCGATGAGTTGCGGAAACATCGAAACATAAGCTGCGAAATGGAGTAAACTTCGCGCTGGTTGGATTTGCCCTCGATAGAGATCGATCGAATACGTGAGCGTTTGGAACGTGTAAAAACTGATACCGGCTGGCAGCAGGATATCGGGCACGGAAAGTGGAGCACCGAAACGGAATGTCTCCAATAAACCATTGAGCGACTGCGCCAAGAACCCGCAGTATTTGAAGTAACCCAGCATCCCTAAATTGCTTACCAACGAGACGGCGAGCAATATTTTTCGACGCTCTGGTCGCGACGTGTACGCCATGGCCAAACCGACGTAGTAATCGACGAGCGTCGAGGCGAGTAGTAGGAAAGTAAACTCCCAGTGCCACCAACCATAGAAAAGGTAGCTGCCGAAGACCAGCATCGCGAGCCGAATCATCGGCCACCGACCCAGTCCCCACCACAATGCGAGAACGGCTGGAAGGAAGACCAAGACGAAGATATAGCTATTGAAGAGCATATCGATCTCCCGACGGCTCTGTCAGCAAGCGATCAATCATTCTGCGAGTATTCGCTTCCAGAGGATGTATCCCGTCGACGAACAGAACGGCCTCTCCATCGAATTGCTCGACATCACCAAAGTCGACGAATCGGACGTTATTTGCTGCCGCTAATTGCTTCAACCACCTTACAGCTTCACGCTCGCGGTCGAGAAATTTCGTTCTCTCTCGCAGATAATCTCTCAATCGAGGATGATGGACTGTTGTAAAAAGATAGACGTCGCAACCCTGTGACTCGCAAAAAAGTATGGCCTCCTGCAGGTACGCTTTTCGGGTTTTGGAGAGGGTATCAAAGTTTGAGAAGACAGCCTGGAGTTCATGCTGGTTGAATCGCAGCGGGCCTTCGAAATCATAGGAACCCTGCGAGATCTCTGCTTGCCGCTTTGTGTATTGGATGACACCATCGGGATCGAAGACAATTTCGCTGCACGAATCGGAGCAGCGCGACCTACCCGAAAGATAGCGCGCCATCGACCGAAGACTCGATTTGGTTTGGTGCATCGTGATGAGTTGGGAGAAGCGATCGAACTCTTCGTACCATGGAATCTCCGCTTGGATATGTCGGAATAGTCTCGGTTCGCTACTGAGTCGGGCGTCCGCCGGAATCTTGTCATTCAGCGCTGCGATATCGACCCCCATCACGACCATCTTGGGAAGGGATCCGTAACGCTCGTGATACAAGCGTAGTATTGCTAAAAAATCCTCAGGGCGACCATGATTGACGCCATAGTTAAAAAATGGAAGGCTTGTTTTTTCTTCGAGGTAGGAGCTCTCGAACTTCATGGTTCGCGAGGAACCCAAGATCAAACCTTCCGGTTTTCGCGTGAGATTCTCGAACAGGTCGGTCTTCTCGGTTCGCGAATCCTGGACAACCGTTGGAAGTAGACCTTCTCCATACTGACCGTAGGGATTCACCCAACCATTGAATGTCCCTATCCCCGCCAAACCGGTTACCAGCGACCCGAGGAAGAGAACAACAAATCCCAATGACGGGTTCGTACGAAACAGATGGGGTAGAAAATGATGAAACAAGCCCATGAACAAGATTCCAACGCGTCCGAAAGGCAGAGCGATATGTATCGGAACAGTAGGATTCTTTGTTGGTTAGCAGGGGATACCCTTTGTTTTTTCAACACAATTCGAAGGCGGGCTGCTCAATGCTTCCGGAATAGCTACGATAATCGTTACTATCCTCACCCAGGAGCTCACCAAATGAATCTGCTCAGTAGACGCTTGCTTACGTTCTTCCTCATCGGATGCTTGGCTCACTCCGTAGCTTTTCCACAGCAAACGCCCAACGCATCCACCTCCGAATACTGGACGGGCTGGTTCGAGGATGAAACCGAACAGGTGCGTTGGATCGTCGAACTGAAGAAAGAACCGTCAGGAACCACCAATGGCACAGTCCACATTCCGGAGTTGATGAACAGTCCCGTCGCAGTCCAAAAACTTCGTACCAAATCGGATGACTGGGGTTTTGAATGGACAGTCCCCGGTGGCAAAGAAACACTAAGTTTTTTTGGTAGGCAGGAATCTGCAGAGCAGGTCGCTGGCATCCTTGTTGTCGGGGACAAGATGCCCATTCTGCGACTGAGACGATCCGACGCGATTCCAAAGGAAACAGCCGACGACTTAGGAGCGGATATCGTTTGGACCGATCAAACTCCCAACGTGGGTCCCACCGGATTGCGCAAGTTCGACAAGCGTTTCCGTATCTATTCGAAACCCCCTTTTGCAGAAGGGGAACCCCGGGTTGTATTTGATTCCTTGGCCAACAACCTACTGGGAAAACCTGTCAATTTCTCGGTTCAAGGGACCAAGTTCCTGTTCAGTATTCCCGCTCTCGAGGCTGAGTATCAAGCGGAAATCAAAGACACGAACTACATGCTGGGAACCTTTAGCGTCAAAGGAAAGACGGAAGCTCTAGCTCTCATGCGACTGGGAGCAGACAAAGAGGATGCGAAAAAGACAAGTCCTGCAGAAACCACTGCTACCAAACCAGCAAACCAGGACGCCTCGAAAATCAATAAGAACGCTTCGAATCCTTCCGAAGAAGCTGTCCAAATCAAAATGAAGGAGTCGCCGAAAGCAGCTCCACGACAACTGGCTCCTAATGAATCCGCTTTTCTATTAACCGTGGGTGACAAGGCGACTCGACGCAAGGAACTTTCGAAAATCCATACCCTCGGATACACCCTGACCCTACCCGACCAATCCAAAAACAAGAAAGTCCCGTGCGCAATTCTGTTCTCAACATTCGGACTCCAGGATCGCGACGGCAAGGTCGGCACGAACGCGCATTACCGCGATCTGGCTCAGGCGTTGGCAAAGGTGGGGATCGCATCGATTCGATACGATGATCGGGGTATCGGAGAAAGCAGCGACGTCGATGATGACTTTTCACTGCAGGAAATGATCAACGATGGACTAGCCGTCGTGAACCGAGCGCAAGAGCTCGAAGAAGTCGATCCAACAAAGATTCTTTTGATCGGACATGGCGAAGGGGCGACGATCGCAACAGCCCTAGCCTCACAGGTAAGCGGTGTCGCCTGTCAGGTGTTGATCGCTCCCCAAGGGGTCAGCGGGAGTCAACTGTTGATCTCCCAAGGAATCAACCTGGCGGATATGCAAGGCATGTCCGTACCAGCCCGCAATGTATTAGCGGACCTCCAACGCGAAGTGCATAATTTGGCACGATTTCAGACAGCGTCCAATCCCAACGATCGACTGCAAATCGAGAAGCTCGTTCAAAAGTACTGGCCTCAACTGAGCGTTACCGTCGATGAGCCAAAGACACCCCAGGAATTGGTGGATATGAAAAAGAATCTGGAGAATCAGTTGATGACCGATCTGACTCAACTCTACAGCAAAATCAATCGGCAATTCCTCGACTTTGATCCGTCAACCGACTGGATGCTCATGCGCTCCCCAACCTTGGTGGTGTGGGGTACGAAGGATTGCCAGGTCCTAACTGCTATCAACAAACCGCCGATGGAAAATGCGGCGAGTCGTAGTAGCAATGCGGACATCCAGAATGTCATGCTCGAAGGCTTGAATCATTGGCTGCAACGTGCCAATACAGGATTGCCCTTCGAATACGAAACTGCAGGAGGTTTGGATCCTGCAGCGATGCGGACCATTACCGATTGGGTTTCTAGGCGTATGAAGTGAGGCAATCGATTTTCTGTTTGAACGATACGTATCGTAGACGGCTCGGCTCATTCACCGATCGAGTTTCCCACCAAGCTAGGGTCGGTTCCGATGGTCCCTTGAAGATACTGCAAGTAATCACTCGACTCGCACTGCTTCAGCCGTAATTGGGCCTGTTCCAGTCTAGGATGCAGCTGGAGTCGCTCGATGACCGGACCATAAGCGGTTCGATTGCAATATTCCGTTAGATATTCCGTGTGGCGTCGCCAGAGTCGCGCGTCGATCTGCTGCTTTGCCCTCAGCCGCTTTTGGTACCACTCACTTTGCAGTAGATGTTCGCGATCGAACAGCGATCGAACCTCGGGTGCATGGATCGAGTATCCCTTCCAGTTTCCATGCGCCATGATATGGAGGACCGCTTGCAATGGAGGGCAAGCGATCTCGAAACTACCATCGCTTAGATAAATCTCTGCGACTTTTTTCTGTTGTTCTGCGATGAACAGAACCCCATCGACGAACGCCTCCGGATCCTGCTTCTCAGGGCAAAGGATCAACTCGTCAAAAACCCTGCGGGGATTGTCGAAAACGCGTCCGAAGTACCTTCGCACGAATCGATCGGTGATTCGATAACCCAGACGGCTGGCAGGGACTTGTCTATCGCCGTGCATGAAATCTTCGATTTTCTCGAGCATGCCATCCTGAATCAAGAGCGCGGGATCTCGCTCTTCAGGACGCAGTCGGCACCAGATTTCTGGAACAAACATACTGATATCGTGCCCGACCTCGATACTCGGTCCAATATGTCCCGCCGCTGTGCTAAAGCCTCCTAGTCCCGTCAGGATCATACTCACGATGGTCGCGTTGAGGTCGTAGCACATGTTCAGCGCGTTGAAGGGACCCTTGGTCAGCGCGCCCTCGCTACCAGCGCCGGTCGTCGAGGGTGATTTACCCGTGAACGAGCAAACGTAGTCCATCAAAAGCTCAGGAAGCTCCTGGTAATGGATCGGATTGTAGACAGCCAGCGGACGGATTCGGGCCTCGAGATCGGGTGGGTTATTCCTGCGCCCTGAGAGAATTGCATTCACAGGCATGGGCACCGATTGATGGGTCGGTACGGCTCGAAACAGCTGCACACCTCGAAAAGCCACATAGCGATCGAACGGGTCGATGAGGTCGGGACGGTCCTGCAAGTACCTAGGGTTCTTGGATGGCTTTCCCTCTACGACTCGGGGATGAGCCGAGGAAACAACATACGATCTTGGCGATGATTGAACAAAGGACGAGAGCCGATCACGCATAGGTGCAGTATATTGTTCAAAATCGATGACGTTTTTGATTTCCTCTTCGATCGCCGTTTTTGAGAGGGGCTCGTAATTGCAGAAAAAATTTCCGACGTCTGCCATGTCCCGCTCCGTCTGCTTGTCCAATCCACGATGGATCGCATCGTCTGGGCGTTGGAAAAGCCGATATTCGCAATTGGCGACGAACTTGAAACTCGCATCGATTCGTTGAGCATCGAATGGATGGAGATGCTTCAAGAAACGATGCGGTACAACAACGCTGGCTGTGATGTCATCCTCGAGCTGGATCTTCAACGCAGCAGCGAAATCCTGTCGCAATTTGTACATCCGCCAGCGGCCGTGCAGGTCGAGGCCGATGCGGAGATACATCCCCACGAGCTTTCGGTTGTCGAACTTCAATTCGTGACCGTGATCGCCATTGACGATATCGACTCCGAAATGCTCTCGCCAATGCCCCTTCCATTCCGGTTTACAAAAACGTTTGATGATAAAAGCCATTGCGTAGAGATGCGAGGGAATGGTCTTGAGCCAATCGTTGTATGCATCGGTATACTCGTTCGAAGGAGTCAGCAATTTGATCACGCTCCCTAGCGAGCGTTCTGGGTCGAGCACTTTGCGACTCGGCCGTTGGGAATAATTTGGTTTTTCCTTCGAGTCCGGCTTCCATCGGTCCGAGTAATCCCGATCAAAGATGATTTGCAATTGATCGAAGTCCGATTCCATATCCGCAACGAAGATAGGGCCACCCTGCATGTAGTCGCGCAGCGACTTGCTGATTTCGCTTTTGCCACCTCCACTCACCGTGCAGGGCTTGTGACAAACGGTCCCCTCACCCGAGACGCCTATCAATCGCCACGAAGGCGCGCACGGGTGCTTCTCCATGTAAACCTTGTAACCGCTCGGAGCCATATACACCGTGTCCTGCTCCAAAGGAATCGATCGCTCCTGACCGTCCTTCATCCATCGAATGGATCGATCGAGCAGGGAGGCGCGCGCGTCTTCCGAGACATAGACTAGATTGCAATGCAACCGATCGACACCATAACCCTCCGGGTGAATCTCGATGAAATCCGAATACTCCGATTCCAAATCGGAAAAAGTACGTCCGTTGTACCGACGGGAATGCCACTGGAACTCCTCCCCCAAGTTGTGCGCGATGAAGGCCAGCGTACCTCCCGCATGTTCCTCCTCAGCGTTCCCCATCAAATTGGCCGAGTAGCTGATCTGTGTTTTTACTTCCTTCTTACAGTATCCAAAGTAGTTGTCGGCGATGACTGTGACGATCACTCCATTTTCATCTCGACAAGTGATTTTGAATGCCATTCCATCGTTGTACTTCTCATCTGCATCTCTCCAGCACATGCTGTCCCGGCGCTGACGTTCGGTCGCCTGATCGATGTGAGGCAACCCGAGTTCTTTCTTGGTGCAATGGACCAGATGCGGCGCTAAGATGACACAGCCTGTATGGCCAGTCCAATGGTTGCAGTCCAGGGCGGCATCGTTTTCAGGAACCAACGGGTCCCCTGCGTTGCCAAAGATCGATTCGACAAAATCCAAATTGCTCACCAGCCCACCCGGTGCAAAGAACCGGATTTCCATGGTCTTCTTCTCGCAAAAACCACTCACCGGAGGACACACCAGCGGACGGATCAACAGAGATACAAAGGTACGAGCTCCCTGGGACGCCCCCTGCGTGAATGGGAGCTCCAGCAGCGAGTCGGGAGGTCTTACGGCATGCCGAAGCAACTGCGCAAACACCGACTTGGGCACAACCCTTTTGTCTCCTGCGATCGGTAGCCCTCCATCCGCCACATGAAAGGTCCCTTGAGTCGTCCGTCGATCCGCCCTCGGATTATGTAACACACCGTTGTCCAGTCGAATCGAGGTCAACAGCTCATTCTCAAACCTGTCCCCACCATCCGGCAGGCTGAGCATTCGCGCCATACCGTGCCGATCGAGAACCAACGTATGCTGAGGTAGCTGAACAGGACGATCCAATGCGCAGTCGGCAAAGTACTGGTCCAGGAACGCTTCGATCCTCAAGTCGATGGGGGCTTTGAGCTGTGTCAGCAATCGATTCTTCTCTTCGAGATTCGCCAGCAGTCCCTCGGGCAATTCCACTCGTAGCTTCGCTTCTTCGTCGAGGACCAAGTCCGTTGCTGCCATCTGCATGTAGATATATTGTCGCAGCGTCGCCGAGGCTTTCGAATCCCGGTCCGAGGTCCTCGTCCACGACAACCGCCGCTCCGGCGCATCAATGAGCCAGCCATCATCGACGGCTGTCGACAGGGATTCGAACGAATGCATAGGATCCTTTCAGAAAATCGCGATGGGAGTTCGTTGGTTCACTTCACACAGCCTCCGGCTCCAAACTCCGATGCACATCAACGATTCCTGAAAAGTTCCTGCAAACTAGACGCGCAGGGTCGCGTCGCAAGATGTTTCGTCGCCATAACCATGACTCTGCCAGGAAACGGACCGCATGGGAGTCGCTTTGCGCCTTGAGAAAAATTGCCGGGAGAGCGGCAACAGCCCACCACGAGATCGTACCAAAACCCCTATCGTTGTCCATCGCTGCTGATACTAAAGAGCTGGCATTAAAAACTCTTCTTTAGGTTAGGGCTTTAGCGGGAGAGGATTTCGTACCCGTACTCGATTTTCAAGTGGCACGAGGAGCTGCTCGTAGAAGATATCCCGAAGGATCCTTACGGCTTGGAATGTCCAATCGTGAATTTAAATTCACCCAGCGATTCGCTTTTTGGGAACGCGGAAATGAGTTTGCCCCAATCCGGTTGGCTAGGAAGATTGCAACCCCGTTTGACATTGCTGCCTTCGTTCATTTAAATCAAATGAGTCTCGAAGGCTCGTCCATGGCAATTCCCTTCGAATCGGTTCATGAGAACCATACCTTCCACACTGGAGTTTCGACTCGTATGCGAAAATTGATTGTTGGTTGTGCACTCGTTTGCAGCGCTTTCCTGTCATCCCAGCAGGCCTTTGCAATTAAGGAATTCGGCGAAGCATTCACCAAGAGATATGCTGAACCGAGCACCAACGAAGGATTCAAGAAACTGGTTGCTGAAGCGAAGTGCAACGTTTGTCATATCCAAGGCGAGAACAAGAAAAAACACAATCCCTATGGAGACGCTTTGGAACATGGTGGATTCGACAAGGATAAGCTGAAGCCTCTTCTCAAGAGCGATCCTAAGAAAGCTCAAGAAGAAATGGACGCTATCTTCAAGAAAGTCGAAGAGCTCAAACCAGAGGGCTCCAAAAAGACCTACGGTGAGAAAATCAAAGCGGGTGAACTACCTGGTGGTGATGTTAATGGAAAGCAGCCGACTGGAAAGTTGATTTCTTTCTCGGCTCCAGTCGAAGAAGGATTCAAGTCCCTCTTTGACGGAAAGTCGATGGCTGGTTGGAAGATCAACGAGAACGACAAGAGCTGGGCGATCGAGGATGGTGCGATCGTTTGCAAAGGGGATCGCAGCCACCTGTTCTATGTCGGCGATAGCAAGCCGTTCAAGAATTTCCACTTCAAAGCGGAGGTAAAAACCACGCCGAATTCGAACGCAGGAATTTACTTCCACACGAAATTTCAAGATTCCGGTTGGCCGAAATATGGTTTCGAATGCCAGGTGAACAACTCGTATGACAAAGACCCTCGCCGCACGAGCAGCCTCTACTCAGTAAAGGACGTTAAAGAGGCGGCTGCGAAAGACAACGAGTGGTACACCCAAGAGATCATCGTTCAAGGCAAGAAGGTCACTCTGAAGGTTAACGGCAAAACGCAAGTGGAGTACGATGAGCCCGCGGATGCGAAGGCAGGTAAGGATTTCACCCGTGTTTTGGATGAAGGCACCTTCGCGTTACAGGCACATGATCCGGGTAGCAAGGTCTACTTCAGAAACATTCAAGTCAAACGACTTGACTAAAATGCCATCTGCATGAGGAACTCACTCTCTTTGGCGTGGGGCCCCGACGCTTTGCATTGGATCTTCCTAGCTAGATAGAACTGCCTCGCGATTCTTGGAAACCGCGAGGCCATAGCTCGTCCTGATGCTGTGTTTTCGGAGCGTTCTCGGACCGATCGGGAAAAGCAACCTCCGTGGCTTCATTCGTTTCCCCAATCGCCTTGGGGTGCGCAGCGTTCTGACCTTTTTTTTGTTGAACCATCCGTATCGGGCATATCCGGTCGGAATGTGTCTGGTCTCGAGCCGTGGCTCGAATCGCTGTTGCACTTGAGACCGTGGGTTGGCTTTGCATTAGGCGACCCGTTCCTGCAGCGGTGCGACTTTGCAGCTCCTCGATGGAGTCTCGCGATCTTTGGGGCAGGATGGAATTCCACGGAGTCCCCACCTCAAAGCTTGGGGATCTGTTTGTATATTTATCTAAACCGCGTTCTGCCATTTACGTATCTAATGAAAATAGGCTTGAAGCTTAGCGGCGAGGCTCCTCTCCTGGACACCGAATTTCCTCCTCATCGATTCGACCGACGAAAGTAACCGATCGCCATGCTCAGTGTCGAATTCTCGAAAGCCTCCCGTGCTGGGGCGATCCGACAGGCGGCGAGGGTAGCATGCGTAGGCTGGATCCTTACGCTCTGGGCTGCATCGGTTCGCGCGGGATCGGAAATGGAGATACCCCGCGTGGAGATGGGGATTGCGGGATACTGGAAGATTGGGTTCGAAACGGAGCATCGATTCCTAGTCGTCAATCGAAGTCAGGTCCGTCAAACGATCCGTTTCGAGTTGCGGACGGTGGATGGTGATGGAACCACCGTCCGATACACGACCGGTCCGAAAAATTTTGAGCTGCCACCCTCGGAATCGATCACGGCAAATCTAGTGGCCAAGCATGGGCGGGCAAACAATCCGATCAAGCTTGTCGTCTTCGAGGATGGAACCGATCGAGTCCTGCTCGAACGAGTTGTCTCCGAGGAGGAACGAGGTACTGCGATACCCGCGGATCATCCATGGATTGTGGGAATCGGAATGCCGCCGATGAAGCTCGACTCGGCAGCGATGATTTCCACCAAAGGTGGCCTGGCAGACTATATCACCGCCGAGGTATCCGAGGCACAACGACTGCCGCTTCATTGGGAAGCCTACCGAGGTGTCGATCTATTAGTTTTTTCATCGAGCAATTCGGAGCTTCTCAAGCAAGTGACTGAGGAGCAATCGAATGTCCTTAGGAATTGGGTGCTCAGGGGTGGACGATGTCTCCTGACTCTAGGCGGTAACGCTAAGGAATGGTTTCGTATTCCCAGCTTTGCAAGCCTCGTACCGGGAACGTTCAGTGAATCGGTGAAGCGATGTTCTCCGGGACCTCTTGAGTCCGACGTCAATTCGCAGAATCCCCTGGAACCGATCGATTCGGCCGTGATCCGTTTCGAAACCTTCACGCCGGAAATCGAATTGCGAGGTCAAACAGCAAACCGTCAGACGTATCCGTTGATCGCGAAATGGACGATCGGCGTTGGCAAGGTTCGCATGCTGGCAACCGAGATCGATTCGAATCAAATCAAACAATGGAGCAGCCAGCAGGCATTGATCAAGAAACTGCTGAACGAGCAGTGGGAAACGAAAGGTACGTCTGCCAAATCGATCGGTGGTTTGGACGATTTGAGCGTGCAACTGAATCGTACGTTGGATCGTTTTGATACGTTGGTCAGCGGCAATCTCACGCAGATGTCCTTGCTGCTCGGGATTCTGTTGACGATCTTGGGGCCGATCGATTACTTCTTGGTAGCTAAAAAATGGAAACGGCCTCGCGGTACCTGGATCACCCTGGCGATCACCTCGCTCGGGTTTTGTGCCATGCTGATCGGACTTCAGAGAACCGGAAAACCAACGAATGCCATGCTGAACGCGCTCGAAGTGGTCGATGTCGACGCGGGTTCGAGATTCATGATGGGCCATACCTATGCTCATCTTTATGGAGGTAGCCGAGGTGAGTTCTCAATTGCTGCCCAACCCGCGAACCATTCCCTCACGGCAAAATCGTCGTCCGACAATGATGTCCCCATGAATCTGCATTGGTTAGGACAACCGGGCAAGAATCTGGGCGGGTTCGATTCCTCCATCGCGACCGATCGAGTATTGCCTCCTTACCAGCTGGGGGTCCTCTCCAACGGATCCCCCAAGAGCTCGTTGGATCATGTCGGAATCCCCGAAGCGGGCACCAAGGGGATCGAAGGCTATTGGTTTGGTACGATCCCAGATACGATGGAATTCTCCAGGCTATCGAGTATTCCGGGTGCGGTGGATCTGCTGGAAGGAAGTTTTGTGAATCCGCTCCCAGTCGATCTAGAGAATGGTATCCTCGTCTACCGTCGTCGATTCTATTCCCTACCGCTCAAGATCCGGACAGGGGACCGAATCACCTTTTCCGTCAACGAGGTTCCGAAGGATCTTTCGCGGCGATTGCAGAGACGATTCATCGTCGATGGAAAAGATCAAGGTACGCCGTGGGATCGAAACGATACCTCCAACGTAAAGCGACTCGCTGAAATGTTGGCGTTCCATCGCGCTGCGGGCAAAGCGTCTTACACCGGTACGATCCACCGCTATTTGAGTCATCTCGATCAGAGCGAACTGCTCGATACGGAACGAGCGATTCTTTACGCAGAAGTCACAACACCTGAAATCGATTGGGAGATTTCCCGAGATGGAGTCTCGATAGACCACATCGGTGGAAACCGAGCGACAGTGATCCGAGTGTTGTTACCGGTGTATCGTCCTTCGCGTAAAACGGAAAACTCAAACCCATGATCGCAGCACTGCATCTTTCATAATTTTTCGAGACCACCGTGATCAAAGCTTCTCAACTGACCAAAAAATACGATGAAATGTATGCGATACGAGACATCGATCTCGACCTTGGAGAGGGAGACCTTTTCGGTTTTATTGGACCTAACGGTGCGGGTAAGACAACGACCATGCGCATCATCGCCACGCTGCTAACGCCTACCTATGGTGAGGCCTACGTGTGTGGTCATTCGATCTATACGCATCCGAAAGAGATTCGTCGACTCGTCGGTTACATGCCTGATTTTTTTGGTGTGTATGACGATATGACGGTCATCGAGTATCTCGAGTTCTTCGCAGCAGCTTATCGAATTCCTGCTCACGCACGACGAAAGCGATGCGATGAAATGCTGGAAGTGGTCGATCTCGACTTTAAACGAGATGCTTACGCAAACACCCTCTCTCGCGGACAGACACAACGACTGGGTTTGGCTCGCGTTCTCCTCCATGATCCCGCTGTTTTGCTGCTGGACGAGCCCCTCAGCGGACTGGATCCACGTGCTCGAATCGAAATGCGAGCCTTGATGCGGCGATTGGGAAGCATGGGAAAGACGATCATTGTCAGCAGTCACATCCTGCCTGAATTAGCAGACGTCTGCAACAAAGTCGGAATCATCGATTCGGGAGTGCTCATCGCCAACGATGATGTCGAGTCGATCATTCGAAAGGTACGTCCGAATGTTGTCCTCGTAATTGAGCCTGCCAACATTTCTCAATTGGATGCGTCGGCCAAGGTCATCGAGCCTAGTCCTCATGTCCAGTCGGTGGAGGTGTCAGGAAGAACCTTAAAAGTCACGTTGAAACCTGGCGAATACGACTATTCGGAACTCGCTTCCTTATTGATCCAGCAAGGGATCGCTATCCGGCGATTCACCGAGGAAGAGATCAACCTCGAATCCGCGTTCATGGCATTCACAAAAGGGGCAGGAGCTAAAATCTGATCCGACAAAGCGGTTTTGTGTCGCGATTATTTTTTGGCGGATCGCGCTTTGGGAGCTGTGGACTCCGCTTTCATTACTTGCTCGTCGAGCCGTGCGGAGTATTCCATCGTACTGCCAGCTCCAGCGAATCCGACAACTCGTTTATCCCACGCCAATTCCTTGGAAATCATTCTGCCTGCGTCGATATCGAATTTGATGGTACCGTTGCTGAGTTGTTGTAAGACCTGAGCTTCTTCCTTGGGGTCGGAGATGATCGTGATCATTTCACTGCGCACGGAAACGGTTGCGATACCCGAACTTACTTTTTCCAGCTTGTAGAGCTCTCGAAACTTGACTTGTTTCTGGGAACCATCCTCGCGGCGAATCCTCATTTCACGGGGCGTTTCCCAAGTCGCTCCGATCGCAACGGCTTTTTCAGGGACGGGCAGAGTAATATCACCCATCCCGAGATTCGGGGGATTGTTCTCATCGCTGCGTGCAATGATCAGGCCTTGCGGATCGATGGTGACTGTCGAGATGACTTTGCCGATCGAATCTGCTGCCGCTTGGAACTGTGGTAAGACAGGATCCGATTTTTGGGATGAGTAGGTCAGTTCCGGTCCATCCCCTACCTTTTGGGACATGTCGATGTCTAGGATACGATACTCGAAGGTGATCGTACCGTTCTGCTCCGAGATCACCTCCCACATCTTGTGGGATACCGTTCGGGAGGTCGAGGCTTGCTCCGTCGATTCGATTTTCGTATCGGTCTTTGCGAGATGGGTTACCTCGCTGGAAATTCTTAAACCGGGCGTCAGCTTGTAACGCATCAGGTAGCTTTCACCACCTTGAGTCGATGGTGTTTCCTTCAGTTCCTTGCGATCGACTTTACGCAAATCCTTGGACGCCTTCGATTCGGTCGTATTTGAAACCGTTCGAGCGGGAACCTTCTTGGATCCCGCGGCTTCTGAAGGAGTATCTTTTTTCTCCGTCGGATTGGGAGAAGTGTCGGTACTCAGCAAGGAACGAATACCCGATCCAACCGTCTTCGAGGCATCCTGTGCCGAGACGGAATTCGCAAGCAGCAACAAAATGAGAGGTATCCAACAGATCGATCGTTGCATCATTTTTCAACCGGTTTTATGAAAGAGTTCCAGGAGAACTTGGGGAGGGAAGGATCTCTCGATCTTTCACCGAATAGCAATCGACACGCGAAACCACGGGGTGAATTTCGATCTACCGCGTCGTAGCAGACTCGGTCGTCGATTCGGACTGTTGAATCGTTACGGGGGGGACAACTTGGAGGGCTGTAGGGACGTAGGGACGGGCCGGCTGACCAACCTGGCTCGGCGCGAAGGGAACAGGCTGCGCTCGACGAAGGAGAGCCATTTGCCTGCGAATGTTCGACAGATCTTCCTGAATGGATTGGATCGTTCGAGTCGCGGAATGGCTCTTCGGCTCTTCGGCTCCGTCTTTCGTCGCTAAAGCGACGGCTTGTTCTGCTCTTTCGATCATATTCGATGCGAGTGTATCAGCCATCTGTTGACGGACTTCGGCGACAGCGGCTTGCGTCGCCAATCGAGCGTTCCTCTCCGCCAAGGCATGGATTTGTTCCATAGCAGCGCTTCGTTCCACCATCAACTGTTCCGTCATCTCAAGACGTGTGGCCAGTTGAGCCCTCTCAACCATCAATTTGACAACGACCGGTACTGGTAGTGGTAGATCCACCTGATGAAGGCTGGATTCACGGATCAGCCTATCCAATTCGTCACCTTGCGGTGGTTCGGCATGCATCGGATTTTGAGCAACATAAACGGGAGGGGGCGCGGGGGGGGCGGCAGGAACCACGATGATCTCCTCTTCGGAATCCTCATCAATCGGTTTGGCACAATCCTCACCTCGTACGGGTTCATCTTTCACATCGACGCATTTCGTCCCAGTACAAATGCGATGGCCACAGGATATCACTTCGTCCACCAGTTTCCCCAGTCCCCCCGGCAAGTCCGTGACGAACTTCATCGGCCTGGAGATGCGAGGAGCTTGAAGAACGTCCTCGCCAGCCTGCTCACCATGCTCACTGATCACGGAGGCTTTGATGACAGGGACGGTCGCTCCTAATTTACTATGGGCATTGTCATCCGCCTCAAGATGCATGGAAAGCTGTACCTGGAATTTCGGAGCCGATCCAATCCATTCGCTAAAAATCGCTGTCCAAGGACGCGGTTTCCGATCGGTGTCTACGATTGCTCCTCCGTTTGTACGCGCGGAGTCCGAACCGCACTTTGTTTCCGAACAAGCGGTTGCACCTTGGCAGCACTCTGGCTTCGAGGCGTCACTTCTCTTTGTTTGGCTGCATGCTTGACAGCTGGATGTCGGGTCACAATTCGCAGCCACAGTGACTGCTTTCCGGGTTGAGACAGCCGACTTGCATGCTGGACAGTCTTCTTGGGACATCGCATTTCCTGGCGTCCAGAATGCAAACAGGACAAAGCTCAGAAGAATCAGTCTTTTCATTGACGCAGCCTCCGTGCCGGCATATCAAAGGAGCAGAACCATGGGCGGTGGTTCCAAAGACCGCCCACGGCGACTTTAATAAATTATGGAATTCAGAGAAAGATCGATCTGAAAAAACCGATCGAGCTTTCGTGCCAGAAGAAAGATTGTACTCGAAGTACTTTTCTACCTGCGGAGTGACGCAGGGATTTGGCGATTCAATTCGTTTCGGTTGGCTTCAGGCAGCGGGGACATAAACTCTCTCGGACGCGCCCCGACGACTTCGGGTCCGATGTCGTTGAGCGGGTAGGGATCGAAGTACTTCGATCGCTCGGATTGCGTTGCGATGTCGCTGTTACCGAATTGGCGGTCGCCCCATCGTTTTGCATTCAACGTTTGACCAAAACATCCCGTACATAATAACGAGACCCCCACCAACCAAAGGTATCGGCTGGGGACACACCCCATGGACCGGACAGGGACATCCCGCTCAGCGATCCCCCCCTTTGCAATAGGGACTGCCCCCGAAAGCCGGACGCCCGAGGATTCGACATTAGGCATTATTGGCGTCATCCCATCTTCTCCCCGATCGAAAAACTCTGGAGAAAACCATCCACTCGGGCGGGATCGTAGCTTTCCACGCTAAGTGCGGCTAGTGCATTGTGATGCAAAAGGCTCAGGGGCTTACCGTTCGATCACCCAAGCACAGACTTCTACGCGGACTTTGGATTCCAGTTCTTCCAATTGGCTAGCTAACTGTCGAGGTAAAAGATCCGAATCCGGAATGCGGAGGACCATCGGTGGGCCGGAACTTGCAGAGGAGGATCGGCCGACAAGGGGAGTCGCTATGAGTTCCCATAGATCGCCCAACCAATGACAGTCATGCAAACGAATCAAAAGTCCTTTGGATTCTATGGGGGAACGTTCCTCCTGTTGCTGTCTAACAACTTCCTCCGGACCAATACCCTTCAGGCACCATCGATGAGGCAGGACCGGATATCGCACATCCGAGGACTGAAAATGCCCGTAGTACAAGCAATCGAGCGTCTCATTCCGTGGCGAGCGAAGGATCTCTCGCATCGTTCCTTGTTGGATCAATTTCCCCTCGTTCACAACGACGAGCAGATCGGCAAGTGAAGCGGCTTCTTCCAGATCATGCGTCACGTAGACTATGGTTTTCTTCCATTCTCGGTGGAGTTCACGAATGATTTCACGCGTATGGAAGCGCAGGGCCGGATTGAGTTGTGCCAGCGGTTCGTCCAAAAGCAGAATGGGCTTGGTAGATACCAAAGCGCGGGCCAATGAAACTCGGTGCGATTCCCCACCGGAAATCTCACTGGGATACCTGGACTCGAGAGCCCTTAGCCCCAATCGATCGATTATCTCATCGACGATCGCACGACTCGCACCTGGTGCCGAGGAACGAATGTTTTTTTCCACGGTCCAATGGTCGTAGCAGATCCCATTCTGAAAGGCCATCGAGCAACTGCGCTTATGAGGCGGAACACCCGTCATATTCTTTCCATCGATGAAAATCGTTCCCGCGTCGGGTCGGGCCAATCCAGCGATGAGGTTCAATAACGTGGATTTACCGCTACCACTGGCCCCCAGCAGAACAACGAATCGACCCTCGGGAATCGTTAAAGAAAAATCATCCACCGCTGGACTTCCGCGAGTAAAACTCTTGGAGACTTTTTCTAGCTGAATCATCGTTGAACGCTGCCCAGCGTGTCGGGGAAGATACGAAATCCGGAGGCGTAAAGCGAAAACGATCACCGAGATTGAGTAGCCTTTGTCACGGCGCGCTAACGAGCCGACCGAATCTTGCGGTGCATCGGCTTGTTCCGGATGCTCTTCGTACTCGCACTAGTAATCAGTCCGGCAGGACGGTACTCGTATTCGGTCGAATTTTCGGATTGTACCATTGTGCGCTGGTCAACGCACTGATCGGGTTTGGGGTTTCGATGGGTAGGGTGAATCAAAAGCAGAGGCGGGGGCCCGCGTTGCAGCGTCCCGGTTCTGTTTGTCGGACAATGGCGATGCTGCTATGGACCCAGCCTCATCGAGTACAAAGGGATCCTGCGAGTGATGGCCAAAACCTGGGAATTGCTCCTCAAAAAAGAGAGTAGCCGTTTCATGGATTAGGAACGCTGTCGATTAGGAA
>JBBAXA010000014.1:81280-88381 GCA_040396935.1 Pirellula sp.
GCTGTCGATTAGGAACGCTGTCGACCGTGACCCCCAAGAGTGAACGTCCATCGAGCCGCTCAGCGATACAGGCCAGACCCCGTCGCATCTGGTTTCGGCATAGCAATGGCAACCATGGATCGATTAAAGCCAATTGCTTCGCTGAACGAAAAGTGCGGCATCCTGCCGCGAGATCTGTTCCTTCAGTCGCCGCATTGTTTGTCGGGAGGAAACGATTGTCAATCAGGGAGATCCTATTTCTTTTTTGATCAGACCCGAGCTCAAGGCGCTAGCTGGAATTCGATGACAAGTTTGGTAGACTGCTTGCTCATTCGGTAATTGTCGTATTCTATCGATTCACTCACCAACGTCAGGAGCAACCGTAGCATGACTAATGGCCCACTCAATCGAAAGCTCAAGATGGGACTTGTTGGTGGTGGACAAGGCTCATTTATCGGCAAAGTTCATTCGATTGCCGCTTGCCTCGATAATCGAGCAACCGTTGTTGCAGGGGCCTTTAGTAGCAGTGCGGAAAAATCAAAAGCCTCTGCACCCGATTATGATGTGGCGAGCGATCGCGCTTACACATCGTATCAGGCTATGTTTGAAGCAGAGTCCAAAAAGCCCAAGGGGGAGCGTATCGATTTTGTGTCGGTAACCACGCCAAATCATATGCATTTTGACGTTGCAAAAGCAGCTCTTCAATCGGGTTTCCATGTGGTATGCGACAAACCGATGACGTTCGATCTGGCCCAGGCTGAAGAGTTAGCAAAGCTGGTGGATGGTGGCAAAGGAGTCTTTGCTCTAACCCATAATTACACAGGTTACCCCCTCGTTCGGCAGGCTCGTGAAATGATCTTAGGGGGGGAGCTCGGTGAAATCCAAGCTGTGCGTGCTTGCTACATTCAGGGCTGGCTTCGTACTCGATTGGAATCCCAGGATCAGAAACAAGCGGCTTGGCGTACCGATCCGAAGCAGAGTGGGGCTGCTGGTTGCTTCGGTGATATCGCAACTCACGCCTACAATCTAGGTCGATACATGACAGGCTTGCTCCCTGCGGAAATCAGTTGCCACCTGAAGGTCTTTGAACCTGGCAGGAGACTTGACGACTATGGAACGGCGATTGTTAAGTATCAGAATGGTGGGTTGGGAACAGTCACAGCTAGCCAGATCAGCCATGGACGGGAAAACGATCTTTCCATTGAGATCGATGGAACCAAAGCATCGCTATCGTGGCGGCAAGAAGAGCCAAATGTGATGGTCGTTCGACAAAACGGGCAGGCGCATCGGTTGTACACCCGAGATCCCAATGCCTCTTTCATGAACGGTAGCGGCAAGGGGGCTTGTCGACTTCCGAGCGGACATCCGGAAGCCTTTCTGGAGGCGTTTGCGAACATCTACTGCGCTGCGTTCGATGCGATGATTGATGCCGAGTCTGGCAAGGCTATCGAGAAGGTCAATACCCTGTATCCAAACGTCCATGATGGAGTCGAGGGGATGTATTTCATCCAGCAGTGTGTTGCAAGTAGTGCCGCGAATGGAGGCTGGTTGCCCATGAATCATCCTCGCTGCCGGAAATAGCGTTCCTTGATACGCCGATACGTTCTTGCCCAAGTCGGGTTTGAGGGATTGCATTGATTGATTTATCCCGTTTGCTGCTCCTCGGCAAACCCGAACATCAACCCTCCCCAGCCCTCCAAATACGGGCAACCATAAACTGTCAGATTCCAGGCTCCAGGTGAGTCCCTTCCATCGACGGCCTCATTTTTTCAAACATCGAACAACGTCAATCAAAGGTTCCAGTGAACGCTACTATTGTTTTGCTCCCAGGTGATGGCATCGGTCCCGAGGTCACTTCTCAGTCCGTCCGCGTTTTAGAGAAGATCGCTGGAACTTTTGGTCATTCGTTTCATTTCGATTCCCAGCTGATCGGTGGTATCGCAATCGATCAAACAGGTGATGCTTTACCACAGAAAACGATCGATGCATGTAAGTCATGCGATGCAATTTTGCTCGGGGCTGTTGGAGGTCCCAAGTGGGATGACCCAAACGCAAAGACACGACCGGAAGCGGGACTGCTGAAGATTCGAAAAGAATTAGGTCTGTTCGCGAATCTCCGCCCCATTGTTACTTTTCCAGAGTTGTTGGATTCGTCTCCTCTGAAGCGAGAGATTATCGAGGGAACGGATATCCTCTTCTATCGTGAATTGACCGGTGGCCTTTATTTTGGTCCTGCTGGCACCGAGGATTTACCGAACGGAGAGCAGCGTGCATACAGTACGGCTGTTTACACGACTCACGAAATAGAACGGATCGTTCGCATGGCTGCCCAGGCTGCTCGCAACCGCCGCAGGAAGCTTACGATGGTCGACAAAGCAAACGTCCTTGAGGTGTCGAGATTGTGGCGTCGAGTGACCGGACAGCTGATGCAATCCGAGTTTTCTGACCTGGAATACGAGGTTGTGCTTGTGGATTCGATGGCGATGCATCTTTTGAGCCGCCCTCGAAGCTTCGACGTTGTCGTCACAAGTAATATGTTTGGAGATATCCTGACCGATGAGGCATCCATGCTTCCAGGCTCGTTAGGTATGCTACCCAGCGCTTCGTTGGGGAGCGAGGGGCCAGGACTCTACGAGCCAATCCATGGCAGTGCTCCGGATATCGCTGGGAAAGGAATTGCGAATCCCCTCGCGACGATCTTGGCCGCGGCCATGCTCCTAAGGCACTCTTTGGGGCTCGAGTCGGAGGCTCAGTCCATCGAGAGAGCGGTACGCCAGGTTTTATCACAAGGCTACCGCACCGCGGATTTAGCTCCTAAGGGTACTCCTACTCTGGGAACCATCGCCATCACGGACGAAGTACTCAAAGCACTCGATAACCCTTCTGGGAAGCGTGCTTAAGTAATAGACGATCGGAATAGACCGATCGAGGATCATTTCAAATCGACAGGACCGATCACAGTCCGTTGATGTACCGGCGAAAGAACAGGTTCGTTTGCATCTGGCTCTATCACCCAGGATGGAGCAATCGGTGCGGTGATGGATGCCGACGTTGTATCACTGACTCGGAAGCTGCTAATTTCTTCCATGCTGTGAAGCAGCTCGGAAGTTACCTTGGTCGCGTATTCCTTGATCTGCGTTTCTCGTTGTGCTAATTGCTCGCGAGCTAATCGAATCTGCTCTTCGTTGGCATCGAGTCGTTGCTTGGAAACATCGATTTGAGTGCTGAATTCCTCTTCCACGAGCTGGATGAGCTTGCTGCGAATCTCATCGCGACTCTCTTTGGCTTGCGTTTTCGAAAACGCTACCAAAAGATTCTGTTTCCGGATGCGTTGCTGCTCACGTGGATCCTCGAGCCTCGGCATAGAGAATGTTTTTTCTTCAGAGGACACGACCTGTGGTTCTGGAGCTTCATCGACTGCATTGGCGACCGTACGTTCCGCTGGTGACATCCTCGGTGCATCCATAGCCTTCGGACTCAATGCTTCTTGCCGCCAGGTGAATCCATACGTAGCCCCTAGGCCTAAAGCCCCTGTTCCAATCATGGCGGCTAAAGTTGTTTTGTAAATCTTTTTTCGAATGTCCATGGTGTTGTTACCCATTCCTGAAATCAAGGATAGAAACGAACTGTGAATGACGGGTGGATGAGCGATGCTGGCCGTGAGAGGTTTTGTGTCGGAAAAGGCGTTGCTTAGTCGCCCAGGAAATCGAGTTCCCTGAACTGCGGATCAACTGATTCTTCATTTCCATTCGTGTTCTCTTTGGTTTTCTTGGACGGACTTGTGGCGAAACCGATGCGAAAAATCTCGCCCACCGATGAAATTCTCTTTCCTGATCGATCCTTTTCTCTCGAGTGGAAGGATTCGCCCAGGACTGGCAGTAGTCTTTCCAATCTGTGCATTGCTCAACTGCCATAAGTTTTCCTGAACGAATCAATTCACCCGGTTGAGATTGCTGATTTACCCGTCCATTCGCTCGTGCTCTCCCGGCAAGCCGGGTGCCGAAGCACTGACCGCGGAGTACTTACCGATCTAATAAGCTAGTGTGCTAGTTACATAGTACACAAGTACTTTGGGCAAGTCAATGGTTTTGCGAGCGGCATCGAACCATTTTTTGTATTCGTACGAATGGCGGGGTGGGATGTGAGGCGTTCCGCCTTGCCCAGCGGCAAGTCTTGAGAGTCGCCAGACCAAACGTGTCCACGCAGATCCTCTAATCGGAATCCTTTGGACCTGCGAGCGAAGGAATGCTAGCATTAGCCGATACCAGCTTGTGGGGTACCTGTTTCCAGCAGCGGCCGAGCCGCTGGTTTTTGTCTTGGATGAGCCGGTTATGTCGATCAAACTCAACGAAAGAGAGCGTTCCCAACATCGCTTGGTTGGCATGCTAGGAGAGCAGATACGCACCATGGAGACTCTCCATCGTTCTTGCGACACTGTGATTCCAAGTGGTTGCCGAGCCATGGATGCTTGTCTTCCTGCAGGTGGTTACGCCTGGGGAAGCTTGCTGGAACTGTTGACCGATTCAGGAAACCCTGTGGGAGGGACAACGATTGCGCTAAGGATTGCGAGAGAGGCATGCGGGCTGGGCCGCTATGTCGTTCTCCTCGACCCATCGCTCCCGTTTTACCCACCCGCATTGGCGCATCTCGGACTTCCTCTAGAGCGCGTGATTGGTGTTCGCCCCACCTCCTATGAAGATTTGGTTTGGGCCATGGACCAATCGTTGAGAAGTAGCGCCGTGGGGTGTGTGATCGCATCGATCGATCGACTGGATGATCGTACTGCACGTCGTTTTCAGTTGGCGGTAGAAAAAGGTGGTGGACTCGGTATCCTTCTTCGTTCCGCATCCAATGTCCACTCGGAACCGAGTTGGGCAGAGGTTCAATGGCAAGTCGCAACACGAAACCTATCCCGAGCGATCTCGCAAAGCCCAGTTGCCAATCCGTTGACCACTCGTCCCGTGACACCCGCTCCCCCGTGGGCGGAGGACTTGTCGCGATGGTTTGAGCTAACCCTGCGCCGATGTCGCGGCGGAAGGGTCGGAACTCGAATTCACATCGGGATCAACGCATCGGGTGACTGGATCGATCCTCCATCTATCGAGAAACGAAATGTCCAAGCGAGTCATGTGCATTTGGCTGCCGAATTGGCCAAGTCAACGCGCAAACGTCGCGAAATGGCAGGCTGATAGTAGCGACCAACGGAAACCTGTCGGCCCAATCGTACTCTACCATCGCGATCCGCGACGAGGTCATGTCGTTGCAACTGCCAATCAAACTGCACGACGCGCGGGAATCCTGCCACATATGCCTCTCAGTCAATGCGGTTCTCTATGCCCGCATGCAACTCTCATCGAATTCGATCCTCAATCGGACCGTGAGGAACTGACTCAATTAGCTGAGGCTGCTCAATGCTTTAGTCCCATCGTTGGGTTTGAACAACTCGACGAACAGCTATGGGCAGGCCGATCCCTTCATGAACCGCAGTGCTTGCTCATGGATATTTCCGGCATCCCACCTTTATTCGAAGGTGAGAAAAATTTTGTAGAACATGTCAGCAAATGGTTCTATCAACGGGGGTACGTTCCCTGTATCGCGGTCGCAGATCGAGTGGGGCCGGCCTGGGGGCTCGCCAACTACCTCTTTCGACACTCCGTCACGGAT
The DNA here is from genome assembly GCA_040396935.1 of Pirellula sp. Taxonomy (GTDB): domain Bacteria; phylum Planctomycetota; class Planctomycetia; order Pirellulales; family Pirellulaceae; genus JBKCUI01. The sequence goes on from JBBAXA010000014.1 coordinate 86,924, forward strand.
CTGCTCTATCGCACCGAATCCATCGATGCGACGGAAAACTCGGTCAGCCATACTCGAGACTTGATTCAATGGCAGATGCACGACAAACATGAAAGTCTCGAACTCACGGATCCTAAAGCCTCTCATTGTTTTCTCGCCCTCCTGAACACGCGGGGAGCACATTCCGACTCGATACTCCGCTCGCTTCCCATCGAATCCCTGAGGATCGATCTATCGACTGCTAGTAAAATGCACCGCTTGGGTATTCGTACCATCGAACAGTTAACCCAATTGCCACGTTCGAGTTTTACTTCACGCTTTGGCGAATCCCTACTGAAAAAATTAGATCAGCTCGTCGATGAACAATCAGAACCTATCCAAGCCTTGCATGCGATACCGGAATTTTCCCTGACTACGAACTTTGACTATCCCACTCCTAACCGTGAGTATGTTGAGGAGGTATTGAGTCAACAGTTGAATGGCTTGAGCAAACAACTCGAAAGGATTGGTCAGGGGGCCTTACGAGTCGTCAGTCGAATTGCCATCGAGAAAAACGCCATCGATATCGATGGTCATGAGAAACCTCCGTCGGATAACTCGAGTGCTTCCCTGGCATGCGTATTGCAATGCGGTTTATTCCAGCCCTCGAACGACCCTCAGCATCTCGCATGGCTCCTTCGACTGCAACTCAACTCCGACGCTTGCAATATCGGAGGATCTTACTGGGCCAAAGGATTGGCGACGCAGATCACATTGTCCGCACCTATGCAATGGCGACAAAGTACACTCTTCGAATCCGAAGCCTTGAAGCATCGCGATGCGATCGCAAAGCTTGCAGATATCTTAAGCGCTCGGATCGGACGTGAACGGGTCGTAACTCCTACAACCATTTCCAACCCCCTGCCGGAGTATTCCTACACATGGCACCCTTTGACCGGTCGTCGTAAAGATGGGAACTCTCAAGACACAAAGCGCAAACTCAAACGCCCTCCACCCAGAGACTATTCCAATGAATCAACGTACACCCCGACCAGCCAAGACGTATGGCGACGCCCCACTCGATTGATGCATCCGCCCAAGCCATTGACCATCACTGAAATGAATCCATGCCTGCTACCGGCAATCATTCGATTTCCTAGCTCGAATACCAATGTCGTCAACTGTATCGGACCGGAACGGATCGAGAGCGGATGGTGGCATGGTGCAACCCAAAGAAGGGACTATTACCGAATCGAACTCGCCAATGGCGTTTGGATCTGGTGCTACAAGGATCTCCGCTCCCAACAATGGATGCTCCACGGAATCATCGATTGAACCGGGACAGCAAGGCTCGGTCTAGTGCTTCGTCACATCTTAATTTTAAGATGAGCCGCAGTGGCGCTGGTGCCACGAATTCGAAATCCTAGCCCACAAGTGTGAGGATCGTGCCTCGCGCTTGCCTACTCTTCGCAGCGTAGCCCTTTGAGACGTGGGCCTCTG
>JBBAXA010000015.1:0-20841 GCA_040396935.1 Pirellula sp.
TCAGCGGAAATCACCAGTCGGACGTAGAGAAGCCGGAGCCGTTATCTCCACCCCCACCCCCACCCCAATCTCCACCTCCACCTCCACCTCCACCTCCTGAGCTTCCACCAAAATCAAAACCGCCCCCGCTCCGCGAGGATCCTCCACCGAACCAGGAACCGGATGAGGAGGACGAGGGAGAGGTGGGTTTGTGCCAGCTGTCACCACCCAACACAATCGTGGGAAAACCGCCCCAATGGATTACGGGCCCACCACCGTAGGGGAAGGACGCATCTCGTCGACGTCGCCGTCGTTCTTCCTCACGGGCTCTCGCTTGGGTTTCGAGCCACTCATCATCTCGCTGTGCTTTTTGCAAAGACTTCTGAGATTCACTGATTGCCTCCTGGCATCTTTCCAGCACCTGAGCGTATTGCCCTCGTTGTAATGCAGCTCGAGCTTGTTCTAGCGGCACGACACCCGGGGAACCCTGCACGCGAGTGCCGTGCTTTCCTATCCAGTTTTCTGCATCAAAAACTTTCTGGGAGGCAGATTGGAAGGACTCGTAGACACGTTGCGCATCGGCGAGTTCGGTCGCGAGGGTGTTGGCTGCCCGATCGATCTCCGACTGTAGTTCGTAGGCTTTACGATCGATCAATTCCCAGTTGCCGTGTGGGGTTTCGATAGCTTGCATGATCTGGGAAAGATCCTGTTGCATGTTGGCAATCGAATAAACCGCGCTCGTTGTTCCTTGGCTGTCTGGAATACCATCCTGTTGGGACCGTTGCACCAGGTTCAGTGCTTTTTCCAATTGCAGTTGAGCACCACGAACCGCCCGGGATGCCTCGGCATGCGCTTGTCGATCTGCAAGGACTTTTGTTTTGATTTGATCAATGCGTTGTTTCATCTTTGCGTGAGATTCAGCAACGGCGAATGGATCGGGAAGTTGATTCCCAAAATTCGCATTGAGCAGCCCCTGAGTCTGCTGGCTGATTGTTTGCAATGCTTGGATCGTGGATTGGGTAACGAGAGGATCTGCCAGGCTCTGCCCTATTCCATCGAGCGACGACCTGAGTTCTTCCAGCGTCTGTCGATTCAAAGCGGTCTGCTTACTCAATCGCTCGCCAAATTCCTGGACAAAGTCATGCAGATTCATCCCTAGGGCAAGTTGATTCTCGGAGCCGATCAGGTTTTCAGCTGCCATGAGAAGGCTTCCTTGCCGATAATTCTGGTTTGCTTCACGAAGGCCTGTTCGACTCGACTCCAGATACTTTTCCGAAATTTCGATAATATTGCGCAGGGAGCTCCCCTTGTTTTCGATCCCTGGGACGACAATGTGGCTCGGGATATGCAGAGCATCCGGATGATACGAGGTTTCCCAGTTCTGAAGCTTGCGCTGGATGGAACTCAACTGTTCCGATTTGGTGGCGATCGATTGCTCATGTTTGGCAGCTTGTGCAGGGAATTCCTCAGCAATCGCCAGAGATCTTTCAATCACGAGCGATGCGCGTTTGATGTCGGCTTCGCCGGTTTTCAGTGATGCCTCAGCGCTTTCCAGAGCCCCTCCGGATATCGATCGCGTTGCAAGGGAGAGAGCCTGATCCGCATGGGACAGAAGTCGCTCGGGAATGAGTCCTTTCTCTTGAAAGACGGAGCTTGAAGCGATGGAGAGTTTGTTGGCAATGATCCCGCGTGCCTTTTCGGTCTCGCCTCGCAGGCTTTCGATCTTCGAAAGCATGGTTTTTTTCAGTTTATCGCCGGCTGCAACCATAGACTCGACACGGGTGGCAAACTCGCCAAAGGATTGAACACTCGATTGCCATTCCTTTTCATTTTTACCCTCGGACAAACCTGCGAGGACTGTGTCGGCGGTAGAAACGAGCTGTTGCAACTGCTGGTACATCCATTCGGTGCGGAAACCGTTTGCCGTCAATTGTTTGTCCCATTCCAGTATTTTGGGATACAACTCTGTCTTCGCACGAGTCACTGACTCGAGTAGGGACTTAGCTCGTGCCAAGGTTGATTGGATTTTCGGACTGTGCTCCCGAACCACGGTCACAGCATCACTGCCTGCCAATTGGTTTGCAGTTTCTATTTGCGATCGAATTTGGGGGGCGACATCGCTCAGATAAGAATGGAGAGACCAATCTATCTTTCCGACTTCGTCGGAGGCTAGTTCTTTATCCAGGAGCAGGCTCTGATTCAAATCCTGATGCAGCTGAGCGAGTTGGTCATCGGCGGATGTCAGGCTGTTTTCGATGGTGTCCAGCGCAGTTTTCGCATCTTTCCCGTGATTTTGGAGAGCTTGAAAAGCTTCCTCGAATGTCATGGTGACTTCGTCATCCGGGGCTTCCGATGTCGATCCACCCTGTTTCTTTCGCAAGATACGCGGGAGACCACCTGCCTCGGTAAATTTAAGGGGGTGTCCACTCATCAAGCTAAGACCTTGGGCGTATTTGGCACCGCTAAACCAGTTGACGATCCGTCCCCAAAGAGAGTTCGGATAGATTTGCTCACGCGCCTCTTCCATCACACGGCGCATTTCCTTCGACATGATGAACAGATCGTCTACATAATCGAGCGCCTGCAGACTGATCTTCTTCGTGTCCCCCTCGTAACCTCGTTTCTCGACCTTTTCGCGTGAACCTAGGATGTCGGTGTTGCGTGAAAAAAGTTCATTGAGACGGTCCGACTCTCGTCTTACGTCTGCCTCGCGGGCCTCAAGCTCTCGCTTTGCCTGTTCCATGATCGGGACGCGCCGACGGTGCAGCACCCATAGCACAAAGCCGACGACCAGTCCGACAGCGAGTAATGTGAGTTGGACCGCTCGAAAAATCCATTTTCGCATCGTCGATTGAAATTCGAGCTGGCGGACTTCCTGTTGAAATTTCTGCACGAGTTGCTGGGAGGATTGCTCGACCTGAGCGATGCGTTCCCCTACGTCCATACTGCCATTAGCAGCCGCCAGGTAAACCTCCTGGATCGATTGTTCGACCGACTGCGCTTCTAATTTGAGGGGAGTACTCGCTGTTTCAGTGAGTGGATTAAGAGATTCTTGGATGATTTTCTTTTGTCCGTCCAACCCTTCGATTTCCGCATAAGCATTCAAATAGGTTGAGACCTCTTTAGCCAATGCATCTTCCTTCTGTTGCATCTCACGAACGTTTTGATCGGTGACATCTTTCTCGAGTTGCGCAGCAGCTCGAATCCAGGAATCCATCGGTAGCGACTTGAGAGGCCCCGTAGCATTCGGATACTTTTTGAGGAAGTTACTTTGTTTTTGTTCAGCTTCTTTCCAAAGATCCTTTAACGAAGCGATCGAGGCTTTAAATGCCTCCACCTCGCGTTGCTTGTTCAATCGTGCTTGAGCCGCTGAATCGATCTCAGACTGAATCGTACGATTGAGTCGGACCTGGATATTTTTGATTGTATCCCTGACTGCATCGAGGATCCTACCGCCGGATTTGAGGGCGCGAATCGCAGGCTGGTCAAGATTGCCGATCCATTCGGATTTTCCGAGCTTCCGGGAGTTCTGAGTATCCGATGCAAAGTATGCCAGCTTGCGTTGCTTCAGCATGATGACCAGTACGGTTCCATCCGCTTCCCCTGTCGTTGCATTCTCCAAACGGCCGAAATCGGTTTCATTACTCAGACGATTGCCCAACTGCATTTCGACAGCGTCGACCCCCTCGTACACTCTTCCACTACGCGAGATGTACCGTTCTCCGGAAATGTCGTCGGCTAGCAAAACCACCCAGTGGGGGCCGTTGGTTCGTAGCCAATCCGAAAGCTCCTGAAGCTGTCGTTCACCGACCCCAACATTTCCGAGGACGAACAGCTGTCGAGCGGTATTGTACTGCTCGACCATTTGGGCCACTGTTTGGACTTGTGTAACCTGTGTCCGGGGCGAAGTATTGAGCTCCTGAGAATGGAGGGGCGAAACTCCGTGACAAGTGACCACCAGGAGGCAGCAGAGGATTTTGACAGTCAATGAATACATGAGGAACCTACACACGAAATAGGAATTCGAAGCCGTCCTATTATGCTAATCCACCCAAAGAACAACAGCGCTTTTGAGCCATGTCGCGGTGTTTCAGTCGCTTCAAAAACTAAAAATCGCGTCGTTCCTTTTTGGACTCGGCCGTAGACTCCTGCTTTGGAGGCGCTTTTTGACCAGGTTTTGGCTTATCTCCCTGAAAAAACTGGAAGGGTAGATTGAACAAATCCAAATTCATTTTGGGAAGTTCCTGATCTTTCTCGGGCTCTTTTCCCGAATTGTCCGCCGGTAAACGCTCGATCGATAAGCTTCCGATCAGCACCAATCGCTGTGGAAGTTGCGTCAAATGCAAATGGGCCCCTCGAAACCACTCGAGCCAGGGAACTCGGTAACTGGCAGTCGGTAATGCATGATCATGATCAAAACCGATGGCGGTTGACGATGCCGAAGCTTTTCCGATGCTGGTTTTCCAGGCGGTACTCGTCCAGAGTCGCGAAGAACCATCGACTCCATCCAGCACGTAGCGACCACCTAGGGGACATTGCAATTTAGCATCGAGTAATGATTCAGCAGCCCTCAGGGAATCCTCGGGAGCAATGTGCAATTGCTGTTGGATCGAATCCAGCAACATCGAATTGCCACGACTGGCTTGGGCGGCTCTTCGGAAAGAAAGTATGTTGAAAAACGAAGCGACTTCACTGTTTTTGAGGTCGCCGACATGAATCCTACCCTGCGCAAAATCCTCGGCAGGTACGGCTTTCATGAGCGATACACACTGATCGACAATTTCGCGGTCGAACGATACAACGCTGAATCCATTGCCTTGCCATCGCCACAGTCCAAACAGGGTGCGCGAATAACCTAGTGCATCGACAATGCCACCCCCCAATCCGAAAGGCAATCGGTCTAAATATCCGGGGCTGGGCCATGTACCTATATAGCCTGGAATCGATCGCAAGACGCGAAGGATCGCTAGGAGCCCTTTGGTTTCCCCCGGTATCGGTGGAACCATGTCTTTCATTCCAGCGAATAAAACGTGATCGATCGAGGTCCGACCTAAGAAATTTTCGCCGGACAAATGAGCCTGGATATGGATGACATCCTCTTTTGGAAGCTCGATTTCGGTTTGAACAGGCTCCCCTAAAAACGAAGAGAGGAATCCGTACTTTTCTCTACCCAGCGGAGCGATGTAACCTTCCAAGACGAGTTTTTCGACATTGGTTTGCTCGTCATGACTGAATCGACGGACCCCGAACATCAATGGATCGGTCTGTTGCCATTTCGAAGCGTAGAATTGAGATTGCTCCTGGTAGGCATCGTATTCCTCCTGTGTGCAGTCCAAAAGCGGGACATCTGCGATCGGCAGGAAGCTGCCGCGCGCACCGCGCAACGAGTCGTACCATCCCTCTTGATAGAACAAGGTTTGAGACCCATCGACACGATCCTGGAAGCCCGGGGGCAAATAGCCTCCATCCATCATTCGATCGATCGAGCTGCGATAATCGTTCTTTAAATTCCGTGCTTCCGCCTTTGCAACTCGACTGGCCATCTCTGCGATCTCGATTGCCGCAATCGCTTTCAAGCGTCTCCTCAGTTCGATTTGATACTGTGGAGAAACTAGATTGCGGAAAAACTCCGAGGACAGGTATGCGAAAATACTGTAGTCATTCGATAATGGCATCGAAAAACGGGCAAATCGGAAGGATGGTAGTTGTCCTAACGAGGGTGAGCCCTTTTGGAGGGAAAGGAATCGTTCAGCCATTTTTTGGCTGGTCGTTAGAAGCAAGTAGTTATCCTGCTCGACCATAAAGGATCGGAGGCGATTGTCGGCTGTGCTCAGAAGCGAAACTTCCTCCCCTCCTATGCGAACACTCTCGATCTTCGCACCTTGATCCGCATATTGTTTCAACGCGGCGGTACGATCACTTTGCAGGGAGGATTTGAGTAGCGGAAGATTCTTGGCTTCAAATAGCACACCCATCGTTGGACCTTCCTGCAGGTAGAGATCCTGACCGATGATGGCCATGTCCGATATGATCGAATCACCAAAAAGCTTTCCAACTAAAGTCGTTTTGGCATTGAGCATCCGTTCGATGCGATCGTTGGTCTGATAATTCATACCTCGCAAAACAGCTAACTGCGCTAAATCCCCTCCTCGCGATTCACCAAACTGCTTGAACCAAAGAAAATTCGAGAAGCTCCCAAATCGAATGTAAAAACATTCGGGAGGTACATGCATCGCAATGTTCTCGATCTCTAAGTTCTCTGGAACTGTTGGCGATGGGAGTTCGATCCATGGGGGCGGCCCGGGTATGGGTACCCGCTTCCTATTGGAAACCTGGTTTTGCATCAGAGTTTCCCGGTGCAAATCGGCTCTGAGCGATTCGACACCGGCGACCAGTGCAATCGTTGGAAGCGGATCGGTTTGAGGCTCCTTCTTCTTCGAGCTTCTAGCGAGTTCAGGGATCGGATAACCAAAGCGATTACCGAGCATATGAACTAGATAGTTTTCGATAATGGAAGGGTAGTCACTTCGTTCAATCTGCTGCTCAGCCTGAGCGACATATCCATTCCACCAGGAAAGACGCAAATCGGACAAATTCGAACCGTCCTTGCCTAAGCTTTGCTGCCTCGGCGTAACTTCCATCACTCGTTCGACATCTCCACTCAGTTGGATACGAAAGGATGTATCACCCGTGAATAGGAATTGAATACGCAGTAACTCGGGTGGATCGATCTGATCCTTGGCCTGTTGCACTGCACCGCGTATTCGCTGAACCAACATGCCTAGTCGTGGGCGAACAGCCTGAGTAGGCGATGCGGGAGAAACGGGAGTGATTTCTGCTTCCACAACATCAATCGCAGGGAAGAAAACCCTCGATTCCTGGTTGCTCACGATGACTCGCACGGAAGATCGAGGCACGACCTGGCCGGCCGGCAATACGATCCTGGCCACTCCATAGGGCTCTCCCGCAATCGCCTCAACCACCTGCCCTTCCGAGCGAGACTCCATTACGAAAAAGAAGACCCCCAAGGCCGAGGCCAACCAGAAAAACTCACCCCTACGATTCAATGCATCCATCCATCACCCTGGGAATCACTTTGACTTGAAAGAATGCTACCATTCAGTCATTCATCGCCGATACGCAGATAGACTCGCCTATCGAGCGTTATTATCGCAGGTGGTGACGATTCAGACCACTCTCGTTTGCCCGGAGGTAGATTCCGTCGTCAAGGTTTACTTGACTCAAGAGACTCTCTTACCTCGGCAAACCAGCGATAGCCTCGAGAGTCTGCGTGCATCCGGCTAGCCCATTCTATGACCGAGGAATCTTTTGAGCTTTGAGCCGAAAGTCAAGTAGGTTTGGACAGCGAGAACAAATGAACGGATCGCTGGATTCAGATTTGCGACTCCAGCCTTTCGGATCTTGGATTATCGAATGCAGTACAAGGCATCCGACGAACGAACGAGGAGTCCGCTTGGCACGAGAGCAGGTGTAGACCAAAACACTTCTTCACGGCTCCCGATATCAAATTGCTTTTCTATTTGAAAGGAACTTCCATGGGTGATTACAATGCAATTACCTGCTTCATTCACTAGAACGATTCGATCTCCATCTACAATTGGTGATCCTGCCGCGAGCGTACCACCGGGTAGCCTCTCCCGAAACAATTCTTTTCCTGTCCGTTTGTCATAACAGGTCGCCGTATTTCCGAAAAAGTAGAGGTTGTCCTCGACGATGACAGGGGATGGCATACCCGCACCGCTTTTCCTACCCGACCACATTACCGCATCACTTTCTTTCGTCCCTTTTGCCAAAGACAAATCACCCGTGTTCCCTGGGGCGATGGCAGCAATTGGCGCTTGGCTACCTGGACTGGATGTTCCGAAATAGACCCCCGTCTTATCTGCAACGATCGAACAGGAAAACGATGTATCCAAGCCACCAAACTTCCATCGTTCGGAACCAGAAGTCGCGTCGTATGCGATAACCGATCCCTTTCCGCCGGTCACGATTTCCAGCGTGCCTTGGTTGTTCCACGCGATAGGTGTACTCCAGGATGTACCCGTCGAACGGGACGTCATCCACATGTCCTTTCCGTCGCGAATGCTCACGCATAGCAGTTTGGCAAAATCCTCGTTGTAGAGCTGAACAAACAGACGATCATCGAGAAGGAGAAGGGATGATCCGGTTCCAAAGTCGTTTTGAATCTTTTGCGTCTCCAACGATTTTTGCCATAGCGGGTTTCCCGAGTGGTCAAACGCTGCCAGGACTCCAGCTGCCCCGAAGCAAACATAGACCGCAGAGCTATTCGCGGCGGGGGTCTCTGTCGCAAAGGTGTTCGACGCATGCTTGCCATACGTAGGAATAGCGTTTGCTACCGTCTTTTCCCAGAGGATCTGACCTGTTGTTAGCGACAAGCACAAGAGTTGAAAGTCATAAGAGTCTTTTGGCTTGGCCGCTTTACCCATCGTACTGAGATCCATCACTCCCGCAGTCATCCCCTTCGGACGACCTGCTTTTGGGGACGATGCCGTTGTCACAAAGACTTTGTCTCCAACAACAATCGGCTGAGACCATCCACTGCCAGGAATCGGAGTTCTCCATACGGTCCTGGGGTCGTTCCAATTCACACTCGAACGGGCGAGGGAAACGCTCAGCGACGATCCCCCGCGGAACTGGGCCCAATCGTTCGAGATTACAGTCCCCTGGAGGGATAGAAGGAATAGAGAAACAGCTCTCAGACTAAGACTCAAATAAGATCTCACCCTACAACTCCTTACGAGAATTTTGCTTATTGTAGGTACAGGAAAACCCCTCACTTGTGAGCCGTCGGGAAGTCGGATCGAACCGTGGCACCATCGAATCGTGAATGCACCATCGACCTGTATCTCATTCTTTGCTTTCGCGCCGTATAACGCTGAATGCTATCGCTTACGTATTGGAAAAAATTCTAGGAGGAGCGGTTATTGGTCGTACGTCGACGGGCCGCTGCGATAGGATCCCATTCGAAGAGCCACCACCGCGGCTTCATGATGCCATGCCGTAATCCAAATTTCTCTTTCGCTGCTGTAACGACATGAGCGGCTATCTCCGAAGCTGAATCGGTAACCACGAAACGTGCCACATCCTCAGCATTGATGGTTCCGTTCGCGAGCATTGTATCTCGAAGGAAATCCAACATGGGCTGCCAATAGTCGACCCCAGCCAGAAGGATCGGAAAATCCTTGACTTTGGCGGTCTGAACCAGGGTGGCAATCTCAAAGAGTTCATCGAGCGTTCCGAATCCTCCAGGCATCGCTACGAATGCATAGGAGTATTTTGCGAGCATCAATTTTCTCACCATGAAATAGTCAAACTCGACGAACAAATCGAGGTACGGATTCGGTTGTTGCTCAAAAGGAAGAATGATGTTGCAACCTACGCTCCGTCCATTGGCTTCTTTCGCTCCACGATTCGCTGCCTCCATGATTCCCGGGCCCCCTCCGGTCATTACGGTAAAGCCGCTTTTTGCCAGAGCAGCTCCTATTTCTCGAGCTTGTTGGTAGTAACGATGCGTTTCGGGAAACCTTGCGGAACCGAAGACCGTCACGCAGGGGCCGATGAAGTGAAGGTGGCGGAAGCCACGAATGGTTTCCCGGAAAATCCGAAGCGCTCGTCCGAGCTCCTTCAATCGACTGCTCGGTCCGGCGAGGAATCGGGCGTCGGACTCCGCGGCAAATGAGTGGGAGTTATCATGAGGTCGTTTGTCATGGGGATGGAGATCAACGCGTTTCATATATTTTCTGACGATAGTCGAGCAGGTTTGATGAGATGGTGCTGAAGTATGTCGAGATGGTAGAAACCCGACTTACGCAATGAGGAGAGGGGCAGACTGCCGATCCAGATCGCCTTTCTTCCTCGCAGTACACTCTTAACTCTAGTCTAATCAATACGGTTGATGGAGTGCATCGCACAGAAACTTCATCAGTGGCCGAGCCGTGAGAAGGGATCGATCGACGAATTCCACAAAGCCAGGATCAGTGACTTGTTCATCGGTGATATGCATCACCCCAGCGAAACTTTTCCGTCGAAGATCTTTAATCTCCGGGTGATCCGTTGGGATACCGCGGGGTGCGGTTTTAAGCGACTCTCCCTCGAGTTGAAAATGGGTACGAAAGATCTTGTTATTTTTCGTTCTCTTCCATTCGGCCGGCGATTCGAGAATCGACTGACGAATCATTTGAAGAGGTTCTGTTGGAGGCATCCAGATACCGGCAGCTAAAAAACAGGCTCCGGGTTCGATATGCACGTAGAGTCCAGGTGCATGGACATCCCCTCCGAGCGAATGTCGGAAATGGATACCGAGATTGGTTTTATAGGGCGTTTTATCCTTAGAGAATCTTGTATCTCGATAGATCCGCATGATGGAACCACCCACGCGTTTCGCCTCAGCCCTGAGGTATCGAGAATGTTTCGATAGCCTTGACTCCATGCAACACACAAACTCCAAAGCAGGATAGAGTACATCGGATTCATATCGAGATTTATTATTGGCGAACCATTCGCGATCGTTGTTCGACCGCAGTTCATTCAAGAAGCCGAACGTGTTTCCAGTGAATATCCCTTTCGATAGGGGGGGCATGGTGCTCGTCGAGGAATTCCTTCGTGTCATGGTTGAGATCTGTTCCGAGCGAGTACTGAGGATGTGCCTTTTACAGCCAACTGTTGCTTCGACTTGGTAATTCGACTGAAAAGTATTTCAAGCAATCTCGGAGAAGCAACAAGTTTTTTTAAGGTTTGGGATCGCAGGATTCGGTTGTAACGGCACCGAAATCGGTTCGATTTGCCACTCTGCCGGGGAGGATCAGGGAGCCAGACCACCGATTTGACTACAATAGGGAATCCTTCGAATTTAGCGAACACTATGCCAAGCTCTTCCATTCCTCCAACCGATTCGTCCAACGTATCCGAGGTTGACCAACCCGGGTTGGATCAGGGAACGGTTGTATTTGAGGGGAAACCGGAGGACTCCGAAAGAACGGTCATACGAGATCGTCAGGTCCAGCAAGGAAAGAATGCGGAAACCAATCGCTTGCCGAGCCGAATGGGGTGGCAGGCGGCCGCGGAATCTCTCGTAGGACAGCAGCTCGATCATTACCGAATCGAGATTCTGGTTGGGATAGGAGGGATGGGGGCAGTGTTTCGAGGCCAGGATATACGGCTCGATCGCGACGTCGCCATCAAAGCGATTCCTTCCGCTGGCCGTGACCCGGAGGCAATGCGTCGATTCCGCTTCGAAGCACAATCGGCAGCTAAGTTAGATCACCCCAACATCGCGAGAGTCTACTACGTTGGCGAGACGACAGAATGGAGTTACATCGTCTTTGAATTTGTCGAGGGGATCAACTTGCGAGACCTCGTCCTTCGGCAAGGCCCCATGTCTGTCGATCAATCGGTCTATCTAGTCAGGCAAGTCGCTCAGGCATTGCAGCATGCTAGCGATCGCCAGGTTGTTCACCGCGACATCAAGCCATCGAATATCGTTTTGACGCCTGCAGGCCAGGCAAAAATTGTCGACATGGGGTTGGCACGCGTCAACGAGATCGATCGATCGACCAACGATTTGACCGCTAGTGGAGTGACTCTAGGAACCTTTGATTACATCTCTCCCGAACAAGCTCATGATCCCCGCGTCGCGGACGTTCGAAGCGATATCTATTCGCTTGGATGCACTTGGTATTTTCTACTGACCGGCTCTCCGCCCTTTCCCGAGGGAACCGCCTTACAGAAGTTGCTCCTGCATGGAACTAAAATGCCGGACGACCCCCGCATCCTGCGTCCTGAATTGAGTGACTCACTTATTGCGATCTTGCGAAAAATGATTGCAAAGCGGCCTGGAGATCGATACCAACAGCCGATCGATTTGATTGATGATCTACAAACCCTTGCAATACTGGAGGGGTTGACCTGGACTCGGGATACGGACCCAAGAGAACCGATCGACAGCGGCAGCAGCATGATTTGGAGAGGCTTGGCTCCTTTTCTCGCAGCTGCTTGTGTGATGGTTGGTATAGGCTTTTGGTTACACAACGAAGGGATGAGGAATTCGCTTTTTACAATTCCGAGAGTCGTCATTTCGGAGAATCCCTCACCGCAGACGACCGTCCCGAACCCAACCGTGACGACCAACGACACGTCACCCAGTGTTGTTGCTGTGCCAGCGGATGCCGGAACGATTGTTGTCGACCCTCGGTTTACCAAAGACCAAATCGACACGAATCGCCAGCTAGCCACCACCATTGAACAAGCTATCGAGAGATTCAATCTAGCGCCGGAAGCGAATCGTATTGTGCTGTTCCCCGACAAAATCGTGAGCCGCAACACGCTGAAGAGCCTCAATAGAAATCGTTCGCGTCTTACCATCCAAAGCAAACCCGGGAGCCGCTGCTTGATCGAAGTCGACTTGACCAACGCGGATTCAGCCTCAGGAAAGTACTGGCTGGAATGCGGAACCCAAATCGATTTCGAGGATTGCGATCTCGTTTGGAAAAACCGGGATGTACGGCAATCCCTTTTCCTTTGCCGAACGGGTAGCCAGCTGTCGTTGCGAGGCTGTAGCGTATTGGTCGAAAACCCGGTGACGAATTCCAACAGCCTACCCAGCATCGTGAAATGTGAAGGATCGCTCGTGGGAAACAATCCCGACTCCAGTCTTACCGTTGGGAATGTACGACTGAATTGGCGGGATGTGGTGATTGCAGGACACGTGGATGCAGTGCAGTCCGTTGCCCCCGTACGACTCGAATGCCAATGGAGCAACTCCGTGATTTCTGTTGGAGGAACCATTTTGCATTTGGCGCGAGTCAATGCAGCCAATCGCGGGAACAGCCTGGTTCGCATGGATCTGGAATCGGTCACCACCTGGACTCCTCGATCCTGGATCTACGCGACATGGGTTAGTGGCAACACCACTCCCATGCAGGTAATTCGAACGGCGCGGCAATGCGTGTTCGGAGGTATGGAGGCACTCGTGCTTTGGGATGTTGCTGCCAACGAAGACTGGGCCTTTTGGGAGCAATCGGCTCGTGGCAAAGAGCTTTCTCGCTGGTTGGATTTACGTGGGAGCGACAATTGCTACGATGAGACCGCGACCAAACAGTTGGTGGAGGCTCGACTGCGCAATGGAATGACGGAGCAACTTCCCCTCTCTGCCGATGCGAAATTGCTCTCCGACGAACGAGGATTGGAGTTATCGATCCCATGGAAAAAAATGCCTGAGGAAGACACGGTCACCACGGCTGCGATGTCTCCTTTGGAACTGGAACTAATCGATAGCAGTTTTCCTCACGGAGCCGACGTGAAAATGCTCGCGAATCGCGGGATCTTCTTGGAGCCTCGGAATTGAGCGCCAAACGGGTTGCTTGAAATACTAAAACGGAGAGAGGCGAGGTATACTAGGGCCGAGTGATTCCACCTATCCTTCGTCTGACGCATAGTCCCTCATGCACAGACGCTGCTCCTTGCCTGTCACAATGATATGAATCGACTGAATAGATCCCTGTTTCCTTCCGTTGCAGTGGTTGCTTTCCTGATAACTTCGGGTTTTTCGCATGCCCAAGATACGATTGGATTCAATCAAGATGTGAAGCCGATCCTTTCGCAAACGTGCTTTAAGTGCCATGGCTTCGATGCGAAGACTCGAGAAGCCGATCTGAGGCTCGATACGGCAGAAGGTGCATTGGCAACCCGTTCGGATGGACGTGTCGCCATCGCTCCGGGACGATTGGAAGAAAGCCTCGTCTGGCAGCGAATCACTTCCAACGATCCCGACGTGGTGATGCCGCCTCCATCCTCCAATCGACAATTGAGTCCAACCGAGAAGGAAACGCTGCAGCGATGGATCGAACAAGGAGCAAAGTATGAAAAGCATTGGTCTCTCGAGCCTATTGGAACGGAAGCCCAGGCTCTTTCTATCGATGGTTCTTTGAATCGCGAGATGGAAAAACAGGGATTGGTCCCGAATGGAAAAGCGGATCCCGTCACTTTGGTACGACGCTTGGCATTCACCTTGACCGGTTTGCCTCCTGCACCGGACGAGGTACGGATGTTTCTGGAGGATCCTTCGAGGGCAAACTACGAGAAGCTCGTAGACCTGTATCTCCAAAGTCCACATTATGGTGAGGAGATGGCGAAACACTGGTTGGATGTTGCGAGATACGGCGACACCCATGGGCTGCATTTGGACAATGTTCGTACCATGTGGGCCTACCGCGATTGGGTGATTCAGGCCTTCAACCGCAATCTTCCCTTTGACCAGTTTACGATCGAGCAACTGGCGGGAGATCTTCTTCCGAATCCGACGACCGATCAATTGACTGCGACAGGTTTTAATCGATGCAATGTAACGACGAGCGAAGGGGGGGCGATCAGCGACGAGTTCCTCTTTCGATACGCAGTGGATCGTACGAGTACGACCATTCAAACTTGGCTCGGCATGACTGGTGGTTGCGCCGTATGCCATGACCACAAATACGATCCTTTGAGCACCAAAGAGTTCTATTCCCTTTATGCATTCTTCTACAGCGCGGCGGATCCTGCGATGGATGGGAATATCTCGGAAACTCGACCTTACTTCCCATTGGCAACCGACGAACAAAAACAAAGGATTGAATCCGCAAAGCAGCAGGAGTCAGAGGCCCAAGCCTCTCTATTGAAATCAGCGAGTGAAATCGATAGCCGACAGCCTTGGAAAGTCACGTCGGACTCCAAACCGAGTCCTAAGATGATGGGTTCTGCCGTTTGGGTGGATGACGAATTGCCGATTGGAAGCAAAACAAGAAATACAACTCGCAATCCGGAGGTTTGGGTCGCTTCCGACAGCGCCCCGATGGGCAAGCGATTTTTGACCCAAGCGTTCGGCAGCAAATACGATCAAACTGCCACAGGTGGGTGGCCTTCGCAGGTGATTCCCGAGAGTGGGAAACTGCAATTTTGGGTTCAGCCGGATCGATTCGAGACCCCCAAAGCCATTTACGTTTCCATCAAAGCGGGAAACAAGACCCAGCGTTGGGTGTGGGCCGATTCATTAGAAGTTGCCAAACGAGCGGGTGGAAACCCTGAGAAGCTCGAGGGTCCCTTGCCCACGTCCGGTGCTTGGACACAAATGACGATAGCGCTATCGGAGTTGCCCGCAGGAGCTTCGGTCCAGGAGATTCAATTCGGTTTGTTCGGTGGCATTTGCTCTTGGGATGGATTTGTATGTACTGGAATCTACGACCAGGAGTCCGAGAGCTTTCGGGACTGGTGGCAAAAACAGAAAGGGAACGATTTCCCAATCGCCAGCGGAAAGTTGGCAGAGGCAATCAAAGCCGGACCGGATAGCGAGGTCGGTAAGAAATCGGAGGACGAGGTTGAAGACTACTATTACGCTTTCGAAGCAAAGAATGTTTCGACAGCGATCCTGGAAAGACGGCAGGCTTGGAGGCGGGCCAGAATCGAGCGGGCCACCCTCGAGAGCGAGGTTGCAGGGACGATGATTTTCAACGACATGGCTTCTCCGCGTGAAGCGTTCGTCATGAAGCGAGGACAATACGATGCGAAAGGAGATCCCGTTCAGCCGGATACGCCCAGCGTCCTACCACCACTGTCTCGGCGTGAACCTGATAGGCCCGCCAATCGACTCGACCTGGCTCGATGGATCGTAAGCGAAGCCAACCCTCTCACTCCGAGGGTGACCATCAATCGGTTTTGGCAGCAGGTTTTTGGTCTCGGCTTGGTTGCCTCCAGCGATGATTTCGGCACCCAAGGTACTCCACCGTCGCATCCGAAACTATTCGACCACTTGGCAGATGACTTCCGAAAGAACGGTTGGAACGTGAAACGTCTGATGAAACAACTCGTGATGACCGATGCGTTTCAACGTTCTGCCGCCGTTAGCGATTCGGCGATCGCCAAAGATCCTTCGAACAAGTACCTCGCGCGTGGACCTCGTATGCGACTCGATGCAGAGCAAATACGCGATAACGTTTTGGCCTCGTCCGGGATTCTGAATCGGGGGATGGGAGGGCCAGGATTTAAGGGATACCAGCCACCCAATATCTGGGAACCGGTTGGCTATGGCGATTCGAACACGCGTTATTATCTTCAAGACCACGGAGAGTCGATTTACCGTCGCAGCATCTATGCGTTTATCAAACGGACAGCTCCCCCACCTTTTATGACGAACTTCGATGCACCTAATCGCGAGCAATTCTGTACGCGTCGCGAGCGCAGCAATACACCCCTTCAAGCCTTGCAGTTGCTGAACGATATCCAGTACGTTGAAGCGGCGAGGGTCTACGCAGAACGATTATGGTCACAACTGACCGGGAACGAGCGAGACCGGGTGATTGCCGTTTTTGAAAACGCCTTATCGCGCAAGCCGACTGAGACAGAGTTTCAGAAAATTCTGGACTTTTACAATCAGACGCGCGATCGGTTCTCCAAGGAGCCCGAGGATGCGCGTCGTTTGGTGGCGATGGGAGAGATTCCCAATAAACAGGGTTTGCCAGCTCACGAAATCGCTGCGCTCACCATGTTGATCAACCTGGTTTTCAACCTGGATGAATTCGTCAATCGCAATTAGGGAGCGTTGTGTCGATACCCAGACTTTTTGTACTACAAGTAGTCGCGTAAAAAGTTAATTCTTTGTCCTTCCTCGCTGGTGAGAGTTGGCATAAAATCCGGTGAATGTGGGACCGTAGCTCAACGGTTAGAGCAGGGGACTTTAGCGGTCGATCACCTAAGGCTTCGGCTAGGGTATCGGCTAAATGGGTTGCTTGGTCAGTGAGACAACCAAGTAGAACTTGTCAAATTCGGGGAAGGCTTCGCGTAAGAGTTCTCTTAACGCATGCTAATCCCGAGCCAAGCCATCGCAATCCGAGTGCGTTGGAAGGTGTAGAGGCCAGACGGCAAGCGTTGGCGATCGCCGCTGAAAATGGTGATCGTCGATGAAGGTATGGTCCAGACCACAAACTCGAAAGAGGCGGTGAAAGCCGTAGATGGTACGCATAATCCCTTGGTTGCAGGTTCGAATCCTGCCGGTCCTACTTCTTGTTGCCCTTTCAGGGCTGAACCGTAAGAATGAAGCAGCTAGCGAGCTTTTTACTTTGTTAACAGAAGAAGCGATTGGTTTGTTCGACCACCTGCAACCTTTTCATGAAGCGATCGCAGGCCTTCGAAATGTTGGAAACCAGTTTTGGACACGGGGCTGGTCGCTCGGAACGTCGAGTAACTACAGCGTCGTCGTTCAGCGCGATCCAATCCAGTTGCTGCTTACCGCGAGCGGCAAAGACAAAGGTCACCTGCTACCGAACGATTTTGTATTGGTCGACAGCGAAGGCCAGCCGACGCTAGCAGGTCAGCCAAAGAGTAGCGCAGAAACGCTATTGCATTGCTTGGCCGTTCAACAATGTGGTGCAGGTGCGGTGCTTCACACGCATTCGCTATGGTCGACTCTGTTATCGCAACATTTTTTCCCGTTGAAAGGTCTGCGCCTGGAAGGCTTCGAAATGCTGAAAGGATTGGAAGGTGTCACGACACATGAGTCGGTTTGCTGGCTTCCCATCTTCGACAATACTCAAGATATTCCATCGTTGGCAGCGGAAGTTCAGGAATACCTACAAGCCCATCCAGATCAACCGTGCTGGGGATATCTCATCCGTCAACATGGGTTGTACACCTGGGGCAAAGACCTCGCCTCGGCAGTCCGTCATATGGAGGTCATCGAATTCCTGCTCGAATGTATCGGTCGCCGTACAAAACTTTAGGATTCGATTTAGGAAATCGATGCGATGAAACCAACCCTCCCAAAGACTTCATCGTGTCGACCGCAAAGCCGTGGATTGGCTGTTCTTTTCTCCTCCGTTGACCGATCGGCCAGTCGATACCGACGGATAAAAGCTCGTCGATTCGAGCCAAGAGCTACGGATTGGATGTTCCCGTTTTGGCTGAGGTGCATCGATGGATAGCCTCTTCAAACAGCGCGTTATCGCCAGCGGAGTGGTCGCCCCCGCTCAATGGGAGTATTGCCTCAGGCTGCTTCGCCACAGATCAGGTTTAGAAGGTTCGGGACGCACGAGCACACAACAATCTGAAGACGAGCTTTTGAGATCGATTCTTATTGAGCAGGGAGCCTTGACGCAGTATCAGGCTTCCCAACTTTACGAAGGCAGGCATAAGCTGACCCTTGGTCCCTACATCATTACCGATTTCATCGGTCAAGGTGGTATGGGAAATGTCTACAAGGCGGTCCATCAAGTGATGGGGCGTGAGTGCGCCGTCAAAGTTTTGCCGCTCCAAAAGGCGACGAGCGACGCACTGCAAGGTTTTATGCGCGAGATCCGATTGCAGGCCAAGCTCGATTGCAGCTACCTGGTCCGAGCCTACGATGCAGGGCAAGATGGCAAAATTCACTATCTGGTAACCGAGTATGTACCAGGCATGGACCTGCGTCGTTTGGTGAAAACGCATGGCCCGCTATCTCAGGAAAAGGCAGCTGGGATCATCATGCAAGCTGCACTGGGGCTGGAATATGCCCATCAGCAAGGGATGGTACATCGAGATGTTAAGCCTGGGAATATCCTGGTAACCCCAGAGGGACAAGCGAAGGTTTCCGATGTCGGTTTGGCAGGATTCACCGCGAATCTACTCGACGATCCGCGCGCGGGTAAGATTGTAGGTACGGCAGACTACCTCTCGCCTGAGCAGATTCGCACACCGCTCGATGTCGGACCTGCAAGCGATGTTTATTCGTTGGGCTGCACGCTCTATTACGCCGTATGCGGGAAAGTTCCTTTCCCTGGAGGTGACACGGCGACCAAGATACGACGCCATCTCGATGAGACACCGATGCATCCACGCCGTTTTGCAGCGGGCCTACACGATGATTTTGTCGACATTATCGCTGAAATGATGGAAAAGGATCTCGCGAAAAGAATGCAAACATGCGCCGAAGTCGCCGTGCGACTGGAGCAATGGGTGAACGAAGAGCCTTTTGCGATGGCGTATCCGACGATGACGCGTAGCCCATGGACCGCTCCGCCTCCACCGACCTTGGAGTCGGAGTTAGCCCCTCTCCCGGATGATACTTTGCAAGAAACCTCTCTCTCGTCCCATGAAACCAACCAATCCAATGCTGGTTCCAAGAGATCGATCATCAATCCGCCCCTAACCGTAGAATCTGCTGACCCGACAGACAAAAGCAACAAGATATCGATTGGAATGGCGATCGCACTGACCGCAGCCGTTCTGCTTCCCCCCTCCATTCTTATCGGTGCCGTTTTGGGCTATTTGATCGCGATACGCAGCTAGCCTATCCCACGATCCACCGAGTAACCGTGCGCTGCTGCAATCAGGGTTCCACGGGAGGGTTCGATAGCGTAAGCCAAGAAATGAAAAATCGCGATGAACCAAGAAAGGACAGATATTCGGAACCCAATCGTTTTGCAAAGTCTTATGCGGAGATCGGGCCTATCCCTTCTTGTATCAATCCCAATAACAGGAATCGATGCGATAACAAATCCCGTAGGCCCCTTTGCCAATGTTGAGATAGTTATTGCTTGATAGCGAGTATGGAACCAAAAAGCGGTTCTCTTCTTGAGAGTAAAAGCCACTGAGCCACTCGGTCGATCAGAGAAATCGAAGCGACGGACTCGACGCAGTATGGCAAACATTAGACCAACAGACGAAATCGCTTCGGAAGCACCTTCACCGATACGGGAGTTGAGCAAACCCAATCTCCATCGATTTGAACATCTGGCTGCACCAAGGCGTTGGCCGTGACCCGGATGGATTCGGCTCGGAACTGTTTCCAGTCGGAGCGAGTACGATGTCGTCCCCGCAGGACATCCCAATACTGGAACACCCCACGGATGGCACCACTTCTCTCGAACAAACCGACATCGAGCAATCCGTCGGTCGGATCTGCCTCAGGTACTATTTGCAAACCCGTCGCATACCTTGGGAAATTGAATAGGAAGCACCACTGGGTTCTGTAAATAGAATTCACAGCCGACTTAGGTTCGGGCGCAGGCACCGCCACTTCCATCGGAGGCCAACGGTAGGTAAACCACGTCCGGAACGCTTGGTATCGATACGCCCAACGTGTGATATGGGCTCGACGGTTTTGATGGACACGGCGCACGACACTTGCATCGAAACCCAGGGATGCCATCAAGAGTGCTAAATGGCCATCGATATCCATGGCATCTAGAATTTCGGTCCGGTTCGCGACCAAGCGACGACAACACGCTTCGGGATCGAGTGAGAACCCGTAATGTTTCGCTAATAGATTTTCCGATCCGAGGGGCAATACTCCTAGCGAGGCCCCCAAAGGAATACGGGAGACCACCGCATTGACAGTTCCATCTCCACCGGCTGCGATGGTCGCCCTTAGTTGCCGACTCTCTTGGAGTTCGTGGGAACGCTCGGTAAGTAGATCCAGGTCCGTAACAACTTCACACAGAAACCCTGCAGCTTGAATATGGTGCGCGAGCCGTTCGACCAGGTCGATTCGGCTTCTGGAACCTGATCTTGGATTGGCCGCGATGAGGACTGTCGACAAAGTCTACTTCGATTGTTCGAGAAAGGCGATCAGATCCGAGAGCTCTTGAATCGACAATACTTTATCGATACCGGCAGGCATCAGTGAGGTATTGCTCGAGTTTCTCTGTACGACATCTCGCTTTTCAATCGAGACTCTTTTGTCAGCCGCAACGACCAGCTCGATGCGTTGATCATCTTCAAACGCCACTAGACCTGAAAGCACTTGATCCTCGTTGGTAAGCAAGGATGTCGAAGTGTATCCCTGCGCGATCCGATGGCTCGGAAAGGCAATCGATTCGA
>JBBAXA010000015.1:20941-47615 GCA_040396935.1 Pirellula sp.
TCACCGGAGTGATTCGAGAACCATCGCTCGAGCTGTTCCTGGAACAAGGTCTTGGAGAGACTCAGGGATGGGAGCGCTCGCAGCAGTTTCGATGCTACGGAATCCTGTTTCGCATATTGACTTGTCGCCAAGGTTTCGACCACGACTCCGAACTCGACGGGAGAAAACGAGGGTAGCGCCTGAAACAGTTCCTCCCATGCGATGGAATCGAGGTCCAGACGCCGCAATCCTTGCTTCGCGACTTCACGATCTGAATGCGAAGGTTCGAGTAGGGCTCGCACAAGCCGGGCCTGCGTTTGGGAAGGAACTGTGACAATACCGCGTGGCATCATCGCTATAGCCGCTGCAGAGGTTCTCAGATCATCCGAGTTCATTCGGGTGGCTAACGCTTGGAGCAGCTCCTTTGAGCTCTTGCTTAGTGTGGTTGCGCCGATCTTTTCAATGAGCGAATTGCTCTTTTCTCCAGGATACTGGATCAAATTGGCGAGTCCGCTCGACCATGGATCCGGCAAGGTTTGATTGCGAAAGGAATCCAGAACGGAGAACAGTACGTCCCATTGCCATGGTTCCATCGATTCCCTTTTTAAAAGGTTTTCATCGATCCATCGAACGACCGCCGGGTCGCTGTGGGCAACCTGGAACACAGCGGAAATCGATTTTATGTCCCGCTCTACTTGATCGATCGGCAGCATTCGCAGCGAGTCCACATAGGCTCCGACAAGTTCACCCTTGCTGCCGATACAGGAGGTTGCCAGCTCGGCTAAAGCATCGGAGGAGGATCGACTCGCTACGATCAGGGAAGGGATCGAACTGCTGTCCAACCTGCCTAGTTCTTTCAGAATCCGGAGCGATGCCATCCTCGTTTTATCGTCGTTTTGAGACGTCAGGAAACTGCGTATCTTTTGGGTTGCTCCCTCCGTCTCGGGTGTCCGTGCCACAATCTCCATCATGGCATACTGGATAGAGTGTTCGAGCATCCGATCTCGACCTTCGGGGGTCTCTTTTGAAAGCCGACGCCAGCTCTGCATGAGAATGTCGAGAGATTCATCGGCGCCGATCCGTCCGAGGCATGCCGCTGCCATTCGTTGCAGGCGAGGTTCCACCGAGGTATGGAGGATGCCCTCGACTTCCGCTCTCGCATCTTTCCAGGCATACGTCGCTGTCAGTTCGAGCGCGGCAGACACAACCGATAGATCTCGCATGCGCAGCGACCGCTTTACAAATTCAGGAGTCTGCGTCGGGAGCGATGATCCGGAAACCAGTGAACGGGACAAGGCCCAGAACGCTGCCAAACGCTGGTAGGTAGATGGATTAGCTCCCTCCAAGATCGATTGGATCTTTGACATGGTATCTGGCTGGAGCAGCGAACCACTCTCGGACAAGAACGTCGTCGCATGCTCGCGAACCCTCCGATTGGAGTGCTTCAACAATTCGACCGCGCGTCCGCTTTCGATCGTTTCATCGATCGTTTTCCAAATGTTCTGAAGGGAGTTGTCCGATGACTTCGCCCGAAGTCGATAGATTCCACCTTTGGCAACCCGTTCTTCGGTTCCCGAACTTGGGCAGCAAAGGTCGTACCATCCGCCGGTGTCCACGAGGATCAGGCTGCCGTCGACATCCTCGAGAATATCGACGGGGTGAAAGTCAAGCTGTTCGGACAGTACGAGGTTGATGGTATTCGCGATGTAGGAGGAGCCTTGACGGGTGAGTTGATGAGCTGTAACTCGCTGAAGATTGAACTGGGCAGCAACCAACGTAGGAGCATCGGAAGATCCATTGTTCCAGGGGTTTTGTTCACTGGTTACCAGAACACCTGCCGGGGCGGCAGGACCCATTTCAACGATGGGTGTCATGAGTGGACCCGTTTTGACATGACTTCTCAAGACGGCGTGGTCCTTTCCAAACACAGCTCCATAGACAGCATGTCCCAAGCCATCTCGAACTCCTTTGCCCGGGTGATGCAAAAAGGTCGATACGAAATAGCGATCTCCGGAATCGTCGAAGGCAATGTCGACCAGGTTATCCATACCTCCTGTCATGATGCGGTCTGCAACCTCGGACTGAAGAGGTTTTCGGTAGAGGTGCGAGGCAGTACTCTTCGCAGAGAAAGGGCCCCGAATCGGAAAAGATTGTTCCGCGAAAGCGGATTTGCACCAATAGACCCATCCCTCCGGCCCCAAAAACGGTCCGTGGAGATCGTTTGCGCAACCCGTTAACGTTTGTCCATCATGCCACACCGAGCGACTTTCACAGACTCCATCCCCATCTGCATCGGTCAAACGCCAGATCTGCGGCGGGGCGGAAACGAGTATGTCGTTTCCGATACAAAGGATCCCCTCGGGAAATGCCAACTCCTCGGCGACAACCTGTCTCGAATCGAAGAATCCATCGCGATCGGTGTCGAGCAGTCTTACGATCCTGTGAGGCTTGTTCTTGAGTTGTTCCTGGACCGGCTGCTTGACCCCTGCCGACTCCGCGATGACAAGATTTCCATCCTGATCCCAGGTAGCAACGATAGGCCAAGTCGTCAGGTTTTTGGGGGCAATTCTCTCGAATGAAAGACCGGCCGGAACCTTAAAAACGAATTCGTCAATCGCGACCTCCCTCGTTTCCTCAAGAGGAGTCGAGGGTAAACGGTCCGATACGGTTTGCGAAAAACTCTTGCTACAACAAGCCAGGCATGCCGATATCGCAAGCGTCAATCGCACCCAATTGCTAGAAGGAAGAATGAATTCCATGATTGCCCAATATGAACCTTGCTTTGGCGGATTGCGTAGTAGCTCCGCGTCGATTTCCAAAATCCCACGTTTACGATTATCTTAAGTTAGATTCGCATTCGAGTGCTAGGGAATGCGAGCACGATATGGATTTTGGATGGTTTGAACCTCCGGATTTGTGTGAGTTGAAATGACAGAAACATTGCTTGGATCCGAGACAGACGAAATCGTCGACGCCAAGAATTTCTCGGGGCTATCGTTGGTAGGACTTCTTTTGGCGATCGTCGGGAGTTTCTCGTTGGCTTACGTTCAGATGCTCCCGATCGCGATCCTAGCCGTCGTGATTGGAGCTGTCGTTCTACTGCTGGCGAAACGCAAGGAACTCAGCGGCTTTTCCCAGTTTTTGGGGATGCTGGCGATTTTTCTTGGTGCTGGCTCCAGCGCTTTGGGTGTCTTTTCGCGGTCCTTGGCAACGCAGTACGACGTGGAGCAAGCCAAAGCGGTCTCGGCGAAGTATCTGGAAAACGTAGCGAAATGGGACGAAGACGTGCTGCTCCTACTCAACGGTGTGACTCTTGAGAAAGCCGATTCGCCCAAAAAAACGTCTCCGGAATCCGCCGAGGGCAAAGTTCGTAGCAAAATCGAGAACGACCCAATCCATACGGAGATCCGGTCCCGCAAAACGACCCCGAGGTGGGTCTATGCCGGATTGGATGGAGAGTTTCCAAGCGAGAGTGGTGGCTACGTCTACAAGTTGCGTTTCATCGATCAAGCTCAAACGAACCCACCCTCCTATTGGGTTTATGCTCGTAAGAATTGTCCGAAAGGCGGTCCGGCTCAGGCTCCACAAAATAAGGGAAGAACACTCGGACCCAATGACCTGGTTGTCCATTGGTACATAGACAGTATTGAGTCAGCGCAGAAGCTCTGACGCATGTTCCGCACTCTGATTAGTCTCGGCGCGAACCTGGGGAACGTTGCGGAAACGATGCATCATGCGAAATGTCTTCTGAACGAGGCATTTCCGTCCTGTCGGCTCCGTTTTAGCCATCTCTATCGAACGCCTCCAGTAGGTGGGCCTTCAGGACAGAGCGACTTTCTGAACGCCGTCGTTGCCTTGGAAAGTGAATTCGACGTCTGGCATATCTGGGAGAAGCTCAAGAGTATTGAAATGTCCCTCGGCAGGCAGCGATTCCAGAGGTGGGAGGCTCGCCGAATTGACATCGATGTTTTGCTTCACGAGGATCATCGGATTTGGACTCCGCACTTTAAGGTACCTCATCCCCGGATGTGCATGAGGTCCTTTATCTTGAAACCCTCAGTCGAGATCGCCAGCGATTGGATCGACCCTGTTACCGGTTGGTCGATCGCCCAATTAAACGATCACCTCGAATCGCTAGGAAATCTTTTGGTAATCACTCCAACCGTGGCGCAGGGTGATCAGCTTCGTGGTGCGATATCCGATCCTGTTCTTTTGAAAAGCATTCAATGGCTCGCGCTGTCGCTCGCTGAGGCACGTCGCTTCTTCGATCAAAGGGAAGTTGCACCTAAATTGCTGATCGCAGCGGTGTCGACGCCCGATCCGGAATCGATCCTTTGGGAGGATTTTTCACGCGATTGGGCGACGCTATTGGGAATGGAGCCATCCAGCAATCGCCTCCAAGGACTTCGAGGTCCCAGATATTTACTTCCGGGGGATAATCCGATTTGGGCAGCCCATGAGGTGATGGCTGCAAACGAGGCCATGCGATGTCGAGTGGAAATTGCGAGTCCGTTTGACTGAAGCGTGCCCGGGAATCCAGGGAAACCGCGATGGTACCGGGCCAATGGTGATTGGTGGAGGTCCCTGGACGACTTACAATAGAGCGCTTCGGCACCATCCTTTCCCTGCTAAAGAACCTCCCATTCAACGAAGAACTTCGACATGACTTACCAGAATGACCTCGCACGCAGGCAGTTTTTCCAAGGTGCAGGCTTGCGTCTAGGTGGTTTGGCGCTCGCGGGCCTGTTGAGTGGGAGAGGGTTCGGCACTCCGTCGGAATCGGATCGAGTACATCCTACTCTTCCTGGCTTACCACACTTTGCTCCCAAGGCGAAATCGATCATTTACCTCCACATGAATGGGGGACCTTCGCAAATAGATCTTTGGGACCATAAGCCCTCTCTGATCGAGCAATTCGACAAGGATTTGCCGGATTCGATTCGAAAAGGTCAGCGCATTACCACCATGACCAGTGGGCAGGCAAGACTACCTGTCGCTCCCAGCAAATTCAAATTTGAACAGCACGGCCAATGCGGCCGTTGGGTCAGCGAATTGCTCCCCCACACAGCCAAAATGGTCGACGAATTGGCGGTAATAAAAACGGTCCATACCAATGCAATCAACCATGACCCGGCCTGCACCTTTGTGATGACTGGGAGCGAAGTTCCAGGGAAGGCGAGTTTAGGATCGTGGCTTGCCTACGGACTAGGTAGCGAAAGCAATGATTTGCCCGCGTTCGTTGTCTTGACTCCAACGTGGTCCTCCACGGCCGCCGCCCAGGCTCTGTTCACACGCATGTGGTCGAGTGGTTTTCTCCCGACTCGTTTTACTGGAGTCGCTTTGCGAAGCAGTGGCGATCCAGTGCTTTACTTGCCAAACCCGGATGGCGTTCAGGCCTCCGATCGTCGACGGATGCTCGACACGCTGCGAGAACTGAATACGGAACGGTACGATGCCTTGCGGGATCCAGAGATCCAGACCCGCATCGCACAATACGAGATGGCCTTTCGCATGCAGAAAAGTGTACCGGCTCTCGTCGATCTTTCGGACGAACCTTCACACGTCCTGGAACTGTATGGCCCGGACGTCTCGAAGCCGGGTACCTTCGCGTCGAGTGCTTTGTTGGCACGACGCATGGTCGAGCGAGGCGTTCGCGTCGTACAACTCCTGCATCGAGGCTGGGATCAGCACGGAAACATCGCCAACGATTTACCGGCCCAATGTCGGGATACCGATCAACCGTGCGCCGCGTTGATTCAGGATCTCAAGCAGCGAGGATTGCTCGAATCGACCCTGATCGTGTGGGGAGGAGAGTTCGGAAGAACGGTCTATTGTCAGGGGGGGCTCAGTAAAGAAAACTACGGGCGTGATCATCATCCCAAATGCTTTACTGTGTGGATGGCAGGAGGAGGCATTCGAGGGGGAGTCGAGTATGGATCGACAGACGACTTTAGTTACAACGTGGCCGAAAACCCTGTCCACATCAATGACCTCAATGCAACGATCCTGCATTGTTTGGGGATCGATCACGACAAATTCTATTTTCCATTCCAAGGGCTTGAGCAGCGTTTGACCGGGGTCGAGGCCCAAAAGGTGATTCGCGAAGTGCTAGCGTAGCTACGATGTGTTTCGCCAGGAACTTTATCAGGGCTTGCGCAATCTAACTCACTTTCGCCACCGTCATTCTCATCCTATTCCTACCAACCCGAAATGATCGCAGAGGGAATTGTGATTCTAGTGTGAGTTGTAGGAAATAGTCCTTTTGCGACAAACCTGGCATCCCTATCTTGATCGTTAGCCGAAAGTCTCGAAGGATATTACTTTAAGGCAAGCTGCAATCGGTTCGATGGATGGTTGTCGAACAACGCATTTCCCGTTATCCCTTTCCACTGATATCCGAAAATGTCCTCTGGCCCATCGGACGAGAACGTAGAGCAGACCAAACGACGGATTCGGAACTTGGTAACCGAGATTACCGAGCTGTCGAAATCCGATATTAAAGCTGGGGATTACTACCCTACAGTTCTACAAAAGATCATAGCAGCTCTCGCTGCAGAAGGAGGGGCGGTCTGGTTGATCGAGCAGGATGGAGCGCTGAGGTTAGCGCATCAAATCCAACTTGAACCCATGTTAATGCAGTCAGACAGACCTGAGGCAATGCAACATGGCAGGCTGTTATCCCGTTTGATTGCCCAGGGGCGAGCCGAACTAGTTCCTCCCATGTCAGGCTCGGGAGAGGCTGATGGCGAGGCGAATCCAACGAGGC
Source organism: Pirellula sp. (assembly GCA_040396935.1). Lineage (GTDB taxonomy): Bacteria > Planctomycetota > Planctomycetia > Pirellulales > Pirellulaceae > JBKCUI01. Next base: position 27,687 of record JBBAXA010000015.1, read on the forward strand.
ATTTGTTGGTCACGGCACCGTTGGTGGCTAACAAGCAACCTGTCGGACTCTTGGAGATCCTACAGCGAGCGAATTCCCCAGTCGATGCTCAGCGTGGCTATCTCCGATTCCTCGAGCACATGACGAAGCTGATCGGTGATTGGCTGCAGAGCCACACACTGCAGCAAGTGTCTACTCGGCAGGAAATGTGGCAGCAGTCGGACCAATTTGCTCGCCTCGTCCACGACAACCTCGATCTGCGAGATACGGCCTACACGATTGCGAACGAAGGCCGACGCTTGATCGAATGCGACCGCGTGAGCGTTGCCACCATCAAGGGTGGCAAAGCGAAAGTGATCGCGATCTCCGGACAGGACTCGATCGAAAACCGATCCAACATCGTTCAATCGCTCAACAATTTAGCAACTCGCGTGATCCGAAGCGGGGAGCCATTGTGGTACGACGGATCGACAGAGGATCTCCCGCCACAGATCGAAGAGGCTATCGAGGAGTACGTCGATTTATCTCATGGTCGTACGATCACCGTTCTACCCTTGAGACAGCCCGAGAAAACAGTCGAGGGAGATGTCCTCGCTGCGAGAAATGAAACCAACGAGGCGAGACAGCGTCGAGAAGTGATCGGTGCGCTCATCGTTGAGCAAATCGAGACACAACTCTCCAAATCCCAATTGGAAGGGAGGGTCGACTTGGTCTATGAGCATGCATGTCGTGCCGTTTCCAATTCGCTTTCCTACAGCAACATCATCTTCATGCCGGTCTGGCGTTTCCTGGATCGTTCGCTTTGGATGTTCCGCGGTTCAACGTTACCCAAAACGCTGGGAGTACTGGGGCTGTTGGCAACCGCTCTGCTGGCGATGTGCCTGATCCGAATCGATTTCAAACTCAAGGGAATTGGCGAGTTCAAGCCTTCGATCGAGAAGAAGGTGTTTGCTCATGCCAACGGTATTGTCGAAGATGTCAAAGTGAAGCACGGCGACCAGGTCCAAGAAGGAGAAGTATTGGTCGAGATGAAGGATGATGATTTGGACCGAGAAATCGTCAATCTGGAAGATCAATTGCGTCTTGCGACGCAACAACGGATCAATGCCAACCAGATGCTCCAACTGGGGGCGACGTTGAATCCGCTCGATCGATTTCGCTACGAAAAAGAAGCTGCCGAAGCCCAGACCAAAATCGAAGGCTTGACTAAACAGCTTACGCTACAACGCGACAAGCAGGCAAAAATGATTCGCAAAAGCCCCATGGCAGGTACGGTGATGACCTGGGATGTCGAGCGAGTTCTCAATCGCCGGCCCGTCGTGATGGGGCAGGTACTCATGACGATCGCTGATAAGACCAAGGATTGGGAAGTCGAGGTCCTTATGCCGGAGAAACGGATGAGCTACCTGGACTATGCATTCAGTCAATCTACGATTGCAAAGGTCGATGGCACCGAGAGAAAGTACCTCGATGTTGACTTTATCATGCTGACCGATCCATCCATTCGATATTCTGGACTTCTCTACACCGAGGGGGTGAGTACCCGGTCCGAACTGGATGGTGAAGAGGGTCCCGTAGTTCGATTGCGTTGCATTCCAGACGGGAAATCCATGGAAAAAATGGTTAGCCGAAATCCTGGCGCCCGCGTGATCGCTAAGGTCAAAGCGGGTAAACGAAGCGCAGCGTTCGTCTGGTTCCATGAAGTTGTCGAATGGGTTCGAGCCTACCTGTTGTTCTAATCTACTACTGGAAAAAGTGTTATGAATAAAGCAGTTCTCGGAGGTCTTGCATTGCTCATGGCGACAGGTGGAGTCACCCTGGCTATCCCATCGGTGCGAAATTTCATTGACTCCTGGGTGCCTGGTTTGGGGATCAACGGCTACTCCGGGCGAGATACCGAGGCAGTTCGTTTCTCCCCTCCGTTGGTTTCTCCTTTGCCGAATTCCGAAGACGCACCGGCAAAACTTGTCGACATCGATAGGTCTTTCAATCCCAATGTGAGTATCGCGCAAGAAAAAGAAATGACATCGGTGGCTACAGGCCCAGCCATCGCAGACCCCGTCCGTAGTCCCGCGACGATTCAACTGGTGCAGGCAACCCTCCCACCGAGTGCGAATCAAACGGGCGTTAAGGACGCTTTCAACCCCCCCGCGGTCCCCCGATTATCCCAGGCACCAGAGAAGACATCCCTACCGAGCGAAGGGCTCAATGTACCAGCAGCCTCGATGGCGAGTACGATCTCGGTTCCCGATGCCTCGTTAACCTTCGTACGGGATCGTGAAGTGACCGCGCAAGCGAACGGTATTATTTTCAAACTCCCAGTTGACGATGGTTCAATCGTGAATGAAGGGGATCTTCTGGTAGAACTCGATACACGGGTTGCTGACGCGGAGGTTCGGGTCCAGACGAAAGAACTCGAGCAAGCCAAGCTGAAGGCCTCAGACAACAGCAGTGTCCAATACGCTGAGAAGGCATCCGCCGTCGCCAAAGTGGAGTCGGAAATTTCCGACCGCTTGTTGCGCGAGGGGGCCGAGGATTTATCGACAAACCAAAAGAAGAGACTCGAGTTCGAGAAGTCTCGTTTGCAGATCAATGTGTCCAATATCGAACATGCCAAGGATGAAGCGGCGGTAGGAGTTTCGGAAGCCAAACTGGAAGCGGCAAAGGTTCAGGTGGTTCAACGTCAAATCACTGCCAACTTTGGCGGTATCGTAAGCGATGTGAAGAAAGAGCCTTTTGACTACGTTCGAGAGGGCGAGACCATTCTCCGCGTGACGGACATGCAGCGAATCCGAGTCAAAGGCCGGGTCAATCTCACCAATAGCAATGTTCCGCCGCACCTTCTACTCAATGCTCCCGCCAAAGTGACTGTCATTGCACCTGGCATCAGCAAACGCATCGATGGGGTCGTCGGCTATGTCGCTCCGTTCACAGGTGGCGTTGCCAACGTGTATCCCATCTGGGTCGAGATTGCGAACGAGAAGTTGCCGGATGGACAGTTCTTGTTGCGTGAGGGGATGAATGCCACGATCGAGGTATTCCCAAAACGTCCCTAGGCGAAATAGAAACAATGGCAAAAACTTGGCGAAAATTTCGCTTCGCTGTTCCGTACAACCCTATGATTTCGAGGAGGAAAACCGTCCCCAGACCTATTGGTCTGCTCCTATGTTCATGAACCACCCATTTCAACGAGGTATCTAAATGACCTCCATGGCCGACTCTTTAGTCAACAGCGCGATGCGACCGCTGAAGCTGCGCCGTCGACCTGACTTGGAATCGCGACGACATATGTACCATGGCAGGTCCTATTGGGTGGTCAAAGAACCTGTGGGACTGAACTACTACCGTTTTCATGACGAGGAGTTTGCGATTCTAAACATGCTGGATGGGCAAACCAGCCTGCAGCAGATCAAGGACAGTTTTCAAGCGGAATTCGCTCCTCAAAGAATCTCGCTTCAAGATCTACAGCAATTCGTCGGAATGTTGCATCGCAGCGGATTGGTGATCTCGCATGCCAGCGGCCAGGGACGTCAATTACGGAGACGCGGGGATCAGAAGAAACGGAAAGAGTTCCTCGGAAAGTTGGCCAACATTTTTGCGATTCGTTTTCGGGGTATCGATCCAGACCGAATCCTGACAGCTCTGTTGCCCTGGTTTGGATGGTTGTTCACCGTTTGGTGCTTGATCGCAGTGGCTTGTATCGGTCTTACCGCTATTATGCTAGTTTTGATCAATTACCACGAATTCAAAACCAAGCTTCCGACTTTTGAACAATTTTTCGCTGCAAAGAATTGGATTTGGCTCGGCTTGACCATGGCTACGGTGAAAGTGCTCCATGAGTTTGGTCACGGTTTGAGCTGTAAGAAATTCGGCGGAGAATGCCATGAGATGGGAGCCATGCTTCTCGTCTTCACTCCTTGTCTTTACTGCAACGTATCCGACTCATGGATGCTATCCAATAAATGGCAACGCGTCTTCATCGGTGCAGCCGGGATGTACGTTGAGCTGATCCTGGCCTCGATCGCAACTTTTTTATGGTGGTTCAGCGAGGATGGAGCGTTTAACTTTCTGTGCTTGAGCGTGATGTTCATCTGCTCGGTGAGTACCGTTGTCTTCAATGGCAACCCTTTGTTGAGATTCGACGGCTATTACATTCTTATGGACATCTTGGAGATTCCCAATCTTCGCCAGAAGGCCAATGAAATCCTCAAACGTTGGTTTCAAAAGAATTGCCTGGGTTTGGAGTTGCAGGACAATCCATTTTTACCGACTCGCAATCGGATGATGTTTGCCCTCTACACCGTGGCTTCGTTTATCTACCGATGGGTTGTTGCGATCGGCATTATTTTCTTTCTCAACCAGGTCTTGAAGCCCTACGGTTTGCAGGCCCTCGGTCGGATCTTTGCAGTTTCCGGCATCGCTGGCATGATTGTTCCAGGGATTTTCTCGATATGGAAATTCTTCTCTACACCAGGCAAGGCTTCGAAAATGAAACAAGCCAATGTGGTTACTAGTCTTCTCGTCGCGTTCGCCGCACTCTCTGTTTTCTGTTTTTTACCGCTCCCGTTTCACGTCAACTGTTCCCTCGAAGTCCAGCCCCGAGAGGGACGCGAAGTGAGAACGTTTGTTCCTGGGAGATTGGTCGAGTGGAAGAAACGTCCGGGAGAAACGGTTCAGCAGGAGGAAGTGATCTGTGTTCTTGAGAATCTGGATCTAGAAGTGGAGCTCGTGAAGGCTCAAAGTGAAGAGCGTCTCTCTGCCAAACGACTAGAACAACTCAGGATCGTTGCGAACAACGATCCGACGTATGCGGTTCAGGTAGCCGAAGAGGAAAAGGTCCATGATACGTCTGTCAGGACCGTTGAGAAACTCGAAGAAAAGAAGAAGCGACTCGTCGTTCGAAGCCCCATCGCCGGTATTGTTTGCCAACCTCCGGACAAAGCGGAAAACAAACAACTGAAGGCCCAGGAGCAACTTCCCTCTTGGTCTGGCAATCCGTTTCACTTGATCAACGAGTACGCGGTTTTTGGCGAAGGGGAACTGATCTGTATCGTCGCACCTACTCAGGAAATGGAGGGCGTGCTCGTCGTCGATCAACACGATAAGGATCTCATCACGCGAAAGAAACCGGATGATCCTAGCGGGAAACAAGTCGAACTGGATCCTGAGGGCGGCGACTTCAAAAATGCCCAAGTAGAAGTCATGTTTGAGTCGGCCAAACTAGAATCCATCTACGGGCGGATCAAAAGTTTTGCCCAGTCAGAGATGAAAGAGGCCTCTCCAGCCCTATCGACTCAAGCTGGAGGATCACTGGATACGAAAGTCGATGAAACAGGTAAGACTTTACCAATGAGCACATCTTACCAAGCCAAAGTGGATTTCGATCAGCAAGGCTTGGCACTGCGAGGAGGATACCGAGGTGAAGCCAACGTTCACCTCGCCTGGAAATCTCTAGGATGGCGGTTTTACCGTTACCTGATGAAGACGTTTAGTTTTGAATTCTAATTGAAAAACCATACACACTCACAGTTTCGTGGTACATTGATGCTGTCTAGAGGAGGCTGTGAGCTTCAATAGTTAGTTTCGTTTGAGGAGTTTTTAAAACATGTCAACAGAATTAGATAACCCAGAATCAGCAGAGGCTCAGCGTCAACAACCTCAGCCCGTCCAAGTACAGGTTAAGGATGAGGATGCCATCGCTTGCTATGCCAACTTCTGCCGAGTCACAGGTTCTCCTGAAGAACTGATCGTGGACTTTGGGTTGAATCCTCAACCGGTTGGAATTCCGAAAGATCCAATCGTAGTGAAGCAACGGATTATCATGAACTTCTACACTGCGAAGCGATTGCTCGCAGCTCTGCAAATGTCCGTGCAACGACACGAGGCGGTCTTTGGTGTTCTTGAAACGGATATCCAGAAGAGACTTCGGGTACAGCAATAACTGACCGATAGAGAACCGCCCGAATCACGGCTGGTTCCGATCCTAGCCCGAAGCTTCTTTCAAGGCTCACAAGCTCTGAACCATCGCCTCGGGCTTTTTTGTTTTCATCCATCGATGCCCGTTTTCGCAAACTCTCACGAGACGAACGAAAACCTGCATGCGTAGCCGCAGTCCAAGTCGCGTTTTTCCTCATCGAGCAATATGGATTGCTGAATATCCACGTTGCCTAACGCTTGATTTCCCACCGTAGCCTTGAGTTGCTGGACCATCTTCTTGAGATCGATATTCTGTGAGTGCCCGCAGAGCAGAACCCCCAAAGGGTCAGGAGAAAGCAGTTTCCAGCACCTTTCCATTAGATTCGGCAGATCTCGCCGCAGACTCCATTGCTCCTTCCGTGGTCCATGACCAAAAGATGGGGGGTCGAGTATCACCAGGTCATAGTTCGCACTCCGTAGGCATTCTCTTTCCGCATATCGACGGGCGTCCTCAACAACCCATCGAATTGGAAGACCGCTCATGTCGTTCAGTTCGCAGTTCTCCCTGGCCCATTGCACCGTAGGGCGAGAAGCATCCACATGAGTCACAGAGCAACCGAGTCGAGCTAAAAAGAGGGTGGTCGCTCCGGTGTATGCAAAGAGACTTAAAACGCGAATATCCGTCGGGTCCCTCGAGCCGAATAGCGAAAGCAACCAACTCCAATGCCCCCAATGCTCCGGAAACACACCCAGTTGCCCCGCCTCCGTCGGTTTGAGAATCAACCTTAGGTTTTCCGCGTCACAGTACCACGGTGAATGCCGCTGTTTCCATGAGTCCTGGTAATGCCAGACGGGTTTCTCATAGATTAGATCCACTTTTTTCCATAGTGGTGACCCGAATGGCTTCCCTCGCGCGGATGGAGAAGGACGATCCACAATGAGTCCTCCTACCCGTTCCAATTTGCGTCCGTGACCAAAGTCGATCAACTGATAGCGTTTCGTTTCCAAGCTTTTTAAGCGTCAAGAAGTGTGGGTAATGGATCGTCCCAAAGGTAACATGAGGTTAGTTGATACCATAATCAAATCCCTGTAGCCATAGTCCTGACGATACTGCAAGCCTTGAGAATTCAAGGAATTGCATTATGATCTCGGATTCGTTATCCAAAAAACTGGGTAGCGGGCACCACAAACGGGGAGCTCGATCCTTCCCTAGTTAGAACCCACAGCTAGTTTCAAAATAGTAAGATTCTCGATGCGGCACGTACTCTCCGCGGTAGTTCAAAACGTTCCTGGTGTTCTAGCCCATATCTCTGGGATGTTGGCATCTCGTGGCTACAACATCGAATCCCTAGCCGTTGGCGAAACCGAGAATCCGAACCTCTCCAGGATGACGTTTGTACTCGTCGGAGATAACCGGGTATCCGAGCAGGTTCGCAAACAGCTTGAGAAAATTGTGACCGTTGTTGCGGTTCAGGATATTTCGTCGCGTGATTACGTCGAACGGGATCTGATGCTCGTCAAGGTACGTGCAGCAACCGGTTCTTTGAGAACAGAGATTCGAGAGCTGGTCGACATTTTTCGAGGGCGTATCGTCGATGTCGGGCCGGAGGAACTCATGATCGAAATTTCCGGTCGAGAAAGTAAGATCCAAGCGTTCATTGAGCGAATGCGTCCTTTTGGGATTCTGGAATTGGTTCGAACAGGTCGAATCGCAATGGTCCGCGGCAGTAATCCAGACGCGATGACCGGTCCGAGCGACGATCCCGATTCGGATATCTAGCCTTTTTCAAATCGTTTTTTTTACTCTCCCATCAATACTCAGAGATCCAGTACCTACCCATGGCAGCGAAAATATTTTACGACAACGATGCAGACCTCTCCGTTCTCAAGGATAAAACGATTGCAATCCTCGGTTACGGATCTCAAGGCCACGCTCAGGCCCAAAATCTCAGAGATAGCGGCTGCAAGGTGATCATCGGGCAGCGTCCAGGAAGCAAGAATTATGATTTGGCAGTCGGCCATGGTTTCAAACCACTCGATGTGGCAGAGGCCACCAAACAAGCCGATATCATCAACGTTCTCCTGCCAGATGAAGTTCAAGGAGATATCTATCGAGCGCACATCAAGCCGAATCTCAGTCAAGGGAATGTCTTGATGTGCTCCCATGGTTTCAACATCCATTTTGGTCAGATCGATCCACCCCAAGGCGTCGATACGCTTTTGGTAGCTCCCAAGGGACCCGGTCACCTGGTTCGCAGCGAATACACCAAGGGTGGTGGTGTTCCATGCCTGATGGCGCTGGGAGCGGGAGCGAGCGAAGCGACCAAAAAAATCGGACTCGCCTACGCGAAAGGGATCGGGGGAACGCGAGGTGGAGTGATCGAAACCACCTTCGCAGAAGAAACCGAGACCGATTTATTTGGAGAGCAAGTCGTGCTCTGTGGCGGTGTTAGCGAGCTCGTCAAAGCTGGCTTCGAAACGCTTGTCGAGGCCGGCTACCAACCAGAAATGGCTTACTTCGAATGCATGCATGAACTGAAGCTGATCGTCGATCTCCTCTATCAGGGTGGACTCAACTACATGCGCTACAGCATCTCCAATACTGCGGAGTTTGGCGACTACACGCGCGGTCCGCGAATCATCACGCAAGAAACCAAAGCTGAAATGAAGAGAATTCTCAACGAAATCCAAACCGGGCAATTCGCTCGGGAATGGATTCTTGAAAACAAAGCGAATGCTCCAGCCTTCAAAGCGCAGCGACGCATCCAACGCCAACACCAGATAGAGATTGTGGGACGACAACTGAGAAGCCTGATGAAGTGGATCGACGCAAAGGTGATCGATTAACTCCACGGATGCATCCTCCAGCAAAGGATACGTCAACCTCGGTTCTGAAACCGAGGTTTTTTATTTCCTAAAGACTTCATTGGACCCAGCCGATTGCGAGCTATCGTGTGAAATCGGTCTCTATTTCAGGGGGAGATAGAGATCCGTTTTGAGGTCCGTCTCAGGGGTTTCTAGAGGCGAGTTCCGATAGATCTCAAAAGTTCCGCGACCCTTCTGCTTCAGCTTTTTATATCGGACCCACTGGTTCGCGACACTCCAACCGTTTCCTAAATGCCGATAGCTGCCGACATGCTCTACATGGAAAGCATCACCTGCGGGGTTTGACCAAACCTTCAGAGCACCCCCTGGAACAACCTCGGTACCCGCAGGAAGAAGATATCCGCAATTGTATTCGAACCTTCCTGCCTTCATATCAAAGCCCTCGTACACCGAAATGACTTGTCCCTGCATCGGCAATTCCTGCTTTTGAAACTCTGCGGTCGCCTGAGCCAACGCATTTTCTAGAGACTGGCCAATCTCCTCGACCGGGCAGGAACCAGGGATTCCTGCCATACGAATCGCGTGCATGGGAACCCGCCCATGAATCTTCAATTTCGAGGGAATCGATCCTGTCTCAAGCCAATCCTTGATCATGTTCAATCCTCTTCGGAAATCCATCGACACAAAGGTTTTGATCATGGGAATCATCCAGAACAAGAACCAAGGCAACTTTCCATCCATCGTCCAAGTAACAGTCGAACCAACTTGGCTGGGGACGATATGAAAAGCAGTTCTTGCGATGGATTGGAACGGTTTGATGAACCTGAGCTCATCTTCGATGCGTTCGGACGGACTCAATCGAACATGTTCGATTTCCCCTGCTCCAACGACAGTCCCCTGCCATCGATAGGTTGAGCCTCGTGAACACGCATTTTCTGAAACGAAAACCTGCGCATCGGGTTCGGAAATCAACCACGGGGACCATGTGGTCCAAGTACGAAAATCCACTAGAAACTCATACACTCGTTGCGGAGGCGACTCGATCGAGACGGTTTGTGCGATATGGTATTGAGGCATAAGGACCAACGTGAAGCAAATTACATTTTGGGCGATAGTCGCAGTAGACTCATTCAATCTAGTCCCGAACGGATGAAAAACCAATGGAGATGCGCGAGATTCAACATGGCGAATTCGAGGTTCCCAATACTCTTAACCTATGGCTAACACCCACGCCACGATCCCCGCCAAAAGCTTACAATAATACGAAGTGCTTTCGTAAAGTATCTCTCGATGGAAACATGGAGCACGGTTCGTGCGGAAATGGGAGTGGAAAAAGTAAACAAATCCATTCCATGGCTCAGAGCCTAAGTTGTCGAATTCACACCAGAGTTCAATGCTCCTCGAAGTTCGGCAGAACCGAGATACTCGAAGCCCCAGTTACGTTCACGTTAGAAATTCGCGGTAACAGCAGCAACCAGGAGTAAGCGATGGTAAGGTTTTTTCTTTCATTGGTTTTTTTCATGTCGGTAGGTTCCCAAGTGATGTCTCAAGACAACAAAGTTTACGAACTTCGAACGTACACTTCGGAAGCAGGTCGCCAAGCCGATACGTTGAAGCTGATATCGAGCGAGGGTGTTTCTTTTATGAAGAAACATAAGATCGACCTGGTCGGGGTATGGACGCCCGTGGATACGGCGGACGAACGCGTATTCATGCTCGTAAGTCATGCGGATAAATCGTCGGGAACCGCAAACTGGACGGCTTTCCAAGGTGACGAAAGCTGGAAAGCGGCTGTTAAGAAATCAGAAGTAGACGGCAAGAAGCCAGTTAAGGGTATTGAGCAAATCTTTTTGACCGCCAACGATTACAGCCCGAAATTGGAGGTCAAGGATATCGGGAATCGTATCTTCGAACTTCGCACTTACATCGCCTCCCCGAAAAACCTGGCAGCTCTGAATAATCGATTTCGAAACCATACGCTCAAACTATTCACAAAACATGGCATGACCAATATTGTCTACTGGTCCGTGCGAGATGGGGAAGCGACCACATGCAGCCAGCTTTTACAAGCCCTTTCTCCTGCTGGTAATGCGAACGCTAAGTTGGACGGCGATCCCGCAGCGGCCGGAAATGCTCTCGTCTATTTCATCGCTCATGCTTCCCCTGAGGCCGCCAAGGCCTCGTTTGGAAAATTCCGTGACGATGCGGATTGGCAAAAAGCACTGAAGGAATCCGAAGCCAATGCTGGCGGACCTTTGACCGCGCAGGGTGGAGTCAAAAGTCTCTATCTCAAACCTGTTGCGTTCTCTCCTCTGAAGTAAAGATAAATTGAGTATGCTCGTCTACAGATCCATCTCCTCGCAGGAACGCCCCCGGGGTTTGTAAGGGGAGATTGGCAGTCGATTGAGGACGATCTATCGTCTGAACTCGGTACTAGTTCGATGGCTAGTACCGAGCCGCTCCCTCGAGCTGGCTAGCGAGATCGCAATTCTTTGGAGACCCAGATTCGAGCGGAAACGAGGTTTAAAACGGCCAGCTATTCCCGAGACATTCTTTTTGCAGCTGAGTCAATTGCGTGATTCCACGCTTTGCCAATTCGATCAATGCGGCTAACTCTTGATCATCAAACGTGGCTTCCTCGCCGGTCCCCTGAAGCTCGATGAATCGACCATTTCCTGTCATGACCACATTCATATCGACATCGGCCCGAACATCTCGAACGTAGTCGAGGTCGAGAGTGGGCAGACCATCGACGATGCCAACGCTGACTGCAGCGACGCTACCGCGAAGTGGATACTGTGCCGCAGGAACTCCGGCAAATACGGAATTGACCGCATCTACCAACGCAATGAATCCACCCGTGATGGACGCGGTTCGCGTACCACCGTCTGCTTGGAGGACATCGCAGTCGATCATCAACGATCGCTCTCCTAATTTGCCTAGGTCCGCGATCGCTCGAAAGGAGCGTCCGATCAGTCGTTGGATTTCGGTCGTTCGTCCATCCACCTTTCCGGCCCGTTCTCGGCTCTTTCTAGGAGAGGTGCTCCCTGGGAGCATGTTGTATTCGGCTGTAATCCATCCCTTTCCTTTGCCGACCATCCAGTCGGGAACCTTATCCTCGATACTAGCGGTGCAGAGTACCACCGTGTCTCCGCATTGATACAAAACGCTACCCGCGCATTTACTGGTGAAATGCCTTTGAATACTTACGGGACGTAAAGTGTGCATGTCATCCTTTTTTATCTTCAAAATGCATCTGCAAACTCGCAGAGAGAAATCGCACGGACCGCTTTAAAAATAGAGGGGCGAGTCCAGCAGTCTTGGATCCCTACTTGCTCATCACAGCCTAGGAATGGGCTTCAGAGGCTTCGTTTTGACCTTGAAATCGATGGAACTGCGGAAATATCGATTACTCGACTCTCAAAACGATATGCCAACCATAGGGGCTTTTCATGGGATCATACTCTGCGAGCCCATATTCCCCCACTTCCAATGGAAATCCGGTATCACCGAAGGCGGGAACCATTTCATCGCGATTGTAGACACCATCCGAACCTCGGAATCCACGGTTGGCCATCCGATAGATACCCGGGGGTGAATCGTCCGTGAATTGACGAATGATATCTTTGAAGTCATCCCCTTCCTTGAGTTTTCCGAGGAGCTTCTCTGCTAATTCCTTCGCTTCCTCTTTGGTTCTTCGAATCGGCTTACCTGGTACCGAACCCTCGAAGCCAATCAAACAATGCTGCACCGTAATGAACGCGGGCTCACCGTCGGCGGTTTTGAGATCTTTTTTATTCATTTCATTCGTCTTTGATGGAGTAGCGGTATCACTTTTTTTGGACTCACATCCCTCGAAAGCTATCAACATCACGATAGCAACAACAAAATAAATTTGTGATTTCATATGGGAACTCGGTCTTAAGTTCTTCAAGGGTTTCATTTCTATAGTTTTGTGTTCCGAGAGATGCATTTCCACGCTGTCTCGAAGACAACTTGGGTCGAGCAGCCATTGCCGTCCAGCGATTTTGCCTCTGGGAAAACCAAATCCTCTCCTGCGGTAGGACAACGGTAGGTCCGCTATCAATCGCAGCCCATCCCAACAATCGTTTGTGCGACGCGCTCCTACGAGAACGCGCCACCCTCCGCTGGGCCCAGCCCTGTTGTTTTTGCCATTACGAATATACGGGAAAATAAATGTGCGGCTAGCACGAATTGCAGGTAACTAGAGAATGGCAAGTGGATTTCGGGGTTGTTCCAGAGTTCCCCTCGTCACACCGAGCCGATTCACAGCCTTGAGCCGTTTCCAAACATCCGATCCATCCATTTTTCCGTAAAGCAAATCGCGATAAAGCCCGAGTAGCTCAGAGATCTCATTCAGGCTAGCGTCCCTTAGTAGCTCGATACGAAACTGCCGTACTCCATGTTTCATGAGGAGAGGTACGGCTTCTGCACCACTCTGAGCTTGACCATTGAACAGCGTATTTCGACATCCGATGTCGGCATGCAGTACGTGCTCCACACCCAAGCGATCTCGCAGTTGGACGTCATGTCGATCGCACGGGCGTCCACAATTGGTTTTGTTGGTTCCGGGAGAAAGAACTGTGCAGAACACACAATGCTCCATATGGAACATCGGCATATGTTGGTGAATCACAACTTCGATCCAGTGGCGAGGCATCGAATCGATCCATTCCGTCAATTGATCTCGATTGAGGTCGTACGAAGCTGTAACCTGTTGCGCACCTTTCTCCATGATCCACTCCGCAGTCAGCGGATTCGTCACGTTGAGGCTGAAGTCTGCAACGGAAGGAATCGATGCTGCCGTTGCGTAGTCCAGAGCAGCCAGGTTTCGTACCAACCAACCGTCCGCTTTTCTTTTTTCCAAGGCGCGAAACAATCCCGCTTCACCCGGTTTCTGAATCCTGAGTGTCGCCAGATAGATTTTAGCTCCTGCGCTATGGGCTTGTTCTACGGCTCTTCCATACTCTCGGATATCATGGAAGTCGACGTAGATAAATTTTTGATCCAACGCCAGGACTGCCTCCAATTGATGCATGGATCTGACAAGAATTCTCAGTTCCGGATCGGCAAGGTGTTCCATGCCATCCCGAGCTTGATTCCTGTATTGAGCCTGTAGAACACGGGCCATCATCTCCCTAGCGCTACCCTCCGCTGCAACGTTTCGAATAGGGGATGCAATCAGCATTCGATCGAGATGAGCGATGAGCTCTTTTCGAATTTCGCCGATCACACTTAAGGGGACCATCGGGCTGCCGTCGATGTTTGCATCCAATTGCGAGAGGGAATACTGGGTAGCCCCTAATCGATTGAATTGATCGAATAACGCTTGCTTTGTGATCGGATGCTTTCTAGCTGCTTCAGGTCGGAAGGGATGATCCCATTCCACACGTGTCGACAGGTCTCGTGCGAGGGCCGCCTTGCATCGAACGGTCTCTCCAGTCGACACATCGATTGAGACGTGAATAGGTAGTTTCCATTTCGGTTGTTTCGAGCTGAAAGTGGCGCGGAGGCGTTTTGTCAATTGTGGCGAATCGGTTTGCCAGAGGGACAATCCTTCGCGAACTTCGGAGCTTTTGATCAGGCCATGTTGGAACGCCAGTTCGACCCGACCGGCGCAGGGAATGTCCGTCTGCTTTCCTTCGTGAAACACCTGAAAAATTCGACCGCCCACCTCGTCTCCTGCGATTCGATCCCCCTCGAAAACGACACCATCTCCTTGCATCAACGGGAACTCGAGATCGACAACGACCCGTTCTCCACGAACGCGCACAACTTTTCCAACCCGAACACCTTTCTTAGCGCTGCTCAATCCCGGCACTAATCTTTTGTGATTGCACCCCTCGAGCCAGCCGGGTGTGAAGCCCCGCGAAAAGCTCAATTCCATTTCGCGTCGCGTCGAATCGTCCCACCGAATCGCTTGACCGAGCATCGCCTGGTCGATTGCCGTTCGGTAATGTCCTACAACATTGGCAACGTACTCTGGCGTTTTCAGACGTCCTTCAATCTTCAGTGAACAAACCCCTGCGTCAATCAATTGAGGAATCTGTTCGTATGCGGCGAGATCCTGTGGGGACAGTAGATATCGATTATCTCCCAAGTCGCGATACTCCCCATCGCAGATCAAATCGTAATTCAAACGGCAAGCCTGAGCGCATTGACCACGATTCGCACTCCGACCGCCGAGAGATTCGCTCGTTAAGCATTGCCCGCTGTACGCGACACAAAGCGCTCCGTGGACGAAGGTCTCCACCGGGATGGTCGTGGCGGAAGTGATCTTTCGAATCTCAGCGATGGACAGCTCTCTCGCAAGCACAACACGCTCGATTCCGAGCGATTCGATAGCTCGAATGGTCTCGGCAGAGACCATCGTCATCTGGGTACTCGCGTGAATACTTAACTCGGGACAGATTTGTCGAATCAATCTGGCAGCCCCGATATCCTGCACCAAAACTGCATCAACCCCAGCCTGAGCTAGCTCCGATACAGTTCTCTCAAAGCTTATCAACTCATCCGTAAAGATGAGAGTGTTTAGGGTTACATAACCGCGCACTCCGCGCCGATGGAGCGTCTCGACGAGCAAAGGTAGATCTGGCAGCGAAAAGTTGACAGCGCGAGCTCTCGCGTTGAAGCCTACTTCTAGTCCGAAGTAGACGGCATCAGCACCATTCTCGATAGCGGCATGGATGCACTCCCAGTTTCCTGCGGGGGCCAGCAGCTCGGGCGCTGGTCTCCCGACGGACTTATTGATTCTCATTACTTTTTGGATGTCTCCGCTGGACGGAAGGTGACTTTCATGCGTTGTTGAATCTGCTCCTCGATCGGCTTCTTGTTCACTTCCTCTGTTCGAATAACCATCGACTGATTCAGTTCACTTGACACCAGCATACCGAGCTCGTTATCGAACAATAGTTTCCCACGAATGTCTTGCTGAGGCACCGAAAATTTGGCGTTGAATTCGTTAGGACCTTTGAATTCCAAAGTGGTGTTCAGATCGAATTGGTGCAGCGTCTTGCCCTCCACTTTGGTCGGCCCGACGTAGCGATAGTTGCTGGTGGTTTCCAGCGTTCCCGCTTTGGACTGGGTTGCGGTTTGTTGGTTCCATTTATACCCCGGGGTGATCGGCTCCGTCGGAAAGACGGGAGATCCTTTCTCGATCGAGTCTTTGAGCATCTGCTCCATCGATCCTCCCAGTGGAAGCGATCGAAAGCCTTTGAGAGCTGCATCCGGAAATGTCACTTCAGAAATTCGTCCGGCTGGGGTCATCTTATTATTGCATTCAACGCCGATCATCGGACGAAACATCTCACCGATCTGCTTGGCAAATCCCAGGTCCTCGGTCACATCCTTATCGGTATCTAGTTCGACCACACCTGCTCCCTGGATGTCCATGGACAGCTTGGCTCGCTGGAGAATTGTAACGACCGAAGCACTTCCGTCTCCGTGGAGTTGGCGGATCTCCCATTGCTGAGTGATCTCTGTCTTTTGCTTGACGGGCTGCGTCGCCCCCACTAGCGATCGTTCCATCTCCTGGACAACTTCCGAGTGCAACTTGACACCGGGCCTCAGTTGCCATTGAAAAACAATCCCCTGCGCCATGACAGAGGAAGTAGTCGCGACAGCCAAAAAGAAAGAAAAAGCTATGGTTTGCATGGATCCACTGATCGATTCGAGACGAATACTCCGATTGAGAAACCCTGGAAATCATTCCCATCCATGAGTCCTCTCAAACGACTGGGATTAGGAAGCCGTTCCTGGCTGGCATCGCATCCGACGCTCCAGTCTTCACTGAAACAGAGGAGCAATCACCCATGACACATCGATATCACGCATGGAACAAATTGGTTCAAAACCTCGAAGGTCGTTGGACCGCTGGTCCTAAGGTCCTCGATGAATGTGTACCCTGGACATCAACATATTAGACTAGCCCAAACCCACACCCGCCTATTTTAGAGGGACCCCGCCAACAAACAACGCGAAAATCCTGCTTGCGCCTGATCCTTTATGTTTGCGAGAAGAGCGTTTTTCTTTTTTCCACAATGGTCTGAAGCAATTGCTTCTGCGGAGCAACAAACTTTGCGACCCCCTGATCCATGAGTGTTCGTTCCAAATGGGAAACGTCGATGGAGGAATCCAATTCATCTTGAATGGCTTGGCTGACCATTCGATCGACTTGCTTTTCGAATGATTTCCCGCTGTTGGCTACCGCTGCATTCGTCTCTGGCGGGTTGGTCTGGATATCGGAACCGGCGAGAGCAGCGACATATTTCCAAGGGGGATCCTGTGGATTTTTGGTTCCAGTGCTTGCAAAAATGATTTCCTGCTCGAGCGGTGTTTTGTTGGCATTCCAAAAAGATTGATTGGTACGCCAGATACGTTTTGCGTTGAGGATGCCAAACTCGCCTTGAGCTTCTGGCGAAAGCCCTCGATGGTTTTCGAGCGTGTACTGATCAATTCTCGAAACGAAGATGCTGTAAACACTTTTGAAACGATCGAGCGATTTCCTTCGAAGCGCTCCTCGCCATACGGCATCTCTGGCCAGTTCGTACTGTCTCATGCTGAAAATCAGAGTTACGTTGAGTGTCACCCCTGCGGCTGCGAGTTCTTCGAGGGCATCGATACCTGCTGGGGTCGCAGGGACCTTGATCATCCGATTACTCTGACCTGACGACCATTTTTTACCGAGTTCGACATATTTTCGAACTCGAACGGAGTGAGGTAAATCGACCGTCGGGTCCTCCAAAAGTGGATCGAGTTCAAAACTGACCCAACCGGCGTTTCCACCGGTCGATTCCCAAACAGTATGGAAGGACTTCTGAGCATCCGAGACCAATTGATCCGTCACGTTCCAACAGATGCTCTCATCATCTTGTCCTTTCGCTATAAAGGAAGCAATCAATGGGTCAAACCGTCCAGTTCGAACCAGATTCGAAACGATGATCGGATTGCTCGTGGCTCCGACGGCACCCCATTCGAGATTTTGAATCACCAAATCTGGATCAATCGAGTCAAGATAGAGTTTTGTTCCGGATTGAATCAGGGAAGAAATAGAAGCATTCGGCATGTCTAACTTTCAAACCAGGTTGGGAGACTCGAACGATTGTGGATTACCTAGGAGTATAGCGTGACATTGAGTCCTACAAACCAGCCCAATCCAGCAGCCACGCAAGATCCGAAGCCTGTCGTTTGGATCACCGGGAGTGGAGCGCCACGTGTGGGACGCTTCGTTGCAGAAGAGTTCGCACGGAATGGTTATCGCATTGTGCTCCACGCCAATCGGTCTTTGGAATCCGCGAGGGATTATCTGAACGAATTATCGAAGCGTGGGGTGGATGCCCTGCTCGTCACGGGAGATGTCCACGACGAGTCCTTTGCCCAAAGGTCCGTTGATCAAATCACGGAAAAATTTGGCCAACTGGATGTGCTAGTGAATTCCGCCGCCATCTGGGAATGGGAGGATCTCGAAAAAGTAACCGCCGATCATCTAAAGCGGCAGTTTGACGTGAATACCCTCGGTACTTTCCTGTGCAGCCGTGCTGCGGGTTTAAGAATGTGCGAACAGCAGCAGGGGGGATGCGTCATCTTGATCGGAGACTGGGCTGTCGCTCGTCCATACCCTCAATTCGCAAGCTACTTCGTCAGCAAAGGTGCCATTGAAACCATGACCCGGTCTCTCGCTGTTGAATTCGGGACTAGAAATCCCAACGTTCGGGTCAATGGAATCTTGCCGGGGCCGGTTCTTCTGGACGATAGTATCACGCCAGAAATCGCCAACCGGATCCGAAATCAGGCCCTTGTCAAGCGTCACGGAACTCCCCAGGATATCGGGCGTGCCGCCAAGTTTTTGGCGGAAGAAAAATTCATCACCGGGGTCTGTTTACCTGTGGATGGAGGACGCAGTATTTATTCTGGAGACGGACTCGATGCGATCGCTCACCCGAGTTTCCCCAAGCCATAGAGTCATGAAACCATAGCCGATTATCATGGAATGGTGGGAGAAAGCCTCCTCGAGAGAAACTCGCTCACGAGGGAAAGGTATCCAACTCCTTAGGGATGAAATGTTTCGCCGCGAGCGGTTAGGTGTTGTGTCTCCTTTCCGCATTTGCCGCTACCACAATCATCCTGGAGCTTTCACCCTCGATGCTGGCTCCGAGTTCCCTACATGCTAAGATACTACATTGGACCGTTTTACGAACCTATGCTCAGAAAACTAGGTTTGGGGTAACGCCCAAGCCCGGATCGTCGTAACTCACTTTTTCGTGGAGCCTGCCATGTTTGTGAAGAATTTTTTTTCAGCCCTCGTCATTTTGGGCCTGATTGTTCAGGTTGCACCAAACGCGGACGCTCAAACCACGGCAAAGGCGGAAACACAGGAATCCAAAAAGGAAAAGAAAGTGGAATCAATAACGCTTGGGGCTGGCTGTTTCTGGTGCGTCGAAGCCGTGTTCCAGAGAGTAAAAGGGGTCGAAAAAGTGGTCTCGGGATACACCGGTGGAGCCAAACCCAATCCGACCTACAAAGAAGTGTGTACAGGCTTGACGGGTCACGCCGAAGTGATCCAAGTTACTTTTGACCCGTCGGTTGTTTCTTTGGAAACATTGCTTGAAATCTTCTGGCATACGCACGATCCCACGACACTCAATCGACAAGGTGCGGACGAGGGGACTCAATATCGATCTGCCGTCTTTTATAACGACGACAAGCAAAGAGATACCGCGGAAGCTGTGATGGAAAAGATCACCAAGGAGAAGGTCTACAATCGAAAAATCGTCACAGAGATCACTCCTCTCGGTGAGTTTTATCCCGCGGAGGACTACCATCAAAACTATTTCAACTTGAATAAATTCAGGAATCCTTACTGCTCTAGCGTGATTGCTCCCAAGGTTTCCAAGTTTGAGAAGTACTTCAAAGAGTATTCGGTAAATAACAAGAAGAACTGAAGCCTTGAGTCGTTTGTGGATGTGCTAATCCATCGGCAGGTAGCAGCTTCCGTATGGACTTACTCACGGGGGATATCGACACCCTGGTTAGCGATTCTGCCTACCGGTTCTTCAGGCCCGAATGGGCCGACAGTATGGTTTCTTCAGGCCCGAATGGGCCGACAGTATGAATGCCGGGGCGACGCAGTCCCCCGGTCGCCGATCCCCCCAAATACTCATCGGTCCCGAATGGGCCGACAGTATGGTT
>JBBAXA010000015.1:47715-87128 GCA_040396935.1 Pirellula sp.
CGGTCGCCGATCCCCCCAAATACTCATCGGTCCCGAATGGGCCGACAGTATGGTTCGCGCCAAACACCGATTGTGTTGGAGGGCGGGCAGGCTGAAGCGCGAGTTAGCAGTCAATTGTTGCCTCCCCTGAGGCAAGCTCAGGGTAATGCATGCGGGCAAATCGGAGATTGCGCATCAGGTCCCCCCTGGCTTCATGCCGCGGGAAACCATGCACGCCAACGACCAATTGACGCAAGCCGTCCAGGAATCCAGCGCGGCATTCGAACTGAGCCAGGATATCTCGCAGACCATCGTCGTCCGCGCCCGCGACGAACTGCACAACGTTCCCCAGTCGAATCGAATTAGGGGTCAGATGTGCCAGGACTCAGCAGCCCTGCAGCGACGGCTGCTGGTCTTACGATCCGACGATTTGCGATCCGCCCAATCCTTAGCAGATACGCTGGACTATCTCGCTGACGCGGAACAGCCCCTAGGGAACATGGATATAAGCCTCGCTACGACCGATGAATTGGAAACCCTGCTGATCGACGCTCGCAAACAACACCCAAACCATGTTCATTTTCCAAGCCGCTTGGTGCAGTCTTCTCATGGAACGGGTCCTGTTCCCAACCTCCGATACGACCGAAGAGCGTCAGAAGGCTTACACGAAACAAATGGACCAAGCCCTCGCTGAAAATTGCAGGCTCAATTTCCGGATCGTGCGGTGGTTGCGAAACCTGGGAGGGAGCATGCCACAACGGGCAGACAGTGTACTAGTTCGGGTCAAGTACTGCATCATCAGACCCATGCCACAGAAGAGGGCTCGCGGATCAGTACACGCTGCATAACAAACTCATCAGAGCACCAAAAAATACTAATCGATCGGCTTGATCCGCGACTTCCAACAAGACTGTAATCAAACGCGTTGCCGTGAGAAAAAACTCCCGAAAACCAATGTTTTCATTGATCAACAGGTGTCGTTGGGGAACTCGGGCTAAGCTGCTAACCTCTTTTCTGGGGTGATGATTTCCCCCTTTTCGTTCACTTCCTCGAATCGCACCGAGACCTGCCGCGACACACCGCTTTCCTGCATCGTGACTCCGTAAATCATATTGGCAGCAGTCATTGTTTTCTTGCTATGAGTCACAACGATGAATTTTGTCGATGCAAGGAATTCGCGCAGGACAGTCACAAATCGGCCAATGTTGGCTTCATCGAAGGGAGCGTCTACTTCATCGAGAATACAAAAGGGGCTTGGCCGGTACTGGAAGAAGGACATGATCAACGCAACCGCGGTGAGAGCTTTTTCACCGCCGCTGAGCAATGAATTACTCAGAGTCGTTTTCCCGGGTGGTGTTGCGATGATTTCGATACCGCTCTCCGGATCGGCTTCGTTTTCGAGAAGGATGTCAGCAAACCCTCCTCCGAAGGAACGGCGGTAAAGGTCCTGAAAGTTCTTCCTGATGCTTTGCAGGGTTTCCATGAAGAGATGTTGCGAATCCTCATCGATCTTGTTCATCGTTTTGATGAGACCGTTCTTTGCTTCGATCAAATCATTTTGATGACCGGCTAACCGATCGTATCTGCCTTGCAATTCATCCAATTCCGCCAAGGCTTCCATATTCACACTACCGGTCATGGTCAATTCATTTCGGAGTGTTACTGTTTCGGCATCGATGTTCGACTTCAAAACAATCAGAGGATCCTGTGACTGGATGGAGAACAAGTCACGGAGAAAAGACTTTAGAGTTTCCGAAATATCTGCGTTTTCAAAATCTGCCGGGAGTTGTGGATAAAGTTCGATACCATACTCAGACAGGTAATGCGAGACCACGCTGGACTGCTGTTCCGAGAGTTTCTGAAGGGAATCGGTCAATTGGGCGATACGATCCTCGTTCTTTTCCAATTGACGACGCATGTGATCGCATTGACGAATCGCTTGATTAGCGACGCTATTCTGCGCTTCGAGTTGTTGAGATTGTTCCGAGCGTGATAACTCAATTTGCTGTGCGGAAACGCGATGGGATTCCATCGAGGCTTGATTTTCTGCAGCTGATTGACGCGATGATTCGATTCTTTGCCGAATGGTTTCGAGGGACTTCCGTGTTTGTTCGACCACTCGATCTCGTTCGGTCGCATCCAGATGAAGTTGCTCTAAGGTTGCCTTCAGCCCTTCATGTCGTTGTTCTAGTCGGGCGACGAGAACGCGTTGATCGCTTGCGGCAACCTGGCGATGAGATAGCTCGGATTGGATATCGCCCCACTTCGATTTGTGGTGGGAGAGATCCGTTGCCTGTTGCTGTTGGAGCTCTTCCAAGCGAGTGATTTCCAGATGGGCGGAATCCGCTTGAGCTTCTGAATCGCGTATGCGAAGCTCTGCAGACGCGATCTGATCGGCGATCTCATGACAACGCTTGTTCAATTGCTCGCGACGCTGATTCATCGTTTCAAGTTGTGAATCGAAGCGAGAGCTCTCCTTCGTCGCCGAGCGTTCGATGGATTCCAATTCCTTCAGTCTGCCTTCTTGATCCCGAACCTGGGTTTGAGTGGAACTGAGTTGTCCACCGACGATCTGTAACTGCAACTCCAAATGCTTGATTTCCTCACGGGCTGTCTGCATCTCCGCACGTCGAGAGATCAATCCTAGACCTGCCTGAAGCGATCCGATCGTGATACTTCCATCGCTATCGATCAATTGGCATTCCGCGGTCACGAATCGCAAACCAGCCCCGCGAAAGTGACTTAGTTCCAAAGCTGTTGCCAGCGAGTCCACAAACCATGTCGTGCCGAGAAGTGCTCGAACCAAAGGTTCGTATTCCGTCGAATACTGAACGAGTCGATCCGCTCGGCCGATCACTCCTCTCAAACCATCCAATTGAATTTTTTCACCAGATCGGCGGTTGGGAAGTCGGTCGAGGCGTAGCAATGTGACTCGGCCTTCGACGGCTAGAGTCCCTTCGTTGATCCAATCAACCAGTTGCCCATTGGTCAGAATGATCGCATCCGATAGCGGTCCCAATGCCACGTCGATCAGAGGTGCGAGATGCATCTCGCTCGCTAGGATGTCAGCGACCAAACCTTTGACAGAACTCCATGGGTTCGGTATCAACGACGATGCGTTCGACAGATCATCAGTAGTGCTCTGATTCCCACGAGCTAAGCGTAATAGCTGCTGTCCACCACGCCCATCGCCGGCAAATTGATCTTCCAGCTGCGTCAATACAAATAATCTCTCACGAACTCCGTGCAGTTTCCCCTGGATGGAGGCTACCTGCTCCTGTTGTTCGTACAGTCGTTTTCGGTCGCTTTGCAGCTGCTGTTCGGCTTCCGCGCGATGGCGCCTCGTATCCTCGACTTTCTGTCGAGCGAGGTCCGCCTGTTGGTGCACCTGCAATGCATCCTCTTCGAAAGCCGTCAGTTCATCGCGGGCGGTCTTTTCATGACGATTCAAATCCTCGAGGGATGCTTGAGTTTGTTCGATGAGGAACTGATAAGCGACAATTCGGGATTTCAACTCCTGGATCGATCGCATTGACTCTGAATGCAGTTGATTCTGCTCATCCATCGTCCTGCTAAGAACTTTCAATGACTCTTGAGTCTGCTGCAACGAAAATTCGCGCGATGTTAGTTCGTTTTGGGCATCGATCTGCTGTGTTTGGATTTGCAGGAGCTCAAGATTTCGCTGCTCGAGTTCCTCCGCCGAAAGATTCGCACGCTGTTGGAGAGCAACGAGTCTTTCCTCGATTAGTTGCTGTTCCGCTGTCAATTCATCTACTCTAGCATTGGCGGACTGATAGCCACTTTCCGCCGAGATGACTTGACGCTGGGTATCCAGGAATTGCTGCTGTAGCGATTGCAGGTTTGCCTGCAGGGACTGCAACGCTAATCTCTCGCGTTCCGCTACATCCTCCAGTTCCTTCCATTGGGATTCCAAGCCTGAACGCTGCGTTGTTGAATCATTTAGTTGCTGTTGCTGCGACTCCCACTGTAGCTGGATATAGCGATACTCGCTCCATCCTAACTGGGTTCTTCGCTCTTGGAGTTGCTGCGATAGTTCCCGATAGCGTTGGGCCTTGGTCGCCTGGGATTTCAGCGTTTGAAGTCGCTTCCCAACCTCATCAACAATATCGCTTAGCCGCAATAGGTTTTGATCGACGCGTTGCAGTCGACGCTCGGCTTCCAATTTCTTCGCCTTGAACCTGGATATCCCTGCCGCTTCCTCAAAGATCCCTCGCCGATCCTTGGCAGATGCCTGTAGCAATCGATCGACTTTCCCCTGCTCGATGAGACTGTACGCATCGACACCGACGCCGGTACCCCGGAACAAGTCCTTCACATCTTTGAGTCTGCACGGCTGTCCGTTGATGGCATACTCGCCCTCACCGCTTCGAAAGACTCGACGACAAACATGCACTTCGGGTGCTTCATGATGAAAGATACCCTGAGAATTATCGAGGATGAGAACCACTTCAGCGCTATTGGCGGGCTTCCTCCCACCCTCGGCAGATCCTTTGAAGATGACATCGGCCATGTCTGCGCCGCGAAGAGACTTGGCGCTCTGCGCACCGAGAACCCACTTCACAGCATCGACGACATTCGACTTTCCAGATCCATTCGGACCCACAACAACCGTAATTCCATCCGGAAAATCAAATCGTGTTCGATCTGCAAAACTCTTGAAACCAGTTAATTCAAGGGCTTTGAGCATGGAGTCTTCTGGTCATCCTAACTGAAGTTTCTTTGGGTCGTATCGCCGTTATTTTTCAAAAGATTTCCTTAGTCGATCCAGGGAATCGAGTCGGTCTGTACGGATCGAATCCTCAGAAGATCGTCCGTGACAGACCGTCCATCCTCGATGGGTGTCACTGGATATCGCTCCAATCGATCTCGGGGAGCTCACTATCGCTAACCTCCTCCTCGGGCTGCTCCTCGATCGAGATCGAGTTTTCGTCCTTCGGAGAGGATGTTCCATCGGACGTATTGCGAGTGAACCAATTCGGTAGCAACCACCATCCACTTTCATTTTTCAAACGTGTCGATGAATCGACCGAAACGATCGAAACAGACTCGGGAGGGCTGCCATCTTTATCGCGTTGGTAGACTCGACCCGCAGTTGGCCGAGGATTCATCGCGACAGGAATCGAGGTAAGTTTCTTGGTTTGCAATAAATCAAGTGTGTGCACAAGATCGTTATAGGTCGCACCAATTCCGCCCAGCGCTCTCAATACGGCGAGAGTATCCGCTCGGACCACTGCCGTGGTGACATCTCGACCGCTCCGCTTCGAGATTTTGATTTGATCCCCCAGCACGGGAGTCAGAGCGATGGATGCCGTAGGAGTGATGGTCGTTGTGAGCTGAATGGCTGCGCTATTTCCGAAGTGGACAATCTCCTGCCTATCCTGAAGCGAAACGGCGATCAGCGGTTGACCACTAGGTACTTGTACTAAGTGAGCTCGTTCGTTCAGTTTCTCCCCCTGAACCAGAGCATCGTACTCGTCGCGCTGGCGGATGGCCCAAAAAGCACCAAAACGGAGCTCGGGCTCCTGGTCCTGCAAGAGCGACTCGAGGGCCGAACGAGACTCTTGACATTCATTGATGGCTAGCCCGATTAAGCAAAGCGGTCGGAAAGCAGGCTCGTTTCGCGACAATTCAACCAAGGTTTGTACGGCATCCTTGGAATCGAGGTATGCGAGTGAATAAGCCGAATAAAACCGCACCTCGGCCTCGATCGAAGATAGACCTTGCCGGAGCGCGTCGATCGCTTCGGGCGTCCCAAGTGCTTCTAATTCCGCGGCGGCTCTTCGAACGGTAGTCCGATCTTTGAGCAACGCCAGGCAACCCTGAAGCCTTTCGGATCTCTCCTCTTCCGATTCCTGAAATCCAGTCGCCAAAATCACCGATGCAAAATGGGATGGATCCCACCGATACTTCGGAATGGTCGCGATTGAGATGCGGGAGTCATTTCGCCCCGCTGCCATCCCTTTCTGTTTGGCCTGATCTTGGAAATAAAATCGCTTGTTGAGTGAAGCTTCGATAGCTTTAACAACCATGACGTGTTTGTAATCAGGGTAAAGCACTAAACCTACAGGATGTGGCTCATAGATCTTGCCGCCTCCTATGACGATTCCCTTGAGCGGCTCTTTTTCTTTTTTTGTGTAAGAAGTGGGTAGGACAATTATCTCGCCTTGCGCGGTGCCCTTGTTGTTTCCTGTTCTTACCTTGCCTCCTACGACCGCCATTTGCCTCAGCTTGGCAGGCAAGAGCATGCCGCCCGTCAAATCCGTGGCGTCGCATTCGAGCGAGTTCTCGACGAGCAGATCGACCGATTCGTTCTCAAGACCACCCGGAAATGAGTACGCGCTCACTTTCACCAGAGCAGTCCAGGGAGCATCGAGTACGCTCTCCGGTGATTCGACTTCGCGGACACGCATCTCTTCCAAAATCAAGTCTCTCTGCGTGCTGGGTTTTACCTTTCCACCCGTTCCGGGCAGTTCGGTGACCAATCCGTAGGCGTCATAACGAAGAATTTCAATTCCGGTGATTCCCGACACTTCCCCGATTAACCGTGGCCGATCCGGGGATGCCAGCATCTGTTTGATCCGCTTTGTTTCCTTGAGGAACTGACTATTGTCGTCCTTCTTTTTGCGATTGAGCCAGGACTGGCATCCGAACGAAGCCATGAGCACGAGAGCGGCGATGAAACAGATTGCGCTGCGTTTTCTATTCTTTTCTTTACCCAGCTGTCCATCCATGAATCGATCGTCCTATTTCCCCCAGATTCGGGCTTGGTTCAACAAACCAGCCCTTCTTCCATGCAGTAATACAGATCCGAACACCGACGGGTCAATATCACGCAACTAGGGTAAATCGGTAGTTTCGGAGAGCTAGGGTTATTCGCCTATCGCCGATTGGACGATACCGACTCTTCTGCTTTCCGAGTCCGAATGGCAGCTAAATTAACCGTCCGGGCTAGCGGGACCGAGCTGTCTAGAAGCCCGGGCTCTCGTTCCGACCTGGCTTTCGCTCAGGCGTTAAGACACAGCGTATGCAGGGCCGTCCTAGGCAGCTCGTCGCAAGGTGGTGTGATCGACGGCATTTGCTGGCGAAGGGATTCTCTCGAGGACTCCACCCTTACGGCTCGACGCAAAGATGGCTGAGCTAGCATGACAGAGTCGAGGCAACCATTGCTCGATCGCCTTTCCTGAGTCGGAATCTGACGCCCAGTCCCCATCGATAATGACAAGGTCGCTGGGAAGTATCAGATGAGCGACACGCGAGATTGCGGACTTTATATCTCCAGGAATGAGATGCGCCTTCACTCCCAACTCCGCCAACATTCGATGCGCCTGCTTGAGGTTAAGATGACGTGTTCCCTCTGGCGCCGACTCAAATGGATCGAGTCCTGCATAACGAATCTGTGCAACTCCATCGGGCTTGTTGCAGATTGGAAGAACACGTTTCGCCCGCTCGCCTGACCCGATCCCAATTTCCAGTATGGAACCGATAGGGTTCTCGAGAACGAATAGCATTAAGTCTCGCTCTTCAGCTGGCTTAAAAAGATAACGCCAATAGAGACGTTGCAGCCAACTCAGGCGAGTCATGATTTCCCCTGTTTCGCGTCGTGGAAAAAGAGAGAAGCCGTTTCGTGTGCCAGGAGTCGCATCCGTGCGAACCCCGAATTGCACCTACACGGCCTCACGAGCAAGGCTATGTCGCAGGAACAGTCGCTTCCTTGCTCCTGCTCATGCACCTTATTCGTTTCTACCAGCAGCTTTTCACTGCTACCATCACAGATCGGTGATTCCGTTTCCCTGACATGAATCGATCCGATACCCTCCGCAAGGCTGTCGCAACTTGCCTGGTTTAACGACTGTATCAATTATGCTAGCGTTTGCCGTGTGAAGTGACTTTGGAAAGTCTTGATTTCGTTGAGCGGTGGATGCTTCGACCTACGGTAATGCATGAAATTGCAGTACCTCCTACAGCCGATCTTGATACTTCGCGGATGGCTCGTGCGTATTTGTTATCGAAGAATAGCTTCCGGCTCAGATCGCTGGGACTACGTCAGCCAGTTCGGCGTTTGCGAGCAACGAATCGCCATGTCAGCCATGCCATGGTTGCCGATCGACATCGTTCCTTCGGACCTGCTGCATCCGGCAGACGTTTCCAGTTCCGCATCTCCTGCATCGCTGGACTTGCATGCACCGGTGTCTATTTTTGAACAAACCATTGCACCGGTGCACCAACAAACAGGCTGGAACCAGGTCCAATCACAATTCGGTTTAAATGGCCATGGCCAGACAGTTGCGATCATCGATAGCGGGATTGCGTTTGATCATATGGCTCTTGGGAGAGGATATGGAGTAGGCTATCGCGTGGTAGGTGGCTGGGATTTCGCGGAAGGGGATAATCGGCCCTACGACGACGCTCCTGCGGGCTATCACGGAACGCACGTTGCCGGAATTGTCGGTGCCAACGATGGGGTCCGTTTCGGTGTTGCCCCTAAAGTCGATTTCGTTGCCTTGCGAGTCTTCAATGACACAGGGAGAAGCGAACTCGCTTGGACCGAATCCGCGCTACGATGGGTGTATGAAAATCGAAATTCCTTCTCGAATCCGATTACGACTGTCAATCTCTCATTAGGAGCGAGCTGGAATTCCAATACCGTTCCTGGGTGGGCCCAATTCGAAGACGAGCTCGCCCAGCTTCAGCAGGCAGGCATTGTCGTCGTCGCTTCTGCAGGTAATTCGTTTCAGCAATACAAAGCACCTGGTTTAGCGTATCCAGCTGCGAGCCCCTATGTCATCCCCGTTGGCAGTATCGACAGCAATGGGTCATTGAGCGATTTCAGTCAGCGAGATGCTCGCATGATTGCGGCACCTGGCCGAAGTATCGAGAGTACTGTTCCCGACTATTTCTTCGGTAAAGATGGGAATCCCAATGATTGGGCTATATCGAGCGGTACGAGCATGGCGGCACCCTATGTCGCTGGAGCCAGTGTCCTCATTCGAGAAGCCATGGAGCTAGCGGGATTCCAGGACATTCGTCCGCAGTCGATTTACGAAACGCTTCGCAATACTGCGAATCATGTGTTCGATACGATTACCAACCAATCCTATCGCGTCTTGGATCTCGATCGAGCCATTGAATCCATCCTTCCCAAGGACACTGTCGGAGATACTCTCCCAACCGGTGAATCGATGCAGATGCAATCCTCCTGGACCAAAGAGGGATGGATCAACACCCTGAACGATCAAGACGTCTATCGAATCAATGCAAGTGAAAGCGGAAAAGTCACGCTCAGGTTCGAAAGCGATCATCTCGAGGACCAAACTATTTCTGTCATCAGAAATGGACTGGAAACACGCGCCAACTTCATCGACGGTCCATTTCAATTTCAAGTCACCGCGGGCGAAACGGTTGGACTCAAAATCGCCGACGGGCACTCCATTGGTAAATACAAATTGAATGGCAGTTTTGAATCGGCTTCCGAGGGCCGAGTGGCTGAAGAGGGACGATTGCCATCCTTTGCATCCATCCATGGAGACCAGCTCACCATTCGCGGTACACAGGAGGTGAATAAGATTCAACTCGACCTGAGTCAAGGCGTACGCGCCGATGTTGATGGAGTGTCGTATCAATGGAATGGTTCAGAAATTCGGAGGATCGTGATCGATGGGGCCCAAAATAACGATACGATTCGAATCATCGGTTCGAGTCTAGCGGACAGAGTCGACATGCGTCCGGGCGAATTGGAATTCCTCAACGAACGACTCAGCCTCAGAGTCAGCCAGGTAGAGAATGTACAGTTCGTTGGAGGGGGTGGGCCTGATCGAGCGTATCTGTACGATGCGTCGACCGACGATCGCTTATCGATCTATCCGAACCGAGCCGAATTGACAGGCGTCGGATACGCTTTTTCAGTGGAACAAGTCAACCGGATTTTCGTTCACGCCGTCTTGGGCGGAGATGATCAAGCTTTTGTGTACGATTCGATCGGGGATGATTCTTTAAGTGTGCGTCCCCAATTCACAAGCTTGGCGGGCGAACAGTACTTCAACTACCTTTCCGGATTCGAAAGGGTCTTTGCCTATGCCAACAACGGTGGCGTCGACCAAGCGAAGCTTTACGACTCTGCTGGAAACGATTTGTTCAGTACGAGCGGAGAGGTAACCTCGATCGTTGGAAACGGGTTCTCGACCTTCGCCCGAGGATTTGAAGTCGTCGAGGCGTACTCCAATGCGGGGGGCACAGATCGCGCACTGATTCATGTACCCTCCGAGGGTCGGCTCCTATCAGGGGTCGACTATGTCGGCATGGAATGTGGACTTCGAAGCAGCATTGCCCGAAATTTTGAACAAATTGAAAACTTTCTTTCTGGGAACACAATCAGCCTTCCCGGTGGTCTCAGATCACAGTCGGCAGAGGACACATCCGAGCTGCCGACCTGGCACCCTCAACAACCCGACTCGGTTTGGTCCCAACCCACGGTCGTCGATATTCCTCGGAATGATCGGAAGGAAGGTTCGGTAGCCGACTTCGATTTCGCATCCGAGGGGTGCATGGATTCTACGAAATCCGTACAAAAGGAAACTTCATTCCCTCGCGACTGGATTAGTTTCTCTAACGGCACCACGGACGAAAGAATCGCCAGTTCTCTCTTTTTGTCTTTCTCTCTGGAGGAAGACAGCGAATCCGAAATTATCGATCGAATTCTCGAATCACTTTGAGAATTACCCGATTTTTCTATTTTGCCCATACGGCAAATTCCACCTAAGCTTCTTGAACTAACTCCTGTTCTGGCTATCCTCAAGGTCTGTGGCGTGCGGGAGTTCGCACTGGAATTGTCGTAGGAACTTGGAGGTACTTCATGAGAAACAAATGGTTACGGCGGATGGTTACCACCGCGGTGGTAGCTTTAGTTGCATCCTTCACGAACACAGCAAACGCTTGGTACGGATCCTGGGGTAGCAGCGGCGGTTCCTCCGGCGGATACGCGGGATCCTATGGGTCCGGTGGAGGATATGGTTCGAGTGGAGGATATGGCGTCTCTTACGGATCTAGCGGCGGCTATAGTGCTGGATACGGATCGAGCGGACTCTACGGCGGGTCGACGGGGGACTACGTGCGACACGTCGGGCCTGTGCGTCGTTTGCTGAGTCATATTCATAACCACGTTCACGATCACTTTGCAGCCAAAGCAGCCCGAAGGTCTGCCTACTATGGCAGCCAGGGTGTTCCTTACATCGCAAGCTACGGTTCGTCGGGTGGAGGTTCGTCGGGTGGAGGTTCGTCGGGTGGAGGTTCGTCAGGCGGAGGTTCGTCAGGCGGTTCGTATGCTCCTGTTTCCTACGGGCATGGTTCTTCAGGCGGATCGTCTGGTTATTCTTCTGGTGCCTATGGAAGTTCCGGAGGTGTATCTCACGGCAGTTCCGGTGGGACCTTGAATTATGGGACCTACGATTACGTCCCAACCATGCCGGAAGCAGCTCCGACGACCATTCCGATGATTCCTTCGGGAAGTGGAGTTTCTACAAACATTTCGTCAGGTAAGGTGGTTTCCCATGGTTCGGCACCGGATGAAATTCATCTCGTAGTCAACCTACCTGGCGAAGCGAAAATGTTCGTGAATGGCAACGCGACTACATCGACCGGATCGTCTCGTCATTTTGTGAGTAAGAACCTGGTCGAGGGAGATAGTTATCGGTTTGAACTTCGAGCAGTGATAACGGATGCAAAGGGTCAACCCTTGGAAAAAACCAAGACATTGGTACTCAAGACCGGCCAAGGGGGAGAGGTTACGTTCGATATGTCGACGCTCGACGAACCCGCCGAGACGGTGCTGACGCTGAATGTTCCAGAAGACGCTCAGGTGGTTCTCGCCGACAATCCAACGAAATCCGTCGGGAGCTCCCGCGTCTATCGAACGCGACAGCTTCGCGACGGCGAATCATGGGATGATTACCGTGTGGTTGTGACTCATGAAGGCATTACCAAAGAGAAAGTCATTCGGCTGATCGGCGGAGATAAGTTAGAGTTGACATTCAATTTCGAGGAGGCATCGCAGGAAAAGGTAGCGATGAAATAGCCGCTTCCCTTTTTTGCAATTTTCTTCATGATTCCTTGAACCGAGCCAAGTGCTCGCTCGGATAAAGTCCAGGAATTTGTCAAAGGTCGCGAGAAATCGCGACCTTTGTGTTTGAAAGGAAGACTTGTTGTGTCTCCACTTGATGCGGATACTGACAAAGCGTCGGATCGTTTCGAGCACCGATCGTTGAACTACGACCATGGAGTACCTTTGAATTGTCCACAGGGAACCCTGAGCCGCTCAGTTTTGTCTGTCCGCAATGTAAAAAGAAACTGAGAGCGACTTCCAAGTTGGCCGGTCAGCGACTGCCGTGTCCCAGTTGCATGGCATCCATCCGAGTGCCAGGCATGGTTCAATCTCAGGCCGATGATCAGGAATGGTTACAACTCGACGGTGAGAGGGTGGAACCCGATCCGGAGTCACCATCGGAGCCGGCGCAGCGTCCAGCGATCGCGCCGAAACAGGAGTCTCCTTCCCGTTCGACACAGCCCCAATCGTCGGAGACATCGCAATCGGTAACGATATCATCGATCAACCCAACGGCTCCGAAATCGGCCGATCGTGCGGGAGGGAAGCGAAGTTTATTTGACGATGACTTGCCCGAATTGGCTCCTTTAGTCGAAGAAGCTACAGCCAAGGCATTCGCATCCGAGACGTACGATCGCACGTCTGCAGCAACAACCTCCAAGAACAAGTCGATTGCAGGCAAGATCGATTCGGATTCCGCTTCGGGACGGAAAACATCCCCGTCTCAACAACCCAAAGACAACACCGTTCGCAGCCAGTCACCGAATATCGAATCCATCGATTCAGATATTCGACTCGCCCCCCTCGAACCTCGACCCAACAGCCAATCTCCTCTTTTGGTGGGTAGTCTCGAAGAGCTCATGTTGCAGAGTCAAACGGCGGAACAGCCACCGCCCGAGCCCGTAGAGGAAGAGTTCGCCTTCCCTTGCAAAGTGTGTGGAACGCGATTGTACGCTCATCGTTCCAGAGTGGGCACAAAAACACGGTGTCCTGATTGTTTCTCGGAGTTCTTGGTCCCGAATGTTGCCCCTCGGAAGAAACAGTCGCGTGTGGAGATAGATCCCGCAGTCGCTCATGTGACCCTCGCCCCTGTCGATGCGAAATCCTCTCGGTCGGACGAGGGTGCTAAATCACAGTCAGCGCAGATTCTAGAAAAAGCTCGAGAGGAAGCCCAGCGAGAACGAGAAGAGCTCGAGAGTATCACGACACCCTTCGACTCGCAGCGATGGTTCTCGTTGGTATTTTGGTTTTGCCGAGACCCACTCGTGAACATCGTGATGCTGCTGCAGGGAATCATCTGCGCCGTCTGGTTGGCTGCCGTAGCTCTCGCTCCTTCCGTTTTCGAAGTGACGGGTGTGGTTGCAGCGATCGTCCAGGCCTTTGTATTTTTAATTCCCTTCGTGTTTATTGTTCCTGTTATTCTCATTCTCGGGATGACGCTTTTGACGACGGTTGCGAATCAGCACACGAGGATCCAAACCTGGCCGTTTCAAAACCCCGGAGATTCATTCGGTGAGTTGGTCACTCTTCTCGCTGCGTTGGTTCTGTCATCGATTCCCGGTGGTATGGTAGGTATTGGGATTTCGAGTATGCTCGGAAACCAGATCGGTACTGCTTTTTTTACCCTCTCCTCGATCTGTGTCCTGCTCCCTTTTTTCCTATTGAGTATGGCCGATAACAATTCCTTGATGGAGCCGTTTTCGAAGCCGGTTTTCGAGTCGTTGAAATCCAAATCCGATGCCTGGGGTGCGATGTATCTGCAGACCATGTTTGCCATTGCGATTTTGTTTTGCTTCACGGCTTGGGCGATGCGACCCGGGATAGTGGGCGAGTTCCTTTTGGGAATCTTTCTACCTTTCTTATGTTATTTTGTATTCAACCAATACGGGGTCTTAGCAGGCCGTATCAGCGGAGTAACACAACTCGGATTCTCTGGCGACTTTTCGGAAGACGATGCGGAATAACGGCGATAAGTATCGACCTTCGAATGACTCGAGATCCTTTACCATGTTCCATATTCCTTTGGATAAAAAGATTCGCATTTCTTTTATGTTCGAGCCAACCATACGCGCTTTTGCGTTAGTCCTCATCTATGTCATCTTCGCACCAGCCGTAGTCTCACAAAGTATTGAGCCACCCAATTTGAACTACCCTCCTAGCAAGGTCGTCGATCAGATCGATGACTATCACGGGACCAAGATCGCAGATCCGTTTCGATGGTTGGAGGATGTCGACAGCCCTGATACAAAGCAATGGGTTCTTGACCAAAATCAGGTAACCTTTGGCTATTTGAAGAGGATCCCAGAGCGAGAGTCCTTAGCGACTAGGCTTTCGGAACTTTGGAATTTCGAACGATTTGGCTACCCAACTCGCCATGGGAAGCACTGGCTCTATACACACAACGACGGATTGCAAAATCAAAACATCCTCTACAAGGCCGCGGATCTCGATGCACCTCGTGTGGTTCTTTTGGATCCAAATCGACTGAGCGAGGAGGGAACAACAGCACTCACTGGATTTGAGCCCAGCGAAAACGGGGAATGGATTGCCTACGGGATCGCGAAAGCAGGCAGTGATTGGAACACATGGAAAGTCCGAAATATCGAGACGGGAGCGGACTTGGCTGATAGCGTCGAGTGGGTCAAATTCAGCACCGTCGCTTGGACCTCGGATAGCCAGGGTTTCTTCTATAGCCGATACGACAAACCCGCTTCGGAAGCGGAATTCACCGGCGTCAATTACTTCCAGAAGCTCTACTACCATCGTATCGGGACCCCTCAAAGTGATGATCGACTCGTCTATGAGAGAAAAGATCAGAAGGAGTGGGGATTTCGAGCATTGGTTACCGACGATGGAAAATTTCTTGTGATATCCGTATGGCGTGGGACGGAGCGCAAAAATCTGGTGTTCTATGCTTCTTTACAAGGAGGAAAGGTACCCAGCCCTACAGATATCGTGGAACTGCGAAGGGAATTTGACGCGGAGTATGAGTTCCTCGGAAATGACGAATCCCTTTTCTATTTCGAAACGGATTTCGATGCTCCGAAACGAAGGATCATTGCAATCGATATCGAGAAGTCCGCGCCATCGAATTGGAAAGTCGTCGTTCCAGAACAAAAAGAATCGATTGAATCTACCAAGCTATTTGGGAATCAATTGCTGATCACCTATTTGCAGGACGCGACAAGTCTCGTTCGTCGGTTCGATTTGACAGGTCGTCAACTGACCGACTTGGAGATTCCTCCGCTTGGTACCGTAGCCGGTTTTGAGGGGAAACGCGAATCGGCAGAGACTTTCTTTTCGTTCACGAATTACGTAACCCCAATGACCCTATTCCGACTCGATCTAGCCTCTGGCAAGTCGAGCGTCTGGAAGCGTCCGAAGCTAGCCTTTGACCCCGACGACTTCGCGACCGAACGCGTTTTTTACACAAGTAAAGATGGTACTCGTATCCCGATGATCCTTTCTTACAAGAAAGGGCAACCCAAGGCGTCGGATCGTCGAGCGTTCCTTTATGCCTACGGGGGCTTTAATATCTCAGTGACTCCCAGTTTCTCCCCAGC
The DNA here is from genome assembly GCA_040396935.1 of Pirellula sp. GTDB lineage: Bacteria > Planctomycetota > Planctomycetia > Pirellulales > Pirellulaceae > JBKCUI01. Next base: position 63,373 of record JBBAXA010000015.1, read on the forward strand.
CAACCTCGCGTGGATGGAACAAGGAGGGCTTTACGCCGTCCCCAATTTGCGCGGCGGGGGAGAGTATGGAAGGGAATGGCACGAATCCGGCATGTTGGACCGAAAACAAAATGTGTTTGATGATTATCTCAGCGCTGCCGAGTTTTTGATCGACCATGGTTACACGAACCCTAAAAAACTCGCTATTCACGGACGAAGCAATGGAGGATTATTGGTAGGGGCAGCGATGACACAGCGTCCTGAATTGTTTGCCGTTGCTTTGCCGGGGGTAGGTGTCATGGATATGTTGCGGTTTCATAAGTTCACGATCGGGTGGGCATGGGTGAGCGAATATGGTAGCAGTGATAATCCGAGCCAATTCCAAGTTCTGAACGCCTACTCCCCGTTGCATAACCTAAAGCCTGGTACACGCTATCCCGCGACCATGGTTACGACTGCTGACCACGACGATCGGGTGGTTCCTGGACATAGTTTCAAATTTGCGGCGAGGCTCCAAGCCTGCCAGAGTGGTAATAAGCCAGCGCTCATTCGCATCGAGACGAGTGCTGGCCATGGAGCGGGAACTCCTGTCCGAAAGCTAGTCGATGCGGCTGCAGATATGTGGGCGTTTGTCATCGACAATACTCGGTAACGCGGATCCCATGCGAACGATCTTTTTTACAAACTCCCACTTGCTCGTTACCGAACAGAATTCTCTCGTGCGGCTTTGGTCGGGAGCTTTGCATTTCCAATGAAGTCGCGAAGGCCGAAAACAAGGACGTTAGCCGACTTTATTCAGCGCGGAGCTAGCGCCGATATCCTGTCCGGTGTGCATGACGATCCCGATGCCATCGAGTCAATAGATCTGGAAGGTTCCATCACCTCGGAAGCACCTCCACCCAATTCGACGACGAAAACACGCTCGAAGCGCAAGCCCAAATCCAATCCAGCAAAACCCGAGGAGAGCTTTTTTTCCGCAGAACAAAAGCTTGCAGATCGCGCTGCCCAGATCGCCCACTCGAAACAACTCGACAATGAATCTCAAGCGATCAGGCTTCAAGCTCAGGCAGCAGAGTTGCTCGATGGCATTCTCAATCTTGACGAGTTCGAGCAGGCAGTTTGTCAGTGGACAGCTCGCAAACCGTTTTGCTGGGAGGGAGCGTGGCTGGGGGCGTTGGCACCTCTTTCGGCCGCCACATGGCGGAAAACGCAACGCCCAATCTTGATCGTTTTGTCGCAACATCAAGATGTCGAGACCGTAGCTCGTGATCTGGATTTCTTTCTCGAACACAACTGTGAAGTCTTTCCACCGGTAGCCGATGAAATCGCAGAGGACGCGCTACAGCAGATGGAGACGATCCAGCGACTACAAGTTCTCTCCCGATTGCAGCGTTATCGGGAATCACGCCATCGGGAACTCCCGCCGGTTGTGGTCACGACCATCCAAGCGATCATGCATCATGTCCCCAGCCCAGAGCAGTTGGACCATGATCGCAGAAACGTGAGTGTCGGGCAGAGGGTCGATCTGGCGAAACTCAAGGGTTGGCTGTCAGAAAATGGCTATCGAACCACGACCAGCGTTCAGCTACCTGGTGAGTTCACTGCCCGCGGAGGGATTCTGGACGTCTATCCGCCCGACTGTGCCGAGCCGAGACGTATTGAATGGTTCGATGATGAAATCGAGTCGATTCGATCCTTTGATCCTATCACCCAACGATCGATGAATCGATTAGAACGGGTGGATCTTATTGCGGCAGATGAGGCGATGAAAGACGAGGCTTCGCTTCTTGATTTTCTGACAAACGAAACATTGGTCCTGCTTCATGAACCCATCGCAGCATTGCATCATGCAGACGCGTTCATGAACCGAGTCCCATTTCCTGAAAGGTTTGCGAAACCGCAGGACATTCATCAGCAGCTAAGGAAATTCTCATTTGCCCAAATCGCGCAGTTGGCCGGTGACGGGTATTTCGGAGAGTTGATTCGGATTCCGATTCATGATGTCCAGCGAATCGGAGGCGAGATGGAAACACTTTCCAAGGAGATCGATCAGGCCCTCGAGGGAAATCGTACCGCGTTAGCGGTTTGCATCAACGAAGGCGAATTAGCACGTATGCATGATTTGATGCAAAACTGCACAGCCTACCAGGAGAAGCGTTTGATCTTGGAGATCGGATTGCTGAGCGCAGGTTTTGAGCTACCTGGAGGTCCCTTTGTTCTAACGGTGAATCAGCTTCTACGCCGAACCACATTACGCCGGTCTGCTCGGCGTCATGCATCTCGAGCAATCGATAGTTTTCTGGACTTAAAGTCGGGGGATCTCGTCGTTCATCTCTCGCATGGAATCGGTATTTACCTAGGGATGGAGCTGATCGACAAGCAGGGTCAGAAATTTGAACATCTGACGATCGAGTTTGATGGAGGTACGAAACTCTATGTACCGACCAATAAAATCGATTTGGTTCAACGCTATGTCGGCGGTACAAAAACGAGACCGAAATTGGCTCGCATCGGCAGCCAGGCTTGGGTACGTCAGAAAAAAGCGGCTCAGGATGCGGTTACCGATATGGCATCGGAACTCCTCGAATTGCAGGCCCAACGTCGAGGTATGGCAGGAATCACCTTTAAATCCGACTCGGTTTGGCAATCCCAGTTTGAGTCTTCTTTCCCCTATGAGGAAACCACGGATCAACTCGGTGCGATCTCCGCGACAAAGAACGATATGATGTCGAGCCGACCGATGGAGCGACTCATCTGCGGAGATGTGGGATTCGGTAAAACGGAGGTTGCGATGCGAGCGGCCTTTAAAGCCGTTGAAAGTGGCTATCAGGTCGCGGTCCTAGTGCCAACCACCGTTTTGGCGGAACAGCATTTCAAAACATTTACTGCTCGCATGGCTGAATTTCCATTCGAGATCGCCAAACTGAATCGATTTGCCAGTGGCGCCGAACAGAAAGAAACCATTCGACGTTTAGCCAAGGGACAAATCGATATCATCATTGGAACCCATCGTCTCGCTTCCGCCGATGTCGTGTTCTACAATCTCGGTCTCTTGGTGATCGACGAGGAACAGAAGTTTGGGGTCGAAATCAAGGAACGGTTGAAACGTTCGTCTGCCCAGGTCGATGTCCTGACTCTTTCGGCCACCCCCATTCCGCGTACACTCCATATGTCGCTGGTAGGCGTTCGCGATATCTCCAACCTGGAGACGGCCCCAGAGGAACGCATGGCGGTGGAAACCCGAGTTGCCCGATTCGATGACAACCTGATTCGCAACGCAGTCCTGCGTGAACTCAATCGAGATGGACAAATCTATTTTGTTCACAATCGAATCGAAGATATGCCCTCGATTTACTCCCGTTTACAACGGACGGTACCCGAGGCACGGATCGTCATCGGACACGGCCAAATGGAGGAAGGAGCCCTCGAGAAAGTAATGGTGGACTTCATCGAACATCGCGCAGACATCCTCCTGGCAACGACCATCATCGAGAGCGGGCTAGATATTCCTAATGCCAACACGATGTTTATCGACGAGGCAGATCGCTATGGACTCTCCGAACTCCACCAACTGCGAGGGCGAGTCGGTCGTTACAAAAACCAAGCTTATTGCTACTTGTTGGTCGACAGAGCGAAACACCTCAATCCGGATGCCGCCCGTCGGCTCCACGCTATCGAGGAATTCTCGCAATTAGGTGCTGGATTCGGCATTGCAATGCGGGATCTAGAAATTCGCGGTGCAGGAAACCTTTTGGGAACCCAACAAAGTGGTCATATCGCAGCCGTTGGATATGAGCTGTATTGCCAATTGCTCGAAAACGCAGTCCGCGAACTCACCAAACAACCCCCTAAGCTCACGATCGACGTCGAACTCAACGTGCCTATCGAAGCGTTCCTTCCCTCGGAATACGTGCCGGAAATACGACATAAAATCGATATCTACCGCAGACTCAGCCGCGTGCAGGATGTGCAATCGATCGAAGAAATCCGCAGGGAGTTGGAGGATCGATTCGGGAAAATCCCCACTCCTGTCGAGCATTTGCTGGAGGTCGCCGCTTTGCGAATGGATGCAATGATATGGTCGATTCGATACATAGGTATCGAAGATGAGTTTCTCGTTTTCTACTACACAGATGCGAGGAGGGTTGAGCAATTATCTCGTACCCATGGAGGCAAACTCAGGATCGTCGATGGCTCCAGTTGCTATTGGCCGTTGAGATCGATGTCGACTCCTCAACCCGCGAAACCGTCCTGGCTAGCCAGTTCCAAATCGCAAACTCAAAAGGGGAAAGAGCCTCCGACTCCGATTGAGAAAGTAATCGCCCAAACGGATATGCTAGCACTCCTTCAATCCATCTTGCGGGTGTAATCAGCTTTCTACTACAACCCGGGATCGAGAGCCCTTCGCTGGCGCACTATGGCAATCATTCATCTTCTCTGGCAGTCGCGTAGCGATTGTTTTGGCAAGGTATGCACGGACGCATTGTATTTTCCAACGTTGAGGATTGTAACGTAATCAATCGCGTTGTATCCCAACGCGATCGGTGTTCATCACTCGATCCGCTGGTGCTGGAAGGTCGAACCGAGGGACAAACGAGTTCTAAGTTGAATACCGTTTGCCACCCCTATCGGATGGTGGTCTTCACATGGTTGACATGCGCTGCATTTCTGTTCCCTAGCCGCCTCTCGCATGGTCAGGTAACGAGTCTCCCGCCTACGTACAACCCAACGGTTGTGGGTGGGCTCCCTCCTCGTTCCAAAGGACTCGAGCAGCCTGTCTACGTCGCAGATCGTTCGATGCCTACAGCGAACTTTCCGATCTCGATTGGCGATATGGAGTTTCCTAACTATGCGGATCCCAATTTGGAGCAGACGCCCAATACGGCACCTCGCGTCGACATGAAAAAATTCCTTGCAGGTGAACCTGTGGCTATCATCGGCGAGGAAAGAATTCTGGTCGGTCACCTGATGGACCCGAAAAAAGTGACCCCGGAGATCGTTGATTCCTACTCGTTTGAGCCGCAATTGCGAAAGGCTCTAGTCGAGGTGGTCATGCGGAAAGCCCTTTCTCAAAAATTCATTCGCGATCAAATCTCGGGCAAGCCCTTGAAAGAACAAGAGGAAGGTCGGAGAAAGATTCAGGCGAAGCTCACTCAAGCCTTTTATGACAAGGCACTACCTGACATTATGAAAAGTCAGAAGTGTGAAACTCTGGACCAGTTCACTGCCGTTCTCGGCAAATCAGGTATGACACTGACCAATCTGAAGGATGATTGGGCAGAACGGATGCTAGCCAACGAATGCGTTCGCGATAATGTGAAAGAAAAGCCTCAAATCGAACTGAGTGAATTGGTCGATCACTACGAGACGCATGCCAACGACTATCAGCAACTGGCCAAAGCTCGATTTCAAATCCTCACCGCGACGTTCGCCAAATATCCCAATCGATCAGCGGCGATGGATGCGATCGTCGAGATGGGCAACCAGGTCTTCTTTGGCGCTCCCTTTGAAACGATCGCCAAGAATCTGTCGAGTGGTTTCAATGCAAAGGAAGGCGGTCACTTTGATTGGGTTTCCAAAGGAGCGTTGAAGAGCAAATCGATCGACGAAGCGGTTTTCACATTACCACTCCAGAAATTGAGTCAGGTCATCGAGGATTCCGACGGATATCACATCGTACGTGTCCTCGAACGCAAAGATGCCTATGTTGTTCCCTTTTCGGAGGTACAGTCCGACATACGCAAAAAGCTAGCCGACACCAAGAGGAAACAGGAAGAGAAGGATTTCCTCGCCAAAGTACGCGATGAGACACCCATTTGGACGCGATGGCCCGAGGACATCCCGGGTGCCATGCCGATTTCCCAAGTGATCGAGTAAGAATCCGAATGGTTGATGCACATCGAACCACTCGCTTCCCGAATCAAAGATTCGCGTTTCACCGGAACAGAGGGTATGAAGTGCAGGTCCGAAACGAGGATCAGCAACCGCGAACCTGTCGTTCGATCCGTGGCTTTTCGCACAAGAGTTACCAACTTCGAAAGCCCCTCAATCCAGGACCCTCCAGATGGATCCTCGGGAAATGCATCACGATCCCCGCCGATCGTCGTGCAGGGATCGCATCGTCGCAGGCATACTCGTCCCAGGCATACCTTGTGCAGTCTAGTTTCGTTCTTGTTTTATGGTTGGTGCTGCAGCATGGCATTTGTTTTGGCTGGGAGCAATCCAATCCAACCATCGGTTCGCAAGCGATCGTCGATGGTTCCTTAAACGCATGCCGATCGCTTTCGTTAGATCGGACCATCGCCGTCGGCGATCGCGGATTGATTCTCCTCAGCAGCAACGGTGGTAAGAGTTGGAGCGTTCAGGGCAGTCGTTCTGAGGACACACTCCTCGCAATCCATTTTGACGATGATCAAGTCGGTTGTATTGTCGGTGGAAGGATCGAACCGTTGACGATGCGAAGTCGAGGGACCGTGCTGCTCACAAGCGATGGCGGGACTTCGTGGCGATCTGTGCCATCAGCGCTTCCCAGACTTGCAGGTATCAGAGCGTTCTCACCAAAACATTGGATCGCTTGGGGAGACTGGTCGGTATCGCTACAAACCTCTCTCTTTGAAACAGTCGATGGTGGAAACCGTTGGCTTCCCGTCCCCATTCCTTGTGGTCACCTGATGTCCGTGGGTATTCTACCGCGAGTCTCGGGTACGGCGAAGGAAATCCAACTCATTCTTGTGGATCGGTTAGGACGATGCTTTTCCACATCGGATCGGGTGCATTACCAGCCCATCCAATTGCCTGAATCATTGGCATCACCCAGTAAGCCTCTCGTGTTTTGCGACTACCAATCCGACCACTGGTGGCTGGGGGGTGAAGGTGGGATCCTGTACCGGTCCGTGGATGGTCTCGCTTGGGAGAGACTTTATCTACCAGGCAATCCCCGTGATCATGAACTATTTCGACTCCAGTCCCTGGCCGCTATCGGAAACCAAGTGTGGATCGCGGGAACACCAGGCAATGTTTTATGGAGTTCATCGGATCGGGGAAGGACATGGGAGACACGAAACATCCCATCCAAAAGTCCGATCCGTTCCGTTCATGCCTTCAACGAGCAACTGCTGATCGCTTGCGGGGGAAGCGGAACGCTGCTCGGGACGAGGAATGCAGGAATCGCTTGGAGTGTGCATCATCGTGCAGCAGAACGTCTGGGTGCCCTCAACATAGCATCGATCTCGGAAATGATTGGTTGGGATATCCTGGCCCATGTCCATCACGAGGCTCGCCGTACCTCGGGAATCCTCGTGCTGCACGATCAATCGATCGAACAACGATCGAGCTATCGACCGGAGCAGTCTCAGAAAGATCGTTACGCGGCACAAAATTTGGGAGTGGCTGAATTCCTGACATACGACGGGTTTCCCATGAGTGGGAACGATGGAGTGCCTCGTTCCTCCGACATGAACTCCTACAGGGCGGTAGGTTCGATCCATGCTGTACCTGAATCTGTTTTACTACGCCGTTTGATCCTTGAGATCAGGATGCAGCGTCCGGATGTCGTCATCACCGACTGCCCAACATCGTCTGGTGAATTGGGAACAAAACTTTCGGAGGCTGTTCAACTCGCAATTACTTGGGGTGCACGTAAGGACTATCGATTGTTTTCAACGGAATCCGGTGTCGGTGAAGAAGCTTGGAGTGTCCAGCGCACCCTCTTCCGAGGAACCAAAAGCGGAGGATTGCAGTTCCATCGTTCTATGTTGCTCAAAAACACGGGGACCATTCTCGGAGATGTGATGGCGTCCCTAGAGGGCATCGTTCAGCAGGAAAACCATGGTGGCTATGACCGTGCGTCGAAAGTGTCTTATCGCACTCTAGGCACAAAACACTCGACCCTCCGCGAGCCATTCGAATCGATTCCGAATCACTCTCAAACCAGGTTGGTGGAACGATCCAATAGTGCATCGCGTATCCCCAATATTTTGGCGGCATCCCAGTGGTATTCATCAGACGAATTCGTTCCGCAGACGAATCCCAACCCGTTCGTTCGAGATCGATCGTGGGAGGATCGCTTGTTGCAGGCGATCAAGAAGATCGAACCGTCGCAGCGAGCCGCAATCCTCTTCGATATGGCGAGAAAAAATCGGACCCAAGGAAACTGGAACTACTGGTCCTCCTGTCTCGAGTTGATTTTGATGGAGTCAACATCATCACCCTACGCCGAAATGGCCTTTCGTGAACTGATGACCTACATAGCAAGCCCAGAGGTCAACCGCATGATCCTCTCCTGTTTGGAGCAATTCGATAAACGATCAATCGAGGAAACAGCCGTATCGACGTCGGTTGTTCCCGCCTCGTCTCCATTCGTGAAACCTAACGAAATGGTCGTACAACATGCGAGTTTCGCCAACACTCCTCGCCTACTTCCTGTTGCGAATCCGTCGGAAGGACTCTCGGAGTTCCGCAGGTTGCTCGGCAAATTTTCGGAAGCCTCGAACGATAAACGGAATGATCCGGAATGGGGTTGGTTGATTTCAGCAAGATATCGAGCATACGAAAGCACTCGTTCCAAGGAACGTGAACCGGTTGATTATCGTTTGCTTTGGCCAACCCTCTCAAACAATTTACTCGCTTGGCAATCCGTGTGGAAATCGGAGCAGCAATGGTACGCGGGATGGCAAAGCGAGGAAAAAGATAATCAAAACCGATTCCACCCCAATCGCGTTCGCGTCGCCTCTCAGAGACCTCACCTCGATGGAATCCGCAACGAGTCGACCTGGGATCGCGCAACGGAACTTGTTTTGCGGGACCCCTGGGGCGATGATGCACTCCTGACGAAAATCAAATTCGCTCACGATGGCGAGTTCCTGTTTTTATTTGCAGAATGCAAGTCGAATCCGGGTCGATCCAGTCGGCTCGAAAAACGCCAACGCGATTTGGTACGCGCAGACCAGGAGCAGATTCGACTTCGTATCGATTTGGATCGTGACTATTGCACATGGTTTGAATTGGCTTGGAACCGGCAGGGGGATGCGAGCGACCAGTGCAACGATATGCTGGGTTGGAATCCCGATTGGTTCATTGCCGTCGCGGAGGTGGAAGATGGATGGCAAACGGAAATTGCCATTCCATTTTCAGAGCTACTGCCGATCAGCGATTCCGTGCCAAAACACTTGACAGACTGGGCTATAAATGCGGTTCATATCCGTCCAGGAATCGCCACCCGCTCGATCGCCCCCGCGGTTTCCGATCGACTGCAATCGGATCAATGGACCCTCGTGCATCTCGACTTCAATCCTCCACGCGAATAGGCCCGCTACCCCTATCCTAAGGTTTTACAGAACGAACTCGAAAGAAAACGTTGGGATGAGACTTCAGGAACGCCTAAAGTCCGGTATTTCTGAACTCAAAAAGTTCGTACACTATCTTTTTGTCTAAGATCCGGACAGCTTCGTCCCCGCCACGGAAAATGCTCTGGCAGACGAACTGTTAAGCGAACAAGGGAAATGTACGTCAGAAAGGGTTGCGATCGACCGAAGGGGAAATACCTATCCGGTCATGAGGGATCCAAACTTTCTCTGAATGGTCTCGAAATCGCGGAACCTTTGATTCGTCCTTCAAGTAATCATCGCAGGAAAGTCGCAATGCCACTAGGAAAGACATTTGACAACGTTGTTGGAACTGTAGGAAACACGCCGATGATTCGTATCAATCGCTTGGTACCCTCGGACCATGCTACCGTGTTTGCCAAATGCGAATTCTTCAATCCTTTGAATAGCGTGAAGGATCGAATCGGAATGGCGATGATCGAGGATGCCGAAACATCCGGCAAGCTGACCAAGGACACGCACATCATCGAACCCACCAGCGGGAATACAGGTATCGCCTTGGCATTTGTCGCTGCAGCCAAAGGCTATCGACTCACCCTAACGATGCCCGAATCGATGTCCATCGAACGCCGAGCTCTGCTCCGGGCGATGGGCGCCAATCTCGTCCTGACGCCAGCCGCCGACGGCATGCGAGGTGCCATCGCCAAGGCTGCTGAATTGGTGGCAAACGATCCGGTCGGTTGGATGCCTCAGCAATTTGAAAACCCAGCAAATCCAGCAGTTCATGAACGTACGACAGGCCCCGAAATCTGGGCCGATACGGCTGGCCAGATCGATGCAATCGTGGCTGGCGTGGGAACAGGCGGAACCATTACGGGAGTGGCTCGGTACATCAAGAAATTCAACCCTCATTTTAAGGCGATCGCTGTCGAGCCCAAACAATCTCCGGTTATCAGCGGCGGTCAGCCCGGCAAACATCGCATCCAAGGGATTGGTGCAGGGTTCGTTCCCAAAAATCTGGATCGATCCGTTATCGATGATGTTATTCAAGTCGACGATGAACTAGCCTTTGAATGGGGACGAAAGCTGGCCCGAATGGAAGGTATCATGGCAGGTATCAGTAGTGGTGCCAACATGTGGGCGGCCGCCCAAGTGGCAGCCCGACCGGAGTTCAAAGGAAAACGGATCGTGACGGTGATGTGCAGCCTTGGAGAACGGTACCTGTCAACGCCTCTGTTTGGCGACCTCGGGACCTGATACTCGATGAGTTTTCGAGGATTCAGCAACAACAGTGTGTCGACGAATTCCTCAGGTTGAATTCGCAAAAACGATCGATCGATGACCCGGCTTGATCGAGGAATACGTTACACTCGTCTGAATCGTCGATGAGTAGATACGGATGCTCTGGTGACGATAAAACCGTGCATGAACAAAATTCGTGCCTTAACAAAAACCGTGTTTAAACATAGCACCCCTGATAAGAATCTTTTCCCAGTTGGAGTTCCCATGAGGGACGATCATCCGGCCTGTAGACGATCTTTTCTGCGAGGACTCGCTGCAGCGGGGCTCGTAGGTTCCTGCGCGGATGCCTCCAGAGCACGCGACTCCAATCGAAACCCTGAATGGGAAGACTCCATTCGTAAAGGCCTCGACTATCTAGCCAAGGCCCAATCGAAAGGAGGCCAATGGAATACCCCTCCCTACCCAGTGGCCATCGGGGCTTTAGCCGCGACAGCCATGATTTGCAGCGGTTCGACGATCACCCAAGGACCCTATGCGAAGTACATAGCACGCACGACGGATTACTTGATCAGTCAATCTCAAAAGAACGGCCTGATCGGGGACCCCGACAATGATCAACGGTACACCTACGGACATGGCTTCTCCATGCTTTTCCTCTCACAAGTCCTCGGGGAAGAAGGACTGCAAGATCGGCGGGACGATCTCGTCGACGTCTTGAATCGCGCAGTTGCTTTTTGTGGCAAATCGCAAACATCCGCTGGAGGCTGGGGATACATTAGCGCTCGCGATGGAAATGATTACGACGAAGGCTCGACCACGATCACTCAGGTGCAAGGACTGAGAGGTTGTCGCAATGCAGGAATCGCAGTACCCGGGGAGATTATCGAGGCTGCCAAGCGATACATCTATACGTGCCAAAATGATGATGGAGGTATCAGTTACTCCAGCCAACAAAAAGGCTCATCGCGACCGGCCATCACGGCGGCTAGCCTGGCCGCGCTGTACAACGCGGGTGACTACGAAAGCAAAAAAGTACCGGAGATGCTCGCCTACTGCAGAAAGGAATTGTACGGAATCTCCAAAGAAGACAGTCTTTTCGGGCATTGGCATTACACCTACCTCTACTACGCCCAAGTCGTCTACCGACAAGGCGATGAGGAGTGGATTTCGTTCCGTGACCGACTCTACGACCGAATTGTCTCGGAACAATTGAGCGATGGCGCGTGGGATAGCCCGATGATCCATAAAATCTACACGACTGCTTGCAATTTGATCATTTTACAACTCGACAAAGGCTATCTGCCGATCTTTCAGCGATAACGGATACCACCAGGTTCCTACTCAATTCTCTCAAATCAGCCCCGCCCAGACGCTCGCTGGATTCGAAAAACTGGACCTCGAACTATACTGATTTGAGCGGTCTTACCCTCTCCGGCTGCTGCACCTGTTTGTTGTATCTCTCTTTCCTGGTAGCTCCGCTGCAAATGACGTCAAACCATCCACGCGCAAACCTCCTAGCGATCCTGATCGTAACACTTTCTTTGACCCAGGTCTCAGCCCAACCTTTCGAAAACGGAAAGTACGGCCAGGAGGACAAATTTAGGCAACTCGAGGAGATCTTGCCTACACCGAACTCGTATCGCAGTGCTGCGGGGGAACCCGGCCCTGACTATTGGCAACAGAAAGTCGATTACAACATCGACGTGACCTTGAATGATGACAACCAAACGATTCAGGGCACGGAAGCCATTCGATACCACAACCGATCGCCTCACACGCTGCGCTACCTTTGGTTGCAATTGGATGCGAATATTTTCAAACCCGATAGCGCTGCCAATATGACTCGCGCCGGGCGAATGGGATTTACGCCTGGACGCATATCCACCAGCGAGATGGAATCGATTCTTCTACGTCAAACGTTTGACGGTGGATTCAATATCGAATGGGTTGTGGACATGCAAGGCAATAAGCTTACCACGACGGTAGTCGATACGATGATGCGCATCGATCTCGGCAGCCCCTTGCTCCCGCAACAGGAATTTCAATTCAAACTCAAATGGAATTACCGTATCAATAATGCGAGGTTGACCAATGGCCGTACGGGATTCGAGTATTTCGAAAAAGATGGAAACCATATCTATGAAATGGCTCAGTGGTTTCCCAGGCTGGCAGCCTACACAGACGTGACTGGTTGGCAACACAAGCAGTTTCTAGGTCAGGGTGAGTTTACACTCGAGTTCGGTGACTACATCGTTCGAATCACCGCCCCGGCCGATCATGTCGTTGCAGCAACGGGTGTTCTGCAAAATGCCAATGAAGTTCTCTCTGAGACTCACCGCGCTCGAATAGAACAAGCGAAATCAGCTGCCAAGCCGATATTCATCGTGAGCCCCGAAGAAGCCAAGGAAAACGAAAAAGAGAAGGCAAAGGATTCCAAGACCTGGGTTTATCATGCCGAAAACGTTCGAGACTTTGCATTCGCCTCGAGTCGAAAGTTCATTTGGGATGCTCAGGGACACAATGTCAACGGCAATCAGACCCTGGCGATGAGCTTCTACCCGAATGAAGCAGAACCTTTGTGGAGCAAGTACAGCACACACGCCATCATCCACACCCTGAACGTTTACAGCCGATACAGCTTTGACTACCCGTATCCCATCGCAATCAGTGTAAACGGTCCCATCGGCGGTATGGAATATCCAATGATTTGCTTTAACGGCCCCCGTCCCAGGGAAGATGGAACCTATTCCTCTGCGACCAAATATGGACTCATTTCCGTCGTCATTCATGAGGTTGGACACAACTATTTTCCGATGATCGTCAATAGCGATGAACGGCAATGGTCATGGATGGATGAGGGTATCAACACGTTCTTGCAGTATCTAGCAGAACAGGAATGGGAGGACAAATATCCTTCGCAGCGAGGTGATCCAGAGTTTATGGTTCCCTACATGCAGAGTACGAATCAAGTTCCCATTATGACAAACAGCGAGTCAATTATGCAGTTCGGTCCGAACGCCTATAGCAAACCCGCAACCGGACTCAACATCCTGCGTGAAACCATTTTGGGTAGGGAACTATTCGACTTTGCATTCAAGGAATATGCGCGTCGATGGAAATTCAAACGCCCTATGCCCGCCGACTTCTTCCGAACCATCGAGGATGCATCAGGAGTTGATCTAGATTGGTTCTGGCGCGGTTGGTTTTACACGACCGAACATTGCGATATCGCCATCGATAAAGTAGAGCTTTTGGAATTGGATAAGAACTCACCCGATGAGAATGCAAAACTCGCCCAGGAAAAGAAGGACCAGCAACGATTGACCCTGTCACAACAGCGCAACAAATCGCTCAAGAAACGGGTCGACGAGTTTCCCGAGCTAAACGATTTCTACAACACCTACGATCCAAACAAGGTAACCGAGGAGCAGCGAAAAGCTTTTGAACGATTCAAATCGGAGCTCAATGAAAAGGAGAAAGCCATGTTCGAAAGCAATCGCCGTTTCTACCGCGTGAGCCTTAAGAATGATGGCGGATTGATTATGCCCGTGATCCTGATGGTCACATTCGAGGACGGCTCTTCACGCGAGATCCGAATTCCAGCTGAGATTTGGCGAGTGGATAACCGGGCATGCGAAACCATGTTCATCACTGAGACACGCGTCAAGCAGATTGAACTCGATCCCTACCGGGAAACAGCGGATGTGAATCGCGAAAACAATTTCTTCCCTCCTCAACTCGAACCTACCCGGTTCCAACTCTTCAAGTCCCAGCGCCGTGGATCTAACGAAGAGAATCCGATGCAAAGGGCTAAACGAGCGGAAGAGGCGAAAGCCAAGGAGAAGTCCGAATCGAAGGAGACGCCCGCATCTGCGACGCCCGACGGTACCAAACCCGATAAAACCGTGAATGGGGAAGCCAAGAAATCGGAATCGGGCCAGGCGGCTCCGGCGAATGTGGCAAGCCCCTCCAAGCCAGAGGGTGCTCAAGCATCGGAAAAGAAGAAGGAGAAGAAAGAGAAGAAGAAAAAGAAGAAGCAATTGGTAGGAGCCAGCGATTCGGATGAATAGGTTCGCTCTCTCTTTATTTGGATGGCTGTTTGTCGTACTAGGTTTTGCGACGGTCGGTCTGGCGCACCCGTTTCATGTTTGCGTAGGACAGATGACTTGGAATCAGGAATCCAGGCTTTGGGAGGTATCGCTCCGGTTGCATCCGCAGGATTTGGAGCGGGCCATGAAGGCATGGAAGTCATCACTCCTTTCTGAAACGGAAAGGAAGGATGGCCCAGCGACGAATGTTTGGAAGGGATGCAGTATCGAAGATCCTGAGTTTGAAAAAGTAGTGGTCGATTTTCTGGAACTCCAATTCTTCCTTCGCGCTGCCCCCGGTGAATTGGGTCGCAAGGAAGTGATTCAGTTGATCCATACTTCAACGAGAACGGAAGAAAACTTTTCGAAATTGAAGTGGGTTGGTAAAGAGACGGAGAAAGGCTGGCTTTGGATTCATCTGGAGATGACTCCACCCCGGCTGGATTCTTCTCAAAGCCGGTTGTGGCTATGCCATCAAGTGTTGATTGATCTGATTGACAAACAGGAAAACTCCGTCGCAATCCTCGATCAGAGCAAGCGAAAATACTCTCTCCAGTTCAAAAAGGACTTGCTCTTGCATCCTTTGCAGGAAGATAACTCGACTCGTTGAAACCTACTGACTTTCCAGGGCTTGGAATACGCAAGGAGGATGTTCATCCATCCGAAGGTCGATCGAGATTCTAAATTTCTATTTGCTCCCGAACGGAAGGGATTCGATCCATTTCACGAATCATGACGAGATCTCTCGAATTCGCCTATCGAGAGAATCGAAATGCGTATGATGAGGTGCATCTCGAGCATCATGTTGTGTAAAGGATTCAGGAAACACTGTTCCAAATCTCAGGTAGTTCCCGATCCACGAGCCGGAGCACTTCGTTTACATTCAATGTTCCATCCACAATTCTGGCGGAGTTGAGCAGGAACAATCCCTCCGCATTGCAACGGACAGGTGGAAGAGTTTCCGAATAGCCTATCGTCGGCAGAGCCATGACATATCGTGCCCTAGCCGTTTGGATGGCGCGAACGGACTCGGGACGGAATGATGGGTACATGCGTTGCAGGGTATTTAAACAACGTTCATGGACGATGGTATCCGGTTCATCAAAACCCAAATCGTTCGATAGCAGATAGCGAGGCAGGTAGACCAGGTAATTTCCGCCGAATCGGCTCGGTGGCAGAAGGGCTCCCATTTCGATGATTCCCGTGAGTGGAATTCCTGGATCGGTGATGTTCGTCACATAGAATCCTCCAAGGCTTTGATCTAAAAGTAGGGAGGTACATAGAACCCCTAAATACTCGGTTCGTTCGATCAAGTCCCGCTCGCGCTTCGTGAGATCGATCACGGTAGCTCCGACAATCGGGGACGGAACCGTCAAGATGACCCGCTGAGAGTTCATGGACAATTGGGTCTGGTTCATTTCGCAAGCGATCTCGAAATGTTGTCCAATCCTCTCAATCTTTGTAACTTTGCATCCTGTGACGATCTCGATACCTGATTTTTCTAATCGCCTCGCAAACTCAGAGAGCACTCGCTGGTATCCTCCCCGGACGATGCCAAACATTTCTTGCTTGAGTCCACTTCTTCGAGCTGCGTACATACGTTGGATATACGCCCAGATGAATGCTGCGTTCGTCCGCTGGTACGCATCCCCCAATTTGCACTTCAAAAGAGGAAGCCAGATTTTCTCAAACGTCGAATCTCCACTCCATTTTCGTAGCCATGCCTCGACGGTTATCTTCTCTAATGCTTTCCAGTCCCTGCGCTTCGACCCCCAAAAAATGGTCGCTCCCAGTCGCAATTTCTGATAGAGGCTGAGGATTGGGAATCGTAGGAATTCGACGGAATTGGAGAGCGAGTGAAGACGTCCACCCGAATAGAATCCAGTTCGTGTTTGAACCCAGTCAATCTCCTCATCCAAATCCAGTTCCTGAAGTAGCAAACGAAGATATTTGTCGCTCAGCAAGGTCACATGGTAGTATTTGTCCCAGACGACATCGCCAATCTTCCAGGCAGACGTCAATCCACCCAATGTAGGGGCGGCATCGATTAAACGAACTCTTGCACCTTTCTTGGAGAGTTGCCAGGCAACGTACATTCCAATCATTCCACCACCAACGACGGTCCAAAGACCGTCCTGCGGAGAGTCGTTCGTCGGTGCCGTTGATGAACTGTGATTCAGCATGAACGATTTCAAAAGGATTCTTCAGGAACGCGGCTTCGCGCTACTCCAAGGTATTTTCCAAAGCTCGGAATGCGATCGTTGGATTCAGACAATCACGACTAAATTATGTTCGACATGCGATGACGGGCCTCTTAGAAAATCCGCTGAGGATGATGGAAACCAAAAGAAGCTGACATACGGTTCCCGCAATTTGCTCTCGATCCTTCCTGAGATTGCAGAAATCCCACGCAATCCTCTGATTCGTGAGTCCTGTAGCGAGGTCCTGGGGCCGATGTGGGGGGTGGTACGGGCGCTTTTTTTTGACAAGCCGCCAGGGGCATCGTGGGGACTCCCTTGGCACCAAGACCTTTCGATCGCCGTCAAACAGCATCCGAAACATGCCAATGCGTCCGAAACTGTACTGCAGGAGTTCTGTAAACCGACCTTAAAATCCGGCGTATGCCATGTCGAGGCACCGAGTTGGCTGCTGGAGTCAATGCTGACCCTACGTATCCACCTGGATTCTATGGGACCAAACAATGGTCCTCTGTATGTTCGTTCGGGTAGCCACTTGCACGGCAAATCGTTGCAGTTTGGTCATTCCGCTGGAAACGAAGCCGCTGGAGAACCAGTTTACTGCGAGCGAGGAAGCGTCATGTTCATGCGTCCCTTACTTTCCCATGCATCGATTTCCAGTCGGAGCGTCACGGAGCATCGCCGAATCGTGCATATCGAGTTGAGTTCAGTCCCGCGATTACCAGCCCCGATCCAATGGCATACCTATCTTGAAATCGGTCGCTCCTCCGACGTATCGCCCGACTCGATACAGGGTTTATCAGCCTCGGAAAAATCTCGATAGATTGATGACGTCGTTGAATACGACAGCGATCATCAAGCAGAGTAGAGCGATCACACCTACCAACCGAATACGGCCTTCGAATTCTTCATCCGCAGGCTTCCCTCGAATCGCTTCAGCGATGAGGAAGACCATATGACCACCGTCGAGGGCAGGTATCGGCAAGAAATTGATGATCGCAAGGTTAGCGCTCAACAACGTGAGGAACATCAGGAGTGGAGAAATACCTTTCGAGGCAGCGTCGGTCGCCTCGACGGCAATTGCCCCCGGTCCACCAACAGCGCGAAAAGGTAGTCTACCCTTCACGAGAAGCTCCAAGAATTCGAGCACGTTTCCAGCCCGACGGTAAATCTCCCAACAACCTAGCCGGAGTGCGTCTCCGACGGTATTGACCTGGTGTGTGCGTGTCAAAGGTACGAACTGGAAACCACGATCTGGTGATGTCCAATCCTGGTCCTGTTCTATGGCGACCTCGCATTGCTCCGTCTTTCCCTCCCGTTCGAAATGGAGCGAGACAGGCATTCCGATACGCATGAGCTGCAGGGTGGTCAACCAGTACTGCATACTTCTAGCGTTGTTGACAGGATGCCCTTCCTTCAAGGATGCGGAGCCAACCACCTCGCTGTAGTATTTTTCATCCGCTTCGGAGCGAGGTGAGAACTTCACCTTGAGGATCTTATCGCCCGGTTGCAGCCCCGCTCTGGAGGCTGAGGAACCCTGGCTGACCGAACCAACGATATTGCTGACCGAGTAAACCATTCCAGTCCCTGGCAATTCCAAACCGACGGGAGCAAACATCAATTCACTGAGTACGAGGGGAAACGACTCTGGAACTGTCCATTCCATTTTTACTTGCTCGTTCTCCTTTCCTGCCAAAGTGATATTCGTTTTCTGACCATACTTAGCGGCGATCGAAAGAAGGAACGAGAGAGCATCCTCGACCGGTTTATCCTCCCACGCAACAATCTTCATACCGGCTTGGGCCCCGGCTTTTTCAGCGACCGAACCGGGCTTGACCGTCGCAATGGGACCGGGAAGAAATCGCAAGCCCATGGACTTCATCTTGACAGGCTTGCAAACGACATCGACCGGGATTCGCTCTTCCGTATTTCCAGTGGGACCGTCTTTCAACCGCTGAACTTGAAGCGTCACATCTTCGCGATGACGAGGATGGAGCAGTCGATCCAATTCGTATTCCAAGGGGACTGGAGAAAACTTAGAGACTGGCAGCGGTTGACCGTTGATACCTACCACAATGTCGTTGGGTTTCAACTCTGGCAGTTCCGATGCCGATAGGCTGGAATCCTTCATGTACGATTTGGCTAGAGGCTCTCCCTTGGAAAATTTCGTAATGAGCGTGCTTCGTATGCCAAGCGCTAGAATGTTGATATTGCGAGATGGATCCGAATGCTGAATCGTCCCCACCAGTTCCTTCGATAGCTTATCCTCGCCTCGCTGCAACTCGAGAGAGACTGGTTTCTCGTGGTTGCGCAGCCCTGCAAAGATCACCGATTGCTGCATATCTCGAAAAGACAGCTCGTTGTCTTTCATTCGATTGACTTGCGTGACTCGGTCCCCCGGCTCGACTCCAGCGACCCAAGCGGGATCTCCCGGGATGACGGTACCAATCACCGATGGATCGTAAGGAACCCCTACATAAAACGCAAAGGCAGCCATCAATACACCAAAAATCAGGTTCATGATGACCCCTGCGCTGATGATGACCATTCTGGCAAAAACGCTCTTGGCAGCATACGAGCGGGGATGGATGCGCACTTCACCTGCAGGCGCATTGGGGTCTCGACTTCTCTCGGCCTCTGCAGCAGCGTTCCGGGGGTCATCGTCTTGTCCGAGCATTTTCACATAACCACCCAAAGGGATGATCCCAATTCCATATTCGGTTTCTCCCCATTTGTAGTGAAAGAGTTTGGAGGGGAGACGGATTGGACCAATCGAAAGAGGTGGATCGAATCCTACATAGAATTTGTCACACTGCACGCCGAATATCTTGGCAGCGAGGAAGTGTCCGAGTTCATGCACAAAGATAACAAACCCTAGGCCCAACGCGACCAGAAGAATGTTGTAGAGAAAACTCACCCAGCGTTCGATCATCCCTGGCTCTGCGGCCAAAATGGGTGGAAACAGATCGAGCGTAGAGGTGACAAGATCGATTGCAATAGGATCAGTCATGAATGATTTATCCAGCGTAGGACTTCGTTTCTCGCCCATCGATCCAGTTGGAGCAATTCAGCGAGCGAAGGAGAGGGACTGTAGTGATGTTGAGCTAGGACCGTACGACAAATGTTTGCGATATCCGTCAAGCGAATTTTGCCCTGCAGGAACAACTCGACGCTCGCTTCATTGGCGGCATTGAGAACGGCTCCACAAGAGCCCCCTTTCTTGGCAACCTCGAATCCGAGTTGCAAACAGGGGTAGCGTTCTGGATCGACGGGCTTCCAGTCCAGTTGCATCGATTGCGTCCAATCAATTGGCTTGGAGGAGGCCTGTGCTCTTTGGGGATAGGTAAGAGCATACTGAATGGGAAGTCGCATATCCGGGGGACTCATTTGAGCGATCACCGAAGCGTCGCAGTATTCGACCATGGAATGGATGATGGATTGGCTGTGCACTACGACATGGATTTGTTCCGGTTCGAGCCCGAAGAGCCATTTCGCTTCGATCACTTCCAAGGCTTTGTTCATCATGGTCGCAGAATCGACCGTGATCTTGCGTCCCATGTTCCAGGTCGGATGGGCTAACGCGTCTGCTACGGTAGCTTGACTCAATCGTTCAATTGGCCAGTCTCGCAACGGGCCACCGCTTGCGGTCAGCACGATCCTTTTCAGATCGCCGCGTTCACTATGGGATTGCAAACACTGAAAAATGGCGGAATGTTCGCTATCGACCGGAAGCAACTCGGCCCCGCTCTGCCTCGCTGCCTCGATGAGAATGGCTCCTGCTACCACCAAGGACTCTTTGTTGGCTAGCGCAAGCCGTTTCCCAGCACGAGCCGCTTCCAGCGAGCTCTCGAGACCGGCGACTCCCACAATCGCTCCTACCACCGTGTCGATTTCAGGACTCGCGGCGATGCGGTTGATCGCATCGGTTCCCAATAATCGTTTCGTCTCGGGGGAACGGCCATTGACAAGCGCTTGCCAGCTCCGCGCACCGCTCGACCCTTCCGCCACGATCGCGTACCTTGGTGCTGCAGAAGCGATCTGGTCCTCGAGAAGTGAGAATTGAGAGTGGCAGGAAATCGCCGCGACTCGGTGGGAGTTTCCGAGTTTTTGAAGCACATCCAGTGCCGCTCGACCGATGCTGCCTGTCGAGCCCAAGACTGCAACGTTGCGAATTTGGCTCAACGAATCTACTCCGATATCGGGAGTCCATCCCGCGAACGCAAAATCGGCAGAGTCGTCGCATCCGTCGCAAAACGTTCCCGCCTTTGAATTTATCCCACAGATTCTAGGTCGTTCCCAGAAAAACCTCAACGCCAAACACTGCCCAGCCCTCCCTAACGATGCATAATTACGTCGTTTCCATGATCGTTACTTCCCGCTCAATAGATACCTTTCCATTCGAATGACCAGCGACCATAAGCCAGAAAAGAAATCGTCTTCCAGCTCGGGCGGCGCCTCGCCCCAAAATTCCTGGATGATGTATACGTTGGTCGCACTGCTGGTCGTCTTCGGGACACTGATGCTCGTCTCGAATTCCATGATCCAATCGGTTCGATATCCCGATCTTATCGCCTTGATCGAAAACACGCGATTCCAGGAAAGAGGCAAAACGGACCTCGTTGACGGTGCGACAGGAGAAATCGAGGTCATCGTAGACAAACAGCGATACAGGCTGCGAAACCTCCGAGATGTTCAGGTAGATGAGAAAGTTGTTACGGGCAAACTAGACTGGATCCCTGTGCAGGACGGTGGAGAAGGCGCTATCCGTCAAAACGTGAAGTTCCAATCTGTCAAGGACAGTTCTGAGTTCACGAATAAACAGCTTCGAGAGAAACTGGATAGCTCCAATATTCCATGGAGTAATGCGCCAGGTGCGAGTGTTTTTTCACAGTGGTTCATGTTCTTCCTGTTACCTTTGTTGGTTGTAACCGCCATTTTCTTATTCGTCATGCGCAAACTTGGGGGTATCAACTCGCCGATGCAGTTCGCGCGGTCGCGCGGCCGGCTCTATGCCCAAGAGGATGTCGGCATCACGTTCGACGATGTCGCTGGTATCGACGAAGCCGTCGAGGAGGTCCGCGAGATAGTGGACTTCTTGAAGCAACCAGAAAAGTATCAAAAACTCGGCGGTCGAATTCCTCGTGGGGTGTTGCTCGTCGGACCGCCAGGTACGGGGAAAACACTTCTTGCCAAGGCGATTGCGGGAGAGGCAGGCGTTCCTTTTTTCTCTTTATCGGGATCCGACTTTGTTGAAATGTTCGTCGGGGTGGGTGCTGCTCGCGTTCGCGATATGTTTCAGCAGGCGACCGCCAAGGCTCCATCCATCATCTTCATTGATGAATTAGATGCTCTCGGCAAGAGTCGTGTTGGAAACATTCCAGGTTCCCATGACGAACGAGAACAAACACTCAATGCATTGCTCGTAGAAATGGATGGCTTCGATGCAAATGCCGGCGTGATTGTGATGGCTGCTACGAACCGTCCTGAAACACTCGACCCCGCTTTACTGCGAGCAGGTCGATTCGATCGGAACGTTTTGGTCGATCGGCCGGACAAACAAGGTCGTGAAGATATCCTCAAAGTACACGTCAAAAATGTCAAGCTTGCCTCGGATGTCGAGTTGAGACAAGTCGCAGCGATCACTCCTGGCTTCGTGGGAGCCGACCTCGCCAATTTGGTCAACGAAGCAGCATTGCTCGCGGCCCGAAAAGGAAAAGATACGGTCGGCCAAGACGAATTCAATGATGGGGTTGAGCGGGTGACAGCCGGTCTTGAGAAAAAGAAGCGGATCATGAGCGAAGAGGAAAAGCGACGAGTCGCCTATCACGAAGCTGGTCACGCCCTCGTCGCTTACTCACTCCCGAACACCGACCCGGTACACAAAGTTTCGATCATCCCGCGAGGCATCGCAGCTCTCGGATATACGATGCAACGCCCCGAGGGAGATCGATATCTGGTAACTCAATCGGAACTCGAATCTCAAATGCAAGTACTCGTTGCCGGGACCATCACCGAAGAGATTGTCTTCAGGGATATCAGTACCGGAGCGCAAAACGATCTCGAACGTGCAACGCAAATCGCCCGCGGAATGGTCATGGAATATGGGATGAGCCGCATGGGACGCATCAATTTCCGGGAAGGCAATCGCTCCCCGTTCTTGGCGACCTCCGCCGGCGACTCGTTTGGCCGCGAGTATTCGGAACAGACAGCGAGAGAAATCGATCAAGAGGTGAAGCGACTCATCGACGAAGCAATCCAACACACTCGAACGATCTTGACAGAGCGACGTCCCGCTCTTGAGGCGTTGGCGTTGCGTTTGATCGAGGTGGAAGTCGTGGAGTCCGATGAATTGAAGCGTATCATCGACTCTACGATCGGTGGGCCGCGAGTCGTTCCCGGTACCACGTCACCAAACAAAATGCCATCTCCCTCAAGCGTTCCGACTCGAAACGCAAATGAAGCTTAGCCGTTCTTGGCTTAGATTGGCCGAATGAGAGCCTGACCCTGTCCTCTCGATCCCGAGGACAGGCACGATCGAGAGACCAGAGACCTGGATTCGAGTCAACGATTCGTGGATACTTAGACAACCTCACGTTTCCTGGCGGAGTTGATCATCCGCATCGTCATCGCGAATTTCGCGTCTCGATCGTTTCGCAGTAGGCGTCCATCGGCGAGCGAATTGAATGAGGTTCCATGTCCCCAGAATCATCCCTAGGCTTAAGCCGACCAGCATAAAGAAGACTGTGCCGAACTGCTGATCGAGCCAATAACCGAGGACTGCACCGAGGGTCACCTCCGCAATGACACCGAGACATACCGAGGCAAACCGAAAGGGTAGATTTTCCGGAGGTCGATGTTCGGTTGAATCATTGGAGGGATTCATAATCGAGAGGTTCCTGGGAGTTTTGAGTTCGAACTCATTGGCA